>MKSW01000043.1 GCA_001897425.1 Actinobacteria bacterium 69-20 | reverse complement strand
GACCGCGGACAACAGGACGACTCTCATAACGACTGGACCTACGAAACGGGGTCAGCCCAACTGGAGCTCCGGCGAGGAAGGGAGCTCTCGTACAATCGACGCCCGGCCCCCGATAAGCACGGGAACGAGGTGGATCTCGATCTGATCGAGCAAGCCTGCAGTGATCGCGCCCCGCGCCGTCGCGGCGCCGTGCAGCAGCACGCCCTTGTCACGGCGGCGTCTGCCGCGTCCCGGAAGGCACCCGCGATGTCATGCATCGTGTGGTGACGAGTGGCATGGATGGATTCCAGGGATGCGACGCGCCCTTGTGGAAAGCGGCACATAGTTCAACCGGCCGTTCGCGAAGTCATCGCGGAGGGGTTGAATTGGGGCTTCTCGAATCGCGGTGCACCCCTCAAGACTTGAGGCATTCGCGTGCGCCGACGCTCGCCTTGTGGGCACCCTCGCTAGGGTGTGCCCATGCTTCGGGTCTCGCATTACGAGAGTGACTACGTCGATTTCTCATTGTTACGAAGGCCGGGAGATCCTAGCTGGCGGCGCCCGCAGGTTGGTGCGCTATCGGCGATCTCCAGTCAGTGGACTCTTGAACCGGAAGAGCGATTGCTGGTCTCGATCCCGACTGGGTCGGGAAAGACCGCAATAGCAACCGCGCTTCCGTATCTGGCGCGGGCAAAGAGGACGCTTGTTGTTGTGCCCAGCAAAGAGCTCAGGAGTCAGCTAAGTGCTGCCTTTCGGAGCCAACAGGATCTCCTAAACGTGGGTGCGCTCAATCGTGCGAGCCCAGGGCCCATTGTGGAAGAAGTGACGGGACGCCGCATCGACTGGGCTCGCTTGCAGCAGATCGACGTTGTGGTGGCACTTCCGAACTCGATCAGCCCAGAACACATGGAGGAAGCAGAACTTCCAGACCCCGAGCTGTTCGATCTCCTCATCATCGACGAAGCCCATCACGCGCCTGCGAAGACTTGGCGCGCGATCCTGGATCATTTTCCGTCTGCGCGCGCAGTCCTGCTCACGGCGACACCCCGCCGAGCTGACGGCAAACTCCTGCCGGGCACACACGCGTACCACTTTCCACTTCGTGCCGCCATCATGGACGGCATCTTCCACCCGGTGATTCCGCGAGTACTCGAACTCGGGCTGCCAGTAACGGACGAGGCGAAGGATGAGGCAATCGCGGCGGAGGTTGCCAGCCAATTGGCTCAGGCCGAGCATGCCACGAGCGTCGCACTCATACGAGTGAACACCGTCGCGCGAGCTGGGCGCGTCCAGACCATGTATGCGGCCAAGGGCGTCGATGCACGGGTTCTCATCGGGACCACATCGGTCGAAGATCGCAGTGCGATTCTCGCGGGCTGGCGAGCGGGCACGATCCGAGCGGTTATTGCAGTGGACATGCTGGGAGAGGGGATCAACGTACCGAACCTGCGGATCGTCGGCTATCACGACAAACACAAGTCGACGCCGGCCACAATGCAGTTCATTGGGCGCCTCGCGCGCGCCAACGAGGAGTACCCGCAGCAGTCTGTCCTTGTCACCGTCCACGACGAGGACGTCTACCCCGCGCTTCAGGGGGCGCTCCGCGAGTTGTACCGTGAAGACGCGGACTGGGCGACCATACTCCCGACGCTGATCGATGAGGAGATCGACCGAGAGCGGCGTGACCGGGAGTATCTCAGTGCGTTCGAAGACCCGCCGGAGAGCTTCAATTTGGCAGCCGTCAAACCGCTGACGCGCGCAGTCCTGCTAGAAGTGCCGCCCGGGGCTACGTTCGACCCGCGCTTCGCCGACGGGGTGCCCGAGGGGTTGCGGGCGGGGCAACGCCTTGCTGGTCGGCACATCGCCTACGCAGGACTCAACGAACACGCCACGCAGTTGGTCGTAATCACGTCCGAGCCTGAGAAACCGAAATGGTACGTAGGCGGCGAACTCACCCGAAGTATCTTCGAACTCGCCGTTGTGAGCTGGCAAAAGAGCCCCGACATCAACCGCTCTCATCTCTTGCTCGTCAATGCGCAGGACCTAACTCTGCTCAACGCGGTTCGAGGTGTTCTCGATCCGTCGAACATCCTCAGGAACGGAAATCCGGCGTTCCTGCAGGAGGCGTTCGACAGCGTCGAACGACTGTCAGTCTCCTCAGTAGGCGTGAGGAATACTTTCGCGGCTGTACCCGGCACGCCGGCCTACGCCACCTTCGCTGGAAGCGGGATCGACCGCGGACTTCGCGAAGCGGACACAAACGGCCGAGGACTTGGCCACGCCATGGCGCAGGTTCGAGTCGACTCGGGCCAGGCAACAACGGCCGGGCTCGCTGTCAACAAATCAAAGTACTGGGAGACCCGATATCTAGGTTTGCGCGAGTACGAAGCATTCGCCGTCGACCTCGCACGTCGGTACTGGTTTCCGAGGCCCACCGAATCGGGCCCACTGCTGCCCAACATCTCGAAGGGAGAGAGAACCGATGAGTTCCATCCCCCGGTCATTGCAGTGGAGCTTAACCCTGCGCTGCTGGGGGCCTCCTTCGCCCTTCCGGACGGTCGCCCGCTCGAACAGCTGGAGATCGCGCCCACGGATGATCGAGACGCCACAGAAGCCCAGGTCTTCCTCCGCATGTATGACCCACGGAACGAGAATGTCGATATCTGGGTTGCCGAAATGACCGTGACCGGCCAATTCACCACGTTGGCAGGCTCGGAGGAGCTTCACCGAGGCATGGGTAACCCAACCACGTTCAATGAATTGTTCGAGGCCCATCCACCGCTCATCTACTTCGGCGATGGGCGAAGCACTATGGGTCCCGTGACTTTTCAGCCGCCTCGTACTGAATCATTCCTGCCCGATGTCGTCCTTATTCCCAGCGATTGGGGTGGGGTCGACATCACCAGAGAAACTCCGCGACCGAATCGCACCGACTCCATCCACGAATGGGTCGAGAAGGCCCTCAGCGAGGCCGTACCGGAGCCGGGGGCATCGAGGTGGGTACTGCACAATGACGGAGGCGGTGAGATCGCTGACCACGTCGTCATCCAGCGAACTCTCGGCGGCAGGCTGTCTGTCGAACTCTGGCACTCGAAACCGTCGGCGAACGTGCGCCCTGGCGCCCGGGTCAAGGACATGGAGGTCGTCACGCAACAAGCGGCCAAGAGCCGCCGCCACCTCACAGACCGGGAACTGTGGAACCGAATAGGACGCCGTCTGACTGGCATGGAGTCGCCGCGTCTCACCCTCGTCGCAGGGGACCGAGAGGATCTGTTGGCTCTCTGCGGCCTCGTGCCGGGTGAGTCTCTTAGCGTGGTGTCACTTCCCGCGGGGTTTTCGCCGTCGTTGACGTAGAGAGGCCATCGTGGGAACC
>MKSW01000042.1 GCA_001897425.1 Actinobacteria bacterium 69-20 | reverse complement strand
GAGCCCCGCCGCGAGCACGGCGACCCCGCGCCGCACGCGCGGTTGGAGGTTCGTCATGCGATGTGTCCCTGGAGGAAGGGTGTCGTGTCGGTTGGGTCCCGTCGTCCACCTGTGGGCGGGCCGAGCCCGAGCGCAGCTCGGGCCGTCCACAGGTGGTCGAGGGGCGCCGGGCTCAGCCTCGGTCAAGCCCGTTGTTGGCGAGCGCGGCTGGCGGGGTGGCGCGTGCCATGGCTGGTGTCGTCGATCTCGACGCGGTGCTCGCCGCTTGCATGCCGGCGAGGCGGAAGCCGGTTCGCGCTTCCGCGAGGGTCCGGTCTGCATCGAGGCGATCGCGCACCTCGGGAGGCAGTGCGGCTCGGCCGCCAAGGGCGCGCTCGAGGTCCGCGACTGTGGCCAAGCGTGCGCCGGCGCCGACGTCTGCTGGTGCCGCCTGCGCGGCCGCCAGCCCACGCCGCACGTCGTCGTTGAGCGGCCCGCCGGCGGCGGCCGCGACGTCGTCCGGCGTGCGGCACCACTGCATATGCGGTGAACCGCCAGCCGCGTATCGCGTGACCTCGAAGGACCCGAGTCCGGCGTCCCACTCGACCGACCACCACTCCTGGTGCCCGTCGCGGTGGACATCGAACTCAACAGGCCTCACGTCGGTGCACCAGCCGAACATCGAGCCCGTGACCTCGTCGTAGCCGACGATCCAGTCCGTGCCGTCCTCGGCGGTGAAGCCGTACCGGCTCACGCCTCGCCGCCGGCGGCGTCGACCCCCGTGGGCGCCGAAGGCCGCGCGCCGCGCGCGCGGGAACGAGGTCGTGCCGGCGCAGCCGGCGCGTCCTTGAACACCTTGCGCAGCTCGGCATCCGTCCAGCCGGCCGCGATCGCCGCGGCCCAGGCGCGCGCGTAGCGCGCCTCCTCTTCATCGAGTGCGGCGCGCGCCCGCGCGACCGCAGAGGCCCGCTCGGCCAGCGGCCGAGCGGCTCCCATGCGCGCCTCCTGGAGCGCGCGCAGCTGCTCCTCATACGACTTGGCGTCAACCATCGTTCTCTCCCAACGGACAACGGCCCGCACGAGCCGGTCGTCCTGTGGGCGACGGTGCGGAACGCCACCCCACGGCGTCCCTGACGCTACCGCCAAACAGGCCAACGACGGAGCAAGCTAGACACTTGGCTATGCCAAGTGCGCTTGCCGCTCGACCGCGGCCGGTCGCTCGGGGCACACTTCGTGTGGTCCCCGCAGATGCGGGGTCGCTGCGCTGGGCGTGGAGGTGCGATGGACGAGGCCCGCGAGGACGTGCCTCGTCTGCGGCCGGCTCGCCGCCGGCGCGCGAACGCTTCCACCCGGCGCACACACGCCGTGCAGGTCAAGGTCGACGCGGACGAGTACCTCCGGCTGCGCGTGGAGGCAGACGCGCGAGGGATCTCGATACCCCGCCTGCTCGTCGAGTCGACGTTCGCCGGCGACGTCGGCCTGACGGCCTCGGAGCGGCAGCAGCTCGCGGCCGAGCTGTTCCGGCTGACGCGGCTGGCAGCGGCGCTGTCCAACAACATCAACCAGATGACCAAGGCGGCGAACGCCACCGGGGAAGTGCCGGCGGAAGCGGCCCCGACGATCGCCTACCTGCGTGGCGAACTACTCCCCCGGCTGCACCAAGCGCTCGGTCGGCTGGTCGACCGATGATGCCGAACGTGTCGCGTGGCGGCCGGATGGCCGGCCTCGTGGCCTACCTCCTGGGTGCCGGCCGGCACAACGAGCACACCGACCAGCGGGTCATCGCGGGTGACAGCGTCGTGATGGCGTGGCACGGCGAGGAGACCCCTTCGCGGGAGTCCGCGCGCTCTCTCGCGCGCTACCTCGACGAGCCGTCCACGGTGTTCGGCACCACGATCACCGCGCCCATCACGCGCTGGGACGAGGCCTCCGGCAGCCACGTCAAGGTGGGTGAGGGCGACGCTCACGTGTGGCACTGTTCGCTGTCGCTGCGCGCCGGGGATGGGCCGCTGCCCGACACCACGTGGGCGTCGATCGCAGAGGACTTCGTCCGCAAGATGGGGTTCGACGACAGCGACGGTCGGGCACCGTGCCGGTGGGTCGCGATCCACCACGGCGCGTCGACGAACGGCAACGACCACATCCACATCGCCGTCAACCTGGTGCGCGAGGACGGGACCAAGGCGCGGACCTGGCGCGACTGGCCGCGCGCCCAGCAGGCCGCGCGCGAGCTCGAGGTCGACTACGGGCTCGAGGTTCTTGAGTCGCGGCAGGCCGGCCTCGGAGAGCGGGGCGTCAAGCCTGGCGAGCTGGAGCGGGCGGCGCGTGAGGGACGACCCGAGACGCAGCGCCGCTCCCTCGAGCGACGGGTCCGGGCGTGCGTCGCGGCAGCTGGCGACGAGGGCGAGTTCGTGCGCCGCGCGCGGCGTGCCGGGCTGTTGGTGCGGCCCCGGTACGCGGCCGGAACAACCGATGTCGTCAGCGGCTACTCCGTGGCTGAACGGCCGGCCGATGGCACCCGGCCGGTGTGGTTCGGCGGCGGCCAGCTCGCCCGCGACCTGACCTTGCCGCGGCTGCGCGCGGAGTGGCCGGACTCCCCCGAGGCGGCGTCCGTCGCTGCCGCCGAGTGGACGGCCGCGGCACGCGGACAGCGACCGGTAGCCCCTGGTGCGGAGAGCACGACGTCGGATCCCGCGGCGTGGCAGCAGTACGCCGCCGAGGCGGCCGCGCTGCGCGAACGGCTGCGCGCCATCGCGCCCGACGACCTGGCCACGTGGACGTCCGTCGCCAAGCAGGCCGCCGGCGCACTGGCGGCGTGGTCGGTGCAGGTCGAGGCGAGCCCGGGGCCGCTGGCCGAGGCGGCCGCGGTCCTTGGGCGGTCGGCGCACGTGCGCGCCTGGAGGGTGCGCGAGGCGGTCGTGCCGCGACCCGGCTTGCGCGGCGCGGCCCGGATCTTCACGGCTGCGGCCGCCGGCGGGTCGAGCAAGACGGCGCACGCGGTCCTGTTGCGCCAGGTGCTCAACACGATGCGTGCACTGCACGACGCTCACCGGGCTCTGGGCCATGCGCAGCAGGCCGCGGCGATCGAGCGCGCGGTGCGGATGCAGCTGGCTGACGTCGCGCGTCAGCTGCCGCCCGTGCCGGCGCAGTACGCCGGCGTCGGAGCGCCCTCCGCGACGCGCACAGCACCGAGCAGCCAGCGCCCAGCAGCGCCGATCCCGACGCCGCTGACTCCACCGGCGAAGCCTGCACACCGCGGGCCGCCGGCCGGAGGGATCGAGCGGTAGCGCTTCGTGAGTTTCCAGTCGGGGGACCGGACAACGACGAAGAGGGAGAAGAACGGTGAGCGAAGAGACCCCCGAGGAAGCCCTCAGGAGCCGTGCAGTGACCGCCGTGACGACCGGTGCCTACCTGGCCGAGTCCTTGGCTAGGAACACCCACAGCGAGGCCGAGAACAGCGCCCGGGCCAGCCAGGCACGGACCCACGAGCTGGTCGCGCGACTGGACGCGGACCGCGCGACGGCGATCGCTCAGCTGGCGGTCGTGCACCACGAGGAGTGGTGGTCGACGGCACAGCCAGCGGACGTCTCGAACGTCCGGCAGACCGCCGAAGCCTGGCGCCAGTACGACCCGGCAGCGGAGGCTGCGGCTTGCGTGATCGACGAGCGGCTGCGTGACAGCGGAGCCGGCGACTGGCTCGACCGGCAGGCCGAGCTCCACCGCGCGACAGCGGAGGAGGAGGTCGCACGGACCGACGAGAACCAGGCTGCCGGTGTACTGGCCGGGGCAGCGACGGACGCTGAGGTCGACGTCGCACTCGTCGAGCTCGAGAAGGCCGCGACCGCGCACGACGACGCGCTCGAGCGACAGCACGAGGCCGCGGCGAGGGTGCCGGCTTGGGACTCGACGGAGCGCCGTGCCGAGCTCGACCAGCGGCTCGCGGTCGCCGGCGTGCCCGAGGACGCGCGCACCGCCGCGGCGATCGCGGACGTGGGCCGGGCCACCCCGCCGGCCGCGGCCGCGCAGAAGCCGGCCCGCGGCAAGACCCCGGCCGCACGGTCCCGTGGCGTGACGCGTCAGGCCGACCGCGGCATCCAGCGCTGACCGCGCACGTCGCGCCCCGGCACCGAGCGGTGTCGGGGCGCTCGTGCGTCTGCGGTCCTGGCTGGACGTCGCCGTCACCCTCGAAGTGACGGCGCGACCCAGCGCCGCCGGCGACCAGGAGGAGCCGTGAAGCATGCCGTGATCCGATGCGTGGAGTGCGACGAGGACGGCGTCGACGACGTCGACGCGGTGCGCTGCCCGCGCTGTTGGCGCGTCCTGCGCCCTATCCGCCAGCGGTGACCGCCACCTCCGCGGCCGCGGCCGCCAGGTGAGCCAGACGGTCGGGGCGGTACCTGTTCCAGTGGTTGTCGGGGTCCTGGTCGACGACGACGACCGGGGCGGCGTCGTAGCCGAGGTCCTCCGTGATCGGCCCCGGACTCCTACCTCCGTCCCCAGGGGCAAAGTAGCTATCTGTGATGCTCAGGCCGTGGGGTGACGTCGTACTCGGCGAGGATGCGGTAGACGGTGGCGACCGAGGGGTGTTCGCCCTTGTTCTTGCCCGAGGTGATGACGAGCTTGCTCGCGATCTGCGGTACGGGGATCCCGTTGGCTCGCAGGCTGCGGGCGTAGGCGGCCATGTCGTCGTCGACGACCTTGGGACGGCCGCCGTGTCGGCCGCGCTCGCGGGCGGACGCCTGGCCTTCAAGAGATTTCTCCCGGATGTACTCGCGTTCGGACTCGGCCATGCCGGCGAAGAACGCGAACAGGGCGGCGCCGTGCCCGGACGGGTCATAGACCCCCTGGAGGGGGCCGGTGAGGAGTTCGAGTTCGATGTCGTGGTGGCGCAGGTCCTCGGCGATGGCCAGGAGTTCGGCGGCGCCACGTCCGAGACGCTTCATCTCATGCACAGTGAAGATCACCCGCTGGTGGGGGACGGCCTTCTTGATGGTGCGGGCGAAGTCCATCGCCTTCACGAACTCGGGCCGCACCTTGATCCGGGTGCTGATCTTCTCCGAGAAGACCGGGTCGCACCCGGCCTCCTGGAGGGCGTCGAGCTGGCTCTGGAGTTCTTGCTGGGCGGTACTGCAACGGGCGTAACCCACCCTTGTGGGTTTCGTCGCGGCCTCCGGGACAGCGGCGTCGATGGCTGGACCCATCTCCCACGCGCGGCCGGGGCCGCGGTCGGCGGGGGTGCGGACTTCGAGTTCGGCGCGGAGTTGGGGGACGAGCATGAAGCGCGGGGTGTGGTACTTCGGGGCGACCTTGCCGCCGCGGGTGCGGCAGGTGCTTCCGGCGGGCACTTCACAGGTGGGGCAGTCGAACTGTTCGACGGCGGCGGCCGGTTCGGCGAGCTCTGGCATGTCGCAGAACCTATCGCGCGGGGCATTGTGCGAAAGCTGTTTTGCGAGAGGTTATGAGAACGAAGATCAGGGGCAAACCGGACACGGCCCGGTGGGGGTCCGTGATCTCTCAGAACTACTCATTTCTGCGAACACGGAACGGCGCGTTGGACGTGTCCTGCTGCACGGCTCCGCGCAGGCAGTACACCAGCTGCAGTGCCGCTGGTGGGCACGTGCCGCTGCCGGATACCGGCCCGACGGCGGGGCCGGGCACCCTGCGTAGAGGCCGGGGTCCCCGTTCCCGCGCAGGGGGTCAGCGTGCCCGTTCACCACGGAAGAGCGGGACGGCGAGGGCGGCGGCGATCAGGGCGATCACGCCGAAGATGGTGAACGCGGTGGTGAACCCGGTGGGCAGTAGGGCTTGGAAGGCGAGGCTGCCCAGCCCGAAGCCGGTGAAGAGTGTGAAGACGTTCAGGCCCATGGCCTGGCCGCGGTGGCCGGGCAGGTCGGTGACGATGCCGCCCAGGGGCGGCTGGGTCATGTCGTAGCCGAGTGACAGTGCGGTGATGGTCAGGGCGGCGGCGGGCAGGGGCAGTTCGGTGGCCAGCAGCAGTGCGCACGCGGCGGCCAGGGCGACGCCGGTGGGGATGATGCGGGCGCGGCCGTAGCGGTCGGCCAGGTGGCCGACGAGGGGGCCGAGCAGGAAGCCGGGGATGCCGTAGCCGAGCAGCGCCAGTCCGATCCCGACCGGGCCGAGCGCGAACCGCTGGGTCAGGTACAGGCCCAGCCAGGTGTAGATCCCGGAGTGCAGCACCGCGTTGAACAGCACGAAGCTGTACGTGCGCCGTCCGCGGGCGCTGCGCAGCAGACTCCGGTATCCGGCTGCGACAGCCCGTAGTGGCGGCACCGTGGCCGGGCGGGAGGTGGCAGGCAATACGCGGGCGGCCAGGGCGACGACCAGCAGCAGCACCCCGCCGGCGGCGACGGTCAGGAACAGTCCCGGCCAGCCGATATAGGGCTCGGCCAGGGCGCCGGCGGTGGAGCCCACCGCGATTCCCCCGGCCATGCCGCCGAACAGCCAGCCCAGGGCCCGGCCGCGCCGGGCGAAGGGGAAGACATCCCCGATCAGGGCCAGTGCGATCGGCACCACGCCGCTGGCGCCGATGGCGGTGATCACCCGCATCCCGATGAAGGTGCCCGCGCTGTCGGCGAGGGCGGTGACGGCGGTGAGGATGGTGAACGCGGCCAGGGATCCGAGGATGACCGGCCGGCGCCCGACGCGGTCGGACAGCGGCCCCCACACCAGCGTCATCACCCCGTACGGCACCAGGTAGGCCGGCACCGCCAGGCCGGCGGTGCCGGGTGTGGTCCCGAAGGCCCTCGCCAGTTGCGGCAGGATCGGAGCGATCATGAACGCCTGCGCGAAGATCAGGAACGCCGCCGCGGTCAGCAACGGCAGCAACCCGCGCGGCACAGCCGCGAGGACCTTTTCCTGATCAGGCGTCTTCGATGCGGACAGCGCGTTGCGGTGAGGCACCTTTGTTGTTCCTTAACTGATGTGTCCAGCCGGCCCGGTCGCTGTGTGCGTACCGGGTCACGACGGAGTGGTGGACGGCCTGCGACGGTGCAGGACCAGGGCCCGGAGTTTTGGCGCGGGCCCGTTATGAGCCGGTGTTCGCGCGTCGGGCCCACAGGTACAGGGCGCTCCAGGTGGTGTAGCCGACGGCGATGGCGGCGTACATCACCGCCGGATCGGTTTGGGCATACATGCCCGCATACAGCACCGCCCCGGCCAGCACGGCGGGGATGGCAGCTTGGCGGCGGGGGCCGAGCGCGAAGGCCGCGGTGACCAGGAGCACCGAGACGACCAGCAGCCAGGGGCCGATCCGCAGCAGCACCCCCAGCACGCCCTGCGGTGCGCCGGAGCCGGTCATGGCGGCCATCCCGGTGGCGGCGGCCGCGCCACCGACGCCGGCGGCGGCCAGGATCATCGAGGTGCCGCAGGCCACTGAGGCGGCCAGCCCGATGATTGCGCTGGTGGTGCGCCAGGCGCGCCGCGCGGCCGATGCGGGCCCGGGGGTGCGGGTCTTCATGTCCGGGCCTGGGTGGGATCGGTGGGGCGGCCGACGCTGCGGATGGCGGCGAACAGCAGGGTGGGGCGGGCGCCGATGGAGTTGGCGAAGATGGTGGTGACCGAGGCGGCCATGGCGATCATCGCCCACACCGGGTAGACCAGGCCGGTCGCGGCGGCGGGTATGCCGATGCCGTTGAAGGCGAAGGCCAGGGCGACGTTCTGCTTGACCCTGCGGTAGCTGGTGCGGCTGATGCGGTGGGCGTCCAGCAGCAGGTGCAGGTGGTCGCGGACCAGGATGATGTCGGCGGACTCCATGGCGATGTCGGTGCCGGAGCCCATCGCGATGCCGACGTCGGCCTGCATCAGGGCGGGGGCGTCGTTGATGCCGTCGCCGACCATGGCCACCCGCCGACCGCCCCTTTGCAGGTCGCGGACGATGGCGGCCTTGTGGTCGGGGTGGACCTCGGCGTGCACCTGGTCGATGCCCACCGCCGCGGCGATGTGGGCGGCGGCACGCTGGTTGTCTCCGGTCAGCAGCACCGGCGTGATGCCCGCGGCGCGCAGGGCCGCAACGGTCTCGGCCGCCTCCGGGCGCAAGGTGTCGCCGAGCGCGATGACCCCGGCCACCTCGCCGTCGACGGCCACCGCGATGGCGGTGTGTCCGGTGCCGGTCCACTGCTCGATCGCCGTTTCCAGCGGGGTGGTGTCGATGCCGTGCTCGCGCAGCAGGGCGAGCCGGCCGACCAGCACCCGCCGCCCGGCCACCTCGGCGGTCACGCCCAGGCCGGTCAGCGAGGTGAACTCGCCGGCCTCCGGCCAGGTCAGGCCGCGGTCGTTGGCCGCGGCGAGAACGGCGCGGGCCAACGGGTGCTCGGAGGCGTGCTCGGCCGCCGCCGCCAGGGTGAGCATCTCATCGTCGCTCATGCCGTGGGGGTGCAGGCCGCGGACGGTGGGCTTGCCGAGGGTGAGGGTGCCGGTCTTGTCCAGCACCATGGTTCGTACCTGGCGCAGGGTCTGGAACGCCTCGCCGGTGCGCATCACGATGCCTTCGTCGGCGGCCTCGCCCGCGCCGCGCACGATGGCCAGCGGGGCGGCGATGCCGACCGCGCAGGGGTAGCCCATCACCAGCACCGACAGGCCGGCGAAGATCGCCCGCCGGGCATCGAGGTCGCCCGCAGCAGCGGTGCCGGCCAGCCAGGCGGCCAGCGCCAGCCCGGAGGCGGCGAGCACCAGCGGGGTGTAGACGCGCAGCACCCGGTCGACCAGGTGCAGGATGCCGGGCTTGAGGGCGCGTGCGTCCTCCACGTGCCGAATGATCTGGGCCAGGAAGGTCTCCTCGCCGACACGGGCGACCTCCACCAGCAGGGTGCCGGTGCCATTGACCGATCCGCCGACCACCTCCTCGCCCGGGCCGCGCTCCACGGGCACCGGTTCGCCGGTGATCATCGACAGATCCAGCGCCGAGTATCCGGAGCGCACGGTGCCGTCGACCGGAACCCGCTCGCCGGGCCGGATCCGCACCAGGTCCCCGACGGTGACCTGGTCCAGGTCGGCCTCCTCCTCGGTGCCGTCGCGGACGACGCGGGCGGTCGGCGGGCGCAGGTCCAAGAGCTTTTTCACTGCCTGGCTGGAGCGGGTCTTGACCAGCAGCGACAGCCACTCGGAGAAGGTGTGGTAGGTGGTGATCAGCACGGTGACGGCGAAGAACGCCGCCGTCGGATAGTGGGGCAGCACCCCGGTCAGCCCGATCACGCCACCGGCGATGCCCGCCAGCGCGCCGGCCTCCAGCAGCACGTGCTGGTTGAGGATCCCGCGCCGCGCGGACTGGAAGGCCATGCGGGCGAAGTGCGGGGTGACCAGCGTCATCATCACCACCGCGAGGGCGGCGGTGACCCACCCGGCCGCCGTCTCGCCCACCAGGCCGGTGGCCCGCAGCGCCAGCGCCACGGCGCCGGGCGCGAAGATCCCCAGCGTCCCGCCGGCCATGCGCAAGCCCCCGGCGGGCTTGAGGATCGCCACCGCGATGGGCACCATCAGCGCCACCACCGACGCCGACACCAGCGCCCCGACCGGCCCGGCGGCGGCCACCAGAGCGATCGCGGCCAGGCTGGCGGCGACCGCGGCCAGCAGCCGCACCCCCTCGCGCACCAGCTGGGCCTCTTCCTCCTCAAACGGCCGCAGCTTGCGCGGGTCGTACAGGTCGTAGCCGATGTCCCGCAGCGTGGTCAGGATCTTCTGGCCGCTGATCTGGTGCGGGTCGTAGTCGACCAGGGCCTGCTCGTGGGTCAGGCTCACCGCGACCTTGGCCACCCCCGGCTGCCGCCCCAGGGCTTTTTCGATGGTGCCGGTGCACAGCGAGCAGTGCAGCCCCGCGATCCTCGCCCGCACCCGGGCGTGCCCGGGCACGTTGCTGGGCTCGGCCGCCCAGGCGGGGGGCTGATCGACCGTCGTGGTCATGACCGCACCTCCGTGGCCGTGACGGTGTAGCCGGCCTCGGCCACCCGCGCCGTCACCGCCTCCCGGTCCGCGCCGGACGCCAGCTGCACATCAAGGACCCCTGTGGTGTGATCCGCCGTGGCGTCGCGGACCCCCTCCACACGGCGCACCGCCGTCGCCAGCCGCCGCTCGCACCCCTCACAAGTCATCCCCTGCACCTGAACCAGCAGCCGCTCGCTCATCACCGGCCCCCTTCTCGCGTCGGTCCCGGGCCGCGTTCCCCGGGTTCGTCTGCGAGGCTAGAACCTGGCCCCAAGGGCCAGGTCAAGACTGGGAGAGAACCCGTCGCGACGAGCAGCAGAGGAGATCACCGTGACCACCGCCGAACAGGCCCTGTACACAGCCGGCCAGGCCGCCCAGCAGGCCGGCGTGACCCGCAAGGCCATCCGGATCTACGAGACCAAGGGCCTGCTGCCGCCCGCCGAGCGCACCCAGGCCGGCTACCGGCTGTTCACCGCCGACGACATCGCCATCCTGCGGTTCATCCGCCAGGCCAAAACCCTCGGCCTGACCCTCGCCGAAATCGCCGACATCCTCGATCTGCAGCGCGGCGGCGCCCAGCCCTGCGGCCGGGTCACCCAACTGCTGGACGCGCACCTCGCCCAGATCGACCGCACTCTGGCCGACCTGCGCCAGCTGCGGCGCACCCTGCTGCACGCCCGGCGCACGGCCGAGCAGACCCGGCGGGCCGGCGGCGACGCCGTCATCTGCCAGATCATCGAAGCCAGCCCCGCCCCTGACCTGGCCTCATGATGTTGAGCCCGCAGTGCGGGGGCCCTCCGTCGCACGGCGGGGGCCGGGCACGGCTGCGGACAGGACAAGGTCGAGCCGCTTGTTCATGTCGAGGCGGAAGGTGCCGTACGGGTTGATGTTCGACCAGAACAGCGCAGTCAGGCCCCGCCGGTCCTCGTCCGTGAGCCTCTCCGCCCAGGCCGGTTCGGCGAGAACCTGCTGCACCAGCAGGGTGTTGACGTGCACGAGAGCAGACTGGAGCAGGTGCAGGGCGAGCATCGAGGTCTCGGCGTGCTCCTTGTCAGGGCCGGTCAGAGCGCCGTCCTTGCCGTAGTGCAGGACCGTGTTGGCGCTGTTCCAGTTCTCCACGACCTGAAGGCCGCCGTGGATCTCCCGGCGCAGGTCGGGGCTCGCCAGGTAGTCGCACGCGAAGATCGTGCGCACAGCCCGGCCGAGTTCTTCCAACCCCTGGTAGGTGGGGTGCTTGGGGCCGCCGCGGGTGAAGCGCCGCAGGACCTGTTCGGCCTCCGCGGTGCCCAGGCGCAGGGCGGTGGCGTACTTGACCATCTGGTCGTACTGCTGCTCGATAAGCTCCCAGCGGATCGGCCGGGTGAGTGAACCGCCGAGGGCCGGCCAGCCGGGCGGGTCGTCGTCCGGGCGGTACAGGCGGATGCTGCCGATGTTCTTCAGCCGAGGCAGCAGGCGGAAATTCAACAGCTCGGTGAAGGCGAACCCGACCACGCTCGCACCGTGCGTGTCCACGTAGTTCGACTCGATCTCCGCGTCCGTGCAGTGCCGCAGCAGCCCCTCGATCATCGCCGCGACCTCGGAGGAGGAACAGCTCTTGAGCTGGGAGTAGATGCAGACGTTCTTCCGCTCCACGTGCCAGTAGATCATCACGCCGTTGCCGCCGTAGCGGGCGTGGTACTCGGTCATGAAGTTGCTGGACCAGGAGCCGAACTTCTTGCTGTCGGAGGCGCACGCGGTACCACGGCCCCACCATGCCGTGTCGCGGGCCGCAAAGGTGGCGTTCACCAGCTTCGTGACGGCGGCCCGAAGGTTGTCGACAGTGATGAAGTGCCGCCGGATGTGCCGCAGCGCGGCCTCACTCTCGCCGTGCTCCCCGGTCGCCACGATCGCGCGGATGCCCATGTTGGTCCCCAGTGCGAAAAGCGCCAAGAGCAGCCGGCGCTGGAGAACAGCGCGGTCGATGCGCTCGTACGCGGCCACCGAGGAGAACTCGTCGGTGAAGCCGGTCAGGAAGTCGGCGTTCTTCAGCACATCCAGCAGATCGAGCACGCCCCAGCGGCGGATCACCTCCTCCTTCAGGGCCTGCAAGCCGGTGGGTTCGTCCAGCCTCTCCAGCTTCGGCACGGTGATCCACGGGTCCCCGTGCCGGGTGGTGACCCTCACTCCGCCCGCGGAGCCGTCCGCCAGAGCTGCCGAGAGCCGGTCCAGGCCGCTGGTCATCCGCTTCTTCAGGCTGGTGATGAACGCCTTGGGGTCCATGGGCTGGCGGATCGCGGCGTAGTGCACGGTGCGGGTGGCCTCGAAGTCACCCGGCAGGTCGTCCTCCGGGTTGCGCCAGCGCAGCCCGCCCTCGATGTAGATCTCACGGCGCCGGATCGCGTCCCGCAGCGCCACCAGGACGCACAGCTCGTACGGGATGCGCTCGACCTTGCCCTTGTCGTCGACGACCGCCTCGCGCCAGTCCTTGCGCACCACGCCGTCCATCGGCACCTCGTCGCCGGCCTCGTAGAAGCGGGTCTTGCCATCGACCTCGGCATACTTCTCCAGCAGCGCGAGCGCGTCCATCACCGGCCGGTACGCGGTGTTGTTGCACTTAAAGCCCAGGGTCTTCAGCAGCGGCGGCAGCATCTGCCGGTAGTAGCTGCTGTACGAACTCCGCAGCGTGGTACGGACCTTGGCCTTGAAGACCTTCTCGTTCGCCTTCGCCTCGGCCACCAGGTCGCGCAGCGTCTTCTCACCCACCACCGGGTACAGCGCCGTGCGCACGATCTCGTCGGGCTTGCCGACCGCAGCGTCCGCGAGCTTGAAAAGGATGCCCTCCTTGCCGCGAACCTTCTTCAACTCGGCGGTGAGCTGCTTCTCCACCCGCCGCTCAGCACGGGCATTGATCTTCTGGACCAGGGCGATCAGCAGATCCGCCAGGGCGTCGGTGATCTCCGCTTGCCGCGAGGAGCACAGTGCTGCGAGCAGCGTGATCCGCACGTCCTCGGCGGTGTCGCGGAAGTCTGAGGGGTACATCTTGATCGCCCGCGCCCGCCACGCGGCCAGCAGCTTCTCCGAGCAGTCCGCGAACAGCCCCTCGGGAAGCCCGAGTTTCCGTACGTCGTTCAGCTTGGTGATCTCCGTCAGCAAGGAGTCCAGCCCCACCGCGCCCGGGTCCCGCTTGAGCGAAGCCAGCAGCGCGGTGCCGTCCTCGTTGCCCTCGGCCACCAGCGCCAGCAGCCGGGCCGTGCACACCTGGCCCAAGCGCTCGATGGTCCGGGTGCAGAACGCCTTCTCCGCCCGGGACTGAGCCGCGGTGAGGATGCGGTCGATGCGGCCCGGCGGCTCGATCTTCCTCACTCGGCATTCCACCAGCAGGGCATCGCGCTGCCGGTCCTCCACCAGCTCGACCGGACACACCTCGTCCGCCAGCCACGCGATCAGCTGGTCCTCATCTGCCCGTGTCGCGGGACGGAACTTCAGCGCCTCCCGGATCTGCTTGCGATGGTTCTTCGCGGAACGACTGGCCAGGTCGTACTTCGCGAACTCGGCCGCCGACACCTTCACCAGCCCCGCGACGTACTCCACTGCGGCCTGCGGAACCTCCTCCAGAAGATCGGGGAAACGGCCCTCCATCTCAAAGAACTTCAGCATCAGGCAGAAGCCGAGCCTCGTCGTCCCCGCCTTGTTCGCCACCAAGTCCCAGTCGCCGTCCACCAGCGTCCAGCACGCCACCACGTCTTCCGGCGACCACTCCTGCCGCACACCCGCCCCTTTCCTCGTCAGCCTCGGGCTTCACTCGGACAGCCCAACGAGGCGACGAGAACGGGGAAACGGAATATCTGACTATCCGAAAGCTACCCGCCGGTTACTTTTCCCCCGGGGACGGAGGTAGGAGTCCGGGGCCTGATCCAGGTGAGCAGCTCGGCGTTCTCCGGGGCGGCCAGGTCCACGACCGTGTACCCGACGCCGAGCTTCTCGAGCTGGCGGTACGTCGCCTTGCACTGCATGCAGTTCGGCGTGCTGTACACCGTCACGGTCAGCATGGCTACGCGCTCCGGCCGGCGTAGCGCGCCGCCACCGCCGCGTGCGCGTCGGTGTAGCCGGTCGGCGTCGGCGTGAACGGCAGGGGGCCGCGCTGGTCCTCCCCGTGCCCGCTGTCCGCGGTGCAGCGGGCGAACGGTCCTTCGTTCGACGTCAGGACCGCCATGTGCGGGTCGAGGTGGTCCCGCAGGAACGTCGAGGGCCCGACACCCGGCACCTGGCGCAGCTGCTCCCACGCCTGCCACATCGCGTCCAGCCGGGCGACCGCTTCCGGGTGCATCCACCAGCTGGGGCACCACCGCTGCGGCTGTCGGCGCCACATCGGCAGCAGCCACTGCTCGACCCACTCGACGACGGACGGGAAGTACGTCCGCACGTCGCGCACGAAGCCGTCGCCCCCGCCGGCGTCGTCGTCGAGCGCCGCGCCCGGCTCCGGCTCGTCCCACTCCCCCAGGTCGGTCACAGCAGCGCTCCCTTGGGCTCGTGAGCGGCGATCGAGGCGCGCACGGCCTCAGCGTCCGGGCTCTCCATCCACGGGCGCGTAGCGGCCAGGACCGGCGGCACACCTGAGGCGAGGACGATGACGCGGCCGGTCGGCAAGGCGGCCAGGTCCGAGACGTCGAGCACCTGGTCCTTGGTCGTCTGATGCGACGTCGACCCGCCGCCGTAGCGGCTCGAGCTCGTCGACGTCGTCTGGCGTTCGTACTCTCCGATGAGCCGGGACACCTGCGCCAGGAAGTCGGCCTCCGCGACGCCTCGGCCGATGACGCGGACGGTGGCCGCGCTCCACAGCTTGTTCATGCCCTCGCGGCCCCACACCTCTACGCCCTGCGACCACGACTGCAGGAGCGTGTCGACGCAGATCCCGCGCGACCCGTAGTGGCTGTACATGTTCGGCAGGCCCGACCACCGGCAGACGTTCGCCGCCTCGTCGAGCACGACGACGAACGGCGTCGCCAGCCGGCCGCCGGCGAGGGTCTTGGCGTACTCCTCGGCGGCCTCGGTGACGGCCACGGTCATCGCGGTCACCAGGGGTGCGGCCGAGCCGTGGCCCTCCTTCGAGAGGCTGTACAGCGTGCCGCTGGACCGCACGAACGACGTCGGACGGAACTCCCTGCGGCCGGCCGACGGCTCGGCCCACTGGAGGGCCTGCCGGTTCGTGAGGAACCCGACCATCTGCTTGGCCGAGCCGTAGACGCCGGCGCGCTGCTTGTCAGGGGCACGCATCACGTCGCGCAGCCCGGCGGCCACCAGCTCGTCGCCGTGCGTGTTGAGGATCCGCGCCGCGGTGTCGTCGTTGGGGTCGTTCAGCCAGCGGTACACCGTGCTGATCGGCCGCCCGTCCCGGGCAGCCGCCAGCAGCAGCCCGGTGAGCAGATCCAGGGCCGCGCCGTCGAAGTACGCATCCGACCGCGCGCCGGGCCGGCGGGTCGCGTCCGCGAAGATCCCCGCCAGGCTCGCGGCCTTCACCTCGTCGACGACATAGCTCAGCGGGTTCCAGAACCACGTCGGGCGCTCGTCGACGAGCGCCTGCGGGTCGAACACCCACGGCGCCTCCCCCGAGCGCAGCGCCCGCGGGTCGCGGGTCGCGTCGACGATGTCGCGCTTGTTCGAGGTGGCCAGCACCGCCCCCGGCGCAGCCAGGATCATCGGCACCGCGCGGCTGGTCGTCTTGCCGGAGCGGGGCCCCCAGATGTCGAGGGCCACGTCTTCCCAGGACTGCCACAGCTCGACGCGCGCCGGCAGGGCCGCGGCGATCGGCAGTCCCGGCGGGTCCACCGGTGCCCCCAGGCGCCGGGCGGTGGCGGCCACGTGCGCCTTGGTCAGCGGCCGCAGGGCGGCGCCCTTGGCCATGTACTTCGAGGCGACGTCGACGCGTGTACGCGACCGACCGCGACGGCTCCACATCGCCGCGACCGCGACGACGAGCAGGAGCACCACCAACCCGAAGGCGGCGGCGCCCCACGTCGCGGCCGCCGGCCAAGCGACCTTGCCCCTGCTGGCCCCAGCAAGGGCGCCCACGGGGCTCAGCCCGGCGGCCGCGCTGGTGTGGTCGACCAGGTCGGCCACCTTGAGCCCGACCCATGCCCCGACCGCGAGCAGGAGCCCGACACCCATGAGGCCGGCGACCAGGATGAGGCCGGTGGTGGTGTCCGAACCGGGAGTGCTCCGGCGGGTGGGGGCGCTCACAGCGACACCCCCGCCGAGATCCGGGACTGCTCGTGCCAGCGCTCGTTCGTGTCGTTGACCGCACGCTCGGCGTCGGTCAGCTGGAGCACGAAGGGGATGCCGGGGCGGCCACCGACCTTGACGAGGAAGTGCCCACGTCCGGGAGGGGCAGCCTCGGCGCCGGTGCGAGAGTCCCAGGCCGGCGGGTCCTGCCAGCCGGCCAGCAGCTTCTCCTCGGCGTCGGACATGTCGATCACGCCGCGCAGCAGCTCGACCTCCGAGGGCGGCAAGCCGCCGCAGACGACCATGCCGGCCCGCTCGACGAACCCCTTGGCCTTCATCCGGTCGGCCTCGTCGGGCAGGGCCGTCAGGTCGCTCATGGTGTGGGAGGCCATCACCTGGCCGACGCCGACCGTGCGGTTCAGGCGGGTGATCGCGTCGACGCGATCGACCATGCCGCGCCCGGATCTCAGCACCCGCCACAGCTCGTCGAGCACGACGAAGCGGTGCCGCCGCGGTTCCAGGCCGGCGTCCGCGAGCACCTGTGAGATGGCCACCGAGGCGAACCCGGTCGACCAGCAGGCCAGCAGGGCCGCGGCCTGCAAGTCCGTCTCGCCCTCGTCGATGCCGGAGATGTCGAACACCACCGGCTTGTCGCGGCGGATCGGTTCGCTCGTCGGCTGGGAGAACATCTCCCCCAGGCGACCGCCGTGCACCAGGCCGTACAGGGAGGCCTCGAGGTGCTCGGTTACCTCGAGGTACTTGTCGAGGTTGCCGCGGTCGACCGCGGCCGACCGCACTGACTCTGGTGCGGTCTTGATGACGGCGAGCAGGTCGGCCAGGACCGGCACGTGGCCGAGGTTGTCGTCGAGCTCGCGCAGCGCGGCGTCGATGACGCTCTCCTCGCGGTCGCTCGGCGGTGCGCCGCGGGCGATGGTCAGCAGGGCGGCGACCATCGTGCGCCGGCGGCCGTGCGCGTCAGCGAGGATCGCCCGGCGGCGATCACCGGTCAGCTTCTCGGCAGCGGCTCGCGCCTCGCCGGGGTCGAGCACGTTCAGGAAGCCGCGGCCGTTGCCGAGCTCGATCACCTGCGCGCCGATCGCGCGACCCAACTTCACGTGGTCGGGCTTGAGGTCGCCCAGCACCATCGGCAGCACGCCGAAGCCGGCTAGGCCCAGCGCCCACCGGCGTAGGACGGTCGACTTACCCAGGCCCGGCCGGCCAAGGACGAAGGCGCTCGGGTTGGAGATCAGGTGTGCCCGTTGGAACCAGCTAATCGGGTCGCAGCACAACGTGGAGCCGGTGGTCAGCGTCCGGCCGAGCGGCACCCCTACCGCTGGCGTTCCAGCACCCACCGCGAACGGGTGCAGGCCGCAGACCTGGACCGACGTGCCGCGCCACATCGGCGGCGGGTCGAGGACGACGGCCTGACCGCCGCCACGGCCTGGCCAGCCCCGCGCTCCGGCGGTCGGCGTACGCCGCGCGCTCACCGCACGCCTCCCCCGCGCACCGCGGTGCGCTGGAACCGAGGGAGGTTCAGCCCGAGAGGCAACGCAGCGGCGAACGCCGAGTCTTGGGAGCCGTACACGGGCCGCACCCTGATCCGGCTTGCGCCGGCCAGGCTGTCGATCGCCGCCCGGGCGTCCGCGTGCTCGCGGTTGCTCATCACGGTCGCGGTGACCAGCATTCCGAACTCGAGCAGACCGGCGCCGGCAGCCTCCTCCTCGGCGGTCCGCTCCGCGGCCGCCAGAGAGCGCCTGGCTGTGGCGGAGACGGTCGGACCGGCTCCACGGCCGGCGGAGGCGGCGCGCAGGTCCGCGTCGACGATCTCGGGCGCGCGGGCCGGGTCGATCGGTCGGTACAGCAGCGTGACCCGCTTGCGGGCGATGTCCGGGTGCGGGGCCAGCAGCCCCGACAGGACACGAGACGTCACCGCGCCGCGAGGCGCCTGGCTCATCAGCCACGTCGTCGACAGCCCGGAGTCGTGCCGGTAGCTGGACCAGCCCGCCTCGTGGGCCGTGGGGCCCACGTCGCTCCAGTCCATCTCGACGACCTCGCCGCGGGCCGCGGCCTCGTCGAGCAGTGCGGCGGCTGCCGGGTCGTACGCCGTGCGCACCAGCTGGCACAGCTCAGCGGCGGATGCCGGCCGAACCGCACCAGCCCCGGTCGCTTCGAGGCGCTGCGTCAGGGACGGCAGGCGCGAGGCAAGGTCGCGCACCGTCTCCTCGAGGGAGCGTCGGGCTCCCGAGCTCGTCGCCAGGACGAAGGTCAACGCGACGTAGCAGTGGATCGACGAGCCGCCCACCGGGTAGGTGGTGAGGATCTCGTCGAGGACCTCGCCGGCGAACGCCGGTGCGGCCGGGTCGAGGTTCTGCATGACCTCCTGACGTAGCCGGCTGCCGGTGTCGGGTGCCGTTTCCACCGTCACCGATGCGCCCCGGAGGGCTGGCTGGTCGGCGAGCGTCGCCAGCCAGTGGCCCCACCGGGCAACCTGCTGGTCCACCTGGTCGTCGTCGACCAGGGCGTCACCGTCCGGCTCGGTCGACAACACGACGGAGCACATGTTCACCGTGGGCATGTGCACCACGGCGAACGGGCGGCCGTAGGAGTCCGCGAACTCGTGCAGACGTGTGGCGGCCAGCAGGCCGGGCAGCTGGCAGGTGCCCCACGGCACGACCTTCGACAGCGGGCCGGAGCGGTACAGCTGCGCGCCGAGGCGCTTGGTGCGCCACCAGCCGGCACGTCGACGAGTCCGATCGATCATGTTGACCCCATCCCTGTCCCGAGTCCGCAGCGCCCACACCGCGGCGCCGACGATGGCCAGCGCCCCGGCACCGATCAGTGGGCCGCTGGTCTGCATGACGATGACGACGACGACCAAGGCGCCCAGGACGCCGATGGTCTGGCCGAACGGCAGGCCGGCGATGCCGGCGCTGGGCGGCTTCTGCCAGTTGCCGTACCGCGGTCGCGCGGCCGGCTGCTCACCAGCTGCCACGTGGTCCGTCTCCTTCCGGGCCCTGCGGCGCTGCGCCGCCGGGCGTTTGGGTCGAGCTGCTCCACGTCGTGGACGAGCCCGACGACGACGCGCCGCCGGTGGCGCCGCTGGGAGTTGGGGAGCCGCCGGAGTCGCCGGTGGCGGCGTCGGCCGCGCCCCGAACGACCTGGCCGCCGGCCTGCGCCGCGGCCGCGGCGCCCTGTACCGCGAGGGTCGCTCCCCCGCTGGCCGCACCCGCGGCCGCAGAGCCCGCCGCGGCAGAGGCGCCGGCCGTGGCGCCAGAGGATCCGGCCGCACCGGTTGCACCGGTCGCGCCCGACGACGCTGCCGAGCTCGCGCCCGAGGCCAGCGGCGGCGCGGAGCCTCCCCCCGAACCCCGTGCGCCGAACCCGGCACCGCCCGACATGGCCACGGCGCCGGACGGCAGCGCCATGGCCGCACCGGCCAAGGCGCCACCACCGCCGGAACCGCTCATGACGCTGATCGCAGGAGCCACCACACGCAGCAGCGCCGGCAGGGCCACGACCGCGAGCACCAGGACGATGACGCCGGAGACGCCAGCGATGACCTGATTGCCGTTGCCCAGGCCGCCGGAACCGACCAGCCACAGCCCCACCGCGTAGATCAGCGCGGCCACGGGCTTGTAGAGCAGGAACGCGGCGGTCCAGCCGACGAGCTTCTTGAACCACTCCCGCCCCGAGGCGGTGCTCGTCGTGGCGGCCGCCGTAGGGGCGACGCCGGTCAGGACGACCAGCACCACGGTGCGGAACAGCATGAGCGCGATCTGGAGCAGTGACACGAGCGTGCCCACGATCGCGATGACGATCACCAGGAGGACCGGCGCGGCCGCCGCGCCCGGCACCGAGCCGGACAGCATGAGGATCTGGCCCAGCGAGCTGCTGAAGCACGAGGAGTCGGCCGCCGGATCGCACGACAGTGCCGAGCCGACGAGCGCCGAGGCTGCGTGGTCGCCCGCGGCCGCCAGGAGCGTGACGGTCGTGGCTCCCACACCCGCGACCAGGATCAGCGTCAGAAGCGACCGCACGAGGTCCTCCGCGGGCTTCGTGCGCTGCTCCCACGCCAGTCGGATGCCCGCGATGATGACGCCGAGGACGGCCGCCGCGGCGGTGAACCAGCCCAGCGACTGCTGGGCGAACATCACGATTCCGGAGGCCGCCGGTACCGCCGGCATCAGCCAGCCGACCAGGGCCGGCGCCGAGGAGATCACCGCGGCGCCGAACAGCACGATGACGATCCGCTGGCTGGCCCGGCTCGCCTGGCCCCGCTGACGGGAGTGCGACAGCATGACGCCGGCCACCATGAGGGAGCCGATGGCGATCACCATGCCAAGCCACTTGACCCAGCCCAGGACGGTGCTGGTCTCCGGCGAAGTGATCGCCGCCGCCGCGACGTGCTGGCCGTCCGGCGCCAACAGCGACGCGGTCGGGATCTTGATCCACAGTGTGCCGAGCGCCGCCAGGCCGCTGGCCAGAGCGTCGTAGGCCGGCTGCACCAGGGCCTCGAGTCCGCTCGAGGCCAGCTGCCCCGCACCGGACGCGATCATGCAGACCGGGTCGACGATGCCGCAGGCCATCAGGACCCCGCCCCGAACTGGACGTAGGTCGACGTCGACACCAACAGGGTCGGCGTCGGCATGTGGCCTTCGGCGTCGAGCTGCACCCGCCAGTCGCCGTCCTGCCAGACCAGGTTGACCATCTGCGCGCCGGAGCGGCCCATCGCCGGCAGGGTGAAGGCGACGTCGACGGCCGCCGTGCTGCCGTCGTAGCTCATCAGCCGGAAGCCGGCGAAGACGGCCCGGTACGGGCTCTTGCCGTCGTCCGTACCGGCATCGAGCGTGGCCAGCGCCGCCTTGCGCGCTGCCTCCGGCACGGTCAGCTTGGCCACCGCGGAGCGTTCGACAGACAAGGTCATGGCGGCGCCGACGAAGCCCACCGCGGCGAATACGGCGCCGGTGGGCGTGCGGGCGTAGCAGTGCCGCACCCCGTCGGTGTCCACCCGACCAGGGCCGGCCTGCGGCGAGGTGGGCACCATCACCGAGCCGAGCAGCTCCCAGGCCGCCGGCGGCGCCGTGGTGACCGTGCCGGACATTTGCACGTCGGGCAGGCCGCACTCGCTGTCCGAGCGTGCGCCAGCCGCAGCCGCAGGGGTGGTGCTCGAGGTCGACGAGGCGGCCGGCGTAGCCGCCGGCCGCGCGGTGGACGAGCTGCACCCGGCCAGGAGGCCCATGCTCACGACCGCGGCCGTGAGCATGGGCACGGACCACCTGGTCATCCCCAAATCCACCCGACGAGGGCGGCTGCCGTGGCGGCGACCCCCACGCCGATGAGCGCCTGGAGGATGTGGACAGCACCCTCCGAGGCCTCCCCGCGGCGCCGCTGGAAGCCGAGCATGACGCCGGCGATGATCAGGGCGGCGACGCCGCCGACCATCGCGCCCCACTTGATCGCGCCCAGCAGCAGCAGGATCTTGTCGCCCAGCCCCGGCGGGGCGACCGAGGGGGGGTTCGGCACCGCGTCCATGTGCAGCGCGGCGAGCACTCGGTTCATCGCGTTCTCCTTCTTCCATGGGTCATGGCCGGGCGGTCGCCCGAGCCACGTCGACGAGGTCCTGCACGACGCGGCGGGCCGCGTGCGGCAGATCCCCGAGCTGGGGGGTGGTGCTGGTCCGCCAGGACTCGACCCACGGCAGGTGCCAGCACCGCGGCACACCGCCGGCGAGCAGGTCGGCCAGCTGGCGCAGCTCACGTGGCAGCCGGCCGTCCGCGTCGGCCACGACGACCATCCCGGCCAGGGCCACCCCGCTTGGGGCGGCACCGGCGGCCCACTGCACCATCGCGGCCTGCCCGGCCCGCAGTCCGGACAGGTTGCTGCGGCATACGAGCACGCAGGTGGCGGAGCTCGCGGGCCATGCCCGCGAGACGGCACCCGAGCCGGGGACCAGCTGCGACAGCGTCGTGGTGCCCGCTCCGCCGTGGGCGCCGACGAACCACAGCGGGACACCCGCTGGCGTCTCGATCGCCGGCAGCTGGGTCGCAGGCGTCGTCACGCCGCCTTGCGGCGTCGACGGACCGGCGTAGGGCACAGAACCGCTCACGGCAGGCTCACCCCCCGTGCGGCCATGAACGGCACGGGGTCGACCGGCGAGCCGTTCACGTGCGTCTCGAAGTGCAGGTGGCACCCGGTGGACAGCCCGGCGCTGCCCACCGTGCCGATCTGCTGGCCGGCCACCACGGCGTCGCCAGGGGCGACGAAGATCCCGGTCGGGTACATGTGCAGGTACGCCGTCTGCGTGCCATCGCCCTCGTCGACGAGGATCTCGTCGGCCTGCGACGTCACCCCCGCTCCCCCGGCCGCGATCACCACGCCGGCGTGAGCGGCGTAGATCGGGGTCCCGCACTTCTCCGCCAGGTCCACTCCGGCGTGCAGCACGTAGACGCCGAGGATCGGGTGCAGGCGCAGGCCGAAGGGCGAGGTGATCTGCGCGCCGACGATCGGCTTGCCCCAGCCCTGCATGTTGACCACCGGGCAGCTGGTCCCTGACGGGTCGGCGCTGCACGTCGGTGTCGGAGGGAGCGCCGCCGCCGCTCCCCCGCCCACCAGGACGAACCCCAGGACCGCCAGCACGGGCAGCACGAAGATGGCCGCCAACGCGGCCAGACCCCACTTCGACGAGCTGCTCATCGGCGCACCGGCCCGCCAGAGCGGGTGATCCGCTCCGTCAACCACTGGCCCGTGGCAGGCTGCCACGAGACCAGGACCCACCAGGTGCCCGCGTCCGTGTCGGCCGCGACCCAGGCCAGGTACGCCGTTCCTGCGTCGACGACGCGGCCGCCGTTGACCTTGTGCACGGGCACCGCGGCCGGGTCCGTGCCCGCCAGAGCAGCCAGCCCCGGCGCGGACATGAGGGGCGCCAGCTGGGCGCGCCACCGATCGGCCGGCAGGGCCGAATCGGCCCACGCACGCAGCGTCGTCAACGCCTGGGCCAACGCGCCGGCGTCGTGGTCGGCGCCGGGCGTCGGTACAGCCTGCGGCGTGGCGTCCGCAGGCTGTAGCTCGTCGAGGCCCTCGGCCGGCGCCTGATCGTCACCGAGGACCCGCACACCCGCCGGCGCGGGCGCCGGCGTGCTGCTCGTCGAGATCGGCGCGCTCGCGCAGCCAGCCAGTGCCGTGGCGATCGCCACGGCGGTCACCAGGCCGGCCCCGGCGCGCATCAGGACACCTCCAGGGACCCGGAGGTAGTCATGCCGCCAGCCGAGACGATCCACGAGTACGTCCCGGCGGCCAGACCGCTCACCGACCCGGTGAAAGTCCCCGTCCCATCGACGGAGCCCGGACCGCTCATCGGGATGCTCGTCGACCCGAGACGCACGCTGACGCTCACCGACGTCGGGCCGTTGGTGGACACCGACACGGTGAACGCCGCGGTCCCGACCCCGGAGGAGGCCGACGCCGACAGGTGCGTCACCCGCCCACCGGTCGACGCCGGCGGCGGGTCCGCGGGTGCGGTCGACGTCGTCGAGCTCGGAGGCTTGCTCGTCGACGTCGTGCCGCCCGACTTCGCCGGCGGCTTCGTCGACGTCGAGCCGGAGGCGGCAGCGGCCGCGGCCGCCGCGGCCGCCTGACTCGCCTGGTCCGACTGCCACGCGGTGTGCGAGTCGTTGACGCTCGTCGAGTCGCTGGCGATCGCAGCGCGCAGCGTGCTCGCCTGGCTCGCCGCGGCGGCCGGCCCCAGCTGACGGCCCGAGGCGGCCGTCAACAGCGTCCGAGCACCCTCGACGTCCTTGGACAGGGCCTGCCGGGTCGAGTCGTCGAGGACCTGGCCGGCGGTGGCGTCGACCAGGTGCTGCCCGTCGTCTGCCGCCGCCGACAAGGAGGCGGCCAGGCCGGCCCAGGACGTCCACAGCGCGTCCCGGGCCGCCTCGAATGCGGATGCTGCCGACGAGATCGCGGCGGCCGCGTCGTGCACCTTCGTGGCCGATGCCGTCAGGCTCGCGGCGTCGCCCGCGTCGCCTGAGGCCTGCTCCTCCTCGCTGCGCCCCGCCGCGGCCGCGGCGGCAAGAGTGTCCTTGGTTGAGGAGTCGCACACCTGTCCCGCCGCGTCCTCGAGCAGGGAGGCCGCTTGGTCGAGGACGGTAGCCAGGGCGGCACGCTCGGTGGTCAGCTGCGCCGCGGCGGCCTGCCGTGCGGTCGCGTCGCGCGCACCGGCCGCCCGACGCTCGCCGGCCGTCCACACGACCGCACCTGCGGTCGCCGCGGCGATCAGCGCCACGACCAGCACGCTGGCGAGGATCCTTCGGCCGCGGCGCGGGCGACGAGCCACGGGCGCCGGCTCGTCGACGACGTCGACAGGCGTCGATGCCGGCGGGGTCTCCTCCTCGAGCACGGGCGGGGCGATGCTCACCAGCGACGGGCCGACGACGTCGACCGGGCCGCGATCGTCGACAACGACGAGCGGCTCCGGCTCCTCGAGCACCGGTGGAGAGGCGGGAGGGCACGTCGCCGGACCAGTCGGGGGAACCTCCCGCGACGTGCCCTCCCAGCTGAGGCCCGCAGTCGGGGCGAGACGGCGGCCGAGCCACCGTCGACGACGAACCGGTGTCGCGTCACGGACCGTGCCATCAGGCTGGACCACCACGACGGCCTGGCCCTCGGGCCCGGTCGCGGTGGCGGTCACGGGGCGGCCGAGCAGTCCGGCCGTCCGTACCACCTGTGCCACGGCGGCCGCGCGGGCGGCCGCCAGGTCCTCGCACGACAGCGCTGTGCGGGTGCCGGCGACGTCGACCCAGCCAGACCCATCCGGGTCCACCTGGATGCGCACCGGCGGCCACGCCACCAGCTCATCGGTTTCGATCGTCACTGCCAGTCCCCCGACTGTTCGCCCGGCGAACCGGGCACCTGCCCCCCTTTTCGTGCGGTTGGGGGGTGGGCTGGCCCAGGGGGAAAGGCCAGCCCACCCGTGTCGGTCGAACCGCCGGCGAGGAACCTCAAAGCCGTCGAACCGACCGCCCAGGTGGTCCCGCCCACGAGGGGCGGGACCGGTGTGCCGGCGGAGTCTGCGGGGTGTCAGCGAGGCAGCGTTCCGATCCGGCACCGCGCCCTTTACGTCGTCGACGAGGACGATCGCCGGCGACGCCGGACGCAGATCAGGAGGACCCCCGTGCCGATCAGCGCGAAGGCGAGCAGAGCGACGGGGCCCACGGAGGCGCCCGTCGACGCCAGGGCGCGGCCGTTGCCGTTCAGGTCGGCCGACGAAGCCGCCTTCGCGGCGACGACCAGCGTCTCGGCCGCCTCGCCGCACTCGCCCTTGACCACCACCGCGCCAGATCCGTCGTAGACGGTGGCCACGAAGCCGTAGTAGCCGGGCGACAGCTTGTCGATGGTGATGGGCGCCACCGACGTCACGCCCTCAGCTGTCAACGCCGCTGGGGGCACTGCGGCGACCAGCGTGGCCGCGGTGCACACGGGGGTCCGGCCCGACCAGCGGTACAGGTTGACGCCCAGGGCGTAGCCGTGGAACAGCGTGCCGGCGACCGTGGACGAGTCCCACAGTGAGGCGGCGTTGCCCTCGACGAGGGTGCCCTGCGACTGCACCGCGGTGCTGAGCGTCACCGGCCGCGCCTCAACTGCGAGCGTCTCGGTCGCCTCGCCGCACTGCCCCTCCTGGAGGACCGTCCCGTCGTCCGCGCGCACGGTCGCCACGAAGCCGTACGAGCCGGCGTGGAGGTAGGGCACGTCGACCAGCGCCGAGCCGTAGGCCCCAGCGAGGTCGACGACGACCGGGTCAAGGTGCGCGACGAGCGTGTCCTTGGTGCAGGTCGGGGTGCTCCCGAGCCAGTGGTAGAGATCGAACGTCAGGCTCCACCCCGGACGGATCGTTCCCAGCACGGTGGCCACGTCCGTCAGCTGCGCGGAGCCGCCGTCGACCAGGCGGGCGACATCGGCGCTCGCGCCGCCCGACGCGGGGGCGGTCGGGGCTGGCTCCCCTGCCGGTGCCTGCGTGAAGGTGCGGGCATGCCCGGGCGTAGTCGGCTCGGGCGTAGCCGAGGCGGACGGCGCCGGCTGCGCGGCGCTCTTAGCCAGGGGTGCGGCGTCCGCCGCCGCTGGGCCACCAGCCGATGACGTCGGATCCGACGTCGGATCGGCGCTCGCGCCATCTGAGGTGCTGGCCGGTGGGTTCGCCACGGCGAGCGAGCCGAGCCACACCGGCGTCGGCGCCACCGGCACCTGCTCAGCTGAGTCCTCGACGCTGGAGTGGAAGGGCTCCACCCGGTCGTCGCCGGCGAAGTCGACAACGAAGACGTACGTGCCAGGCACCGGGTACCCGCTCGCGTCACGGATCAGCCGGTAGGACGCCGCCGACGCCCGCACCGGTCCGTTGACCGCCGGCACCGTGCTTTGCGCGACCAGCCGCGCGGCACCGCGGTTCGCCTCTGTGACGGGCTGGCCCTCACCGAAGAACAGCAGACTGGACGTCATCGTCGGGGTGTCGGCGCCGATGCCGGCACCACCCGCGAACGTCGTGTGATCGGCAGGAAAGCCGGACACCGTGATGTCGTCAACGAGCTCGGCGCCCCCCGCGGCCGCGCCCTCGACACGTGAGGCAGTTGTGGTCGCCGCCACCGTGTTGTGACGCACGCTGGCGGTCTCCCCCGCCACGCCGTACCCGTCAGACCAGTCGCCCCGGATGAAGGGCTGCCACTGCGCGGGCTGGTGACTCTTGACCATCCGCCACACCCACGTCACGACCTGGCCGGTGCCCACGCCGGGGACCGAGGCCTGGTAGGTGCCCGGGCCGGTCGCCGTGATCGACGTCGTGCCCAGGACCTTCGCATCGGCCGGCACTGAGCCCTGGGTTGCGGCCGGCGTGGTTCCCGTCGAGTACGCCGTGCCTTCGAACACCACCGGCACGTTCGAGCCGGCGACCTGGACCCACGAGCCGGCGGATGACGAGACCACCAGCTGGTCCCGCAGGGGTGCGCCGACCGACACCACCTTCGCCGGCACCGCAGAGGTCGCGGCCGGCTGGAAGTCCGACTGGACGTCGAACGTCTGCACCGGGGCGGAGATCGTCTCCGGGTCGCCCGGCATCCGCAGCCCGTACGTGATCGTCTGCTGGTCGCTCCCCGCGTAGAGGTGCGTCAGCTCGGTGCGAGGCAGGTTCGAGTACGAGTAGGACCAAGTGACCGATCCATCACCCGTGGCGACCCACCCCAGCGTGATCGGGCCGGACTGCGTAGTGCCGGTCCACACGGTGCCCTCACCCGGGTCGGCCACGCCGTTGCCGTTCGAGTCGAACACGGCGGGGCCATGCAGCGTGATGGTCATCGTCGCCCCGGCAATCCAGGCCCCAGTGGAGTACTGCACGCCGAGGTCGTGGATGATCCCTGTGCGGGTCGATTGCACCGCCACGGCACCGGACGCGCTGCTGCTCCCCGAGGCGCCCGAAGCCTCAGCTAGGTACTGGTTCGCGCGGTCCTGGATGTACTGCGGCGTAGCGGAGACGAACGCCGCCTTGCGCTGGTCTGCGGTGATGCCGTTGGCGCCGGTGTCGTGGCGCACGTGCGCCAGGAAGCTCAGCGCCGCGCGGCTCGTCGCATCGTTCTCCCACTGGTGCTTCCACAAGGCGTACGCCAGCTGAGGGTCACCGAGGTAGTCCAGGCCGGTGGCAGACGCCCCTTCCGGCGCAGGCAACCCGGCCGAGATGCAGAACGACAGAGCACCCTCAGCGTTGGCCTGGGCGGTACCCGCGGCGGCACCCAGCCACTGGTCGCCCCAGCCCAAGATCCCGGGAACGGCGACGCCCGGTCCCACCCGGTCAGCCGCGGCCGCCGGCGACGACGAGGCAATGAGCACCGCAGGCATCAGCACAGCGATGGCGAGGAATCCCGCCAACCCGTGTCGAGCACCCCTCGCGCGTCGTCCGCGCGCGTGGGACAATCCACACGCCTTCATGAAATGCACTCCCAAGGCATTGATTCGGAGGTACGAGGGGCCGGAGCTGGAACTCCGGCCCCTCACCCGTTGTGAGAGGCCCAGCGGCCGGTGCTAACCCGTCGTCAGCACCACCCGCCTGTGGCGTTGCCGTAGGCGTCCCCGCTGCCGCACCACGTGCCCGTGACGGGCGACTGTGCGCCCTTGGGCAACACGGTGTAGCCGGGCATCTGAGTCACGTCGATGCTCGACGAGGAGCCCGTCGAGCCCGACGTGCTGGCCGACGACGAGGCTTGGGTCGACGGCGAGGCCTTCGAGGACGACCCCGACGATGAGGTGCGCGCCGACGTCGATGAGCTCGCCTTCGCCCCGCTCGAGGTGGTCGACCTGCGGGCGGCCGCGGCCGCAGCATCTGCCGCGGCCTTCTGCGCGGCGGCCTGCTGCTGCGCGCTCGTCCATGCCGCCTGGGCGGCCGTCACTGCGTCGTTCGCGGAGGCCAGGGACGAGACCTGGTCGTGCGCTGCCTGGGCCGCAGCCGTCAGGGAGTCCAGAGACGTCCCGGCGGCCGCGTGGCGAACAGCAGTCGCGGACGAGATCGCGGCGGCCAGTGCCTGACGCACGGCGTCGTCGCTGACCTGACCCTGGCTGCCCGCCAGGAGAGCAGAGGAGGCCGCGATCGAGGCGTCCAACTGCGAGGCCGCGGCCTGATACGCCGCGCCGGCGTCCGCCAGGCGCCGATCGGCCGCAGCCGCGCGCACCTTTGCCGTCAGAGCGGCGATGGTGCTCGAGGCGGCCGCAGCCGAGGACGAGGCCGCAGTGTTGGCGGCCGCCTGCTGCTCACGCGACCCATCGCTCGAGCGAGCCGGAACGGCGGCCGAAAGGGCAGCCTTCAACTGCCCTGCCAAATCGGCACCGGCCAGGGCGCCGTCCTCGGAGAGCGCAGCCTTACCGGCAGCCTCCGTAGTCGTCAGCTGAGCGGCCGCGGCGTCGACCGACGCGGCAGACGCGGCCAGCCGCGTGTTCACTCCAGAATTCCAGCGAGCCCACGCCGTGCCGGCGCCGCCAGCGACGAGCACCACGGCGACAAGGCCGATGGCGGCGGGCCGCAGCAAGCGACGACGAGCACCGCCCTGGGCCTGTCGGCCCGGGCGTACCCCCTCAACGATCGTTGCCATCCTGGCTTCCCCCTCCCCCCGGTCCGGGACGCCTGGGCTTTCCTACCAGCACCAGCCGACGTCGACCGACGAGATCACCCCATCTGCGTCGACTCCGGCCGCTTGTCACCCGTTTGGGTGGCGGGCGTCTGGGTCGATCCAGATGCTACCTTCACCGATAAAGTGAAGGATAGAGCCGCAAGGGTGGCAATCCCTCGGTTCGGGATGATGTGCGTATGCCGCGTGTCACCCGTCCCGCAGGGATGCCAGAGGGGGTGAGCACCGCTGTGCACGTCTTTGGCAGCCAGGCGCGTGATGAGATCCTTCACCAGCTGGCCCTTGCGGGGCCTCTGACCGCGGCCGAGCTGGCCGAGCGCATCGGCGCCACACGCAAGGCTGCGCTCGAGCACCTCAAGACGCTCGAGCTGGGTGGACTCGTCAGTGCAGACGTTCCCGCCGAGAGCCGGCCTGGACGAGAGGTCCGCTGGACGGTCGACCGACGCCGTGTCGAGCAGATGCTGGACGCACTCAAGGCGTACGTGCTCCCCAGCGAGTGAGCTGCCACCGCGGCAGGTGCCGCGTGTCATGTCGGCGTGTCGCGCTCGCCTTTGCATATGGCCCTGGCAGTCTCGCGGGCATGGCCACTCCGACCACACGCCGCGCCTTCGGCCGCGGCGGCGATCGTCGATCGCTCTACGTTGAGGTCGACCAGCCTGCGATTGATCGGCTGGACGAGCTCCACAGCGCAACGGGCGCGCCCAAGTGGGCCGTGATCCAGGCGCTCCTCGAGCACGTCGAAGTCGATGAGAACGGCGTGCCCGTGTGGTGGCCCGTGAAGGCGATGCAGCAGGAGGCCCTGGACATCCCCGCATAACAAACGAAGCCCGGCCCCCGCAGGGGCCGGGCTGAACGTTTGGCCGGCCCCTCGTCCAGGGCCGGCGGTGGTTCCTCAACCGAATCGGTCGCTACTGCTCAAGTCCTCCGCCTGCTTGCCGGCGTCGCGGAGGACTCAGGTCGACGCACTCTCGTGCGCCTTATCGCTCGGAGCCCACGATAACCGCTACCCCGCAAATCGCCCAGCCTTCCCGCGCACCGGCGCCCAGCGTGTCGCCGTCCGTGCGCGAGCTGGACGCGACGTTGTTCGCGCCGCGCGGCTGGTTCGCGATCGACGACGCCAACGTGCGTGTGTCCGGCGTGACGCCCGGCTCTCTCGACGAGGCTTTGCGGCTCGTGGGCCGCGGCCGGGTGGCTACCGTCGTGGGCCGGCTGCGCACCGAGGTGGTCGCGGTCGACATCGACCTCGCCGGAGATCTCGGACTGATCGCCTGCGAGCACCTCGCCGACTGGTGCACCCGGCGCGGCCTGTGGCACCTGGTGCGCCCGTCCGGTGGCGGCCGCGGCCGCGCACACGTCCTGATCGTTCCCGGCGTCCACGCCGAGGCCCTGGCGCGCCACGTCGACGACCTGCGCGCCGACCTGCACGCCTCCCGCAGCAAGATCGACCTCCGATCCCAGCTGCGCCCGCTCAGCGCCCCGCACCGCCGCGGCGGTTGCCCGCCCGTCGCCGGCGACGTCGACGAGCTGCTCGTCCGCCTGCGCGAGGTGCTGGCCCCGCTCCCCCGCTCGATCGTCGACGCCCGGCCTACGCCCGTGGTGCAGCTCGCCGGGCCGCGGCTGCCCCTGACGCCGCGCGGCCGGCGTCGACACGACCTGCCAGCTGCCTGGGCGACCTACCTGGCGGAGGGCCGGCCGGCGGTCGCCCACCTCGGCATCGACCGCGATCGCTCCCAGCGGTCGCAGATCGAGCTCGAGGCGACTTTCCAGCTCGTCATCGCCGGCTACAGCGAGCCCGAAGCCTGGGACGCCATCACCGCGGCCGCGCCGACAGCGTTCCCCAAGGCGCGCAGCCGCGGCCGCCGGTGGTGGTGGCACACCTGGAACCGGTGCGTCATCGACGCCGACACCTGGCTCGCCTCTCGCCGCGTCGCCAACCAGCGAGACGACGTGGAGCAGGGCGCCGGCGCCCCACTGCACGAGGCGATCGCGCAGCAGTGGCTCACCTGGCCGGCACGCACCCGGCACGTCGACCTGGAGGTCGCCACCGCGATCGCGGACCTCATGGACCGTCACAAGACGAGCCAACTGGCCGTCTCCCAGCGGGACCTCCTGCTCGCATCCGCCATCCGATCCCGCAACACCATCCGCGCGTCCCTCGCCCGGCTGGCCGCCGTAGGTGTGCTCGACGTCGAGCACACCTACATCCCCGGCACCACCGACAGCAGCGACACCATCACCGCCAGACCTGTGTCGTCCACTGACCCACCTAGGTTTCAACCCCCCCAGCGAGCCCCCGCCCTCCCCCTGCGCAACTTGCTCGGCGCCACGGCCACCGCCGTGCTCCGGGTGCTCCGCGACACCGGGCAAGGCCTCCCGGAAGTCGCCCAAGCCGCAGGGCTCTCCGAACTGACGTCAAGCGAACCGACGGAGTCCCAGGCACGGACGACCAGAGCCCACCTGCGGCACCTGGCGGAGCTCGGACTGGCCACGGTCGACGACGCCGGCCAGTGGCGACACAGCGGCGTGACCTCGGCGGATGCGACGGCGGCCGGGCGGCGGATCGTGGAGCAGAAGCACGCCGAGGTCGGGTCCGAGCGTGAGGAGTTCCGCGACACCCTGGACGTCGAGCGCCGACGAGCCCGCTGGGAAGCTCAGCGAGACGCGGCCATCGCCCGCAGCCGCAAGGCGGCCCGCGCACGTCAGCGACAGTGGTGGTCACAGCTGACCGACGCCGAGCGCCAGGCACGCCGGCTGCTGCTCGAGGGAGCGTTCGCGCAGCGCAGCGTCGACGAGCAGAGCCGGCTCAAGGACACGTGGGCCGCACGACGAGCGGCAGCCGGCGAGAACGAGCGAACACGATGGGAGGCCTGGCACGCCAGCCTGTCCCCCGCCGAGCTCGACGAACGGTCGATCGACCGCACGCTCGCCTTCGGGGCACGTCCCGGCCCCGAACGAACTGCCCTCGTCGCAGCGTGGGCCGCCCACCGGGCCCGGTGGGGCCTGCCCGCGCCACGGGTCCTACCGGGGCTACCTCACGAGTCGACAGCTGGAGCATCGGCCGGCGTCGGTGGCCCCGTGCAGCTCGAGCTCGACCTGGCGCACGCGTAACCTCGGTCCGGCTGCATGCTTGATATATATCACGCATGACAGCGGGCAAGCATGACAGGCGGCAAGAATGCTTGACGGCAGGCATGACGGATAGCATGATTGCCCGTATGGATACGGTGACACTTGCGTCAGAGAAGGGCGGGGTCGGCAAGACCACGCTCACGGTTGGCTTCGCCGCCGAGCTGGCCCGCAGGGGAGTGCGCGTCGGAGTCGTCGATGTCGACCCCCGCGCAACGGCCACCACGTGGCTCGACGTCGAAGCGCCGGCAGGGGAGCACGTCGGAGCCATCCTCGGATCGGACGACGTCGCGGGCGCTGCCGCTGACCTCGCGCTGCCCTCGCCCTGGAACCCACAGATCCACGTCGTGCCCGGCTCGCGTGACATCGCCGGCCTCGAGTCTGCCCAGCAGGAGTACGGCGACCTGCGGCTCAAGCGCGCCCTCGACGGCTGGGACCGCGACGTGGTGCTCATCGACTCCCCGAACCGCCAAGGCGGCTTCCTCATCCGAGCCGCCCTGACCGCTTCCGACCGCGTCGTCTACACCACGACGCCCGACGAGGACGGCCGCGCCGGCGTCGAGTGGGCCAGGTGGAACGTCGCCCGATACCGCCAGCTCAGCCCGCTGAACCCGAACCTCGTCGAGGCCGGCGTCATCGTCACGCGCTGGCCCGACACCATCCCAACCATCGACGCCCGCAACGCCGTCACAGCCCTCGAGGAGGACAACGACGGCCTGGTCCTGCACCCGCTCGTGCCCGAGCGGGTCGCCGTCCGTTCCGCGCGGGCGGCCGAGGTGTGGTGGGGCGACTACGACCGGGGCGAGCCCGTCGCCACGGCGATCGCCAGCCTGACCGACCAGCTGTGGCCCAACATCGCCAAGGAGGCCTGACCGTGAGCGAGACCACCACCACGACAAGCGGACTGCCCGAGCCTCGCCGGCGGCGCGTCGCCCCTCCGGTCGCGGACCCCATGGCCCCGCCGGTGCTCGCGCACACCCAGCCGGAACTCCCGGTCGCCGCGGCCCCGGCACCGACCACCCTGCCCGCAGCCGAAACGGTTGCCACGCAGCCCGCGGCCACGCCGAAGGCGCGACAGACCGTCGAGAGGCCGCCGGCCGACGAACCGCCAGCCGGCGGCCTGCGGCGGCCCCGCGGCCAGGCCACGGTGCCCCTGTACGTGCGAGTCGACGAGCAGACCCGCACCCGCTTCGACGAGCTGGCCTCAGCCAGTGGCCTCACCGCGCGCGGCCTGGTCGAGCAGCTCGTCGCCCAGGCCTGGAACACCAGGTCGAAGAACCGTTAGCAGGGGGACACCATGGCCATGACCTTCTACACGGGCGGCGACCGGGACAGGCCGACGTTCGAGATCTCCGTCGACGACCCCGGCCACGGCCGGGTGTCGCTCCGGCGGCTCGACGACCGCTACCCCGACGACGACGGCAACCAGTGGGGCGACGACGCCCCCCTGTTCGCCGGGCCCGAGCTCGGCAACCTGCTCAGGATCGTGACCAACCTCGCCGGCGGACACGACGAGCGAGGGGGAGTGCCTTCCCCCGTGTTCGTCGTCTCCTCGGCACCGGTGGCCGTGCGCGGCACGACCGGGCGCCGGTTCATGCTCGGCCGTCCCGAGGCCCTCGAGCTGCTGCCGGCCCTCACCCGCGCCGTCATCCTGGCCACCGCCGGCCAGGACCGCTACGAGCGTGTGATGCCCAACGACGCCATCAGCCAGGCGCCAGTCTGCGTCTACTGCGGCGAGGGCGCCGGCGACAGCGACGAGGCCTCGACCATCAGCGGATGGTGCCTCGAGCACGGGCACACCCCGTTCGGCACCCGGCCGTTCGTCAGCTGGGACCAGGCCCGCGCGGACTACGCCCGCGCGCACACCGACGTCACCTGGTCGAACATCCAGCACGAGCAGGACCGCGACGCGGACAAGTAGCAGCCCACCGACACCGCGGCGAGCTGCTGCCCACCGGCGCCCGCGGGAAACGGCCTACCGCTTCGGCCGCGCGAGCCCTACCGGCGGCGGCAGAGTCTTGAGCCCGAGTTCGGCTCCTAGCTGCGCGCGCTTGGAGCGCAGTAAGAGCGTCGGCGCGGAGGCCAGGGCCACGCAACCGACTACGAAGCCCAACGCCGCCACGTCACGGACGATCGCCCTCTGGAGCAGATCGCCGTGGAGAGCGCCGTAGGCCAGGGGGCGCCCTCGAATACCCGCGGACCACGAGTCAGTGACGATCCCCGCCATCAGCGCCAAGAACGCGATGCCGATCAAGGTGAAGCTGAGGCGCTCCTGCAACGTGTCGGTGCCGGCCAGGTGATCGAGCAGATACGACTCAGCCCGAGCGGATGCATACTCGCGGACCTTCGGGTTATCGGTGTCGCGGGCAATCTGCGACCACTGCTGATACCGGGCGTAAGCGCCCGACGAGCGAATGAGTTGGGCAATGCTCCAGAAGGCAGCTGCCAACGCGGCCAGTGCGCCGACCGCCGGCAAAGCGTGAGTCACCCACTGCACGACCCAACCCTAGAAGTCAGCTAAGGCCAAGAGAGCGTGTCCCCGGCCGCGCTGCTGCCGGGGTCGGGCTCTAGTCGGCCCCGGGCGGGGCCTCCCCGAGCCGCCGGCGGCGTCTCGGCCCTACGGGTGACGATCCCTCACGCAAACGACGTGGGTCCGGCCTGGTGGCCGGCCCTGGTGGACGACGTCGCCGCGCGGTGCTCGTCGACGTCGACGAGCTGCACGGCTCGCTCGAGGTGGTGGGGGAGTAGGTCGGGCGGGCGTGTCACCGGGCCGGTATCAGGCCGCGTGCCCCCGTCAAGCCGGCGCCGAGTGAAGAACAGCCGCTGCGCGGCTTCGGTTCTTCACCCGTCCCCGGCTTGACCGGGTCCCCTTCGTCGGCCCGATACCTCGCGCCTTGCCGGTGAGGCCCGGAAGGACCGGGCGCTCACCGGCCCCGCACAGGGCCAGCCCAACAGAAGGGACAACCCCCATGACCGAGAACACCACCACCCAGGGCGTCGAGACCGCCTCGACCTTCGCGGACCTCGACCCCCGGACCCTGGTCATCGAGGCCAACGTCCGCACCGACGTCGACCTCGACCCCGCCTTCGTCGAGTCCATCCGCGACAACGGCGTGCTCATGCCGATCCTGGTCCAGCGGCACGAGGACGGCACCCTGCACGTGCGCGCCGGACAGCGCCGCACCCTCGGAGCCATCGCGGCCGAGCGGCCCACCATCCCGGCCCGCATCATCGACGGCACCAGCGACGACGCCGAGCGCATCGTCCAGCAGGTCATCGAGAACGATGCCCGCAAGCCCCTGGCCGACACCGAGCGGTCCGCCGCCTACCAGCAGATGGCGCTGCTCGGCCTTCCCGCCGCGACCATCGCCCGCCGCCTGCACAAGCCGAAGGCCGAGGTCGAAGCCGGGATCGCCGTCGCCGGTTCCCGCGCCGGGCTCGACGCCGCCAACGAGGGCCTGTCCCTGCTGGACGCCGCCGTGTTCGCCGAGTTCGAGGGCGACGAGGACGGCACCCGCCGCCTGCGCGACGCCGTCCGCTACGGCAAGCCCCTGGCGCACGCCGCCCAGCGCATCCGCGACGACCGGGCCGAGAAGGCCAAGGTCGACGCCCTGACCAAGCGCCTCAAGCGCGCCAAGGTCACCATCACCCGCGCCCCCGGCTACTACGACACCACCGTCAAGCCGCTGGCCGACCTGCACGCCAAGGGCAGCAAGATCGCCCTGACCCCCGAGGCGCACGCCACCTGCCCCGGCCACGTCGCGTGGATCGACACCACCGGCGCCGAGCCGGTCGCCATCTACGGCTGCTCGGACTTCAAGGCCAACGGCCACCTCAAGACCGCCGACCCCACCAAGCACAGCACGCCGATGAGCGAGGAGGAGCGCGCCGCCCGGCGCGAGGTCGTCGCCAACAACAAGGCGTGGAAGTCCGCCGAGACGGTGCGCCGCGAGTGGCTGGCCACCTTCGCCAAGCGCAAGACCGCCCCCAAGTCCGCCGCCGCGTTCATCGCCCGCGTCATGCTCGACGGCTACACCAGCAACAAGGCCCGCGAGCAGGGACACCGCCTCGCTGCCGACATCCTCGGCGCCAAGGCCCACAGCAACCCCACCGGCTGGCACACCGCCACCGAGACGCTCGCCGCCCAGGTGGCCAAGGCCGCCCCGGCCCGCGCGACGCAGATCGCCCTCGTCATCGGCCTGGCCGCCGTCGAGGACGGCACCCACACCGGCACCTGGCGCAACGCCTACGGCGTGACCCGCGACTACTTCGCCTTCATCCAGGACTGCGGCTACGAACTGTCCGAGGTCGAGGCCCTGTGCCTGCCCAGGGCCGCCGGGACCGACGAGGCCCCCGCCGCCGAGCAGGACGACGAGGAGGCCAACGCCGAGCAGGACGACGACCCCGACGACGACCAGTGACCGTGTGGGGTGCCCGGAATCGACCGGGCACCCCACACCGCCCTGCGGGCGCGGCCGCCCGTCGCGCGACGGAGCGCGCACCGGCCGGCCAACGGGGGCTCGCCCCCGTGCCCCAGCTGGTCCGGCCTGGTGGCCGGCCCTGGTGGACGACGTCGCCGCGCGGTGCTCGTCGACGTCGACGAGTTGCACGGCTCGCTCGGGGTGGTGGGGGAGTAGGTGGGGCGGGCGTGTCACCGGGCCGGTATCAGGCCGCGTGCCCCCGTCAAGCCGGCGCCGAGTGAAGAACAGCCGCTGCGCGGCTTCGGTTCTTCACCCGTCCCCGGCTTGACCGGGTCCCCTTCGTCGGCCCGATACCTCGCGCCTTGCCGGTGAGGCCCGGAAGGACCGGGCGCTCACCGGCCCCGCACAGGGCCAGCCCAACAGAAGGGACAACCCCCATGACCACCGTTCTCCGAGTCGGTTCGCTGGCCGAGGTCCTCGCCTACGTCCCCGCCTCGCTCGGCTTCCAGCCCAGCGAGTCACTCGTGCTCGTGTCCTTGCTGGCCCCCCGTGGCCGGGTCGGAGTCGTCATGCGCGTCGACCTGACTGCGGCCGCCGACGCCGCCGCCGACCTCGCCCGGATCCTGGCCCGCGAGAACGCTGCCCGCGCCATCCTCATCACCTACAGCGACGACCCCACCGCGGCCGCCGCGGCCGCCGCGGCCGTCCGCAAGGCGGCCGAGCCTCTGGCGATCCGCAGCGCCGTGGTCACCAGCAACGGTTACGGCTGGGCCGACGAGCCCGGGCTGAGCCCGATGTCGGACCTGGACGGCACTGGCGTCGCCGCCATGAGCGTCTACAGCGGCATTGCCGTGCGGACCAGCCGCGACGACCTCACCCCCCGCGTGACCGACGCTGCGGCGATCGCCACCGCCCGCGCCGCAGCCAACGACGGCCCCGACGTCCTGGAGCACGGCCAGGCCCTGGCCGCCTGGCGGCAGGCCGTCGAGGAGCAGACCAGCGACCCGCGGACCCTCGGGCTCCTGGCCCGGTCGATCACCGACGTCCACGTGCGCGACGCGGTGCTCGTCCTCATGGTCACCCGCTCCGACGAGAAGGCCGAGGCCGCGCTCAACGGCGACGACGCCGCAGCCGCCGAGACCGTCATGACCCTCATGGAGACCCCCGAGCAGCCCGGCGGCCGCCTCGACCCCTGGGCCGAGACCCTGGCCCGGGTCGCCGCCCACCAGGGCAGCGAGCCCGTCGCCGCCCCGGCCTGGACCCTGTGGGCCATCACACAGTGGTGGGCCGGAGCAGGCACCAGCGCCAACATCGGCATCGAGCAGGCCCTCGCCGCCGATGACAGCCACCGACTCGCGCACCTGATCGAGGCGACCCTCGCCGCCGGGATCGGCCCCGGCTGGACGCGGCGACCGTAGGCGGGCCTGGCCCGGCCTCCCGTGTGGGGGCCGGGCGCGGCCGCCCGCCGCGCGACGGAGCGCGCACCGGGCGGCTGGTCCGGCCACGGAGGGCCGGCCCTGGTGGACGACGTCGCCGGCGAGCTCGTCGACGTCGACGAGTCGCGCGGCTCGCACCAGGGGAGTGGGGGAGCAGCTCGAGCACGCGGCACACCTGGGCCGGTAGCAGGCGCGTCCCCCCGATCAAGGGCGCTGCGCGCGGCCGGCGGCCGGCTCCGGCCCACCCGTTCGTGCCGACCTGCGGTGCAGGTCGATCCGGTCGCTGAGCTCCCCACGAACGAGCGAGCCTGCGCCCCTTGACCGGGGACCCCTGCACACGCCGGCTACCTCGCGCCATGCCGGTGAGGCCCGGAAGGACCGGGCGCTCACCGGCCCACCAAGGGGCCACCAGGGAGGACGACATGCTGACCATCACCCACACCGCCGAGGCCGGGACCCTCATCGAGGGCACCGCCCGCGGCGACGGCACCGCGCAGATCCTCAAGGCCAACGGCTGGCGCTGGGGCCGCTCCATCTCCGCGTGGTTCGTCCCGGCCAGCCGGGACCACCACCCCAAGTCGTGGATCATCGACCGCACCACCGCAGCCCTGCGCGCCGCGGGCTTCGAGGTGGCCCACGAGATCGACGACACGTGGCGGCCCACCGAACAGGTCGAGGCCGACAAGCTCGCCCGCCAGGCCGCCCGGGTCGAGGCCCTCGACGCCAAGGCCGACCGCAAGGCCAACGCCGCCGAGGCCGCCTGGCAGCGGCACGAACGCGACGCCGCCGCGCTGCCCGAGGGCGGCGAGCCCATCCACGTCGGTCACCACTCCGAAGGCCGGCACCGGCGCGCGATCGCCCGCGCGCACGACAGCATGCGCGCCAGCATCGACGCCGCCAACGACGCCGAGCGCGCCGCCGACCGCGCGAACGCGGCCGCGCACACCACCGACGCCCGCTACTCGGCCAGCACCGTCGCCAACCGCATCAAGAAGATCGGCGCCGACATCCGGCGCCTACAGCGCGCGATCGACGAGCCGCACTACGACCCCCAGCGCGGCTACGTCCACGCCACCGACGAGCAGAAGGCCGCTCGTGGCACCCGCCTTGACCCGCGGATCGCAGAGCTGCGCGACCAGCTCGCCTACTGGACCAGGGTCCGAGACGAGCAGGTCGCCACCGGCGCCGCCACCAACTACACGCGCGAGCAGATCCACCCCGGCGACGCAGTGAAGGTGCACGGGCACTGGCGGCGCGTCGTGCGGGCCAACCCCACCACCGTGAGCGTCGAAAGCGGCTTCGGCTGGACCGACAAGGCGACCTACGCCGCCATCGACGACCACCGCACCGCGGCTCAGGTGGCCACCGCCGCGGCGACACAGTGACCTGGCCTGGCCCGGCCTCCCGTGTGGGGGCCGGGCGCGGCCGCCCGCCGCGCGACGGAGCGCGCACCGGGCGGCTGGTCCGGCCACGGAGGGCCGGCCCTGGTGGACGACGTCGCCGGCGAGCTCGTCGACGTCGACGAGTCGCGCGGCTCGCACCAGGGGAGTGGGGGAGCAGCTCGAGCACGCGGCACACCTGGGCCGGTAGCAGGCGCGTCCCCCCGATCAAGGGCGCTGCGCGCGGCCGGCGGCCGGCTCCGGCCCACCCGTTCGTGCCGACCTGCGGTGCAGGTCGATCCGGTCGCTGAGCTCCCCACGAACGAGCGAGCCTGCGCCCCTTGACCGGGGACCCCTGCACACGCCGGCTACCTCGCGCCATGCCGGTGAGGCCCGGAAGGACCGGGCGCTCACCGGCCCACCAAGGGGCCACCGACGAGCAAGAAGGGGCACCGCGATGACCACCCTCCTCACCACCCCGCCCACCACGATCACTCCGCGGTACACCGTCACCGCCGTCTACCGCGGAGACCTCGTCTACCTGTCCAGCAACCGCTACCCCCGCACCGAGCTGCTGCGCCTGCACCACGACCCCGTCACCCACGACGAAGCCGAGGCGCACCGCCTGGCCGCGATGGGCCGCCAGGACGAGGCACTCACCCACGTCCTGGTCGACCAGGACCCCGACACCACGGGCCTGACGCTGGACACCGTCATCACCGGCACCACCTGGCGCGGCACCCTGCGCGAGGCCATCCAGGCAACCCAGCCCGACGTCTACGGCACCGTCGTGCAGATCATGGAGCGCTTCGGACGCCTGCCCGAGACGGACGACGAGGTCGACCCCCTCGACGTCGCGCAGCACATGACCCTCGACGACGTCCGCCTCCTGCTCGACGACCCCGGCGCCCTCATCGCCGGCGTGACGCTGTAGCGGCACCCTCCGGGGCGCCCGCTCACCACGGGCGCCCCGGAGGTCAGACCCCCACCCCCAGCAGGTACCCGCGCAGCAACTCCACAGCCGAGGCCACCGCGGCCCTGTCGGCCGCGTACTCCACCCGCCGGCCGGAACGCTGCCCGGCCGGCACCGACGCCACCACTAAGCCCAACCCCTCGAGGTCGGCCAGGTGCCGGCTCACCGCCATCGGGCTCGCCCCCGTGGCAGCCACCAGCTCACCCCGCAGCACCGGGCCCCGCACCGCCAGCTCGTGCAACACGGCCTGCGTCAGCGGCAGCGCGAGCGATCGCACGACGGCCTCGTCACGCGTCGACAAGGGTGTCGGGGGACACACGAAACGATGCACACGACGAGCATGGCAGGAGCCGCACAGCGGCGGGGGACCATCCACACACGGGCCGATGACCATACCGTGAGACGGTCAGGTCCGCGGCTATGGAATCTCACCCTGGTCGAATTCCTCACCGGAGCCCATCGGCCGGGCGATTCGACTGAATTGCCGGACCCTGGCCGAGCAGGTCGACGCGAAACGTCCGATGAAGGCGAAATCGCCCCCTCCGTCGCGGCAGAATTGGCACGCAACGACTGCCCCCATCCGGGACCGCAGCTCTACGCCTCGGGGGACACCATGCCGGCACGACCTGTCACGACGCCCAGCGGGCGCCGCGACCCCCGGCGGTCCTCCGTGTAGCTCACTCACAGGTGAGGAGCCGGCGTTCCAGCGCCCACCCCTCGCACCTCCGAACAATCACGCCTTGGGAGTGCACTGATGATGGACAACACCCGTACCGCCGCCACCCGCCTGCACCAGTGGATGCGGGCCAACGGCCGCCGCCTCCAGGTCGCAGCCGTCGCCGCCGCGATCGGACTCGGCGCGACCGGCGTCGCGTCGATGGCCCTGTTCACGGACGACGCCCAGGTCCAGGTCACCGCCACCTCCGGGACCCTGGACATCACCGTCGACGGCGACCAGGGGAACCCGACGCCCAAGCAGATCACCCTGCCGCTGTCGGTGTTCAAGCCCGGTGACACCACCTCGACCACCCTGACGATCCACAACGCCGGCAACCTGCCCGCGACGCTCACCGTTGCCGTCGCCGGCACCGGCCCAAGCGCCCTGGGCGGCCAGCTCGACGCGACCCTCGCCGCCGCCGGCGTGACCCCCGCCTCCGCCAAGGCCAACGGCGTGCAGCTCGACGCGGTGCCGCTGCCCGCTGGCGCCGACGTCCCGGTGACGCTCACGCTGTCGCTGCCGGCCGACACGGCCAACAGCTGGCAGGGCGTCACCGACACCCTGACCGTGACCGCCACCGCCTCCCAGGCGTGACCCCGGTGCGCCGCCACACGGCGGCGCCCAGCAGCGACGAGGCCAGCGGCACCAGCCGCTGGCTGCGTCGTCTGCGGCGCGCCGCATCGCTCATCGTGACCGTCGTCGCCTTCGGCGCCCTCCTGCTCGTCGGCGGCCTGAACATCGCCAGCCACGCCGGCGCGGTCGAGGTCGTCGTCCTGCACGGCGGATCCATGAGCCCGACCTGGCCACTGTGGTCCGTGCTGGTCGCAACGCCCGAACCCGCCTCGAGCGCCAAGCCCGGCGACATCGTCGTCATCCAGCGCGACGGCGTGCGCGTGACCCACCGCGTCGTCCAGACCAGCACGCACGGCCTCATCACTCGTGGCGACGCCAACAAGGCCAACGACCCGCTGCCGTACACCGGCGCAACGGTCGGCCTGGTGCGCGCCGGCGTGCCGTACGTCGGATGGCTCACCAGTGTGCTCAACCCCGTCGCGCGCATGCTGCTCACCGCCGCCGCCGCCGTCCTGGTCGTGTCCACCCTCATCCCACGCGGCCAGGTCACGCCGGCGACAGCAACCGCTGAGGAGGGGGCGTCATGATCGCCGCCCTCCTCCTCGCCGGCGTGCTGAGCACGACCGGCCCACAGCCGCCCGTGCCCGTCACGGTGAGCCCCGCCCACGTCCAGCTCACCGGCATCGCCCCTGGCGTACGGCGAGCCGCGCAGGTGGAGATCCTCAACTCCGGAACGCAGGGCGCAGTCCTGACCGTGTCCGGCCAGCTCCACAGTGCTGCCGGCACCGCACCCGCCGACCTTCTACGAGTCGACCTGGCCACCTGCTCGCGACCGTGGGCGGGCCTGCCGGACACGCCCGTGTGTCCCGCCGGCGACGAGACCACCCCGGGCACCGACCTCGCCGCGCTCCAGCTGCCCCCAGCAGCCGCGACCTACGTGCTCATCGGCGCCGGCCTCGACCCGGACGCCGGCCCCGGCGCAGCCGGCCAGACCTGGACCGCGGTCCTCGAGCTGACGGCAGTGCAGTCCGTCGTCGAGCCGGACGGCGGACTGGCATCTACCGGCGCGAACGTGATCGGCACGGCGCTGGCGGCCGGAGCCCTGCTCGCCGCGGGCGTCGTCCTGGTCGCCGCGCCACGCCGCGCCCCAAGGAGGCATCGATGAGACGGCACGTCCCCTGCCACAGTGGTCGCCGGACCACCCTCCTGCTGACTGTCGGCGCACTCACCGCCCTGACAGTCACGGCGCCCAACCTCACGGAGCCCTCGCAAGCGACCTTCGTCGACGTCGCGGCCGCCACCACGCACGTCGAGATGGCGGTGCTGCCGCCCGCCGCACCCAGCTCGCTCGTCGCCAACAACGCCGGCGCGAGCTCGAGCGGCGTCGCCTTCACCTGGAGCGCCGTCCCCAACGCAGCCCGCTACGAGTTCGTCTACCGGATCAACGGTGGCGGATGGTCCGCCGTCAACAGCGCCGGCACGGCGACGTCCTGGACCGGCATGCCCGGGCCGAACGTGGCCCTCGGTGTGCAGGTCCGGGCCGTCAACCAGGCCGGCCAAGCCGGCCCCTGGTCGACGGAGGTCACCGGCTACACCCTGAACACGGCCCCGAACGTCTGGGCCTCAGGAGTCTCCACGACGCAGGCGACGCTCAACTGGTCCGCCTCCGGCGCCAACACCGCCAAGTACAACTTCTTCTTCAACGGCTCCGGGACCGTCGTCTGGACCACCGCGACGAGCAACACCCAGGGCGGAATGCCGGGCCAAGGGCTGCCCTACAACGTCTGTGCGGTCAACCCCGCCAACGTGCAGGGCGGATGCAGCGGTGGCACGGTCACCCTCCCCACCCCGTCCGTAACGCTCAGCGGCGCGTACACCGTTGTCGACCCCTACTCGGGCCGGCCGCAGTACGAGATCCGCCTGACCGCCCAGGAAGTCGGCTACAACCTCGCCACCAACCAGTCGACCGTGAACTGGTCTCTGGCGGCCGTCGAGCTGACTAACTTCGGGTCCTACAACCTCCAGAACGTCGGCGCCTGGAGCGTGAACATCGGCGGCTGCACCGCGTCGGGCAGGCACAACACCGACTTCCGCAGCAAGCCCGTGGGCTACGCCATCGGGCTCGGTTCCGGCAGCTGCACCTTCGGACACAACGCCGACGGCACCCTCACCATCGGGATCTCCGCCTCCGACAACGCCGGGGCACCCTTCGGAAGTGCCGCCGTCAGCGGGGCCTACACCCTGTCCAGGCTCCGGTGAGCGAGAGGACCGCATGATGCGAACCCCTGGTGGAGCGGCAGACCCCGCGCCGGGAGCGTCGTTCTTGAAGCCCTGGTGACCGCTGTGCGCCTCGCAGGCAGGTTGGAGGGCGCGGCCCTGGTGAATCACGCCAGGCCGCGCCCTCCGGCGTCTGCACGGGCGCTCGTCGAGCGCCCCGACCATCACAAGGCCGCCCGTGCCATCGCACGGGCACAGCGCGCGTGCCGGCTGCGCCGGCGGGCCGGCCTGCGGCCGACCGGGTCGTTCCTGCCGCTTCATCATTGCCGCCGCGACCTGCGCGCAAGCCGCTGCGCGGCCGGTTCCCCCGCCCTGCTCGAGCTGCACTCCCTGCGGTCGTTGAGCCCGCTCGACCAGCTCTCCTCCACCGCCCCTACGGGGTTGCACTCCGGATCGCTCAAGCGGCATTGCCTCCGCTATCAGGAACGAACCGGTGGATTGGAACGGGAGAGGGCGATGACCGATCTGACGGTGACGGTGTACAGCACTCCGAACTGCCAGCAGTGCAAGGCGACGTACCGCCACCTCGACAAGCTCGAGATCGGGTACACGATCGTCGACCTCTCGGCTCCCGAGAACGCCGAGCTCCTCACCTGGATCACCGACGACCTCGGCTACGACGCAGCACCCGTCGTCGTCGTCGACCAGGACCCCGACAACCACTGGAGCAAGTACCGGCCCGACCGCATCACCCGCCTCGCCGCGGCCGCGGCCTGAGCTCGAGGACGAGGGAGACGACCATGAGCGAGACGTCACAGGCCCGCGAGGTCAGCGCCGAGCAGATCCTGTACCAGATGCTGTGGGACCGGCGGGACGCCCGGAAGTGGCTGGCCATGCTGGGCACGAGGTTCTTCGGAGGGCAGACCGCCTATGGCGCCGCCATCGCCGCGGCGATCGACGACCACGACCGCCGGCACCCGGAAGCGCCCGCGCGCGGGTCCGAGCGCGTCATGTCGATCGTCCAGCACATGCGCCAGCTCGTCGACGACGTGCACGCCCGCCCCGACTACTACTCCGACGCCGCCGCCGGGCTCAACGCCAGCCGGCGCGGAGAGGTCGACCCCAACCTCCTGCGCCTGGCCGCCGGCGCCCTGGCCCAGCTGCCCCGCATCACCGTCGTTGGCGACCAACCCCTCGAGGACGACGAGCCAGCCGACGAGGCCTCCGACGCCGCCGAGCTCTGGCGGCTGTGCTGACCCTCGCCGCCGCTGACGTTGGCGGAAGCGCACAAGCCACCAGCTGCGCCGGCGTCACCGCGGCGCGAACAGACCCGCAGGTCACAGCCCCGGGCAGAAGGCGGTCCGCGTGAGGCGTTGACGATCCGCACAAACGCCCGACGATCAGCCACCCGAGCGTCGACGCACCCAGCGCAGCGAGTCCTTCACGTCGCTACGCGGCAACCAGGTCCGCCGCGCCGCGCGCGCCCCGGGCGACGACCACCACTCGACGAGCACCCGGTCATGCGTCCACTTCACCAGCTCTGCGGGCACGACCTGGGCCCGATCCCGCGGCCAGACCAGCAGCGCCAGCACCCGCACCCGGTTGGAGCCGGCCGACATCACGTCGACCTTCGCATCGGGAGGACGTACGGCGTTCAGCGGCGCCGGCAGGCGCCACTCCTCACCGTCCCAGACCATCGAACAACTGTAGTGGGTATCTGCTTGAGTCCAGTCGGCCGATCTTCGACGGAACTACCTCGTGTCTTGTGCTCCGGCGGCGCGCGAGCCAGGCAGGACCCATCCAGACCTGCCGCTATCATCGTCACATGGCGATACGACCGGATCGGGTTGTCGACGGGGAACCCGGCGATCCCGCGGGCGGTGTGCTGGCCCCGGCGGCGGCGCTGTTCCACTCGCTCTCCGACCCGACGCGCCTGGCCGTCCTGCAGCATCTGACGCACGGTGAGCATCGAGTGCGGGATCTCACCGAGCACACCGGACTGGCGCAGAGCACGGTGAGCGCACACCTGGCGTGCCTGAAGGACTGTGGCCTGGTCGACTCCCGCCCGCAGGGTCGGGCGTCGATGTTCTTCCTGACAACGGCCCCGGAGCTGCTTGCGGTCCTCGCCGCGGCCGAGCTGTTGCTGGACGCGACCGGGCACGCGGTCGAGCTGTGCCCCACTTACGGACTTGGCCGGACGGGCAGCCAGACCTCGATGCCCGCGAACACATCAACCCACGAGGAGAGCACCCGATGACCGACGACCGCGGCGCCGATCAGACCACCGCCGATGAGATCGACGATGACGACGATAAGGACGTCACGAGCATCTGGGGTGTCAGCGAGATCCGCGCCGGTCTCGTCGCGGGCACGCTCCTGCTGGTTGCCTTCCTGCTCGGACTGGGCGGCCTGCACGGTTGGGCGCTCGGCTTGAACATCGCCGCCCTGCTGGTCGGGGCGAGCACCTTCGTGCCCGAGACCCTGCAGAAGCTGGCCCGGGGCAAGATCGGCGTCGGCACCTTGATGACGATCGCCGCCGTCGGCGCAGTGATCCTCGGTGAGTTCGCCGAGGCCGCCACCCTCGCGTTCTTGTACTCCCTGAGCGAGGGCCTGGAGGAGTACTCCCTGGCCAAGACCCGCGGTGGGCTGAGGGCCCTCCTCTCCCTGGTCCCCGACACGGCCACGGTCCGACGCGCGGGAATCGAGCAGGTCATCGACCCGGACGATCTCGCTGTGGGCGACACGATGCTCGTCAAGCCGGGGGAACGGCTCGCCACCGACGGCACCATCCGCACCGGCCGCACCACCCTCGACGTCTCGGCCATCACCGGAGAATCGATCCCCGTCGAGGTCGGACCCGGCACCCAGGTGTACGCGGGATCCATCAACGGCACCGGAGCCCTCGAGGTCGAGGTCACCACTACTTCGGAAGACAACTCCCTGGCCCGCATCGTGCACATCGTCGAGGCCGAGCAGTCGCGCAAGGGCACCACCCAGCGGCTCGCCGACCGGGTCGCCAAGCCGCTCGTGCCCGCCATCATGATCGTCGCCACCCTCATCGCAGTGATCGGCTCCCTGCTCGGGGACCCGGGACTATGGATCCAACGGGCGCTGGTCGTGCTGGTAGCCGCGTCCCCGTGCGCGTTGGCCATCTCCGTGCCGGTCTCGGTCGTCTCCGCCATTGGGGCCGCCAGCCGATTCGGCGTGCTGATCAAGGGTGGCGCCGCCCTGGAGGCGCTCGGCGCGATCCGCATGATCGCCCTGGACAAGACCGGCACCCTGACAGCCAACGCCCCCACCGTCGTCGCCGTCGCCACCACCGCGGGCCACACCCGCGAGCAGGTCCTCGCCGTGGCGGGCGCCTTGGAGGCCCGCAGCGAGCACCCGTTGGCCCGGGCGATCCTCACCGCGGTCGACACCGTGGCCGACGCCGCTGATGTCCAGGCGGTCCCCGGCGCCGGCCTGACCGGCACCGTCGACGGGCGGGCCGTGCGGCTGGGCCGCCCCGGGTGGATCACCGCCGCGGACCTGGCCGCCCAGGTCCAGGGAATGCAGGAAGCCGGGGCGACGGCCGTCCTGGTCGAGGACGACGGGACGGTGACCGGCGCGATCGCCGTCCGAGACGAGCTGCGACCCGAAGCGCGCGCGGTCGTCGCCGAGCTGCACCGCCACGACTACAACGTCACCATGCTTACCGGCGACAACACCGCCACCGCTTACGCCGTGGCCGCCCAGGCCGGCATCGCCGACGTCCACGCCGAGCTGCGTCCAGAGGACAAGTCCACGCTGGTCGCCGCCCTGCGTACGAAGGCACCCACAGCAATGGTCGGCGACGGCGTCAACGACGCCCCCGCCCTGGCCACCGCCGACCTCGGCATCGCGATGGGCGCCATGGGCTCGGACGTCGCACTGGAGACCGCGGACGTCGCCCTGATGGGCACGGACCTGCGCGCCCTGCCTCAGGCATTCGCCCACGCCCGACGGGCCCGGCGCATCATGCTGCAGAACGTCGGCCTGTCGCTCACCCTGATCGCGATCCTGATCCCGCTGGCAGTCGCCGGAGTGCTTGGGCTGGCCGCGGTCGTCCTGGTCCATGAGCTGGCCGAGGTCGTCGTCATCGCCAACGGCGTGCGCGCCGGACGGGCCACGAACCTGCACACCACAAGCACCGTGACCAGCGTGCAGAGTCCACAGCGGGCCATGGCCCGATAGACGCTGCTACGACGCGCCGCCACCTCGGTCTTGGTCGGTGCCGCCGACCAGTGCGGCCAATGGGTGCGGGTCGGTGGCGACGGCTTGTTGCAGGAGCCGGTAGAACAGCAGGCCGCGGGAGCGTGAGCTGCGCCGGTTGAACCGGAAGGTGAACTCGTCGAGGTAGTAGTCGAGCTGGCGGCGGGAGATGCCGTGGTGCAGCGTGCCGGCGACCCAGCGTTTGAGCAGGGAAGCGACCAGGTGCACGCCAGGCAGGTACTCATGGGCCGGGTCCGGTGAGGTCAGCATGACCTTGTACTCGTGGGTGTAGCCCTGCTCGGCGAGCCGGCGCAGGTTGCGGGCACCGTCGGTGCGAATCAACGTGCCAGGGGCGATGACCTGGTGGGCGAAGTCGATCAGCTGGCCCGAGTTACGGGCGTCGGCGCGGGCCAGGCGAATGCGTCCGAGCTGGTGCCCGGCCGGGGTCTCGACCGCGACCATGACCGGGACCTTGGTGATCACCACGCTGGAGGCGGGCTTGGCGCGCCCGCCGACGAGGGTCTCGTCCAGCTCGACGACCCCGCCGAGCAGGTCACGATCGGGGCGAACCATGACCCGGCGTAGCTTGTGCAGCCACGCCCACGCGGTCTCGTACGAGCCGAACCCGAGGACCTGCTGCAACGTGCTCGCCGAGACCCCGTTCTTCGACGCGCACACGAACCAGATCGCCGCGAACCACGTCGTCAACGGGGTGTGCGAGCGGTGGAAGATCGTGCCGGCCGTGACCGACGTCTGCCGCCCGCACCCTGCGCACATCCACAACGCGCGCCGCGCGGTGCGCCAGGCGGCATCCCCACCGCACGAGGGGCAGCGGAATCCGTCTGGCCAGCGCAAGCGGGCCAGGTACTCCAGGCACGCGTCCTCGTCCGAGAACCACGCGGACAGCTGCTGATGCGTGCGCGGGTAATCCACGCCGGCCACCGGCAGCCGCTCGATCACCACTCAAACCTACTGGACTCAAGCGGATACCCAATACAACTGTACGAGTGCTCGGCGAGTGGGAGCCAGCGCCCGTACCGGGTGGACGGCAGGGCCCCGCCCCGCCCGAGAGCGGAAGCGGGGCCCGGCCCGACCTCTTAGCAGCCGGTGGCAGCCGGCGCCCGGCTGCGCGCAACCAGGTGCCGCCGAGCCTAGCCAGCCGCCCGCGGCCGCGGGGCGGGTTGTGCACACGCGCGCAGCCGTGCCATCAGCTCAAGAGCCGCGGGGCGGTGGCACAGGTGGTCACCACGACGAGCAGGAGCGCCAGACGCAGCGTGGCCGGCCAGCCGGCCAACGCCACCCGGGCCAGCAGCTGCCAGAACCCGCACCGTTCGTCTCGCTTCATCATCACTTCGTCCTTCCGTCGCGCCGGGCGAGTTCCCGACCCGGCGGACGGTGCGGACCCATGGCGATATGTCACGGCGCCCTTGACCTGCGGCATCGCCGGGCCGAAGTACCAGCGGCGATCGTCAAGCCCTCTTGACACGAACGCTCACGTCAAGAACACTTGTCCTATGGGTCAGTACGACGAGCTCGACGTCACGGCGGTGGTGCAGGGGAGAGCGGGTGACGAGCGCGAGCTCTTGGCGGTCTGGAACCTGGCCCACGAACGCGGGACCTGGGAGGGGATCCTGCGCAAGGACCCCGACAACACCGTTGCTCAAGGCGCGCTCGAGCAGCTGCCGGCGGCCGGGCCGCTGGAGGCGCTGGCGGCCAACGCCCGGCTCGTCGACCTGCTCACCGGACGGCGCTGGTACGTCATGCGCGACGCCCGGGAGGCGGGCGCCACGTGGGCCGAGATCGGCCAGGCGCTCGGCATGACAAAGCAGGGCGCGGCCGACTGGTACCGGCGCGCGATCGCCAAGCAGGAGCAGTACGTCGGAGATCTCCACGACACGGCGCGAGCTCGCGCCGTCGTCGAGCAGAAGGGCACCGCGGGGGAGGCGGCATGAACGGCAAGACGTTCGACTACGACCCGATGGTCTACGACACCATGCGCGAGCTGGCCAACCAGCTCGGCGGACACTACGTCCACCAGTCCTACGAGGCGACCACCGACGCCGAGCGGGAGCGCTGGCGCCTGGTCGCACTCGATGTCAGCCGCGAGGCCGAGGCCGTCGACCCCTACGACGAGGCTGCCGTGCGCGCCAAGACCGCCGACTTCACCAGCCGGCTGCGCGCCCTGCAAGCCGCGTGAGCGCCGATCCGGGCGCGCTCGACGACGCGACGCTCGAGCGGATCTTCACCGACTACGTCGCGCCGACCCTGTTCGCCGGCAAGACAGCCAGCGACCGGCCGGTGGGCGCGATCGTCGGGGCACAGCCCGGCGCCGGCAAGACCCGAGTGGTGGCCGCCGTGGGCCACGAGCTGACGCCCGCCGCCGTCATCGTGGGGGACGACCTGCGCAAGTTCCACCCCGGCCACGACGCAGCCATGGCACGTGATCCGCTCGGGATGCCGGCGCTGACGGGGCACGCCGCCGGCACGTGGGTCGACCGGGCTATCCAGGAAGCGTGCGACCGACGCCTCAGCCTCGTCGTGGAGACGACCTTCCGGCGGCCGGAGACAGTGCTGCGCACCGCACAGCGCCTGCGCGACGCCGGCCACCAGGTGCACGTGTACGCCCTGGCCGTCCCATCGGCCGTCAGCCGCCTAGGGACAGTGCAGCGCTACGTCGCCCAGCTCGAGGAGCACGGCGCGGGACGCTGGACTCACTCGCAGTTCCACGACGACGCCGTGACGATGATGCCCGAGACGCTCGAGCGCGTGGTCGACGCCGGCCTCGTCGATGAGCTGCACGTCGTCGACCGCTCCGGGCGAGACCTGTACATCGCCCAACCAGGCACGGACGGCGCCGCGGCTCGACGCGCCCTCGACGTCGGTCGCACCTTGCAGACGATGACGCCCGAGGCCGCCACCAGCTGGGTGGCCGAGTACGCCCGCTGCTCGCGGATCCTGCTCGAGGCCGGCGAGAAGAACCCCGACGTCGTGGCGACCCTCGCAGAGCTCGGCCGGCAGGGAGAGGCGATCGCCCAGGCCGCCGGTACCGACATCGCGGCCGCCCAGCTCTCCGACGCCGCGGCCGCGGTGCGACGCGCGCAGTTGCAGATCGCCCGCCCGCGGCCGCTCGTCAGCGGCTCGCCGGCGTCGTCGCTGCGGATCCACCTGGGGGAGCGACCGCGCACCTTCGGTCCCTCTCGCGGCGGACCGTCGATCGAGCGATAGGGCAGCCGTGGACGAGCACGAGGGCGCGCTGGCCAGGACCGTCGCGGAGACGGTCGACGCCTGGCTGCGGGACCCCCGTGACGGCGCCCTGTACATGCGGCTGCTCATCGCCGTCGAGGCCTGGCGCGCACGACGCGCCGCCGGCGCCACGCCACAGCCGGCGGCCGCGGTCGACGACGACCAGGGTGACGAGAAGCCCGGTGAGGGCGCCACCGTGGCGCCGGTCGAGCTGTCTGCCGGCATCCCGCCGCTCATGGCCCGACTGCGCCGACTACAGGCCGAGGCGCACGCCCGCGAACACCCGGACGAGACGGCCAACGAGCGGCAGGGCGGCGATGGGGAGGGGCCAGATGTTGCCTCACCGGCCGTCGCGGGAGGATAGTGCGTACAGGGACAAAATGGCCTCTGACCAGCCATTTCGGACATAATGTTCACTATCGGCGGTCTATGACGAGAAATCGGCGCGTAAGTAGAACCCGGGCGCGTGGCCGCCTCGAGCACCGGTCATTCGTACGGTCGACCGTGTGTGAGCCGGTCCGGGATGCCCAGGCGTCGGAACCACTCGGCTCGGGCGCGATCGAAGAAGTTGTCGAGATCACGTGCCAGCAGTTCCAGCCAGTTGGCGTCCCAGGTCCTCACAGTGAACGCGCCGGCGAACGCCCCGCCTCGTGTCGGGCGCACCATCTGGCGGTGGTCGGCGTCGGCCGACCACAAGCCATGGACGACGTCGTTTCGCCGGAGATACAGCGCGTCGTACTCGTCGGCCCACGCCGCTGCGCCCGCTTCCCGTAGTGCGCGACCGAGTGGCTGCCCGCTCTCGCCTGTGACCTTGGTGCGGTCGACCGGACCGGATGCGCGCTGATACTCGACGGCCAGTGCCGCGCACACCTCGTCGACCCACACGGCGCGGACCACGATGCGGCCGAGCTCGAGGGCGAGCATGTCTGCGCGTGAGACGGGCGGTCCCTGTGTCTGCACAGGCCGCACGCTACCGGCGCGCCGCGACGCATCTTCCGAAGCAGTTTCAAGCAGAGCCCGGGAGGCGGGAAGGTGGTGGCGCCGCCCCCATTGCGCGATCTGACGGCCCTCCTGGCCGCCAGCCGATCCACCGCACAAAGCCGCGGAGCTGCTGCTCGTTCAGTGCCCGAGCGCGCTGGGCGTCGATCGACACCTGCGACGGCTTCGCGGCCAGGCCGATGACGATCGTGGGGCTGATCGGCATGTGGAAGCTCGTGGCGTCCTGGAACGCCACATCCTGGTGCGGCCCGACCCCGGCGTGGCCCGGACGCAGAGTTATGACCGGAGCGTCCCCGATCATCAGGTCCGCGCCGGCCTCGACGTAGCCAATCTCAAGCTGCCAGCGCGCGAGCCGCACACGGGCGAGCTCGAAGTACTCGGCCACCTTGGCGCTGAACAGCGGCTGATCGATCTCCTTGAGGGCGCGGCGGTGCACCTCGCCGTTGATCCAGTCCAGCCCCTCGGGGCCGGCGGCCTCGAGCCCTGTCCGCTGCCTGAACAGGGTGGCAAGAAACTCAGGTTGTCGAGATCGCTCGTCGATCCTCTGCGCGACGACCCGCTCTCCGACCTGCTCGTGCGCGCGGCGCATAGCCGCCGAACGTGCCCAGTGCATCGCGAGTAGATCGCGCAGCGTTGCAGCCGCCTGCTCGTCCGGCGGGCGCCGCTGGTCGAGAAGCCTGTACGCGGCCGGCACCCGCGACTCGATAGCGCCCCAACGCGCCTCGGCGGTAGTCGGGTCGACCTGGTCGAAGTACGAGCGGAAGACGCTGCCGGGACCCTGGCTGTAGAACCGGCCGGCGGCGCGGTCGTAGACCCTGATGTTGCCGTGGAGCGCGAAGCGGCGCAGCACGACCTGCGAGACGGTGTGCTGCTTCTTTGGGGGTACGACGAGCCGAGGTCCCACGGGGACGAGTGTGCTCCCGGGGTCGCGTCAGTGGGTTGTCGGCGCCTCCAACGACGGAGCCTGGAACACAAGTTGACCGACGACCCTGGCTGTCGACGACGCACGTGACATCGGCGCTCCGCCCGTCTGCGAACCTCTACCAGTTAACCGGGACGAGTTGAACCAGATGAGAGGACCGGCACAGATGGATCTCGCGTCGGAGACGAAGGGCCTCAAGGCATCGATCTACGACCTTGAGAACAAGCTCCGGCGGCTGGAGCTCGAGCTCGAGGTGGTTCCCAGCCGACGTGAGCCGATCGTCGCGGACATCGAGAACACGACTGCTGCACTGACCATGTACCGCGAGAAGCTTCGGGACTTGTCCCAGACGTAGTGGTTCCGCGCGCGGCTCCACGGCGTACCCGCTGCCCCGTACCAGCTCAGCACCGATGAGCGGGGCAACTGCGGGACCTAACTACCTCGCCCGCGCCGCGACGATGACCGCGATGACCACGGCGACCCATGCGGCAACGGCGGACGCCATGGCCGCGCCCAGCATCCACCGATCGCGGCGGCGCCCGCGTCTGCTGTCCACCTGGTACTGCTCTGTCTGTTGGACCGCCGCGTCACGGTGCTCGGAGGCTACGCGGACCATCTCTGACATCCGCTCAGAGACGTCCACCAGCGCCTCAAGGGTCTTGCGAGGAGTCGCGTCGACGAACACGTCCGCGCCGACAAGCGGCGGCGGCCCCGGTACTCGAGGGACTCTCAGGAGGGGTGGCACGGCCTCGCTTGGTGCCATGATCTGGCGCGCCAGGTTCTCTCCGACGCTCGGTGGCATGACCAGGCGGGCCACGTTCTCACCGATGCGCCGGAACGTCTCCTCGTAGGCCGAGCCGGCGAACGCCTTCGTCACGCTGGCGGCCCATCGTGCCTCAGCCGCCTTTGCTGCCGCGTGGTGCGGGTGGTGAGGGTCCAGTGCCGCGGCACGAGCCTCAGCCACCGTCATACCAGCTGGCAGCTCGTCCACCGGTTCCTTGGAGGTCGCGGCGAGAGCCTCCGACGCCGGCACCTCATCTTCGGGCGGCTGCGCGGGGTCCTCTCCTTCTGGGCGTTGCTCCTCGGGCTCCGGTGCGTCTGTCATGAGTGCATCGTGACACCGAGCTCCCACGCCGATCCTGCCGGGCGCCGTTGTGCCTTCTCTACAACGTTCGTACGAGGCGAAAGCTGCCCGACAGGGCCCAGGTGGCCACGTTTCGTGCTCTCGTGGCTTCCTGGCGAAGCTGTGCCTGTCAGCAGGCGTGCAGGATCCGCTCGAGGGCGTCGTGCTCGGCCGGCGTGACCCACAGCGAGTAGGTCGACTTGATGGTCACCTGGCGGGCCGCGTACGTGCACCGGTACGCCTTGTTCGGTGGCAGCCAAGTCGCCGCGTCGCCGTCGCCCTTGGCTTCGTTCGTAGGCCCGTCGACGGCGAGCAGCACGAGCGGGTCGTTCGCGTACTGCTCTCGGCGGGCGGGGCTCCACGCCTGCGCGCCAGTGCGCCATGCGTCGGCCAGGGCCACGACGTGGTCGATCTCGACGGCGGTCGACGTCGAGCTGCCACGGGTGAAGTCGATCGTGCGGGCGGTGTACGGGTCGACGAGCACTCCGGTGAGCACGACGCAGCCGTGCGTACCGGCCTTGAGCGTGGTGTCGGTCAGGTCGCGGCGCAGAACATCGTTGCGGGTGTCGCAGCCGTTGTGGTCCTCGTCGGCCCAGGCCGGGCCGAACTTCGCGCGGCTGTACCCGGTCATCGGCGCCGGGCCCTTGACCGCCAGCCCGGCCAGCTGTGCCAGCGCTGCACTCGTCGACGTCGTCGCCGGCGAGCTTGTTGACGAGCCGGGCGCTGGCGTTGCCGCGGGTGTGGTCGCCAGCGATGCGGCGGGTGCGGGAGCGGGTGTGAGAGGCGCGGCGCCCTGGCAGCCGGCCAGCGCGGCGGCGAGGAGCCCCGC
>MKSW01000041.1 GCA_001897425.1 Actinobacteria bacterium 69-20 | reverse complement strand
CGCGACCCCGGCACGAGCCGCGCTCGCCGTCCTATGCAGCGGCCCGCTCGCCGGCATGCTCGACCAGCCCGCCACCGCCACCCCGGATCCCTCGGCGCCGATCATCGCGGTCGGCACCGCAGACGTCGCCGACAACGACCTCGCGCACACCCTCGCCGTGCTCACCGCCACCAGCCAACTCGCCTCAGCAACCGGCACGCGTCGCCGCTACGTCATCTACGACGAAGCCTGGCGCATCCTCGCCTCGCCCACCCACCTCGACAGAGTCAACAGCGAACTGCGTCTCTCCCGCGCCAAAGGCACCGCCACCGTGCTCATCACCCACGCGCTGTCCGACACCGACAAGTCCGCCGACGCCGGCAGCAGCGCCGCAGCCACCGCGAGAGGCCTTGTCGCACTGTGCGACACCCGCATCATCTTCCGCCAAGCCCCCGGCGAAACCGCCCGCACCGCAACCGAACTCACCCTCACCAGCCCTGAACGCGACGCGTTCACCACCCTCGGCAAAGGCGAAGCCCTCTGGAAAACCGGCGCCCGAACCCGTCGCATCCACACAGACCTCGGCGCATCCGAACAAATTCTGTTCAATACTGACCTTCGATGGGCGGTCGGCGAAAGATGAGCGATCTATACACTTCGTCAGCATGTGGAGGACTCGGAACCAGGGAACGCGCAGGATGCCTCGATGGCTGAGCAGGGCTCTGCCGAGCGGATCGACCTACGGGGACTCTGCGCTCACTACAAAGGGCGCATCTTGGCTACGGATGCAGGTTGTGCGCCTGATAGGCGCGCTCGTTGCGATTGCCGGGCTGGTTAGTACCGCGTATTTCGGTGAAAAAATCTTAGTTGCGGCGGGTGGAGCAGGGATTTCTCTCGGCATTGGTATTGTGGTCGGCGCTAAACGTGCACACAATGCGCGATGTAACGAGCTGCGGGCACGCGTCGAGGATCTTGCGAAGTTTGACTTTCTGCATGCTCGGCTGAATCAGATCGCTGCCCGAATTGGCGCGAAGACGGTTGACTTGACGTCAGGTGAGCAGGATCGCGCTGTCTTAGTCCGACAGGAAAGAATTGCCCATCTGAGCGGAGTGGAGGAGTATCGTCCGGAGCTATTGCCAGATGATCCGGGTTGGCGATTCTGGGACGAAGCCGCATACGGACTGGGCCACGAATCATCCTGACGTTGAGCATGACCTCGCGACTGTAGCGTCGTTCGCCAACTAAAAGACTGGCGTTGACCATATTCTGCCTCGTTTGCCAAGGCAAGACCGATGCCACACAACGATCATCACTTCCCCAGCAGGAATATCAGTGACGTCTAATACAATCCAGTGACGAAATGGTAATTCACGGTTGTCAATGTCTCCTCGGTCATCGAATGAGTTAATAGATCGATGATGTGGTACTGAGATGTATTCGATGACCGCGGTTCCTCGTTGTACACGTGTCAAAAGCGCCGCGCCGCTAACGGATGGTTCCAGCCTAAACGGGTGGGTCGGGCGTGAGGCATTCCACGCGAGCGCGGCGAACAGTGTGGCCAAAACGCCGGTAACTGCGGCGACCCACACCACCACCGTATCCATATCGCGGAGTGTATCGGTCGATGAGAGGCAGCCTGTCGAGGCATTGCTGTCGCCTCAGACGGCGAAGTATAACTCGCGCAATTGGCTGTCTCCTCTCGCTCGCGGTGCACGTCAATCTTCCGGTCCTACTGGTGACAACTCGCGATGCTGCAAGTTCTGGTCAGTACGAGCGGAAACCTTCCGACGTGCATGGCAACTACCGCGCGGGGTGCGCACCAGTACAGGGTGAAGAACTTTCTCTGATCCCTGGGAGGTGCCGTCGTGACGAGCGACGAGATCGACGCCCGGCTCAAAGCGGTGCAGGTGATGCTGACGGCGTCGGTGGAGGACCTGTTCGCGTCGGATGATTGGCGTGCGGCGCTGACGGCCGCGGCTCGGTTCCATAATTACTCGTTCGACAACGTGCTGCTCATTTATGCGCAGCACCAGGCCGCGTTCGCTGACGGTCGGGTGTCGGCACCGGAGCCGTCGATGGTGGCTGGCTTTCGGCAGTGGCAGGCGATGGGCCGGCAGGTGCAGGGCGGCCAACACGGCTACAAGATCCTTCGACCGAACCGGATCCAGTGGCGCGAGACGCAAGATCCCGGCACCGCGCAGTGGCGGCGCATGGAGCGGACCGAGCGGCCGCGGCCGGGCGCACAGATTCGGCAACGGTCGAGGCTGAACCCGAATAGGCCATTCGATCTGGCGACGGTGTTCGACGTCTCCCAGACCGATGGTGAGCCGGTCCCGGCCCCGCCTGCCCCGGTGATCCTGGCGGGCCGCGCCCCGGACGGTCTGTGGGCCGGTCTTGCGGAACAGGTTGCGGCGCAAGGGTTTACGCTGCGCGACGCGCCGTCAGCCGCCGCGCTGGGCCGGGCGAACGGGGTCACCAGCTGGGCGGACGTCACGGTGACGGTGCGCGCGGACATGGATGACGCCGCCCGCGCCAAGACGCTCGCCCACGAGCTGGGGCATGTGCTGCTGCACGACCCGCGCGGCGCCGACGGCCGGGTCGACCTGGCGTTGGCGATGTCGGTGACGCGCGGCGTGAAGGAGGTCGAAGCCGAATCGGTCGCGTTCCTGATCGGAGCGGCGCACGGCATGGACACCTCCGACTACTCGCTGCCCTACATCTCGACCTGGGCAAGCCGCGACGAGGGCCTGGCCACCGTGCGAGCCACCGGCACTCGCGTGATTGCGACTGCCCGGCGGGTTCTCGACGAGCTGCCGACGCGGCAGTGGGGATCTGGCCAGCCGCTCGGCCTTCGGGAGCGTATGGAGCAGCGACGCCGCGAGGTGTCGACGTTGCGCGTGCGCCGCGACCGGCAGCTGGCCCGCTCGATGGCGGGGGTGTCGCGATGACGAAGAACACGCAGACGGCACGACCGTCGAACGACACTGCTTGGGCCGCCGTCATTCTCGGCTCCGCTGGGCTGGTCGGTGCCCTGTGGGCGGGCGGGGCGTTGGCGATCGTGACCACCGGCGGACACCCGCACGGCGGCCTGCTCGCCGGCATCCGGGCACTTGCTCACGCCCGCGGCCCTGCAGGAGCGTGGGGCGAGATCGCTCCAGGCCCGACCAGGTACTGGGCGGTTACCGCGGTCGTCGTGGCCGCCGCCGTTCTCCTGGCGATCGGGGCGCGGCGCCTGTTCGCGCCGGCAGCCCCGAATCAGGCGGACGTGTACCGGCTGCCCGGCACCGCCTCGCCACGGGAGATTCGTCATACCTGCTCGCCCCGCGCGGTACGCAGGCGCGGCCGGCACCTACGCCCGTCCATCGACAACCCGGCGGCGAGGGACGTCGGCTTCCGGGTCGGCGTCGCACGCAGAATCGGAACTTGGACGTCGGTGGAGGATTCCGTCGTGGTGCTCGGCCCAGCGAGGTCCGGCAAGGATCTGCATCTGGTCGTCAACGTCATCCTGGACGCCCCCGGTGCGGTGATCGCCACCTCGACTCGGCCGGACAATATCGCCCAGACCATCGACGCGAGAAGGAATCTCGGACCGGTAGCGGTGTTCGACCCGCAACATCTCGCGGGCGACGTGCGGGTCGGCCTGCGCTGGTCGCTCACCCGCGGCTGCGACAAGCCGATGACGGCGATGATCCGCGCGGCCGGCCTGGCCGCGGGCTCCGGCAAGGGCGCAGAGGACGGATCGTTCTGGCAGGGGCAGACCGAGGCGGCCCTGCGGGCGCTGCTCATGGCGGCGGCCCTCGATCACCGGGGTGCGGCCGACCTGTATCGGTGGTCGCTGACCCCGGCGGCGGTGCAGGACGCGATCGCCATCCTCGAAACCCACCCGCGCGCCCCCGCGGGTTGGGCGACCGCGCTGAACGCGGTGGCGGATTCCGACCCGAGGCAGCGGGACTCCGTCTGGCTCGGCGTCCGGCAGTCACTTGCCGCGCTGGGCGATCCGGACGTGCTCGCCGCCGTCACGCCGGCACCCGGGGAGCAGTTCGACCCGGAGGCATTCATCCGACGCCGCGGCACGCTGTATCTGGTGGGGACCGCGACCGGGGCGGGGGCGGCCGCGAACCTGGTGGCCGCGTTCATCGAGGACATCGTGGAAACCGCACGGCATCTCGCCGCCGCATTACCCGGTGCAAGGCTGGATCCGCCGATCATGGTGATGCTCAACGAGATCGGCAACCTCGCACCGCTGCCGTCCCTGCCGACGTTGATGTCGGAGGGCGGCGGCACCGGCATCTGCACCTGGGCGGTCCTGCAGTCCCTTGCCCAGGCTCGCCACAAGTGGGGCGAGCAGGCCGCGGCAACTGTGTGGGACGCGTCGACCACCAAGATCATCCTGGGTGGCGGTGGCAACGCGGGTGACCTCCGCGACCTGGCATCCCTGATAGGGGAGCGCGACGAAACCACCTGGGCCGAAAACCGCGCCCACGACGGCACCCGCAGCCGGTCCTCTTCTCTGCGCCGCATCCCGATCATGGATTCCGGGCGGCTGAGGACCCTGCCGTTCGGCGTGGCCGTGCTGCTCCTGCGCTCGGTGCCGCCGTCCATCATCCGAATGCGCCGCTGGACTAGCCGATACGACGTCCGGCGCTGCTCTCGGCGTGGCCCGGCAACGGCCGTTTCTGACGAAGCGCACATCGGATTCACTCGAAATGTTGATAATTCTGTGATTCGGGCGCACGATGAGCGGACCTCCATCGCCAGCGAGGAGGTGACGAAGCGATGAAGCGACAGATCGCAGCCCTACTGACCGCGACCGTGCTCCCGCTCGCCGCCTGCACCGCCACGTCCGCCGGAAATTCGGACACCACGCCGGATCCGGCGGCCAGCTCACCGACTATGGCGGCGCCGAGTTCCATCGCCCCGACGGCACCCGACCCGGTCAGATCCTCGCCGTCGGGCACCGTGGCCACGAGCACCCCGGCCAACTCCGCTACCAGTTCGTCGACCACCGGAGCTACGAACTCATCGACCTCAGCAGCGACCACCGCGACCGGCGACGCGTACGGCGCCATCCCCGTGGCGATCCCCGACACGATCACCGGAGCAGCACTGAACGCGGCGAATGCCGCGATCCCCGTATGGCGAAACGCCATGCGCCTCTACGACGAGTCAATGCAGAATCCCGAAGACAAGTGGGAAACGAAGATCCGCCAGTTCGTCGGCGACCCGGCAGCGATCACACAGCTCAGTCTCGTTGCGGCGTTCGCCAAGGACGGGATGCACCAGGTCGGCAACACCACGTACACGGCCGAGGTCGTGAAGGCCGCCGCACACAACGTACAGATTCGCGCCTGCGTCGACGCGAGCCGAGTTGACGTAGTCAACGCGGACGGAACCAGCATTACCGGCGGAAGCGCAAAGCGGTTCCTGTGGGAATTCAATCTCGATTTCTACCCGGACGAAGTCCACCACTGGCTGCTCAACTTGGTCACCAAGCCGAACCCGACGAAGCCATGCTGACCACCACCTCGGGGCCCCTATACCGCGCAGCTATCGCCATTGCGGTGGTCGGTGCGGTCTTGACATGTCTCATTGCTGCCGCACCCTCCGCATTCGCTGACGCGCCGTGCGGCCACTATGACCTCGGCACGGGAGACTTCATCGCGTGTGCCAGCAGTGGATCTGACGGCAGCGGCACCGGATCGGATACTTCGGGCGGCTCGTCGACGGGTCCAAGTGAGCACGTCGACCCGTGCCCGCCGATACCGATGGATCCGCAGCCTCCCGTCGATTCACCTATCTGGCTGCTGTATCTGCCGCCGGGCGCCGATCCGGTGGACTTCGTCATGCTGAGGCAGGAATGCCGGGTGGACGGGCTTGGGCCGATTCTCACGGTCGTGCCCGCCACGAATACGCCCCCGCCGGAACCGCAACTGGTCGCGCAACAGGCAATAGCACGATTGCCGATTCCGTTGCCGCATATCAGCTTTGGGCCGGATGCGAAGCAGGTGGCGGTGAATGTGCCGGTGTGGCTGTGGGTGTCGAACCCGGACCCGGTGACGGCGTCGGCTACGGACCGGACGGTGACGGTCACGGCGACGGCGACGCTGGCGTCGGTGACCTGGTCGATGGGTGAACCGGGCGCGGTCGATGTCACGTGCGCGGGCGGCGGCCAGGCCCCCTGGGCTGGTGCGGATCTGTGGGCGCCGCCGTGCGGCTACACCTACCGGCTGCGGTCGCTCGATGAACGCACGAACGGCACGGGGGCGTGGCCGGTCACCGCGGCGGCGACGTGGTCGATCACATGGAGCGCGAACACCGGCGAAGCGGGAATCGACAGTGTCACGACTCGCTCGATGGCGCCGGTCCGGGTCGGGGAGTGGCGCACCGTGATCGTGGCCGGAAGTTAACCTCGGGCTTTCATGGGGGTGATGTTCGCCGCGGGCGTTGATCATGAGAAAAGGTGCTCTGATCTGCGATAATTGGTCTTGTCTAAGAGATCAACATCGTAGAGTCTGGAGCACCTTTTCGATGCGTAAGTCTACCGGCCTGTTTCCGGCTGTCCATGTCGAGGCTTCGGGGCAGCGTGTCGTGTCGCATGCGGGGGCGGTGTTGCTCGCGAAGGCCGCGACGGCGGTGGGTCTGGACCGGGCGCTGTCGGAGGCACTTGCGCCGTGGATGCGGCCTTGGGCGGTGCATGATCCGGGCAAGATCGTGCTGGACCTGGTCGTGTCACTTGCGATCGGCGGGGACTGTTTGGCGGATATCGACCAGGTCCGGGCCGCACCGGACGTGTTCGGCCGGGTCGCGTCGGACCCGACCGTTTCGCGCCTGGTCGGTCGTCTCGCAGGCGATAGGGATAAGGCGCTCGACGCGATCAACACGGCTCGCGTGGCGGCCCGGACACGGGCGTGGGCGATGGCGGGCGAGAACTCGCCCGGCCACGGGATCGACCCGGATCATCCGCTGGTCATCGACCTGGACGCCACCCTGGTCACCGCTCACTCCGAGAAGGAGAACGCGGCACCGACCTACAAGAGGAGGTTTGGCTTCTACCCGCTGATGGCGTTTTTCGACCACGGCGCCGACGGCACCGGGGAGGCCGCCGCTGCCGTGTTGCGGCCGGGCAATGCCGGCTCGAACACGGCGGCCGATCACATCACGGTGACGAAGCTGGCGTTGGCGCAGCTGCCGTCCCGTTCCCCGGACGGACGTCCAGGGCGGGAGGTGCTCATCCGCACGGACGGGGCCGGTGCCAGCCACGAGTTCACGGCATGGCTTGCCTCCCAAGGCCTGTCGTATTCGATCGGATTCGGCCTGACGGCCGGGATCGCCGACATCGTCGACAACCTTCCGGAGGGGGCATGGACCCCGGCCTATGATTCCGAAGCCACGCAGCGGGACGGGGCGAAGGTCGCCGAACTCACCCACGTCGTGGACCTGTCGTCGTGGCCGAAGGGGATGCGGCTGTTCGTCCGGGCCGAGAAACCGCACCCCGGGGCGCAGCTGCGTTTCACCGATGCGAACGGCTGGCGGCTGACCGCGTTCGCAACGAACACCGAACGCGGACAGCACGCAGCCCTGGAGCTGCGGCACCGCAGGCGGGCCAGATGCGAGGACCGCATCCGGTGCGCGAAGGACACCGGCCTTGCCAACCTGCCACTGCACGACTTCACGCAAAACGAGATATGGCTCGCGATAGTCGCTTTGGCCTGCGACCTTCTCGCCTGGACGCAGACGCTCGCCCTCGCCGGCCACGAAGCCCGCAAATGGGAACCGAAACGGCTGCGCCACCGCCTATTCACCATCGGCGCGATCATCACCCGCGGAGCACGCCGGACCAGGCTCCGACTGTCCGCCCAGGCACCCCACGTCGCCGTGGCCATCGCCGGAACCGACCGCCTGCAAACCATCCGCCTGACCACCTGACCAGCCAGACCCCATACCGACCGACCCGAAGGAAAACACCACCGGCCAGTGGAACCGGCGCCCACCGCAGGCGACACCGCGGCGAAACCCCTTACCCCACAACAGAAAGAACCCCACAGCCGCACTCGCCGCACCACGCGGAACCCGGATCACACCCCCGATGAAAGATCGAGGCTAGGCGCTCCGACATGGCAGCGGCAATCTGGGCGAACGTCGTCACCCTCGGCAAGGACCGGTGGCTACTACCCGGCGTCGAAACGGCCCGACAGGCGGAAGCTCTCGACTACCCTGCCGTCGTCGCGGCGTTGACCGGCATTGACGTGGACGTGATCATCGACGCCGGCCGTATCCCCGCACCCGTGCGCCACGACGCCCTGTGGGCCACGGCGGACGTGGCGCTCGTTGCGATGCGCTCCACGCTCCCGGCCGTGCATGCCGCACAGGCCGCCGCAGCCGTCGCGCGAGAGGCATTGGGGGACAGCGCCTCTGATCTTCGCTCGGTGATCGTCGGCCCAGGCCGCCCCTATTCCGAGCGCGACATCCAAGCCGCGATGTCCGACATCGCACCCGTCGCAGGAGTCCTGGCCTGGGACCCGACGGCTGCGGGCGCACTGGTCGACGCACTGCCCGCACCACGCCAGATGGCCTCGACCCCGCTGATGAGATCCGCGACGAAGCTCGCCACGTCCCTTGCGCAACAGGAGGAACTGGCGCAGGACACATCCGCCGCAGCATCACGGGCGGCACCTTGCGGTGCGGCGGTCCCGCCACCCGGACAGCGAGAGCACGCCGCAGCCACACCGCGTCATTCGTCATACGCGCCGGCAGCGGCGACGGCCCGGCCGGGTGGCGCGTCATGACATCGATCCTGAATGGCCATGTCAACGGCACGGCCGCCTACACCGGTGACGACTGGGGCGGGAGTGGTGAGCCACGCGACGGTTGGCTGAATGACGAAGCACCGCTCGCCACTGTCGATTTCGCGATCGTGCGCCGCATCCAGACGGAGGTGAACGCCAAGCTCGACCGCTATGGCCAAGACGCCGGGCCAGGCTTGGGCCGCGCGGAGCAGCGGCAGCTTGCGATCGGCCTGATCGGCGAGCGCACCGCGGCGTGGGCCGATGCGGAAACCGCCGCGGGAAGCCCGCCCACCCAGCAACAAGAATCAGCGCTGGGTGAGGCGGTGTTGGCGGCGATGTTCGGCCTGGGCCGCATCGAGCAGCTCCTCCGGGACGACGAGGTCGAGGAGATCTTCATCAACGGCGCCGCCCCGGCGATCAAACGCTTCGCCGACGGCCATCGCGAAACCGTCGCACCGGTCGCCGAATCCGACGACGACCTTCTCGAACAACTCCGGTCGAGCGCCACCTATCACGGGCAAAACGAGCGGGCCGTCACCTCCTCCTGGCCGTTTCTCAACATCCGCCTGCCGGACGGCTCCAGGCTGGCCGCGCAGTGGTCGATCACCCCGCATCCGCAGGTCACGATCCGCCGCCACCGCTTCGTCGACGTCACCCTCGACCAACTCGTCGATATGGGCACGATCTCGAAGGCAATGGCGGCGTTCCTGGCCGCCGCCGTCGCGGCGCACCGCTCCATGCTGATCGTCGGGTCACCGGGCGCAGGCAAGACCACCCTGCTGCGCGCGCTGGCCCGGTGCCTGCCGGACATGGAGCGGTTCGCCACCCTAGAGACCGAGTACGAGCTGCTGCTGCACGAGCTGCCCGGAAGGTTCCCGCTGATCCTGCCCGCCGAGGCCAGGCCGGCGACGGGGGAGCGCGGCCCCGATGGCAGGGCCGCGGGCGAGGTCACCCTGGCCGACATCTTCCCCGAGCTGCTACGGCACGGCCTGGAGCGGATCCTCATCGGCGAGGTCCGCGGCCCGGAGGTCATCCCGATGCTGGCCGCCATGTCCCGCGGAATGAAAGGGTCGATGGCCACGTTCCACGCCGACTCCGCGACCGGCACCTTCGAGGCCCTGGCGTCACTGTTGGGGGAGCACAAGCCGAACTGGAACCACCCGGCCGCGATGGCCCAGATCGCCACCGCCATCGACCTCATCGTCTACATCGACACCATCCCCACCGCCGCCGGGCGTAAACGCCGGTTCGCGTCCGACATCGTCGAGGTCGGCCCGGTCGGCGAGAACGGCCAGCCCGCCACCACCGCCATCTTCGCCCCCGACCCGGACCGGCCGGACGACCCGCGCGGCTACCCCCTGCACCTACCGGAGGATCAGACCTGGTGCCGCCGGGCCGGTTTCGACCTCGGCTGGCTGACCGCCGCCAACGGAACCTGGCCGGTGCCGTGGGAGACGGGAGGCCGGGTATGACGATGATCCCGCTTGCGGCCGCGATCTGCGGCGCCGCCCTCATTGCCGGCATGCTGATGGCGGCCGCCGGCGCCTACGGCCGCACCCCCGACGCCGAACCGGCAACACCGGGGTCCGCGACGCGGGCCGTGCGGATGGTGCGGTGGCGCAAGGCGGTGACCGGCAAACGGGGCCGCACCATCGCTGCCGCGGCCTTGGCCGGGGCGGTGGTGTGGGCGGTGTCGGGCTGGCCCGTCGCCGGCATCACGTGCGCGCTCGCCGTTCCGGGCCTGCCGTACTTCTTCAGCGCCGCCAAGGTCGCGAAGCACCGCATCGACGTGCTGCAAGGCCTGGAGGAGTGGGTACGGCGCCTAGCCGACTCCATGGCCGCCGGCAACTCGTCGACCCAAACCATCGTCACCGCCGCCGCCCACGCACCGGCCGCCATCAAAGACCCGACAGTCCGGTTGGCCGCCGGGCTCTCCTCGCCGCGCGGCGACCGGCAGCAAGCGTTGCGCCGCTTCGCCGACGATATCGACGACCCGCTCGGCGACATGGTCGTCATCGCCCTGGGCATCGCCGCGACCGCCCCGTCGCCGCGGACCCCGGACATGCTCCGCGTCCTCGCCCGGCAGCTCGCCGACGATGTCGCCGCGCGGCACCGGATCGAAACCGACCGTGCCGAGCCCAGGTCCGAGGCCCGCACCATCGTCATCGTCCAAATCCTGTTCGTCGCCGCGGTCGCCACATTCACCTCCTACGCGAAGGTCTACGGCACCGCCACCGGACAGCTCGTTCTCGCAGCGCTGGTCGCGATCGTGATCGGCGCCCTCGTCATGCTCCGCAGACTGTCAATCACCCCGAATCCAGCTCGCCTCCTGACAGGACGTGGGGCCGACCCGACGCAATCGGCCGCCTCGGTTCGCGGCGACGCCATGGCGAAGGCGTCGTCATGAGTCCGGGCACGCTCGGTTTGCTTGCCGCGGGTGGTGCGGCCGGGCTGGGCATCGCCGTGGTCGTCGCCGCCATGGTTCCGGCCCGGCCGGATCTGCTCGCCGCGCTGCGCATGCCCGGCCACAGCGTCGCGAGCCACACCACTGTGGCGGGGCAGTCTCCCGCGCCGGCTATCGGGATCGCGGCTGTGCAGGCCAGGTTCGAGATGTGGCTTGCCGCAACACACCTCACCACCCCTGACCGGGATCTGGCGGTGATTGGGATGCGCCGCGGCGAGTTCCTTCTCACCCGCGTCGCTCTGACCGCCGTGACACTGCTGGCCGGCCCGATCTACCTGCTGATCTTCACCGCGTTCGGCCTGCACATCCCGGCCGCCATCCCCGCCGGCATCGCAGCCGCATGCGCGGCGCTGGTGTGGGTCGCGGTCGCCGGCCACACCGCCGGTAAAGCTGACCAGGCCCGGCTGGAGATGCGTCATAGCCTGGTCGCGTTCCTGCAACTGGTCGCGCTGCACCGCGCCGCCGGAGCCGGCCCCGGCGCCGCCCTCGACGACGCGGCCGCCGCATCGCCGCTGTGGACGTTCCGCCGGATCAGGGGCGCGATCGACTCGGCCACCCGCTCCGGGCACTCGCACTGGAAGGGCATCGCCGATCTTGCCGAGGAAATGGGCGTCGACGAGCTCGCCGACCTGTCCGCGATCACCGCAGGGGCCAGCACCCAAGGGGCCGCGATCTACGACACGCTCCTCGCCCGCGCCACCTCGCTACGCGCCCAGTTGCAAACCGACGAGATCGCCGCCGCCCAGGTCGCCTCCGGCCGCATGGCCATCCCCAAAGCCCTGCTCGCGATGGCCACCATGGCCTTCCTGCTCTACCCGGCGATCACCCAACTGACCGCGACCTGAAAGGCGCGATATGCCCTGTGCCGCAACCCGTCCTGCACCTATTTGAAGGAGCCACTAATGCCCATCTCATCGTTCGCCGCCCTGCTGTATTCCACGATCATGCTCACCGTGCGCCGCCGCATCTCGGCGCTGCGCGTCGAGCCGGAGCGCGGCTCCGGCGGCGTTTCCCTGGAACACGTGTTGATCGCGATCGGCGGCGTCATCGCCGCCGGCATCGTGGTCGCCGCGATCGCCGCCGTCATCAACTCCAAGACCGGCGACCTCAACCCCTAAACCGGCCGGCCACAGCAACCGTGACGAGCACCCCGACCCGAGAAGCCCCGCGCCGCAACGCGCGCCGCGGTGGGGACCTCTACGGTCTGCCGCCCGGCGCGAACCGTTGGGCCGGCGAGCGGGGCTCCGGCGGCGCGTCTCTCGGATTCATCCTGCTCATGCCCGCGGTGCTGCTGCTGATCTTCGGCGGCATCCAATTCGGCCTGCACTCCTACGCCCGCTCCCTCGCCGTCGCCGCAGCGCAGGCCGGGGTCCGTGCCGCGACCCGAGCCCCGGCCTCGACCGACCGGGGCCGGCGGGCCGCCGAGGACTTCGTCACCGACAAGGCCGCCGGAACCCTCACCGACGCGGTCGTCACCGTCACCCAGACCGGTGAACAGATCACCGTCACCATCACCGCAGCCGCGCCGAACCTGGTCCCGCTCGCCCATCCGCGCGTCGCCGGCCAAGCCTCCGCGAACATCGAGACCCTGCCATGAACCGAATCAGACGCTTCCTACAACGGGCGAAGTCGGATCGCGGATCGGCGGCGCCCGCCCTCGAACTCGTGATCATCACCCCGGCCGTCGTGCTGATCGTCCTGGTCGGCGTCGCCGCCGGGCGCACAGCGACCGGGCAGTCCTGTGTGCAGCAGGCCGCCGCTGCCGGGGCGCGCGCCGCCAGCACCCAACACACCCCGACAGAAGCCGAGACCCAGGCGCGATCGGTCGTCACCGAAAGCCTCCATAGCCAGGGCATCGACTGCCAAAACGACACGATCACCGTCGACGCGGCCGGTATGGCCGCCCCGCCCGGCACACCCGCCAATATCACCGTCACGGTCGCCTGCACGGTCGCCTGGTCGGACCTCGCGATCCCCGGCTGGCCAGGAAGTCACGTCGTCACCGCAACCGCGGCCAGCCCCCTTGATCCGGATCGGGAGGCGCCGTGAAACCCACACCTGCACAACCAATCTCGCGCCGCCCCATTCTGTGCGGTCGTCATTCGGCTGCGGCAGCAGTGACGGTGCGTGACCAGCCGGGGCCTCGGGCAACGAAACCGGCATCGCCGCGACCGAGCGGCCCATCGCATCGCGGCGGGCCGGCGACGAGCAAGCGCATCGACTGGCGCTCCGACACCGGCTCCGGCGGCATGTCGCTGATGATGCTCGTCTGCGCGGTCGCGTTGATGATGATCCTCGGCCTTGTCGTCGACGGCGGCGCGAAGGCTCGCGCCCTGGATCACGCCAGTGCGATCGCCTCCGAAGCCGCTCGCGCCGCTGCCGCCACCTACCGGCCCGGCGATGTCGCGATCGACCCCGCGGTCGCCGACCAGGCCGCGCAGGACTACCTGACCGCTGCGGGCGCCACCGGGTCCGTCACCGTCACGGGTTTGGACGTCTCCGCGACCGCGACTCTGAAACAGGACACGGTGTTCCTGCCGCTGGTCGGCATCGACGCGTTCACCGTCACCGGGGCGGGCCAGGCCCAGGTCGTCTATCAGCAGGGAGGCACCCCATGACCGCCTTCATCGCCCGCCAGATCCGCCGCCTGATCGCACTTGTCGCCCTGGCCGCGATGCTGATCGGCGCACCGTATGCCCTCTACACCCTCGGCGGCCCGCTGCTGCCCGACCACATGCCGGGGCTCGCGGAGATCTGGCAGCGGCTGACCGAACGCGACACCGGCCAAGTGTTCCTCGGCTTCCTCGTCATCGTCGGATTCGTCGCCTGGGCCATCTTCGCCATCACCGTCCTCGTGGAAATCGCCTCCCGCATCGCGCGCCGGCCCGGCTGGCACCTGCCAGGGCTGCACCTGCCGCAAGCCGCCGCCGGCCTGCTCGTCGGCATGCTCATAGCCGGAACCATCGCCACCTCCGCCACTCCCGCGATCGCCGCCAGCATGCCGCTACTGCCGCACCCCACGCCGGTTGCGGTCGCCACCATGGCATCCCCGTCCCGCGCCGCGCATCATGGCCAGGCGGGTATGACGTCTCACCTGGCCGCGCCCGCCCGCTCGGCCCCGCGCGCGGCTGCGGCCGGGCCGACGTGGACCGTGTCGAAGGGCGACAGCCTCTGGTCTATCGCGGAAAAAACTCTGGGTAGCGGCCGCCGCTACCACGAGATCGAAGCCCTCAACCAGGGACGGATCCAGCCCGACGGCCGCACACTCGACTCCGCGAACTTCCTGCTCCCCGGCTGGATCCTGCAACTCCCCGCCGGCGCACACGTGCCCGCCGGCGTCGGCGACGGACCGACGTCAGGAGCCGAGAGAGCAGGCCACGGCGGCGGTAGCCACGCGCAGAGCGAGACCGTGATCGTCGACCCGGGCGACACACTCTCGCAGATCGCCCTCGACGAACTCGGCGACGCGCGCCTCTACCCCGAGATCGCCGCCGCGAACCACATCGCCGACCCCGACCTCATCCACCCTGGCCAAACCATCCACATCCCCGTCCCCGAAGCGCCGGCCCGCATCGGCGCGGATGATCCGCAGCAATCATTGGGCACGGCCTCGGAGAGCGGCGGCGACGGGCAGCCCGCATCTTCGCACGAGGCCGATGGCTCGACGGAGCCGGAACACGGACAGGCCGGTGTGGGCACTCCAGGCGAGGCCGCGGCCAGCGGTGTGGGCAGCCCGGACGCCCAATCGGATGTAGCCGGCGGTGCCGGAGTCGGCACCGCACCAGATTCCGCCGCAGCCACGAATGGCGGCGGCTCGCAAATCCCAGATGGCCCGTCGTCCGGCGGCATCGTGCCAGGCACGACAGCCCTGTCGAGCGCCCCGGATACGAGTGCGTCGACCGCAACCGTGACCCACTCGTCGTCGGGCTCAAGCCAGGAAGCGCAGCCACCGACGGCCAGCGCGAGCGAAGCAGACGAGCTGCTTTCGCAAAGGAACCTGCTTCTCGCGGGGGTCACCACTCTGACGGCCGCGATCGCCTGGGCTGGGCTGCTACTGGCGCGCAGACGGCTGGAGCAATCGCGTCGCCCGGACCAGCACACACTTGAGCCCCCGACGGAACTCGAAGCCCGTGTCGAAGGTGCCCTGCGTCGCCGCGCCGGCAGGAGCGCTCCGGAGCGGGTCAATCGGGCGGTGCGGATCATCACGCCGATCCTTGCGCAGCACGGCGACGTTGGCGTCGTTGGCGTGCTGATCGGCATCGACTCGCTGGAACTGCTGCCGGCCAAGCCGACTCCGCCGCCGGCACCGTTCATGGGCAGCGGCACCGCGTGGACACTGCAACTGCCGGAAGCGACGCCGGGTGCCGCCATCGACTACGAGAGGCTTGCGGCTCTCCCGGCCCTGGCGACCGTCGGCACCACCGCCGACGGGCGCATCGCCATGATCAACCTTGAACAGATCGGTGCCCTGCACATCGGCGGCGACGAGACCCGTGCCCGAGAACTCGCCAACCACCTGATCGTCGAGCTGTCCCAATCGCCGTGGACCGACGGCATCCACCTGCACCTCGCCGACCGACCGGGCCGGCTTCGCGTACTCGACGATGACCGCATCCAGCCCGCAACCGACCTTGCAGGCGAAATGAGAAGCCTTGCCGCGCAGGCGAAGACGATCCGCGAACTCCTCGGCGAACGCAGCATCACCCAGGCCCGTACCGACATCACCTACGCCGACGCATGGGAACCCCACCTGCTCGTCGCCGATGGTGACGACCTCCCCGCAGGCGAGACCACCATGGCACTGATCGACCAGCTCCAAGTCGGGCCACCGGCGGCAGCCGGACTGATTACCACCGGCCGAAACCCGGGCGTCGTGGCCGATGTACGCGTCGCTGCTGACGGCGGTGCGCTCATCCCGACCATCTTCCCTGATGAGGTAATCACAATAGCCGCCGTCACCGACGCGGAACTTGCCGCGATCATCGGACTCTTCGCCGCCTGCTCGGAAAGCACGATCGACAACGCCGGCGATACCCGTGACGCCGAACTCTCCGACGAGTCGGAATGCACCGAAGGTGCAGACATGATCGACACCACTGCGATCGACGTGGATCTGGCCACGAACATCGTCATGCTCGACGGCAACTGTGTGACAGCGGATCTCACGGAACCTGACACCATCGCCGCCGATGACGGACATGCACGCAACCGCCCCGTCGTCGACGTCGTTGGTGCGAGGCAATCCATCAGCCCGGATGAGGATCTCGATAGCGACCTCGCCGAATGGCTGAGCCCCTACTCACGCCGCCCGAAAATCGCAATTCTCGGGTCAGCCACGGTTGTCGGTCTCGGCCCCGCGCCGCAGCGACCACAGCCGCGGCAGGTCGAGATGGCCGTCTACCTCGCCCTGCACCACCAGGGCGTAACTGTCGACAGATTCACCGACGATCTCTGGCCCGACGGTACCCTGCCAACACCAGGGGGCCGCCGCGTTGCGATCTCGCGGCTTCGCAGTTGGCTCGGAAACGATCCCGAAACGGGGGAGGCGTTCGTGCCGAACCGGGAAAGCGGCTACTACATCACCGACCGGTTGTTGGACGCCGACCTGTTCGCCCGCCTGGTGCACCGCAGCGACCGGCGCACCCACGCAGGTGATGTCCGCGAAGCGCTCAGCGACCTGCAACGCGCTCTTGCCCTGGTGCGCGGACCGATCCTGCCCGAGGCGGGCGGACACGACTATGCGTGGCTCGCCGCCGCAGATCGACTGGAAGATCGGACACTTCCTGTAGCCGTTGTGGACGCGGCCCATGTCGCAACCGACCTTGCGCTCGCCATGGGAGATAGTGACGCCGCCGAATCCGCCGCGATGGTCGGAAGGTCCGTCCAGCCCTACAGTCTCATCCCGCTGTGCGACCTCATCCGCGTCGCCCAATGCTGCGGAGACGGCGAGACCGCCGCCACCTGGGCGCGCGCTACGCTCGAAGCGGCTGACGCCGACGTTCCCGCCGAACTACCGGAACACGTCCGGGAGCACGTTGCTGCGGCATTGGCTGGCAGCGGCCGGGACCGACTAACCACCGGCGCGCGACAGTGAACAAGCCCGCCGCTATCCGCGAGCGGCATGCGCCCGGCGGGCGCACGGAGGAAATCCGGACCGCGGCTCCTCACTCACAGGCTCCCACCAGCCCGCCAACGTTGGTCGACTCGCTCCGACAGGTCCGGTCGCCCGCGACTGTGCTCGGCTGGTGCCTTCTGGCCGCCGGCTGCGCAGCCGCGGCCTGGGCGGCGCTATCCGTCCGACCGGTAGCCGCGGCCATCACGTTCGGTGTGGGGCTCGTCGCGATGATTCTTGCCGCGGCGATCGACGTGGCTCTGCAGCGGCTGCCCAACGTGCTCACCATCGGTGCGGCAATGTTGGGGCTCGTCGTCTTACCGACCGTCACGTGGGTTACCGGTGACGGTCTGGCGTGGCGGGCCGCAGCCGGCGGGGCGATCTTCGGCGGCTGGATCTTGATCGGGGCGCTCGCACTGCGAGACTCATACGGCTTCGGCGACGTCAAGCTCGCCGCCGCCTGCGGCATCTACGCCAGCTGGCTCTCGTGGACAAGCCTGGTCGTCGCGGTCCTCACCACCCAACTCGCCATCGCAGCCGTTCTTCTGTATGGACGACTGCGAGGCCGGGAACGGATGCCGCTCGGCCCCGCCTTCGTAGTCGGCCTGCTCGTTGCGGCGGCCTTTGCCACTCAGTAGCCAGGTCCGTGGTGCGGGTATCGCGGAGGTCAGGGTTCTGATACTTCCGCCTCGGGCGACTCGTCGATCGGGGGGACGGCTACGATTTCAGCGTCGCTGGCTACCTGATCGGTCGTGGCCGTCAGCGCTCGAATGAAACGGTCGTGCAGCAGCTTCTTGCGGGCCGTAGCGAACGCAGGAAATTCGCCGATCGTCGTGGGCAGCGTAGGTAGGACGTTCCTTTCGAGGTATCCCGAAAGCGCTTCCGCGTCGGGGAACGTTGCGGCGGCCCACGCGGCGGGCATTTTCGCTGACTTCGAAATATTCTCGGGGCCTTCGAGCAGCTGCAGATTGACGACGGAGTTCTTCATCTCGTTGATTGTGTCGACGTCAGCTTGGGTCAGGTTAGCCTTCTTGATCTCGGTGGCGGAAAGCTTCGAGATGGGAAATACATGGTCGACGTGATGCACGTTTCGCGTGTTGACGTGTGGGAATGCGATGGCAAGAAGCGCAAATGTAGCGGCGTCGCCGTACTGGCGACTGAGCAGACCATCGACGACCTCCTCGGTGATCGTCAGCGACTTGCCACGGGCGGACATTGCGCGTTCGATTTCGACGGTTGGGAATGCAGAACCACCGTCTTGGTTAATGACTTCTCTCAGTGCACGAAGGAGCACGTCGAGGCCGGAACCCCAGACGCCCGGGACGATGAGAGAACGAAGAATCCAGCTGCGAAGCTCCTGACGATCGTGTGCTTCGCCCGGGCTGTCGCGGTATGCCTGGGTTAGTTTCCGGCGATGCACGTAGGCGGCGACGGGAATGAGCACACTACGCGCGGTCAGATTCGCACCGGACAACCCGAAGTCGCCGAGCAGCGCTGCGGAAACGCGGAGTGCAGCACCAATCTCGTCCCACTTTGCGGCGAGCAGCTCCATGTTTTCGGCGGTGAAGTTCTTGACCTTGAACCCGATGTCGCTGACTCCTGCGAGCACGAGCCCGGCCTTCAGGACCAGATCCTGAGTGAATCGGAATCCCGCCCCCGTGGCGTTGATGGTGTCGACGAGGTCGTGGACTTCTTGTCGCGCGTCGCGATCTTTCCATTGAGCGGTGGCAATGCTGAGCAACAGATCGCTGTAGGACAGCGGCGAGCCACCGGAGTTGACCCTGATGAAGATGTCGAGTACTCGCTCGATGTCCTGGTCGGTCTCTTGATAGAAGTAGATGGATTTTTCGGAGTGGATCTTCTCCCACAGATCGGTCGCGAACTCGAGTGCAGTCTCGTCATTGGCGATTTCGCGACGACCGAGCTCGATCATGATCTCTTTGACCTTGGAAGCCTGCCCGATGCTGGGTATCGGCAGCCAGTACCGGGCCTCGTCCGGGCCCATCGCCTCTAGCTGCTCTGCGGTGAGGAATCGAAAGTCGTATTCAAGGCCTGCGGCGTTTTCGGAAGCCTTGCTGGCGACGTTCAGATGAAGAGTCCGTGGTGGATAATTCTCGATAAACTGCGCCCAACCGTACTTCCGTTTCCACGCGTAGGTGCCCCGTAGGCCTATGTTCAGCGAGGTCAGTCTCTGCTGCCCGTCGAGAACGGCTGTGATGGCGTGGTCAGCCGGAATATCGAGCACGGGGTTGTGACGCTGATTGAATTCACTGTAGTCCTTCATGAAGCCGTAGAACTTGAATTGTCGCGCAGTGTCGCGTCTGACCTCCCACGAGAGGAAGCTGCCGATCGGATACCCGCGCATCACAGAGTCGAACAAGGCCGTAACCTGCGCTGGTTGCCAGACGAACTCTCGCTGGATCGCCGGCAAGACGAGGGCGCCGCTTTGAATGGCAGCGAGACTTTCAGCGATCGTGGAAGGCGGTAGGTAAGGCACTTCAGTGCTCCTGTTCATCGACTCCTCCAGCACCTTACATACCTGTATGCAGACCAGCGATGAGCGCGCTGCCGCGAGATTGAATCGAGTTCGGGCACGCGCAGAGTCCGGCTGGCCAGGATGCCAACCGCGGTGAGTACGAGGACGGTATCTACCTTCCGCATGCAAGATTTCGCGGGGCGCCGTCGCGGAACGCCCCGCCGCGCTGCGGCATACGCGCTTCGGGGGCGAGGGCTACGTGGCTGCCGGGTTGGCGATTGACGGCGGCGCCGGGGTGGATCTGGATTTCCGAATCCGGCAGAGCTGTGACGCGGGCGCGATGGTGTGCCTCGACGCGGGCCCCGGCGTGCGCGACAGCTGTCGCGTTGCGCATCGCTACCGTCGCCGTGCCGGTTGCCGGGATCGCGAGTGTGACCCGCGTGGGGATCAGATCTGTGGCGATGTAGGCCTCGGTGGCCCAGTGGTTGACGTGCTCGACCGCCCAGTCCAGCGTCGCCTGTCCACGCACCGGGGCGACGACAGGCTGGCCACGATGCAGCATGACGTCCCCGGCATCGACACCCAGCGCAGGAAACAGGTCGTCATCGAAGTCCAACTCCCGGCCGGTGTCCTCCATCCACGCCGCCACATAGGCGGGGTATTGGGCGCGGGCATTGCTGGGGCTATCGGCCAATAGATCCACCGGTGGGAGATCGGTCCGATCCAAAGGGCGCACATGCCACGCGCGGACCTCGCCGGAATGCTCGGCGGCCAATTCCGCGTCGGCCGCCATCTGCGCGTTGAACTCCGTATCACCAGGCAGGTCCGCGATCAGCCCGTAGAGCCTGCTCGGCCCGTCGCTTTCAGCCCAGAGGCGTTGCCGCTCGGTGTATGTCGCGAAGTATTCGCTATCGGTGTCGCCGGGCTTGACCGCGAGGAATTCCGCCAGCGCCTCGACGGTGCGGTCCGTATCTATTGCGTGCAGTGGCGACGGCCGGAAATCGGCGGCCGCGAATATGACGGTTCCGCGGTCGGTCAACACATAGCCCAGTGCGCCGGCGTCGCGCTGCGATTCGGCACCCGGTTCGAAGAGCTCGAGCCGCAATCCTTCGGCCTCGACGGCGCGGAGCAGTTCGCCGTCGACGCGGATGCGGGCTGCCGTCTCGATCAGGTGCTGGTCTTGGACGGACATGACGGTGTGGGCCACGGTGGCGCAGCCGACCATGCGGCCGCCATCGACCACCACCCAGCGGGTCGCGCCGAAACTGAGGGTCTCGGCCTCCACCGCCAGGGCCGCCGTCACCTGCTCGAGAAGCGCGGTCTGGGCGCGGTCCTCCCGGCCGGCCACCGCGACCGCCGCGAGTAGCGGGGACTCCTCGGCCCGCTGGTGGTAGGGGGTGGAAACGTTCCAGGCGACGTCAGGTGCGATGCGCGCCGCGGCGGTCTGCCACGCCCGCTGGTAGGCGAAATCCAACTGTTCGGCGGCGTCGGCGAGATCCTGGGTCACCTCCTCGGCGCCGAGATTCCGGGCGACGGTGGCCAGCGGTCCGTCGTCCGGCCCGAAGCCCCGGTAGGCGACGCGCGGATCGAGAACCACGGTGACGACGTCGTTCTCGGCGGCCTGATCAATGTTGATGCTCATGAGATACCTCCACGGAATGCGAGGGGAACAAACGATGTATGATGCCGCCCGCAGGCACCGGTCGGATCAGCGGATCAGGCCGCCCGGGGCACGGCCACGGGAAGCCGCCAGCACGGGCGCGCGCATCAGCGACGCTTCGGGCGCGGGCGTTGGCGTGCGGCGTGGGGGAGCGGTGATGCGGGCGCCGATCGCCTCGGCCTCGGCCGGGGTGAAGCCGGACAGGTGAGCCGACGTGTCGACCGTGGCGCCGCTGCGCGCGAAATCCACGCCCGTGTGCGAATACCAGGTGTGCGTCGTGAACGGCGGCGACGATGAGGCCTCCAATGTGCCGTGTCGTCCCAGCTGGTCGACCGCCCAGGCGATCGGGTTGCCGTCATCCGGCTCCCACACCGCCGTGTCGGTGACGATATCGATGACGCGTGGGTCACCCGCCGCCCAACCTGCGGAGTCGAGCGGGTCGAACACCCGCTCGTAGAACGTGACCGACGGGGGAGTCTCGCGGGCCAGCACCGCGATGATCGGCTCGGCATTCCACAGCCACACCCGGTGCCCGTCGTCCAGCAGTGCCGAGATCGCGTTGCCGCCGTGCATCGCGGTCGTGTCCGTGATCGGGTGGAGACGCCCGGATGTGTCGAACAGCAGGTCGCCTGCCGTGAGCTCGGCCGGGTGAATATGACGCGCACAGGGCACCAGCTCGGCGACATCGATGACGGTAGGAGATGCGGCGCCGGCGGGCTCGCCGTTCACAGCGTCACCGGTCGATCCGGCCACAGCGCTGGCGCTGCCTCGCCACGTGAGGCGCAGTCGGCGCCGACGAACCGGCCGAACTCAGGATCAGGATCAGGCCAGGTCACGTCCGGATCGTCGCGATGCTCGGTCGCCGTGCAGCCGCAGCGCGCCATCCACTCCGTCAAATGCACCCGCGTGTCTGCGAAAATCCGCAACCAATCCGCCGCCGCGGTTGCCGGCTGTTCGCTGTTGTAGCAGGCCAGGTAGGAGCCCCATAGGGCAGTCAGCTCTTCGACCGCGGCGCCGTGCCGAAACCAGCACGGTGGCACCTCGCGCGGCCGCAACCGGAACCTGCGCACCAGCCGAGTCACCCACCGACCCAGGTCCGACCAGGCGTCGAACGCCTCCCCGGTCGACAAGTCCTCCCACACGATCGGAACCGGCACCGGCTCCCCGAACGGCCCAGACACTGCAAACCACCTCGCCCATGACAGGGCACAGCCCCATGCCGCGCCTCTACCCGAAATAGGTGCGCACCCCGCGCGGTAGTTGGCGCAGCGTTTGGCGCCCGTGGCTTACGGCGCTTGGCCACCCGTCGTCGACCGGGCTTGGCCGCCTGCGCGAGACGACGACTGTGCAGCTCCTTGAGCGCATCGGGGAGTCCGTCGCACGTCATGGTCTTGCCGGTGAACCCGTGATCGATCCGCACGTTCTTGGCGTCGACGCCGAGCTTGGCCGAGGAATTGTCAAGACCTGTGGATCAAGATCTTTTAGGCGGCTTGTCGGCC
>MKSW01000040.1:12050-235088 GCA_001897425.1 Actinobacteria bacterium 69-20 | reverse complement strand
CGGATCAGGGCGTCATTCAGATCCAGCAGGTCCACGCCCCACGCCACCACGGCGCGCCGGTCCGTCAGGATCGCCCGCACGTCGTCGGCCGTGTGGCCCTGCCGGGCGAGAGACTGCACCTAGACCCCCTCGAAATGCGTGATCTCGGTGAGGGTGAAGCTCGCCGAATACAGGTCGCGCGTGTCGACCAGCACGTCCTCGTCCGGCTCCGGGTACCGGCCGTAGATTTTCCGCCCGCGCGGATCACGGACACAGACGATCTGGCGTGCATGCGCGACGAGCCAAGCGACGGTGTCGCCGTCGACCAGGTCGCACGTCAGCGTCCACGTACGGATCACACCGGGGCGGACGATGACGCGCACCCCGCCGGATGCCTCCACCTGGATCTCGTCACTGTCGCGCGATGACCGCGACAGCCGCGAGACACTGTCCAGGTCAAGGAAATCCGACCACGTGCCGTCCGACGCCTGAGCGTTGATCCAGACCGCATCCAGTGTCACCCGAGCCATCAGTGCACACCCTGACGGGTCAGTGAGAGCGTCTGCCGCTTGTCCGCGCCGATCTCGGTCCGCACCATGCCGCGCAGCTCCTGATCGCCGATGAAGACACGGACCTGGACGTCCGGCACGCCCAGCGCGGACCCGGTGACCGGGCCGCCGGCCGCTCGGGGTGCCGCCGAGAGCATCGACGCCATGCGGGACAACGCCGAGTTGTTGTGCACGAAACCGCGCGAGCCGGGCGCTAAATCCAGCAGCTCTGGGCCACGCTCCCCGACCAGATACCTGCCGGAGCCGACCGGACCGCCGGACGCCCGAAACTGCATGGGGCCACTGCCTTTTGCGGCCGGCCCGTCGATCGCGGTCACTTTTCCGCGCAGATTCACGTAGTGCACGTTGTCGGCGAGCGCCTGGATCTTCGCGTCGACGTCGGCGAAGTTGGCCTTGCCCCTGATCACCGTCTCGATCTGTGACGGAAGCCCGAAATACCGGTCGGCGAGCTTCTGGATCTCTGCGCCCGTGAGCCCGGCCTGCTTCGCCGACTGCTCGAATTCGGCCCGCTGCGAAGCCAGCGATGCGGAAGCTGCCTTCGCAGCGGCGTCGGTGCCGCCGATCTCGCCAGCGAGGGACGCCTGGGCGAGCGCCGTGTCCTGCGCCGCCTTCCCAGCCGACGTGACCCAGTCGTAGAGCTTCTGCCCGGCGACCGTCGACGTGTTGATGCTGCCCGTCGCCGAGTCGAGCGAGCCCCTGAAAGTGCCGGTGTCGCCCGCTGCCAGCTTGAGCGCGCTGCTTGCGCCGGCGAGGACCCCGTTGTATGCGCGCTGCGCCTCTTCCACGGTCGGGGTCCGCCCGGCCAGTTTCGCGAGCGCCAGTTCGAGATCACTTGCGGCAGACGACAAATCGTGTGCTTTGCTATTCGCGTCCTGCATCGCCGCTGCGGTGTCGCGCACCTTGTCCGCCGTGCGCTGCGCCATCGCGGCGACGCCGTCCTTGCTGGCCAGGATGTCCCACTGCTGCCGCCACGAGACTGCGCTCGATCGGGCATCGTCCTGAGCCTTGCCGAGATCGCTCGCCGCAAAAGACATTGCAGCATACGTTTCCGAAGTGCGCACCGCTGCGGCGCGCTGCTCGTCCATCGCATCGGATAGCTCGCCGGTAGCGACCTTGGCCCGCTCCTGCTGCGCGTTCCATGCGATCTTCTGCTTCGCGTCCTCCTCTGCGGCACTCGCCGACTCCCGGAGCGACATCGCCTGCCCGAGGATCTGCGGGCCGAGATCCGCCGACTTCATGGCCGACGCGAGCTTGATCCAATCCTGGTCGCTGCCCGTGATGCCGTCCATGATCGTCGCGTAGCTGATACCCGCGTCGCTGGCCTGCTTGAAAGCGTCCGAGCCTTCGATGCCTGCGATCCGAGCCTGCTTGGCGGCATCGGTCCACGCGCCGCCTGACTCCACGAGCGCGTCCGTGAGCGACCGCGTGGCGTCCTCGACTTGGCCCTGGCGCTCCTTGATTTTGCCGAAGGCGTCGGAGATCATGCTCAGGACCACGAGGCCGCCCGCCAGCGCGCCGCCCTTGGCCAGGGTTCCCGCGAGCCCGGCGACGCGCGTCTTCGCGACCGACGCCGCCGCGCCCATGTTGGAAAGTTCCACGCCTTCGGCCGCGGCGAGGCCCCTCTGCAGCACCATCTCGTCACGGAAGCCGCGCGCACCGGTCGTGAGCTTCTCGAACACGGCGGTCTGCTGAAAGATCTTGAAGCCGATCAGCGCGCCGAGCGCCAGCTTCACCGGGCCGGGGATCTTCTCCACGATCGTGACCAGCAGGTTCGCACCGGTCCCGATGCCCTCCAAGATCGGGATCGCGATCTTGCCGAGCTCGGTCAACGCCGGCACCAGTGCGGAGCCGATCTTCTCCTGCACCTCGCCGAACTGGTTCTTCAAGATCTCCAGCTGGCCAGCCGCAGTCTTGCCCTCGTTCTCCGCGAACCCGCCCACCTTGTCGCGCAGCAGCTGCGTGATGTTGGTGAAGTCGGTCGCCTTGTCGCCGGTCGACTTGTAGTTGATGCCGACCTCTTTGAGCGCCCGCGTCTGCCCGAGCAGCGCCTTACCCAGATCGGTCGCAGACGTGTTCAGATCCTTGCCGGTCGCCGTCGCATAGTCCTGCACCAGCGGGATCAGCTTTTGGATCTGCGTGCCCGTCAAGCCGAACTGTCCGAGCAGCGCAGCCGCGGCGTTCGTCGCGTCGTCGTCGAACTTGGTCACATTCATCAGCGATGACGAGATGTCTTGGAACGACTGGACTGTCACGTCGCGCATCGCCGGGAACTTGTCGTATGCGTCGATCAACTTCTGAGTCTGTGCCTGCGCCTCCGTGAACGCCTTCACCGAATCGGTGACGAACTGCGTGAACCCGATAGCGGCCAGCGCCCCGGCGGCCATCTTGGCGCCCTTCGAGAAGGCATTGCCCATGCGGGTGCTGGACTTCTCGGTGTCGTTCGCCATACCGGTGGCGGACTTGCCCACCTTGTCGAACACGGGCGACGCCTTGTCGACACCGAAGATGGTGGCCTGCAGAGACTTGGTGGGCACAGGTCACCTCCCATCAGGCGATCGGCACGCCGCGCGCTCACGCGCATCGACGGCGCCGGCGAGAATGTGGAACTCCGAGACGGTCAGGCCCCAGATACCGGCAGGGGTGAGCCCGCCGAACAGATGAAGCAGCGAGGGAAGGCGGATCAGGACTTGGCGGCGGACGTCGTCGAGGAGCGGCCACGGGTCTTCTTCGGAGCCTTTGCGCCGCCGGCGGTTGCCCGGTCGCCACCCGTCGACGGCAGGGTAGGGTCCGCGTCATCACCCGACTTCGGGTCGCCCGGGTCTGACTCAACCGACAGCCCCGCGAATGGGAAGTCGACAGCCTGCTCCACAGTGAGCACCGACCCGTCCGGCCCGCGGTCGCCCGCTCGGTTACGCGCGATCCACACCAGCGCCCGGTACGCCTCCATCAGATCCAGGTTCTGCGACATCGCCAGCAGCACCGAGCTATTCGGAACGCCGATCAGCTGATCGAGGAGCTGCAGGCCCCGATAGACGGTCTGCAGATCCATGCCCGTGACGCGCTTGAGTTCGATGGTCTCGTTCAGCGTCACCTGTGACAGGTCCAACACCCCGTCGAGCGGATAGGCGCGCGGCGACCCGTTCTCGCCGGTCGGCAGTATCAGCCTCATTTAGTTTCCGCCATCTTGTCGTAGGCCTCTTCGAGCGCTTTCCACACGGCTTCGACCATTTCATCCTCGTGTCGCTTGATCACCGATCCGAAATACGGCGCGCCGCTTTGCGCCGCCCATTTATCCGACCCGAAAATGCGGTGCCGGAATGTAGATTTGTTATAGAGCCGCAGCATGGGCTTGCGATCAGGCGACAGCCCGGCGCCGGTAGAGCTGATCTTCACACCCTGCTGGCGCTTACCGGTGGCGACCGCCGTCTTGAGTCCCGCCTGAATCCCCGCCTGCACACCGTACCTGCCGGAGCCGGGGCCACCGGCAATGACCGATCGCATATCGGCGATTGTCTCGTCGCCGACATGACGCAGATTGCGCCGGGTCGCGGTCGCGAGTGCGGGCTCGAACGTCTTGAGCGCACGGAGGAAACCGGCGAATTCCTCTTTGTTGAATTCGACGCGGAATGCGGATTCGTCCGCCATCAGACAATCGCCACGGCATTCTGTAGCAGCACGTATGCCGCCAGGTTACCGGCATCCTCGTATGCCTTGAAATTGAATTGCTGCGTGATCACGTCGCCGCCGTTCGAGTTCGGCACATTGGACTCGAAACCGATCTTCGGGAGGACGATCTGCAAACGCTCGTTCGCGCCCGCCGTGAAATCGAGCACCAGCGCGAGGCCGGTTCCGGCGAGTGACGCGTCTCTCAGCGTCACGGCGTCGAATTCGGCTGTCAATTGCCCGGTGACTTCGCGGCGACCGTAAGCCGGGGCCCGGTTCCGCGAACCGGCGCCGCCGAAATTCCAGCCGTTTCCGTCGAAATTGTTGTTCAGCGTGATCTGGCAGTCGCGCACATCCGCGACCGGTGTCGCGCCGGTCGACGGGCTGGTCGCGGTGGGGATCGTCGCGGTTCCGCCGATCGCGATAGAGCCTTTGTGGAAATGGAAGACGTTGGACGCGGCCGGATATGCAGGCGTCACCAGCGGCGCCGCGGTGCTCATATCCTTACCGACCCAGCTCGTGGTGACCTCCACGATCGCGTCGTTCGCGGCATTGATCTGCATCTGGCCGCACACGGCGCCGGTGAAAGTGTGGGCTTTCACGTCGGTGCCGCCGACGAGCGGAATGCCCTTCTGGATCGTGTACGACGGAGGATTATCGCCCATGGCCGGAGAGAAGAGCCGACCGAAAGGCGCCGTCACGCCGCCCGTCGCGACCGTCCCGAATGCCGCTTCGAGCAGCGTCGCGAGAGTCACCGAATCCGCGTCGCAGACGATATCCCCAGATATGTCGATCTTGCCCGCGTATCGGCGGTTGAAACGCTCAGACGCAGATCCCGCCCGAAACCCGTTGCCCTGCAAGAATTGAATGTCTTTCTGCAAGGTCTCGGAGTTGAATTCCAGGTGTTGATCGACCGTCACGGCGGTGCCGAACGCCAATTCCTTCTTGATGCCGATCGAGCAGTCGGACTGCAAATAAGGTCCGGCCATGGCTATGCCTTCTTTCCGGCCTTCGGCCGCTCGGTCTCGCCGTCGGGTTCGACGGCGAAGTTCGGATTTGTGCTGAGATACGCGGCCTGCACGTCGGTGACTTCGACGGGCTCGCCGGACGGATAGACGGCGCCGGAAACTTCGAGGTCGTACCCGGCGGTGTTGCGGATGGTCGGCATGATGGCTCCTAGTTGGTGATCCGGACGCGTGCCGTCAATTCGGCGATGATCTCGGTGTAGCGGCCGGCCGCGCGGTCGCCGGGCGGCGTGCCGCCGGACTCCTCGATACGGGTCACCAGGCACTGCCAGCAGGCGCCGCCGAGCGTGGGATCGTCGGTGCGCAGCCGCGTTTCGAGGGCCGCGAGGAGCGTGTAGGCACGCGCGGCCGACTGCTGCTGCGCGTCGGTGCCCTGTCTGTTCGCGACGATGTTGATCTGGGTGCGGATCGTCTCGTCGCGCGTGCGGGTGGTGCCCATCGTCGCGGCAGCGACGTCGACCTGAGCGCCCATGATGCAGACGAACTCCCGCGGGAATGCCGGTCCGGGCTCGCCCCAGAAGACACCGACCTCGGCGCCCCCGGAATCTGCCGCGAGGACCGCGGCGACCAGGGCGGCGACGCCGGAGCGCACCGCGAATGTTGATTCGGCGATCATGCGAACCCCGGCGGTGCCGGTTTCGGCGCCAGCAGCTCACGCACCCGCGTCGACACGGCGAATCCCATCGGCACCGTGCCGGGCTGCTCGTCATAGCCGTACGCGACGTGAAGCGACTGCTGGCCCTGCTGCCACCAGATGCGGCACTGCTCCATGGCGGCATAGACGACGTTCGCGGGCACCGTGGCGTAGCCGACCGAGTACGCGATCACAACCTCGCCCGGCGGGAATGGATACGGGGCCAAGCGGGATCCGCAATAGACCACGCCCCAATCGAGGACCGCGTACCACTGCGTCGACGGCGTACCGTTCACCGTCACCGACGCGATCGCGTTCGGCCGGTGCGGCAGCGTGATCGCCTGCACCCCGCCGTTCGCGGTGTACGTCTCGTCGCGCGGCTGGACCGGGCCTATGATGCCCTCGATCACCGGGCCGATCGATGCCGCGATCTGGTCGATCAGCGTCTGATCGCGTGCCGAGATGGCGGTCGTGAGCCCGACCGCGGCGACTACCTCAGCAGAGGTGAGAAGGTTCGTCACGCCCGGTCACGACCCGGCGCGCGGCGCGCCTTCGGGGCCTGCTCACGCGACTGCCCGGACTCCGCGGCGCGCTTGCGCGCCCACGCCGCAACATCCGCGGCGCCGGCCTTATCGCACTCGCCGGCGACCCAGTCGAAACCGAAATCGGCGGCCAGCCGCTCATAGTTCGCGGCCAGGTCCTGCGGAATGTCGGCCATATGGTCCTCCTCTCACCGGGGAACCGGTGCGCCGGGCAGATTGTCGCCGCCCGGCGCACCGGCCTGTGATTAGAACGTCGGGGCGATGAGGCCCTGACCTGCGGTGGCGTCCTTGCCGCCCACCACACCGACGGCGCCCGGATACCGGCCCGCCGTGAATGCGATGTACGAGTAGACGACGAGCTTCACCGTGAGCTGCCCGCCGAGGGTCTGCTCAAGCCGGAATTGGGTCGGGATGCCCGACCCGTCCTCCCACAGCAGCGGATGAGCGGTATCCAGCACGAGCACCTGATCCTCGGACTGCGTGCCGACGTTCGTCGGGATGTTGGCGTCGGTGATCACCGGCAGGCCCTGGATGCCGCCCACGACGATCGCGCCGGACACGCCGTCGCCGTCGCCCGAGGACGACCAGCCCGGCATCGTCGTGACGCCCTGGCCGTTGACGATTCCGTACCCGCCGGGGACGTTCAGCGGGCGGCCAGCCGTGTCGACCAGCGACTGGTGCCAGCCCCACCGGCGCGGGTGCATGACGATGAGATCCGCATCGACCCCGGCGCCCTGCCCGGCTACCGCCGCGATCTGGCCCGCGATCTTCGCGTAGAAATTCGTGGCCGTCACCGCCGCGCCGAAAGCCGCCGCCGAGTTGATGTTCGCGGTCTTCAGCACGCCGAGCGGAGTGCCACCCGTACCAGCCCCGTTCAGGATCAGCGAATCGAGTTGCGCCGCATGGGCTTTCACGAGATCCGCAAAGACCAGCGCGTCGACGCCGGTTCCCCGCTCAAGCGACTGGCGCGAGAGATCCTGCTGGCCCGCGATCGTCACGACCGGGACCGTCAGGTCCTGATACACCGCGTCGGTGCTCGAAACAGCCGTGTTCTGCGTAGCCTGCACATCGGCAGACACGCCCGTGGTACCCCGAGGGATCACCAGGGACATGCCGTCCGCAGGCAGCGGCAGACGCCGGATCGAATTCGCGAACGGGCGCCCGTTGCGCAGCACCGGGGCCACCAGGTCGGTGAGGTACTGCGGCACGACGAGGCCGCCGAGACCCGTGGTGGCGACGGCGCGCTGCGAAAGCTCGCCCTCCACCCTGGCCTCCGACTGGTGACGCTGTAGGCGCGCCGCCGCCTCGAAATCGCGGTGCACCGCATCCGTGTACGCGTCCCGGAAGAACGAGACGCCTTGCCGCGCAGACTCGCTCGTGTAGGTGCGCGCCTCAGATGTGACGACCGCGCCGCCCGCTCGCTGCTCTACAGGCGCCGCTTCGGCCGGGAGGACCAGCGACCGCATCCTCTGGTACGCGGTCTCCTCGGCGAGGTCACGCTCGACCTCCTCGAAACGCTCCCGCATCACGGCGATCTCGGCATCCAGCCGCTTCCTCTCGGCCTGCGCAGCCTCGACCCGCTGCGCCTCATCCGGCGTCGGGTCGCGCCGAGCTTCCGTCTCGCACGCGTCCAGCACGGACGAGATGGCCTCCGCATGGGTGGCCCGCTCGGCCATGAGCCCCGCGAGCTGGGTGCGCACACGCTCGACGCGCTGCGCATTGGTGATGGTCATTGCTGTGCTCCTTACATTGGTAGTTGACGGGTCGCATCCCCAGGCGAGTCGCCGGAGCCCGCAGGAGTCCGGCAGCCGAGCCGCGCAGCGATGACGATTCAGGCGACGGCCGCGATAAGTCGCAGCCGCGCGAAAGACATGTGTGAGGCGCGCTCGCCGAGCGTCGCCGTCGTGTTGGGGTTCGCGCCGTAGCCGACGATCGCCACATCGCCGCGGTGCAGATCCACCGCGTTGATGCGGTACTCGCTGTAGTCCGGGGACCACTGACCGGACGTGATGCGGAACGCGAAGCTCATTTCATCCACCAGCCCGGCCCGCAGCTTCGGCACGATGTAGGCCACGTCCGGGTCAGCCGGGTCCAGGTCCGCGCGCACGTCCAGGCCGTCCGCAGTCTCGGCGAGGGTAAGCGTCCCGGTCGACGTGCGAGCGATACGCCGCATCTGGTCGTGACCCAGCACCAGCGGCACGTCCAGGTCAGCGCGAGCGAGCGTGTCCGCGAAAGCGCCCGCCGAGACGATCTCGCTGTACGGCCCGAAAAGATCCCACATCTCGTAGGCGCGCTCCGTCGCCGACGCGACACCAGCGAAGCGCAGCAATGAGCCCGGATCCTCCGACACCGCCCGCACGTCGACCGATGCGATATGCGCGCGGCCTGCCGCACGGCCGGACCCGTCCTCCGATGACGCGCGCCGCCGCGGCCGGTCCGCAGGGGCCGACATTCCCGCCGCGCGCGCGGCCGCCGCCGATTCAGCTCTCGATGCCATCGACCAATCCCTCCGTCTCGACCGGCGTCGCCGGCGTCGTCACCGTCACCCGGCGCGTCGTGAAAAGCCGGTCTATCTGCGCGTACTGGTCCTCGGTGAAAGGCTCGAAATTATCGAGCTGGCGCAGTTCGTCCGGCGCCCGCAGGCGGTCCCGGACCTGCTGGCCCATCATCGCCGAACGCGTCTGAGGATCCATTCTCAAAAGCGCGTCCGTATTGAATTTGACGAAACGCGGGCCGGACATGAGGCTCGCCGATATCGCATCCTCGCGGCGGCTGATCATCGGCCCCAAATGCAGGATGAGAAGCTGCAAATTCCGCTGCGTGATATTCGCATATGTCACAGACGTGCCAGCCTGCGACGCGTCGATCATGTCCACTGGGACCGAGAAGAAACGCGCGATGTCAGCGGCCGATGCGTTCATTGAGTTCAGGAATGCCGCGTCGTTCGATTTCGACTGCAACGGCGAGAATTCCCAGTCCACGCCGGTTACGAAAACGTCGCCCTGCGCCACCGACGCCTTGAACCGCGCTTTCGCCTCCAACGCTTCCTCGGCCTTGATCGTCTTGGCTGAATTCCTCAGGATGCCAGCGGGGATAGCGTTCTGCGTATACCACGCCACCGCGAACTGCTGCGCCGACACATACTGCGAGATAGCCAGCGCCGCATACGCTATCGGCGACAGGCCGACAGCCATTCCGGGCACCGTGTACTGCTTCTCGTGCCATACCTCGGACCGGTCGTACTCCCGGCCCTTGATCCGGTAGCGCACATCGCCGTCCGGCTTCTGTACAACCGTGACTTCGCTCGCCGGAACGAGGGTGATGAACCTCGGGAATAGTCCGCCGTCCACATTCGAGATCAGCCCGAAGCAATTCCCGTATGTGTCCAAATCCTGCTGCGACGAATAAACCCACTCCATCATCCGCATGTACGGCGTCGGATTGCGCAGCACCGGCGGCAGCGGCATCGGCTCTTGAATTCCGCTCGTCGTATGGCGGAAAGCGTCGATCGGGAGCGACGAAATCAGATCCGCGCGCAGCCTAAGCGCTGCCCACACCGCCGAATGCCGTCGCGCCGTCTGACCGGTCACCGAAATCATCGAATGCGGCGACCGCATCGGGACGAACGGCATTCCGGGTCCGGGCTCCGCACTGCGGAATAACAGGCTCACGGCGACCTCCGCGTCAGCCCGTATGCGAGTCCGATGGCGCCGAGGCCGCCCACGATGAACGCGGCGGGCGTATACACCAGCGCGACGCCGGCCGTCACCGCGGCGATGCCGACGACTTCGAGCGCCGACGCCACACGATCGCGCATAGAAAAGCTCCTCACCACATGCTCGAAAACGTGTCGTAGTCCGCCTCGCCGCGGGCCGCTCCCCACCTGGCCGCGACGCAGGCGATCAGCGGTGTGATGTCCCCGGACCCGCGACGGTTCAAAGACCGGCCGTCGGCCGCGTCCCTCCACTTGGCGCCGCTCACCGCGGCGTCGAGCTCGTCCTGGCCGATGTGCACCGTGTCCCCGGCCGCATCGATCGCGTCCGCGAACTGCGCGCAGGCCGCGAGATAGTCGCCGGCCGACATGACCAGCACGTCGCGGTCGTCCGACGCGAGATCGCCCCGGAGCGCCGTCGCCATCCGGCCCGACAGGATCACCGGCCCGGACACGTCATGCCGCTCGAACTGGTCGTCCACGGCGTGCCGCACCCACGCGAATCCGCGATCCCGCCGCATCTCCACATGCCAGCGTCCGTCAGATCGCCTGCCGCACACCGCGACCGACGCGAACGCCTGATCCGGCGACACGTCCACGGCCACGACCCGAGGGCCGACAATCACCGACCTCGGGTCGCGGGCCCGCACCCATGCGCCTTCCGCGAAAATCGATTTCTGGATCGCCTGGTCGGCCCACATGCCGAGCCGCTCCATCGCGAATTGCTGGTCGGTCATCGATGCGCGCTCGTCGCGGATCGCGTCGGCGCCGATCCGGGCCGGATACGCGGGATTAGCCTTCGCCCACGTCGCCGGGTCATCGAAATCGTCGCCCTGCTCGGCCGACCACTCGAGGTAGGCGAGCCGAGCAGACCGCCCCGCTATCCCCGCCGAGCGGATCCGGCCGAAGACCTCGCCGTCGTCCAGCAGCGTCGGCGGCGTGCCCATGAGCCACGCCTGAGAGTTCGGACGCGCCGACAGTGTCGGTCGCATCGCAGCCCATGCAGCGCCCGACAGGATCTGCGCCTCATCCAGCAGCAGGCAATCCGCCGAGAATCCGCGCCCGCCGCCCTTCGACCTCGCCTTGAAGCGGATCGACTGGCCGGACGAGAAGCGGATGTACTCCCGATTTAACGCGTGGCCGTATTGGGCGACGCGGCGGTCGAGGTCGGGGTTCGCCTCGCACAGGTCGACCATGCGCTGGAAAACCTCGCGCGACGTGTCCTGCTGATGAGCCGAACAGATGATCGTTTTCTCGCCGAAAAGCAGCACGCCTGCGAGCGCGCGCGCGACGATCAGCTCCGACTTGCCGTTCTGCCGCGGCGCCGAAAGCCCCACCTGCGAGATCGCCCACCGACCGTCCGAGCGCTCGCCCATCGTGTCTTGGAAAACCTGCTCCTGCCACGGATCCAGCCGCAGGCCGTAGCGCGCGGTCAGATCGGCGATGTCCTCCCAGGCGTTGCTACGAACTCGCGCGGGCGCGTGCCGCACCCTTGGCGGCGTGTTCCCGTCGAGAAGCGCGGCGCTCGGCGATCTCGTCAACCCCGTCACCCTTCGGCTCAGCGACCGTCAGCGACGCGATGCGCTGGTCGACCGCGTCGAGCTGGCGAGTAAGCGCGGGTAGGTCCCGCATGGATTCGCAGTCGTCCACGGCAGCGGCCAGCGCCGCGCGCATCGCGACCAGCATCGGCAGTCCGCCGCCGGCGGCGGCCGCGTCGCTCACCGACGTCATCACGCCCCCTGTGGATTGTTGATATGTGTGTGAAAAAATTGTCAGACGCGGGGTCGGCAGCGCGGTCGGACGCTAAAAATCGAACGGTCGTATGGGTTACTGAGTGCGTATTCGACAGTTCGTTTGTCAGCTATTGCCAATCGGCGCGGTCACCAGCTCGCCGACTGACGACTGATTTTCGCGCCCTTGGAAGAGTTGCAGCCGAAGTGCATCGGAACGAGATTCGCCAGGTCGAACGGGTCGCCGCCGCGCTCAAGAGGAATCACGTGATCAACCGACGGCCCCAGCGGGTGACTCGGGCGCAGGCCGAAGACGATCGGCTCGTAGCATTTCGCGCAGAGCGACCCCGGCGTGCATACCTGACGTGCGAGGCTGCGCCAGCGGCGGGTCGAGCGGATCTGCCGCGAGTCGATCACCCGACCGGCGGCTTGATACCGAGTGGCCATCGTGATCCCCTAGACGAATGAGACGAATCGCTGCCGCACTCTGGATCCTCGTCGCCGCGTCTGCCGCCGCCTGCGGGGCAGCAGGAAGCAGCCCGGCGACGGTCACGACGACAGCCACTGTCACCGTCACCGCACAGCCGAGCGCCGCGAGCACGTTCGACCTGTCCGGCGATCTACAGCTTTGGGGCGCCCAGCATTTCGCCGACGACGGATCCTCGTGCCGCGGCAAGGGCGGCTACTCGGACATCGGCCAGGGCGTGGCGGTCACCGTCTATGACGCGTCGGGCAAGATCGTGTCCGCGGGGTCGGTGACCGGGTCGACGTACGACGCCGGGGCGTGCAAGTTCCAGTGGTCCGCGTCCGGCGTCCCGTCAGGGGCCGGGCCGTACCAGGTCGAGGTGTCCCACCGCGGCAGGATGACCGTCACCGAGCAGGACGCCCGATCCGGGGCGATCCACCTGACGCTCGGCAACTCCTGAAGCAACTCAACCCCCGGCCATCGGCTCGGGGCACAGGTGTCAACACTGACGTTCATACCGTTGCATGCACGTCACAGGTTTGTCAAGTCTTCATGCACTGCGTGTCATGAGTCGTCGAACATCGCCAATGCGCAGGCGTCCGTCCGCGTCGGGTGTCAGCTCGCGATGTATCCACGATCGCAGGGTGCCGCGGTTCACGCCGAGTAACGTCACGATCTCGTCGCGGGTGAGCCAATAGTCCTCGGCGTCGTCCATCCGCGCATCGACCCACCCGGCTACGTCGTAGGTGGTGCCGCATGAGCTACAGGCCGTCGTAGAGGCGTCCAGCGTCGCCGTCAGGGCCTTACCGCATGCGCATTGTCCCACTGGCCTACGGTCGGGTCTCCGGTCCGTCAGACGCGAAACCAGCCGCGCGTCTTCGTAGAAGGCATCAGCGATCTCGTCAGCGGAGGCATGCGACCGGATCCGCTGCACCCGCGCCGCCAACCACCGCGCCAAGTCCGCGTGCTCGGTCACATCCAGGTCGCCCATGTCCAGCTCACACGCCCACGTCACCAGGTCATTGCCCATGACCGACCGCGCATCGGACACCGCGTCCGTGATCGGCACCGTCGAGTGGTACCCGGTCGATCCGCCGCCGGAGCCGAGACGCTGCAGCGGCGCGCCGAGCTCGGGCAGCAGCGCGGCGATGGTGTGTAGGTCCGAGCGCAAGTGCGACAGGCAGCGGGAGCACAACAGCCCATCCCCGCTCTTCGCGCCGCACGCCGGGCAAGTCAGGTCAGCCACGCTTGCTCCGCTCTCGCTTGCTCGTCAGGTGCCATCCGCCGCATGGGCAGCGATAGGCGCGCACCTCGTGGTGGCCGTCCTTGTCCTGCCGGTCGAGCTTCGTCAGCGCGATCTTTGCGGTGACGCCGTTGCGGTACCGGACCTTCCATGGCGTCGGACAGCGCTTATCCATGGACGCTCACCCCCAGCGCCTCGGCGACGGCGGAGACGGTCGGGCACGGAAAGTTCGCGCCCCATCCCTCCTCGCCGCAGGATTCGCAACGACCGCAGCCGTCGCTTCGGTGCAGCTCCACCACCTTCCGCAGCGCCCGGAGCAGAGTCTCCATGCCACGCGAGAGTCGCGACTGTGCGCCGATGGCGTCGACGATGCGGATGTCGATCTCCGCCAGCAGCCGGTTGACGCAATCGAAGCACGCGAGCCCATCGGCGCTCTCCCGCGTGCACGATGGGCAGGTCAGTCCGCTCACTCCGCCCCCTCCAAAAGTCTTTCCGCCTCACACACGACCAGGTGCTCCTCCAACGGCCCGCGGTCGACGTACAGGCTGGCCGTGTTCCCGACGATCAGGGAGCGCGTCACGGGCAGCGCGACCGTGGTGTCGCACTCGGGGCATCGGACGGGGACGGTGGTCTGCCGCTTCATGGCGTTACATCCAGGGCGGTGGCGACGGCGCGCACGGTGTCGCACGGCCAGTCGTATTCGCATTCGTGGCAACCCCCGCCGGCGTTCCGATGCAGCCCCACCACTCCCCGCAGCGCCGCGAGGTAGGCGACGATCGCGGATGCCCGCACGATGTCGCCGGTGCCCGTGTCGGTCTGGTTGGCAGCCTCCCGCCGCTCAATCTCCGCCAGCAGCCGGGCGGTGAGGTCGGTGGTCACGACGCCTCCCGGAGTGCCGCCGCATCCCATTCCGGCCCGCGCCACATCCCGTCACGGAAGAACATCACGCGCTCGCCGACAGACCCGTCTCGTGGCTTGCTGATGATCGATTCGGGATCGGAGCATCGGCCATCGACGCGGTGCCGGTCAAACAGATTTGCCGTGCTGAATGTGCGATGGCACCCCGAGCAGTGCGCGGCTCCCATCGCGGTCCACCTCGCGTCGCACCCCGAACAGGTCGCCCCGGTGAAACGCTCTGTACGCGATTTTGCGGTCATTTTGATGCCTTCCGGTATGGATGGATGTTTTCGGCGTCTGCGTCGCTCTGGCGCGTTACGTGTAACCGGGAATCGGCATCGTGGCGGGGTCGGTGAATCACGCCGGTGGGATTTCGGCTCACAGTCCGTCCTCCACCCTCATCCGTGTCAGCTCGGCAGCAGCGGCTCGCTGGCGGCCGAGCATCCTCTTCCACGCCCGGTACTGTCGCGCGGTCATGCGCTCGTGATCGGCCGGGTACCAGTGGCCGCCGATGTAGCGCATGGTTGGCCGCGGAATCAGCCCGGCCGCGCGCATCACATCGGCGATCCTCGCCATGGCCGCACGGACACCAGCCGCAAACGCCTCCATGTCGCGGTTGAGCTTCTCGGTCTGTTCCGGCGTGAACAGTCGAATCCCGCTCACCTCGCACCGCCCTCAGATCGCCGTAGAGCGTCGCCAGCTCCGTTTCGGCCCCGACATACGTCGGAATCACGCGCGCCAGCCAGTGGACGCGCTGAGCGGCGGGAATCGGTATCATTCATCGCAGTTCCTCCTGGATCTCGTCCCAGTTCTCGGGTCGCCATAGCCGCCACTGCTGCCCGATCGCATCCCGCCAGGCCCGCTGCTCGGGTTCGGGGTACCGGCCGTCCTGCTTCAGCTCGGCGAGGATCACGACCCCGCCGCGAGCGAGCGCGAGGTCCGGGAAGCCGCGATGGCCTTGCAGCGGGGTCATGTGCCCGCGGCCGGCCACGTTGACGGTGCGGCCGTGGTGGACTCGCCAGCCATGCAGCTTCGCGTAGTCGATCACGCGGCGCTGGAATGCGGATTCGGTAAGGCGAAGGGTCGTGGTCATTTCTTCCGCGCCTCCCGAATTCTCTCGATATGCGGCGCGTAATGCCGATATGGCTCTCCGGTTAACGGGTTGATGCACGCCGCGCCAGCGGCGGCACCGCAGCGCGGACAGACGATTTCCATCGCTGACATTATATTCGCCTTTCCTGCGCCCGCGCGCGTTTACCAACGTAAGTTTCTTCTGTACGTAAGTACATTCTTCGTAAGTCCGTCCGTCCGTCCGTGCGACTCTGTAGACTGAGTCAGTCGAGTGAGTCGGTAGACTGACACAGTGCATGACCTGGGCAGACACCATCACACAGCCTCCAATTTGTCCCGCCAGCAGCCGCAATCCTTGCCATGGAACCGCTGACAGTTGGCTTTCAGCGCCCCGGCACGCTGTGCCGCCCTTTTCGCCTGGCTTACAACCTCTAATTCCTGCCGTGCCGCGTAATTCCGAATATGATATCCATCCGGCATTTCATCCCACAATTCATATGCGACCAGCAATTTAGCCGTCGCGGCCGTCCCGTGAACGAATGGGAGAGCAGCGCGACGCACGAATCCGTCGGTTCCCGCGCCACCGGACCACGCCATCGCGAACATGTACGACGCGGCGGCTTGCCACCGGTCCTCGGACTCGTCCGACAGCAGGCCCAGGATCTTGTCGTGTGCGGCGATGTTCGCGTCCAGCCGTACCCAGGGAAGTGCCATTACTCGTCCTCGTCTGTCGGCTCGGGTGGTCGGATCGCGTGGTGCCAGCACGTCGGGTACGACGGCCGCGCCATCAGCGGGCACCCCGCGACGGCGCAGGGTCGTCTCCCGCAGATCGGGCAGCGGCGGATGGTGTAGGTCATGGCCGGATCCGCTCCAGCCGGAAGCGGGCGCGGATCTTGCCGGTCTCCGGGCCGATGACGTAGCCGGCGCCGGTGGGCTGCATGTCGTCGTCAAGATCCAGATAGATGGGCATGCGCATGCCGAGCCGGTTCGTCCAATAGTGGGTGAGTCTGCGCGTGATGCCGTCGAGGTCGCCGGGCAGCAGCAGCACGACGCCGGTGGGCGTGCGGTAGGACCATGCGGGTCGGGTGTCGTCGGCGGCGTCGCTGATGGGCTGGATGTTGCTGTAGTCGGTGGGGCGGGGTGAGGCGGTTTTGCGTCGGCAGGTTGCGCAGATGCCGTAGCGGTGTGCGGCGTATTTGCGGGTGCCCGGCGTGACCGTGTAGTCGAGTCCGCACAGTCGGCAGGTGCGGGGCGCGAAGACGCTCACCTCGGCCCCCTCGGGTGTTGGTTGACGTAGGCGAGTACGGCCTCGATGCCGGCGAACATGCCGACCGACCTGCCGTAGAAGGTGAGGGTGAGCCGGGTGCAGCCCTTGCGGTCGCAGTGCGGCGCCCACTGGTAGGCGGTGCGCGGTGCCGGGGTCGGTGTTGTCATGCGGTCACCTCGAAAGGCAGGGCGCCGTCAGATCGGAGTCGGTTGGTCCACACGACCTCGGTGCGTGGGTGTCCGGTCATGGCGGTGGCGGCGAATTCGTGGCGCTCCCAACCGGCGAGCCGGTCGCGGTACAGATCGGAGTCGTAGCCGGATAGCACCACAGCCGCGGGCGTCGAAATCAGGGCATCGAGGAGCGTCTCGTGCTGGTCGGTGCGCATGAACTCGTCGGCGTACTGGGCGCCGTGACGGGTCTCGGCGAGGTACGGCGGGTCCACGTAGAGCAGGCATCCAGGGCGCTCATAGGCGTGGATGACCGTGAGTGCGTCCCGGCATTCCAGGGTCACGTTTCGGAGCCGCTGGGCCGCGGGTGCGATGCGCGCCAGGTAGCCGTCGAGGTAGCGGGCGAGGGTCATCCGCTTGGTGCCGTGCACGAATCGCCAGCCCGTGCGCACGCCGAGACGAGACCCGCGACCTTGGGTCAGTTGCACCCAGACGCGGCGCGCGATCTCCACCTCGTCGGCGGGTGTGAGGTCACGGGCGGCGGCGAACTCAGCCCGTGAGTGTGGTGTCAGAGCGCACGCCCGCTCCAGATCGGCCGGCTGATCCCTCAGCACCCGCCAGAACGTCATCAGCGAGCGGTTGAGGTCGTTGACGGTCTCGATCTTCGACGGACGCTTGGCCAGCAGCACCGACAGGGCACCGCCGAACGGCTCGACGTAGTGGTCGTGCGCCGGGAACAGCGAGACGATGCGCTCGGCGATGCGCTGCTTGCCGCCGGAGTACGGCATCGGAGGCACGAGGGTCGTCACGCGGTCACCTCGAAGAGCGGCAGCGTGGCGACCGTCTCGTATCCCGCCAGGTATCCCACGCGGTAGGCGTCCCTGATGGCGTCGTATTCGGCGGGTCGCGCGGGCCGCACGCAGTGGGCGAACGTGGCGGCGAGGGACGCGTCCGACAGGTCAGTGACGGCCTCGGCGTGCAGCTTTGCGGCGTAGTCGGATGGGGTGGTGTGCGTCATCGTCCGTCCCCGATCGCCCGCTCCAGCTCGTCGGCGGCGTGTTGTATCCGCGCATGGCCATACGCCCGCCACTGCTCGATCAGCGCGTGCAGGGCCTCGTCGCGGGCGTCCCAGCGGGCTTGGAGGCGGGCGAGCCTGAATGGAACACAGGTCTCGGCGTGCACCCACGCCGCGTTTTCGACTGCGCCCGAGATTTCGTAGTTCCATGGGCGCGTGCGGTTCCCACAGCCGTCACATCTGTACCACGCGCCATCCACCCGCACCCGCACTTCCGGCGCGCTCATCGGGCACGCTCCGGGGCCCGTACGGCGGTCTTGGCGACGGCGCGGGCGAACGATGCCACCATCGCCGGTGGCATCGCTTCTGCCTCCCGGTACGGTGCGCGGATTTTGATGCGCAGACTAGCGGCCGTGGGCACTAGCACGCCCCACCCTTCCGGGATTTCGTCCGGCTGATACACGTCCCGGCTGGCGGCGACCAGCCACCAGTGGTGGCAGTAGGGGATGAACGCGGCGGCCTTCGATGGGTCGCGCAGCTCGGCCAGCCAGTCCGAGCGGGAGACCTTGATCTCGAAGCCGTGGACCAGGTGTCGGGCGTCCTTCTGCCAGTAGTAGGTGCCGGGGGCGCTGTAGCAGTCGATCGCGATGAAGTCAGCGATGCGCTGCCCATCGGCGTGCCCAGGGCGCTGTGGCACATGCTCTGCGATGACCCAGCGACGGGCGCCCATCGCTTCGGCGCTGTGCCGCTGGTGCAGCAGCGCGAGCATGTCAGCCTCGGCGAGCGATGTGGTTTCGGTTGCGAAAAGCGCTTCGGTCACGACTCCCCCTCCCGCAGCAGCGCGTCGAGAGCGTCGGCGCAGATTGCGACGGTGCGGGCGTCACTAGGGCTCATCGGCGTTGACCGCCATTCCCCTAGCAGCGCCTCGATCCCGGCGCGGAGGTCGGCGGTGGCTTGCGCGGCGATCAGCGGGGCGGCGGCGGTGAGGGCGGCGCGCATCCACGCAACCTCGACACGCGATTTCGCTGCCTCGAAGTTCGCGTCTGACATGCGGTGCCCCAGGCGTGCATCGCAGTAGCCGCGATACGCCGCCTCCACGGCCTCGTCGGGGATCGGGTCAGTCATCGGTGTCACCGTCCTTCGTGGCTGCATTGACATGGGCCGCATGATCCTCAGGCCACATGCGCTGCCCGCACCCGCACGTCTTGGTGTCGAGGTCGTAGTAGTGGAGCGCGTGGCGGCATTTGCACAGCGGCAGCGAATCCGGGTGGGTTGTGAGATCGCCGTCGTATCCGGTGCACAGGTCGTGTCGCCCGCGCACGCACTTCACGCATCTGGCCATCACGACTCACCTCCCGCGTCCAGGGCGTCGAGAGCGGCGCGGAGCACGGCTATCTTGATGCCCACCTCGTACGGGTCGGAATGTGCTGCGTACTCGGCATCGACAACCGCTTTCGCCGAATCGACCACGGCACGCAGACGCTCCACCTCGGCCTCAGCGTTAGTCGTGCGCTCCGGTATTCGTGCCAGGCGATCTCGGAGCGACTGCGCCTCGTCGGCGAATTCGGCGCGTTCCAGCGACAGATTCGCGGCCCGCTTCCGCAGCGCGCGCACCTCGGCCAGTAGCGCGGCGAGGTCCGTTGGTGCGTGGGCGATCAGGTCGGCGTCGGCGTCGGTGCACGGGATCATCCCTTGGTCGGGAGTGCCTACCGCGGCGAACGTCGTGCCAGGATGAGTAATCCATCCCTGCCCCACGTAGTCCCACGGCCCCGGCGTCGCCGCCGCGAGTCGCGCCTTGATGGCGTCCAGGTCGATGCTCATCAGGAACTCCCGCATTCGACTGGTGGTATGGGTGGCCGTTTTTCGCGGAGGATGATCGCCGGGTCGCCGTAGCGTGCGAGGCGTGCGCGGGCGTCGTCGAGAGCGTCCGGCCCGCACATGCAGTTGCGGACCATCTGCTCGACCTTGTGGTAGTCGGCGATCGCGGCCAGGATGTCCGCGGCGAGCGTGTCGGTCATGACCCGACGACCTGATCGGTGCCGTCCCACACGAACTCCGCAACGGGCCGATGCATCCGGCAAGAGGCGCAGTAAGTGGAGCCGTAGAAGTGCGGGTCCCGGGCGTACGTCTCAGCGATCGCCTGGCTCATGGTGGTGACCGTGCCGCACGCGGTGTGCACGTAGGAGCGGCGCACGGGGCGGATGAAACCCCTGGCGCGCTCGTCCTCGCTGAGCACCAGGTACGCATCGTTCTGCGGTACCGGCTCCGTGTCGCTGCCGTGACCTAGACGCGGATCGCGCGGATCGGTTACGTGGCTCATAGCTGCTGTGTCCCTTCGTGTTTGGTCGCCCCGGCCGGGTCGGTAATGTGCCCGCCGCGGGAGGTAGGCGCGGCGTCACCCCCGGCCGGGGCAGGTGTGGGGTTTGCCAGCGCTAGCAGCACGTCGGCGTGGCAGGGCTGATCGAGCGGGCACCAGCAGGCCAGGTCGCGGCCTGCGAGCAGGCGTCGTGCATGACTCGCGAGCGGCTCCAGTCCGTACGTGTAGATGCCGTGATACGGGCGCGTCTCCGGCTTGATGGGCACGAAGTGGAAGTGCGTGTACTGGCGGAACAGTTCGACGGCCTGTGTGACGTTCTCGACGTAGCCCTTCGGCGTGACGTCGTGAACCCACATGTCGTAGGTCCGCCCGATCTTGAACGGGTTCCCCCACTTGGTGCGTCGGTCCACGATCACGGCGTCGGGGTGCTCGGCGCGCCACGGGTGGGAGCGCGACATCTGGATACGCTCGGGCATCACGCCACCGCCCTGCGTGCTTCGACGGCGTCATGCACGAGGCGCACGCCAAGTAGGAGTCGCAGTCCCGCGACCTTCTGGTCCCACTCGGCCCACGCAGCACCGAACCGCGCCTGGAGCTCCATCGACGGGTGCTGGCCAGCGTCCGCCGGCGGTTCGTTGTCGAGCAGCTCAATGAGCATGTCGAGCAGCATTTCCGTGGTGTGGTCCATCACGCCGCCACCTCGATCGGGTGCAGGCTGGCGTACCGTCCCTGCCGGTCCCGGATCGCGCCGTCGTGCCAGCGCAAACCGTCCGCCTCATCAAGCCGCCTGGCGATGTTCGCGCGGTGCAGCACGTCGGCCCAGTCGCCCAGCAGATCCGGCTCGTGCGTCCAGTCGTAGATGCGATCGGCGAGCAGGTGCAGCCGGTAGCGCAGGTTGGCCAGGGCGATGTGCAGGCGGATCATGACGTGGCCTCGATCCGGGCGGCGATGTCGTCGGGCACGGTCCACAGTCCGAGTCGGCCACGGCACGGGATCGGCTCGGGCATCGGGCGGGGGTTGGCGAGCACGAGGTGGTAATCCCATGGCATCGCCCACTCGGAGCACAGCGGGATCAGCTCGCCCAGGCGCGCCGTTCCCTTCCCGACGCCGCAACCGTCCAGGCGGGATTCATGCGCGCCGACCAGGTCGACCACGCCGATGATGTGGCCCCGGTGCGCGAACCTTTGTGGCTCGGTTCGCTGACACCAGTCGCAGTGGTGGCGGTTGTGGTCGTCCTCCAGCGCGCCCGGGCAGGATCCGAAAATGAGACCGGCCATTGGGTTCTCGTGGTCGAGTACCGCGTCGTCGTCTCGCAGCCCCGCGTGGATCGCGACGGGCCCGCGGTACCGGCCGGCGATATTGCGGCTGCGGTTCTCGACGTCCTTCTGGCCAAAAACGATGGCCCAAGCCCAAGGTTGCCTGACCGTGATCGCCCTCATCGGGACGCCGCCAGCCAGTCGAGTTGAGCGGGATGCGTTGCCTTGCTCCCGAAGTCGCCGCGATACCGCACGAAGACGTACGTGTCGTTGACGGACGTGATAACACCGTCTTCGGGCGCCGGTCCGCCAGCGTGGTAGACGACGCCATCGCCGATCCGATTGCGCGCGTCCTCGATGCTGATGCTCATGGCCTGCTCACCGCCCACGCCACGAGGATCAGCGCCGCGCACCACACGGCCAGTGCGGCGATCACAGCGATGCCGGTAGCGATGGTGTCGGTGTCGTCCAGCATGTCGTCCTCCGGGTCGTAGGAGCCGCAGTCACACAAGAAGTGGTCGCACGGGTCGCCGTGGTAGGTGTCGCGGTGGTAGTCGGCGGGATGTCCGCAGCGGCACGGGATCTCGCGCCAGGCGGGCTCGGTGAGATACGCGGACTCGGCGCGGGCAACGTCACTCGGCATCGGGGATCAACTCCTGCTGCGGGTCGTCCGGCGGGAGCGTGTCGAGCGCTTCCAGGCGGTCGATCACCGCCGATGCCTGCGTCTTGGTCAGATCCCGTGACGATGCGACCTCGATGTCGCACACCTGCGTGACGAACGCGTGCCGGTCGTCCGAGTCCCGGAATCCCTTCTCCGCGAACAGCGCCTGCATCTTCTTCATCTGCGGATCGGTGATCGGAAGCTCCTCGGTCGACTCGGATCCGGGCTCTGCGTCGACCGTGCGGGACCGGCGCGAGACGCGACGTGTGGCCGGCTGACTCGGCTCCGATGTGAGCGCAGGCTCCGAGACGACCTCGGAGACGGTCTCGATCCCGTCCACGATCTCCTCGGCCGCGTAGCCGATGCCGAGGATCGCGTCCGCGGCGATCAGCCGCGCAAGCTCCGACGTGGCGCGGGCGACCAGCATCGCCTGCGGCTGCTTCTTCCAGTTGTCCTTCCCCGTCAGGGCAAGGTCTTTCGCCCGGTCGATGGTCCACGTGACCGTCTGCCACTGCTGCGATCCGCGGCGCTTGCCGCGCATCTTGCAGCGGGTCGCGGTGGACTCCACCATCTCGATCTCGTGCCCGAAGGACTGCACGATCGCGCGGAGCGTGATCGCCCTCGGCGCCGCCTGCCCTTGGATCACGTCAAAGCTGCGCAGCGCCGCCATCGGAGACAGCCCGACCTCCGCGCCGGCCAGGATCGCCGCCGCCGCCTCGACCGGCTTCCGCTGGAACGAGGACGGAACGAACGACGACTGAACCAGCCGCTCCGCCACCGTGTAGGCCGCATCAGCCGACCGGGCCCACTCGCCCAACCGGTGCACCGCCGCGTCCTGATACGACGCCACCGCAGCCATCGGGGAAACCAATGGGGATGCGTCGGGACGAATCGCAAGCTCTGTCATGCCGCTTCTCCTGCCTGAATCGCGCGCCCCACATAGCCGGAGCCCGGCTGCCGCCAGTCGCCCTCAGCGCGCTTGTGAATGTCGAAAGTGCGTCGGATGCACAGGAACTCGTCATGTACCTCGGGCCCGTACCGGACCTCGTGCACGTCGAACCCGTCTGCGCGGACCTGCACACCGAACGCCGCGTCGAAGCGCGGCAGCTCGTGTTCGTCGCCGCCGAGCCCATAGAACTCGGCGTGCCCGTAGGCGTTCAGCTGGTAGCAGGCCTGCGTGTAGATCCGCTTGCCGCTCTTCCAGTCGAAGATCCCCACGCCGACCTCGCCGGTGTCCGGCCTGCGGTAGTGCGCCGCCAGGTCGAGAGTCCCGGCATACCAATGGGTCCGGCTGCCCACTGCGGTCTCGGTGAGGATCGGCTCGATGTGCCACTGCTCGATGAAGTCCAGCGCCGAATCGACCAACGCGTTCTGCGGATCGTCCGCGTCCAGCACGATCTCCTCGCCGCGCACCAGCCGGTCCGCGAAATCATGGAACGTCGCGCCGCGGTCGGCCGCGTCGTCCCGCCGCTTCCACGGCACGGACTTCAACGCGGCGACCATGCCGTCCACGCCGAGCGACCGCAACGCCTCGATCGCGGCCGGGTTCTCCGCGACATGCCGAGCGACCTGCTCCGCGGCCCACTTCGGGATCGCCGGTTTGTCCAGGACGCCGATGATCGTTGTCACGCCCGGTACCGGCTTCCCGTCCAGCCGGTACGAGTGGTTACCGGCCGCGAACGTCAAGCCCCGCTTCGGTTCTCGCTTCACACCGCCACGTCCTCTGCCGTCGCCGCGAGCATGTCCGCCAGCCGCCGCACCGAATCCGCGGACGCCGGGAACGAGAGCGTGATCGAGTAGCCCTCACGGCCGTCGTGCCACGAGACGCACCGCATCCCGTTCGGCTCGACCCACGTGCGGAACGTCGCCGCGTCGGTCACCGTGAACGTGTGGGCGCTCATGGCCGCATCTCTGCAGTCGCAACGTCCCACAGATCGGGGCCGACGACGGGCAGCCCCGCCGCGATCCGCGCTCGCAGCATCGGCACGAGCGGGCGGGTCTCCATCCGGTGGCGTCCGATGCCCGGCGAGGGTGCGGCCGGAGGTTGAGCCGCACCCCCGCCGGGATAGCCCGCCTCGGTAAGACGCTGCCCAGCGCCGGCGGGGGGCATTTGGTGGCCGCCATATCTGCCAGCGGGTCGGCGCAGCGCCACTCGTAGACGGGCTCCTCGACCTCGATCAGCGGCACCTGCTCCATCGCCACCGGATCCGGGACCGTCTTCGTCCGCGTGCCGGTCTGGACACGAGTGCAGACAGAGTTGGAGAAGTAGGCGCCCCACGAAGGCCGTCCGGCGCAGTACATGGTGAAGCTGTCGCGCTGATGGTCGCGCTCGATCACCGCCGCCGGGTACGCGCTCAGCAGCGCCACCGCGGCCCGCTCGCACTCCTCGCCGCGTCCGTAGAACGAGAAACGCACGTCGCCCTCGGCGAAGTTGCGGGGCTCCTCCAACACTTCGTCGTTCGTCTCGATCCGGGTCGGCACGACGCCCAGCTCGGCGAACCGCAGGACGAGATCCCGCGCCTCATCCAGCCGCGCCAGAACCGCCGCAGCCGGGGTTTCAGTGGTGGTCATTGCTGTAACCTGCTTTCTGAGTGGTTGTTGTCCTCGGCCGTCGCCTCTGACCAGGCGGCGGCCGATTGCTAGGCGTCAGGCAGCGAGTCGTGCCACGCCTGTAGGTCTTTGACCGCGATCGAGATCCGGCCGCCGATCTTCTTGGCCTTCAGGTACGGCGGCTCTTCCGAATGGATCGCCCTGCGGATCGTGTCCGCAGAGACGCCCGCCATCTCGGCCGCGGCTTTCAGTCCCACCGCGAGCGGCAGCGTGGTCGTTCTGGTCATCGCTTCTCTCCCGTCACTCGTTCACGCAGGTCAGCGACGAGCCCGGGCACGAGCCGGTCGAACGCGCCGGCCACTCCCCCGTCGATCTCCGACTCGGCGTGAATCGAGATCGGCTCCTTACTGGGAACCGTTGCCAGCAGCCAGATATCGAAGACCTCGCCGGAGTGCGATGTGGACCTCATGACGCCGCCGCCAGGTACTTTGTGCGGAGCGCTGCGAGTCCCTTTGCCGTGACGCGGATCTGCGGCGGGTCCGGCACCTTCTCCCCGGTCTCGGGGTGGTAGTGGAACTGCGCCCGTGCCGCGAGCCGTCCGGCGTCGATCTGCGTCTGGTACGGGATCGGACGCCCCTTGGCATCGCGGTAGATCCAGCCGAGCCGCTGCATGAAGCCGAACAGCCGGCCTTGGCCGGTCAGGATGTTGTCGTCGCGGGCGAGGATCTTGGCTGCCTCGTTGACGCTGTAGTCACCCACCGTCGCGAGGAACGCATCGAACGTTTCGGCCTTCGGGGTCAGCTCGGCGACCTTCGTCTCCAGCTGCTCCACCCGGCGCGACGTGATCTGAAGCGCCTGAGCGACGATCTGGTCCTCGGTGAGCGCTCGCGGCGCTGTCTCCGCCTCGCGCGTCTTGACTGCGAAGTAGGTCTGCGCGGAGGCGATCTCCGCCTTACGCGGATCGCCGTTCATCGCCACCATGTAGGCGCCGAACCGGGTGAGCCGGTAGTCGGTGATCTTCCGCTCGGCACCGATGCCCGATTTGACTAATTTGACGGCGTCGGCAATATGGTCCCGCGCCTCCATTCCGGCGTTGTTGACCGCGACCTTCGCGCGCTCGATCGACTCCTCAAAGCGACGCCACGAGTCGTAACCGAGCGGGCGCTCGAGGTCGCGCGCGAGCCAGTGCTCTCCGATCACGTCCTCGCGCCGGATCGCGTCGAACGGCGACGCCGGAGTGCTGCCGTACTGCGTCAGGTCAGTGGTCATGCTGCCCGCCCGCTACTGGCTCGGTAGTCGGTAGCCACTTCGGGCACAAAAAGAGAACCGGGAGGGGCGTTCAGCGCACGCTCGATAGCCCGTGCCGTCTCGGGCGAGCACGTGGTCCGCTCGCCGGACCTCAGGTGTCCGATGATTGCGCGCTTGGCGTGGGGCGCGCACTTGTCGGCAAGAGACCGATTCGTCTCGTTGCGGAAGCGCATGTAGTCGCCCAGGACTTGCCTGTTGATCAGTCGCACCCAGAGCCTCCCTTCTTGCGGTAAGCGCCGTGTGGCGATTGCTGACACTGTAGCCTCCTTGGCTAGTGATTGGGTAGCTGCTAGCCACTGTAGCCACTTCCGGCTACACGCGCAAGCCGTATTTTTCGGCGATTTCCGCACGCGGACCGAACCACACCGGTGTTATACGTAGCCGCGTTGGCTACGCTCTAGGTTGCCCTGTAGCCAACCTGAGCGCGAAAGTCGTAGCCGTGAGCACACTGTCCGATCTGCTGGCTAGCCGCCTGCCCGAAGGGTGGAGCGGTCGGCGGGTCTCTCGCGAGGCGACCAAGCGCGGCCTGACGCTGAGTCCCGCCTCTGCGAACAACTACCTGAATGGGCGACACGGTGAACCTTCCGAGTCGGTCCTGGAAGCGTTCGCCGCTGTGCTCACGATTCCGATCGAGGCCTTGCGTGAAGCGTCGGGTCTACCTCACGGGAGCGGCCCATACACGCCGCCCGCGGAGGCAGCTCGCCTGTCGCGTCGCCAGCGTCTCGCGGTGGACGAGCTGATTCGCAGCATCGTCACGGCACAGGAGGTTGGCAATGAAGCACAGGAACCGCGGTCGGAAGCGGGAGGCGCGTCGGAGCAGTCGGAGGCCGCCATAGCTGACGAGTTGCAGGGGCGGAAGGACCTGTTTATCGAGGGCTACATGGCGGCCCGGGGTGTCGATGCGACTCCGGGTGACGATTCGGCAACGGATTCGCCGCCGGTGCGCTCCGCCGGTCGCGCAGTGTCGGAGCGTGCTGATATACCTACGGAACGTAAACGGCGTACCAAGGGGGCCTAGGGGTGCGCTCTGCCACGACGTAGGGGGTTTCATGGATCCGCGCGTTCGCATCACAACCGTTACGCCCGAGGAGTTCTGGGCGCACGGGTACCGGATCGGGTACGGGGACGGGGCGAACGGCCGGGCGCACCGACTGGATGGGCTGGGCCGCAAGGTCGCCGACGTGATCGAACTCCGGCCGCGGACGGACGCGGTGGCCGCCGAGGGCTAGCCGATCCCGATCCTGCCAGCGACCTGCTCGAGCGCGGCTCGTGCCTGCGCCGGGTCGACGTGTTCGTAGGCGCGGGTGACGGCGGCCTGCGAGTGCCCGAGGATGGCGATGCGCACGGATTCGGGGACGCCTGCCTCCATCAGCAGTGTCGCGGTGGCGTGCCGGGCTTCGTGGACGTGGAACGGTCGCCCGGATGGGTGGGCGACGTCGGCGCGGGCCTGTAGGTCGTGCCACGCGGCGAGGTCGTCCCGCCTCTGCCGTGGGTTGCCGTCGGCACCGGGCCAAACGAGGGTGTCAGTATCCATGCCCATTTCGTCACCGTGACGTTTCAGGGCGTTCGCCATCCACGGAACCAGCGGGATGAGTCGCTGTCCTCGGGCTGTCTTCGGTCGCACTAGGCACATCTGGCCGCGCATCCGGCGCACCTCGTATCCGATGGGGATACGGAACCTGCGCTGCGGACAATTGCCGGCGCGCCCCCGTCCGCACGTGCCGCCGCAGCCGTGCTCGTACGGGAGTGCCTGCAGCTGCCACGACACATCGATGATGCCCCGGTCGAGATCCACCGCTCCCCACGTGAGCCCGAGGCACTCGCCTTGCCGCATGCCCTGGAGCAGCGCCGCGGCCCATCTGGACAGGTCCGGGTCGTTCTCGGCGGTGGTGAGTAGCGCGAGCGCCTGCGCAGCGGTGGGCCCGGTCCGGTCGGTGATCGCCGAGGGCGGCGGTGCGACGAGGAGGACGCGCGGCGGCACCGGGTATCCGTCGACGATCGCGTCACGCAGCATCTTCTTCATCGCCGTGTGCGCCCGGACGGCCGACGCCGGCGAGCGTCCCGCCTTCAGGATCGCGCGGTGCACGGCGCGCACGTCGGCTGGGGTGAGGCTGCCGAGGCGCTTGTGCCCGATGGTGGGCACGACCCATCCGGTGATGACGCCGGTGTCGCGCTCCATCGTCTTGGGCCGCTTCGACGCGACCCTGCGGGCGAGCCAGTCGTCGGCGTATGCCTTGACGGTGGCGCCGGACGATCCGGGCGCGGGGATGCCGGATTCGGCGATCTGCCGCAGACGCGCCTTCATCTCGACCTGCACCGCGGTCTTGGTGTCGCGCGTGATGACGATGCGGCGCCGCGTGCCGGTGCGGGTGTATCCGGCTTCGATGGAGGCGCGCCATCGGCCGTCCGCGATCTGGTAGATGGAGCCCTCGCCCTTGCCGCGCGCCATGCGTCACCTGCCGATACTCCGAATAGCCATTCGAATAGCCATCGCTGGCGATAGCCTAGCGTATGCCAGCATCTGCACATAGCCTCTGACGTGCGCGTTTCCTGCATCGACACACGGTCACGATCTATTATACCCGCTCTCCTAAAGCGGGTGTCGGCAGTTCGAATCTGCCCGGGGGCGCCGACGTCGCGATGCCGGCGTGTCGAGGCGATCCTGGACGTCCGGCACCATCCCCGTACCGCCCGATCTGCTACTTGATCGCACCCGCGAGCATGCCGCGGATGAAGTAGCGCTGAAGGACGGCGTACAGAATGATCAGCGGGAGCGCGACAATCGTTGCGGCAGCGGCCAACAGCGAGTACTGGGTGATGTGGATGCCCTGGAAGAAGCTGAGCGCGAGCGGAGCCGTGCGGCGATCGTTGCTCGTGATCATGACCAGGGCCAGCATGAAATCGTTCCACGTCCACATGAACACGAGCATCACCATGCTGATGATCGCGGGCCTGCTCACCGGCACGAGAATTCGCCACAGGATTCGCGACCGGGACGCCCCGTCGATCTCGGCTGCTTCGATGAGGCTACGCGGCACCGCACGGAAGAACGTGGTCAGCCAGAAGCACCCGAACGAAACGCTCTGCGCGATCTGCGGCAGGATCAGCGACCAGTACGTATCCGTGAGGTTGAACGACCGCATTTCGTAGAACAGCGGGATGATGTACGTCTCGATCGGAACGAGCAGCCCGATCAGGATCAAATAGAACAGGATCCGCTTGCCGAAGAATTCCATGCGCGCGAAGGCATAGGCCGAAAGAATGGAAATGATCGTCGAGGCGAAGACCACAGACACGGCGACGATCACACTCGACCGCAGATAGGTCGAGAATTGGCCGACGGTCCAGGCCTGGGCGAAGTTGCTGAAATCGAGCCGCGTCGGGATGACGAAGGTTGCCGACGATTCGTCGTCCGGTGTCAACGCCATCAGTGCGATACCGACGATCGGGAGCAGCGCGATCACGCTGAACACGCCGAGGATCAGGTAGGTGCCGACGATGTCGCGGCGGCGGATCATTCGTCGATCTCCTTCGGTTCCAGGCGCCGAATGATCCCGGTGATGATCAGCGTGACGATCACCAAGAGGATGCCCACCGCCGAGCCCAGGCCGACCTCGCTCTCACGAAACGCCAGGTTGTAGACCAGGAACGCGGGCACGACCGTCGATGTGCCTGGGCCGCCCCCGGTGGTGACGAAGACGATGTCGAAGGTCCGCAGCGCGAACAGCACGGTCAGCGTCAATGCGGCCACGATCGGCCCGCGCAAGCCCGGCAAGGTGATCGCGAAGAACTCCCGAATGGCGCCGGCCCCGTCGACGCGTACGGCGTCATACAGTTCGGACGGAATCTGCGAGATCCCGGTGACCATCAGGACGAGGCACAGCCCGATCTCGACCCACGTGCCGATCAGACCCACGGCCGGCAAGGCTGTATTGAAGTCGCCGAGCCACGCGTTCTGGGTGCCGAGGCCGACGGCGTCGAGAACGGTGTTCATCGTTCCGGTAGGCGCGTAGATCGACACCCAGATGACGCCGATCACCACGGACGCGATGACCTGCGGCAGGAAGATGAGCGACTGGAAGAAGCCGAGGCCGTGCAGCCGCGCCCCGCGTTGCACGACGGCCGCGAGGATGAGCGCGAGTCCGAGCGGGATCACGGCGAAGAAGATGATGAGAACCCCGACGTGGTAAAAGGATTGCACGATCTCCGGGGTCTGCGCGGCCGTCAGGTAGTTGCTGAGCCCCACCCACTTGGCCACGCTGATCCCGTCCCACTGATAGAGCGAGATCACGCCCGCCTCGACGAGCGGATAGATCAGGAACACCCCCACGAATGCGACCGCCGGCGCCAGATACAGATACGCGACGAAGTCGGCACGGCGACGCTGCCGCCTCACGGGAGGCGGCAGCGCACCGATACTGCTTGCCGTGACGGGCATGCGCCCTAGCTGCCCGAATAGAACTTGTCGTGGTCGGCCTGCACGGCTTTGACGAAATCAGGCACCGTGATCTTGTTCGCCAGCAGCAACTGCAGGTTCGTCGACAGCGTGGTGTACATGGTCGGGGTCGACCAGTCGATGTACGGTGCCAGGCCGTTCGCCGCGGTGAGCTTGGCCCAGTCAGCGAGCACGTTGCCGAGCAGCGTGCTCGGGTCGGCCTTGAAATTCGCCGGCGGCACGGCGGGCAGCTGGTTGTTCTGGATCAGCACCTGCGCCGCGTTGGCGTCGGTGATGAAGTTGATGTACGCGGCCGACGCGTCCTTGTGCTTCGCGTTGGTCGGGATCGCCCATCCCATGCCGAGGCCGCCCATGGCCGTGAGCGGACCGCCCGCCGTCTCCGGCAGCACGAGGAATCCGGCGCCGGATGCGCCCAGGCCCGCGGTGATCGCGTTCTCGTTCCAGGTTCCGGCCAAGAAGTACGCGGCGCCGCCCTTACCGAATGCCGTTGCGGCGGAGTTGGAGCTAACACCGTTGGCACCGGGTGACAGGTAACCCGCGTTCGACCAGTCCTGCAGGGTCGTGGCCGTCTTCGCCACGGCCGGGTCGGTCCAAGACGCGTTGCCGCCGAACACCAGCGCCGAGGCCGTCGTGTGGCCGAGCGCCGGAATGAGCGTGACACCCCACAGGTGGATCGACGGTGACAGGTTCTGATCTCCGTACTCGATAGGCAAGACCCCCGCCGCCTTGATCTTCGGAAGCTGCGATTCGAACTCTTCGATGCTGGTCGGCACCGGAAGGTTCAGCTTCCTCAGGATCGACTTGTTGTAGAAGATGCCGACGACCTCACCCGTGCCGGAAACCCCGTACAGGTTGCCGGTGCCGAGCTTCGACCCGTCGGGCGTCATGGAATCCAATGCCAGCTGGCTGGACGGGATCCGCTTGCTCCACCCGTACGCCTCGTTGTAGGGCGCGAGGTTCGTCAACAGGCCCGCTTTCACGTACGAGCCCATGTCCGCGAAACCCTGGTTCGCCTGTGCGACGTCCGGTGGATTGTTCGACGAGAGTTGCAGTTTCAGGGTGGTCCGCAGATCCGTGCCCGACATGACGACCCGGTTGATGGTGATGTTCGGGTACTTGGCGTGGAACTGCTTGTTGAGCTCGTCCAACGAATTGCTGATGCCGGGGCTCGTCTCCTGATCCCAGACGGTCAGCTTGATGGTGCCCATGGTCGCCGGATCCGTGTTGACGCCCGACCCGGTACCCGCCGACGTCGACAAGCCGGATGCGGAACTGCTCTGCCCGTTTCCCGAGCCGGCCGCCGATGACGATGTTCCGGTCGGTGGCGCGCTGCTCGGGCTGGACGAGGACGACGATGGCCCCGGCGCGCACGCCGCAACGGTGAGCACGGTGGCCGCCCCCAGCGCCACGGCGAACGAGAGCCGGGCCTTCTGGTGTCTCATGATCTCAACCTTCCTTCCCAGGAGGAGTCCGTTCCCGGCACCAGCGCCGGATACGGGGAAGAGTCGGTGCCGCCGGGCGACGCGAGCGCGCTCACACCGATCGCGAGGGCGCCCATCAACGGCGCGTCGTACGGGAACGTCGCGCGGGCGAGCTGCGGTGGATAGGGCACCGAGCGGTCCAGTGCCGCCCGCAGCGGCGGTGCGAGATCCGGCCACGCCGCCGTCACACCGCCGCCTATGACGATCCTGGCGGGGTTGATCGCGATCGCCAGGTTCGTGAGGTGCAGGGCCAGTTCGTCGACGAAGCCATCGGCGATTTCGGCAGCCAGGGGATCGGACCGCGCCAAGGTGAAAACGTCACTGGCGACGGATATCTCGCCGCGCAGGGCGGCTCGCGCCCGGGTGACAAGGGCCTTGCCGCTCACGACATCCTCGAGGACCATTCGTTCACCGGGCGACTTCCGCACGTCTCGCACCGACCGCAGGCTGTAGCCGATCTCCCCCGCGGCCCGATCGGCGCCGAGCAGGACGACGCCGTTCACCACGATCCCCACCGCCAGACCGGTACCCACGTTGACGTACATGCCCGTTCGAATCCCGGACAATGCGCCCCAGGTCGATTCGGCTGCCGCGGCGGCCTTGACATCGGTTCCGATCCGGACGGGCACGTCCGGGAACCTCGACTGCAACGCCTCGCCGAATCGGACGCGCTGCCAGCCCGGAATGGCGGGAGCGAGATCGATGCGATCCCTGCGGGGGATGCCGAAGGTCACGGCGCCGACGGCCGCCAGGCGGTGGGTCGACGGCAGCGCGCGGACGAGGTGCTCGGCGGCGGCGAGGCCCCGCTCCAGCGCGGCCTCTGCGCCTCGGTCGGGGAGGCTCTCGACAACGACGCTGCTCATGCGCGAGCCCTGCGCGTCGCCGATCGCGACCGCAATCTTCGTACCGCCGAAGTCGATCCCGACAACAGCGGGCAGGCTGGCCATGGTTCGGCGCCTTCCGCGTGTTTTTCGATGATTATCTGGATAGTATCCGATTAAATATTCCGATACAAGGACGACCGGTGCACGATGCGGACGCGACCGGTACGCGCTGGCACAATCGGGCACACGACGAAGGAGCGTGACGGTGGTGGCCAAACTGTCGGCCGAGCCCGCCCGGCCGCAGCTCATGCGGGCGATGAACGAGCAGATCCTGCTCGACCTCATCCGGCGCACAGGACCGCTCAGCCACGCTGAACTCGTGCAGGAGTCGGGACTCAGCAAAGCAACGGTTGCCTCCGCGCTCACCCGCATCGCCGACACGGGGCTGGTGCACACAGTCAGCCGGCGCGCCGGGCGGCCCGGCCCGGCGGCCGCGTTGTACGACATCCGGCCGCAGGCCGGGTACGTGCTCGGGCTCGATGTGGGCCACGAGTACCTGCGTGGCGCCCTGGTCGACCTCCGGGGTCGGGATCACGCGCGCGCCTCGATGCCCGTGCCGGCTTCCGGCAGCGAACCGCGCATCCGGGACGTGATCACGCTGGCCGACACGCTGTGCGCCGACGCCGGAATCGACCGAACTCTCGTCATGCAGACGGTGATCGGTAGTCCGGGCGTCTACGACCCGAGCCGCGACGCGCTCGACCTCGTCGGCAGCAATCGGCACTGGGCCTCCCCCGCCGCCCTCGGGGAACTCCGCGACTCGTTCGGGCAGCGCTTGATGATGGAGAACGACATCGACGCGGCGGCCCTCGCGGAACTGCGGCACGGGCACGGTCGCGGCGTGGGCAGCTTCGCCTTCGTGTCGGTGGGTACCGGCGTGGGCATGGGCCTGGTGATCGACGGGCATCTGCATCGCGGCGCGCACGGGATCGCCGGCGAGATCGCCTATCTGCCCTTCCCCGGCGGCCTGGGGGTCGACGCCGTCGACGCCCGTCGCCGCGGCGAGATGGAGGCGTCCGCGTCGGGTGCCGCCGTGGTCCGGGCGGCCAAACGCGCGGGGATGACGCGCGAGAGGTCCGCCCAGGCCGTGTTCGCCGCGGCGGCTTCCGGTAACGCCGCGGCGGCCGCCATCGTGTCCGAGGAGGCGACGCTGATCGCGAAGACCATCGGCGCGATCGTGCTGATCGTTGACCCGGACCTGATCGTGCTCGGCGGCGGCATCGGCCGCGCGCCGGGGTTCGCCGCCATGATCGAGACCCGGCTTCGTACCCTGACCCCCATCACGCCGCCCATCAAGGTCACCGCCCTCGGCATCGACGCGGTGGTGGACGGATGCCTGGTGAGCGGCCTCGCCCGGGTGTGGAGCACCGTTGCCGACGGTCGCGACCGGAACGGCGTCGAGCGGTGAACGTGTACTGGGACAACCACCTTCGGCGGGTCTACGAGTTCGCGGAGCCCCGGCTGTTCCTGCCGATGGTGCAGGCCAGCCGGGCACATGTCGTCATGCTGGCCGAGCGCGGCCTGCTGCCGGCCGACCGCGCGAAGCGGCTGCTCGACGGGCTCGACACGCTCCGATCTCCGGTGCCGGCGCCCGCCTTCGACGGCACGTTCGAGGACGTCTACTACTTGATGGAGAAACGCCTGGCGGAGGTCTCCGGGATCGACCGGTCGGAGCTGGACGTGCAGCTGGCCAGATCTCGAAACGACTTGGATGCGGGCGTCTTTCGCTGGGCCGTACGAGACGATCTGCTCACCCTTGCGGACGTCGTCATCTCCGAAACTCGGTCCGCTACCGACGCGGCGCAGCGTTACGCGGATGCGCTGATCATCGGCTTCACGCACCGCCGCCCGGCGCAGCCGACCACGATCGGCCACGTCCTGGCGGGCCTGGTCGAAGCCCGGCTGAGCCTGCTTCGTGAATGGGTCGACGTGTACGACGAGGTGAATGTGTCGCCGCTGGGGTCGGCCGCGTTCGCCGGCACGGACCTGGCGATCGACCCCGGGCGCGTCGCCGAGATGCTCGGTTTCGCCACCACGTTCCGATCCTCCTACGACGCGGTTGCGGGGGCCGAGCATCTGTTCCGGCCCGCCGCGCTGTATGCGCGTTTCGGCGCGACGACGGCTCGTTTCGCGCGGACCCTGCTGGACTGGATGACGCGCGGCTGGGTGCAGACCCCGGAGGAGTTCACGCAGGGCTCGTCGATCATGCCGCAGAAGCGGAACCCGGTGGTTCTCGAGCACCTGTGTTCCTACGCGGGGGCCGCCGCCGGGGATCTGGCGTCGGTCGCGAACAACATCGGGGTGGCGTACTTCGAAGATTCGAACAACGCAACCACCGACGTGCAGCCGTATCTCGCCCGCGCCGCGGACCGGGCCATCCGCACCGCTCGCCTGACAGCCGGTCTGATCGCGGCCCTGCGGGTGGGGGAGCTTCCCACCGACGAGGAGATCGTCGCCTCTGGATCGACCGCGACTTCCGCGGCGGAAGAGCTTGCCCGCCAAGGCATCCCGTGGCGCGGCGCGCACGGCGTGATCCATGATCTCGTTCTCGCAGGCACACCCGCCGAGTGGTCGCCTCGGCAGGTGGATGCCGCGGTGCGCGCGGCGGGGTTCGGCCCACTGCCGGACGGCGGCGCGCAGCGTGTGATCGACGCGGCGACGGACCCGACGCGGGTCCTGCGCCGCACGCAGCCGGGTTCGCCGGGAATCGAAGCGGTGCAAGCATATTCGGCCGCGGCGCGCCAGGAACTTGCGGGCATCGAAGATGCGGTCACCCGCCGTCGCGCCGCCCTTCGAGACGCCGCCAGCAGGTTGGACGCCGCCGTCGCGGCCATCCGCTGAACCCTCGCCACGGGCTTCGTCATATCCGTCATTCGTCGACGGGGCGGCCGCTCGCGATCATGACGCAGTTCCCGACCATGCCCGCGCCTGGACCGCTGCGCGCGTTCCCGGGAACAATAGGCGGGTGAGCCCCGGACCCGCCGACGCGGCGATCGACCCTGCGCCCGACCCGCGGGATGCGCTCGCGGGCTTCTCGCCGCTGGTGCGGGAGTGGTTCATCGACTCGTTCGCGGCCCCGACGGCCGCGCAGGCCGGCGCGTGGCGATCCATCGCGGCGGGCCAGCACACGCTCGTCGTGGCGCCGACCGGATCCGGCAAGACGTTGGCAGCGTTCCTGTCCGCGATCGATGAGCTTGTCTCGTCGCCGGGCACCGGAACCGCCGATGACGTAGTTCGTGGCGATGCCCGTCCCGCCGGCGAGCCCGCACCGGGCGGCGAGACGACGCGGCGCGGACGATGCCGGGTGCTCTACATTTCGCCGCTCAAAGCCCTGGCCGTCGATGTCGAACGCAATCTGCGCTCGCCGCTCACCGGGATCGCGGCCCTCGCCGCCGCTCGCGGGGAGACGATTCCCCACATAGACGTGGCGGTGCGATCCGGCGACACTCATGCGGCGCAACGGGCCGCGTTCGCCCGCCGCGGAGCGGACATCCTGATCACCACCCCGGAGTCGCTGTTCCTACTGCTGACCAGCCAGGCGCGCCGTGCACTTACCGGCATCGAGACCGTGATCGTGGACGAGGTGCACGCCGTCGCAGGCACCAAACGCGGTGCGCACCTTGCGGTCTCGCTGGACCGGCTAGACGCTCTCATTGGCCGGCCGGCGCAGCGGATCGGGCTTTCGGCGACGGTGCGGCCCATTGAGGAGGTTGCGCGGTTCCTGGCGGGCGGGCGGGCGGTGACGGTCGTCGCGCCGCCGGCGGACAAACAGGTCGACATCGAGGTGGTGATCCCCGTCCCGGACTTGTCCGAGATCGACGCGCCCGCAGCCGATCTCGAAGGGTCCGCGACGGGAAGCCGGGCGAAGCCCTCGATCTGGCCGCATGTGGAAGAGCGCATCGTGGATCTGATCGAGGCTCACCGGTCGACGATCGTCTTCGCAAACTCGCGCCGTCTGGCGGAGCGACTCACGGCCCGTCTCAACGAAATTCACGCCGCGCGACTCGACGCCCAGCATTCCGACGACGCGGCGCCGCTCGACGCCACGATCATCGCCCGCGACACCTCACCGCCTCGGCCGGCAGCCGCATCAACCGCGTCGACCATCGCCACGCACAGTCTCGGCATGCCGGCGCAGATCATGGCGCAGTCCGGAGCCGGCATGGGCGCACCGCCCGTCCTCGCCCGGGCGCACCACGGCTCGGTCTCCCGCGAGCAGCGCGCCGAGATCGAGGACGCGCTCAAACGCGGCGTACTGCCCGCCGTCGTCGCCACCTCGTCGCTGGAACTCGGGATCGACATGGGCGCAGTCGATCTGGTGATCCAGGTCGAATCGCCGCCCAGCGTGGCCTCTGGGTTGCAGCGCATCGGCCGCGCGGGGCACCAGGTGGGTGCCCCCAGCAAGGGCGTGCTGTTCCCGAAGTTCCGCGGCGACCTGGTTTCCGCCGCGGTCGCCACCGAGCGGATGCGGGCCGGGCTGATCGAAAAGACCCACGTCGTCACGAATCCGCTGGATGTGGCTGCGCAGCAAATCGTCTCGATCTGCGCGATGGACACCGTGACCGTCGATGAGCTTCTCGCGCTGCTGCGCCGCTCCGCCCCTTTCGCCACGCTCGGCCGCGGCGCGCTGGAATCGGTGCTCGACATGCTCTCCGGCCGGTACCCGAGCGAACAGTTCGCCGAGCTTCGACCGCGCCTGACCTGGGACCGCGCCACCGATCGGCTCATCGCCCGCCCCGGCGCGCAGCGTCTCGCCGTGACCTCCGGCGGCACCATCCCCGACCGCGGGCTGTACGGCGTGTTCCTCGCCGGGTCGCCCGAGATCGCGCCATCTTTGGATGGCGCGGATTCCGTTGATCCAGAAGCCTTATCGTCTCCAGAAACGGAGATGACGCCGTCCCCCGCGTCCCGCGGAGGGGCCCGTGCATCCGCCCGGACCGGTGGCCGGCGGGTCGGGGAACTCGACGAAGAGATGGTCTACGAGTCGCGCGTGGGTGATGTCTTCGTGCTCGGATCGAGCTCGTGGCGCATCGTCGACATCGGCCGCGATCGCGTCGAGGTGACGCCGGCCCCCGGCATCCCCGGCCGACTTCCGTTCTGGAAGGCCGACTCGGCCGGTCGCCCCGCCGAACTCGGTGCCGCGCACGGCGGCTTCGTGCGCGAGATCGCCAGCACCGCAGGCACATCCGCTCGCGACCGACTCACCGCCATCGGGCTCGATCCGTTCGCCGCCGACAACCTGCTCGCCTACCTCGCCGAGCAACAACGCGCCACCGGCGTGCTGCCCGATGACCGGACCCTGGTGGTCGAACGGTTCCGGGACGAACTCGGCGACTGGCTTGTGGTCCTCCACTCGCCCTACGGCGCGGCCGTGCACGCCCCCTGGGCGCTCGTGCTCGCAGCGCGGATGCGTGAGCGCTATGGCATCGACGTGCAGGCGCAGCATTCCGACGACGGCATCGTGCTGCGCTTCCCGGATGTCGAATATGACGGATCTGACTGGGGGTTACCGGATCTCGCCGATCTGATGGTCCTGGACCCGGACACGGTCCGCGCCGACGTCACCGCACAGCTGGGTGGCTCCGCAGTCTTCGCGGCGCGGTTCCGGGAGTGCGCCGCGCGGTCCCTGCTGTTCCCGCGCCACCAGGCGAATCGGCGCCAGCCGCTGTGGCAGCAGCGGCAGCGTGCCGTGCAACTGCTGGAGGTGGCCGCGGATTACCCCGAGTTCCCGGTGGTGGCCGAGGCGGCGCGCGAGTGCCTGGCCGACGTGTTCGACGTGGCCTCGCTGGCCCTGCTGATGCGTCGCATCGCCGCGCGCGAGGTGGCGGTGGTCGAGGTAACGACGCCGGCACCGTCGCCCTTCGCGCGGTCGCTGCTGTTCGGGTACGTCGCGCAGTTCATCTACGAGGGCGACAGCCCGCTCGCGGAGCGACGCGCGGCCGCGCTAACCATCGACCCGGCCCTGCTCGCCGAACTCCTCGGCACCGCCGAGGCGCCATCGCTGCGCGATCTGCTCGATGCGGGTGCGCTGGTCGAGGTGGAGCGGTCCCTGCAGCGGCTCGCTCCCGACCGACGTGCCCGCTCCGAGGACGAGATTACTGACCTGGTGAGGATTCTCGGGCCTCTCACCGCGGCCGAGATCGCTGCGCGCAGCCACCTGGGACCCGGATCGGGAGCCGCAGTGTCCGCCGAGGTCGGCGCGGCCACCAACCCCGAGGCGGCCTTCGAGGTGGTTCCCGACGTGGCCGCGGACGTGAGTCCTGAGAAGGTCGCTGCCGCAACGATGTCGCTGGCGCGCCTCGCCGCCGCGCGGCGGGTGATCGAAGTCCGCATCGCCGGACAGGCCCAGTGGGCCGATCCGGCGGACGCGGCTCTGCTGCGCGATGCGCTCGGCGTCGCGCTGCCGGAGGGGATCGCCGAAGCGTTCCTCGAACCGGTCTCCGATCCACTCTCCCGACTGCTCGGCCGCTACGCCCGGACCCATGGTCCGTTCACCGCGGCGGAGCCGGCGGCCCGGTTCGGTCTCGGTGTCGCCGTGGTCCGCGACGCGCTGAGCCGCCTGATATCGGCCGGCCGGTTGGTGGCCGGCGAGTTTCGGCCGCTCGGCGGCGTTCTCGGCAATGCCCTCGGCAATGCCCTCGGCCGTGACCTCGGCAGTGATCTCGGCGGCGTCCTCGGAACCGGCGCGGCGGAGGGCGAGATCGAGTACGTCGACCCCGCCGTCCTCCGCCTGCTACGGCGACGTTCGTTGGCCGCGCTGCGCGCGGAGGTGGAGCCCGTCGCGCCCGAGACGTTGGGTCGATTCCTGCCGGCGTGGAACGGCATCGAACCCGCTCACAGCGCGGACCGGCGGGGGGCCGGGGGCCAGATGGACCGCCTGTTCCGCGCGGTCGAGCAGCTCGCTGGAACACAGCTGCCGGCCTCCGCGCTGGAGACTCTGATCCTTCCCGCTCGCATCCCGGAATACTCCTCCGTCATGCTGGATGACGCCATGGCGGCCGGTGACGTCCTGTGGTCCGCCCACGGCGAGATCGGCGGCGGCGACGCATGGATCGCCCTGCACCTCGCCGAGACCGCGCCGCTCACCCTGCCCGTGCCGCCTGATCTGCCCGGGCCGCCGCCGGGTCCCCTGCACACCGCCATCCTCGACGTGCTCCGGCGCGGTGGGGCCTTCTTCTTCGCCGAGTTGGTCGATGCCGTCCGCGCCGCGGTGCCACACCATGAAGGCGGCGAGGATCGTCAGGCGAAGGCGACCCTCGACGGCCCGAGCACTGCCACGGCCGACCACATACTCGAAGCATTGTGGGACTTGGTCTTTGCCGGCTTGGTCACCGGCGACACGCTCAAGCCGCTGCGCGCCCGGCTGAGCGGCGGGCACGCGGCACACCGCGTGCGGCAGCAACCCCCGCCGTCCCGGATACGCTCCCCGTCCCGCCTCGCGACGCTCGGCCGGCGCGGCATAGGCGCATCCTACGAATTCGCGGCCCGCGCAGCGCACGTGCCCGGACATGCCGCGGGCCGATGGTCCCTGCTCCCCCGATTGGAGACCGATCCCACGGTGCGGCTCCATGCCGCCGCCGAACTACTGCTCGACCGCTACGGCGTCGTCACGCGCGGCAGCGTCGTCGCCGAAGAGACGCCGGGCGGATTCGCCGGGATCTACCGTGTGTTGGCCGCGATGGAAGAGAGCGGCCGCATCCGACGCGGATATTTCGTGGAGGGGCTCGGCGCCGCCCAATTCGCCGACGCGGGCGCTGTCGATCGGCTCCGCGCCATGGCCCCATTACCCGGAGATGACGGATCGCCGAGCGAAAAACGCCGGGAAGCACCATCTCTCGATAAGCGCGGGGAAAGATCGGCGCCCGGTGCACTGGTCTTGGCCAGCGCCGACCCGGCCAACCCGTACGGCGCGGCGCTGCCCTGGCCGGAACCCATCACCGCCGAACCCGCTGCGGCACAGGCGGTCTCATCGGAGCAACCGGGGACCGCGCCGCCGGCTACATCACCCTCCACCGGCCACCGCCCGTCTCGCCGCGCCGGGGCGATGGTCTGCCTGGTCGACGGCGCTCCCGTCATGTACACCGAACGCGGCGGCCGCACACTGCTCACCTTCACCACCGAGCCCGGCCTGCTCGCACGCGCCGCGGGCGCGCTTGCCGACGTCGCACTCTCCGGCCGGATCGAACCGCTGACCATCACCAGGGTCGACGGAGCCTCGGTGCACGGAGCGACCTCACCGGGGGCCGCGGCCCTACACCAGGCAGGTTTCCGCAGCACACCGCGCGGGCTGCGACTCCGACCCGGCCTCGGCGGCGGCGGGCCACACTCCAGCGCCGTCGAGCACCCCGACCCCGGAGACCGCCCCGCCGAAAGGTGATGCGGCGCACCGGAACGCCCACGGTGACCTGTACGGGCCGACTCATGCCGGCGGCAACGCTTCGGCAAGCGTCCGATGCAGCGCATCAACACTCACCGCGTCGAGCCGGCCAGGTCTCACTACGAGTTCTTCCGCCTTCTTCGGCCACACGACCCGGACCTGCTGGGTGGCAAAGTCCCCACCGATGAGCGGCCAATCGGCCCCGATGAAGACCAGCACCCTCGCGATCGGCACGTCCTGGCCGATTATTGCCTGGTGCGCGCTGGGCTGAAGCGCGCAAGCTGATCGTGATGCTGCCACCAGGTGGCCATTCGCGAGAGGCGATGTGTCCAGCGGGAAGCGACTTCACGCTTCCCATCCAACTCGGTACAGTCGCACGCGTGCGCATGGTGAGCAGTTCGCTCGGACATTGGATTCGGGTAGGCGCGAAACGGCGGCTGACGCTGCGGGCGGCGGTGCTCGCGGCGTTCCAAGATGACGTCCTCGCCGGCAAGGCAGCGTCGGGAAACGACACGTCGTTGGTCGTGGATCTGCTTACGGACCGCGCCGCAGACCGGTCCGCAAGCGCGTGACGATCCTGCCCGTTGTGCTCGTTGTCGTGGGCGTCTCGCTTCTGACTACAGGTGCCGACCGCGACCCGGATCTCACCCCGTAGTACCTCGCCCCGTAGCCCATCGGAAACGGCCCACGGAACCCCCTGGCTACCGCCAGGTTCCGGCTTACCACCGCCGATCCCGATGTCATCGCTCAACCCCGACGCCGATGAGCGCCGCCGTGCCGCCAGCCGCACCGGGCAAGCACGTGAGATGGCCGTCTCGGCCACAGTTTCCGCGACAATGCCAAACGCCGCAGGCACGAACATCGTCATCGGCGTCATAGGCGCTGACTCTCTTCCCGACACGGCGGGGAAGAATGATGCGGGTGCATGCGACGCTGCAAATCCTGGCGCTGATCGCCGTGATCGTCGCGGTATCGGCGGGAGCCAGGCGGTGGCGCTACGCCGAGCCGCTGGTGCTGATGGTGGTCGGCGTGGGGCTGTCGTTTATCCCGCATGCCTTCACCATCCGCATCACACCGGACCTCGTGCTCACCGGGCTGCTGCCCCCGCTGCTCTATGCGGCGGCAATCCGCACCCCGCTGGTGCAATTCCGGGCGAACCGGCGCGGGATCATCCTGCTGGCGGTCGGCGCGGTCGCGTTCACGACGGCGGCGGTCGGCCTGGTGACCTGGTGGATGCTGCCGGCTGCGGGCCTCGCGGCGGCGATGGCGCTGGGCGCGGTGGTCGCCCCGCCGGACGCGGTGGCCGCTACCGCGGTCGGCCGACGCGTCGGGATGCCACGCCGGATCGTGGCGCTGCTGGAGAGCGAGAGCCTGCTCAACGACGCGAGCGCGCTTGTCGCGCTGGGTACCGCGTTGGCGGCGATGACGTCGAGAGTCCATGCGACGACGGTGATCTGGGACTTCGTGAAGGCGGCGGGAGGCGGGCTCATCATCGGGTTGCTGGCCGCAACCGTTCTGGCGCTGATCCGCCGGCGGCTCACCACGGCCGTGCTGGACACGACGCTCTCATTCGCCGCGCCGTACGTCGCCTTCCTCCCGGCGGAGGAACTCGGCACGTCCGGGGTGCTGGCGGTGGTGGTCACCGGGCTGCTGCTGGGGCACCGGTCGACGACCTTGCAGTCGGCGACATCCCGGATCGCCGAGAGCATCAACTGGCAGACCGTGCAGTTCGTGTTGGAGAACATCGTCTTCCTGCTGATCGGCCTGCAGGTGCGCGACCTCGCCGTCGCGGTGAACGCCGGAAACCTGGCGTGGGGGGTCGTCGTCCCGATATGTCTCGGGGTGCTGGCCGCCACGATCGTGGCCCGGTTCGTCTACGTCTTCGGCGTCGCCGGCGGGCTGCGGCTCACGCGACGGGACGCTTGGTCCTGGGCGGAGTGCACCGTCATCTCCTGGGCCGGGATGCGCGGCGTGGTGACCCTCGCTGCGGTGTTCGTGATCCCACCGGACACGCCGTACCGAGCGCTGTTTGCGTTCGCCGCTTTCACCGTGGTGGCGGGCACGTTGCTGCTGCAGGGGTGGACGCTGCCCTGGCTGGTGCGGCGGTTCCGGCTGCCCGGGCCCGATCCGGTGGAGGACGCGCTGCAATTGGCAGGGCTCACCTCGGGAGCGACGCGCGCCGGCCTGGAGCGGCTCGCCGAGGTGCTCGGCCCGGACGATCCGCCCGAGGTCGTCGCGCAACTGGAGGAGCGGGCCGATCGGCGGGTGAACATGGCATGGGAGCGCCTCGGCCGGTCGCAGGCCGAGGTCGAGCCGCCGGCCGCGGCCTACCGGCGGCTGCGCCTGGACATGCTGGCGGCGGAACGCGAGTGGGTCCTCGCGGCCCGCGACCGCGGCGGCTACGACCACGAGGTGCTGCACACGGCGATGCGGGCGATCGATATGGAGGAGTCGATGCTGGATCGGGTGGAGGACGCCACCGCGCGGTTGGACCAGGAGCTGACGGTGCCGGCCGGCCGGGGCGGGTGCGCTCATCTGCGCGAAGCACCGCGAGCACGGCCGGCGAGTACGCCGGACGGCTGCGCCGAGTGCCTGCGCGACGGCACCCGATGGGTCCACCTTCGGCTGTGCCTGAGCTGCGGTCATGTGGGCTGCTGCGACTCGTCGCCGGGGCGGCACGCGACCGCGCACTTCGAGGCGACCAGCCATCCGGTAATGCGATCGTTCGAGCCGGGCGAGGCCTGGCGCTGGTGCTACGTCGACGAGATGCTCGGGTAGCGGCGGCCGCCCGCCGCGGCACGGGCACCGATGCGATATCATAAACGATATCGCCGCACAGCACCGCACGTGAGGAGCCTGACCGATGACGGATCTTCTCATTCGGAACGTCCCCGACGACGAGATCAGCGCGATCGACACGGCTGCCGACCGCCTCGGGCTCTCGCGCGCGGAGTTCTTACGCCGCGAGATGCGCCGAATCGCGCGGTATCGAACCGCGCCGCCCGCGACGCCTGCGGACTATCAACTGTCGCGCGCCGCCATGGCCGATCTCGGCGACGCGCGCGTCATGCGCGACGCCTGGTCGTGAGCGACACCCGCTGATGAGCGACACCTGGCTGATCGACAAGTCCGCATATCAGCGTCTGGGCGAATCGGCGGACGGCCTTCAGGTCTGGCTGGATCGAATCAACCGGGGGCTCGTGTACGTCACGACGGTCACGCTGCTGGAGATGGGCTATTCGGCACGCAATGCGCCGGGCTGGACACAGTCCATCCAGGCGCCGTCGGTCGCCAACCTCATCGTCGAATACCTCACACCGACGATCGAGGATCGCGCGCTGGACGTGCAACGCGTATTGGCCGAGCGTGGCCAGCATCGCGCACCGAGCATCCCGGACCTGCTGGTGGCAGCGACCGCGGAGATCGCCGGGCACCGGGTGCTGCATGTCGACAAGGATTTCGACCTCGTCGTCGCCGTCACCGGCCAACCGGTCGAGCGCCTCGCCGTCCGGTCACCACCGGATCCGTCACCGCATATGACGTCTATGACGTAGTTCCCGGCGCTCCGCGCCGCAAGCCCCGTCCTCGCCGTGCAGCCCCCCGGGCCGCCCCGATCCCCGAACAACGTTGGGCGCTCCCGCGGGAACGCGACGGCCCGATGCGCGTCGTAAGGAACGCCGAAGCGAGGCGGCGGGGCAACGGGCACCGAGGTCAGAAACACCAGGATCATGAAGATTTCCCAGATCGTGACCTGGAACGGTCCCGGTTCGCGTCCGATGCGGCGAAAATAGCAGTACGACGGTAATCAGCGGTACGTAGCGAAGACGACCGATTTTCACGAGCGCGAACGGAGGCGGCAACCAAATCATGCGCGGGTGGCCGGTGGCAACGGCGAAGGTGCGGCACGGCGTGCTACACGGTGTGCACAAGAGCGGATGGCTCGTCGCAGCAGTAGCGGCGGTCTTGGTGCTCGGCGCCTGCTCCGGCCCGGCCAAGGCATCGGCATCGGATCCGTCGTCCACCGCATTTTCCGGCACCGCATCGACCGGTCCCGTATCGCCGGCCGTCACCGTACCGCCCATGACGACGTCCTCGGGCGGAGCGGATCCGTCAGCGCCTGACCCGGGGACCGGGGGAACAGCGTCATCTCCGGTGGACCAGTCCGGGAATGCCAACCCCGACGACACGAACGCCGATCCCCCACCGACGACTACATCGGCGGATCCACCGACGCTCACCATCAGCCCCACGCCCGGATCGACGACGGTCAACCCGGCCGCGCCGATCACCGCGGTGGCGGCGGGTGGCACGCTCACGTCCGTGACGCTCGTCAACCCGACGGAGAACGTACAGGTCGCGGGGGCGCTCAGCGCGGACAAGACGTCCTGGCAGGCGACACAGCCGCTCGGGTACGGGAAGTCGTATCGGCTCACCGCGACCGCAACGAACGACGACGGGCAGACCGTCACCGGCACGAGCGCGTTCACCACGCTCACCCCGCACAACATGACGATGCCGTACCTCGAATACACCGGCCGCTACCCGCTCACCAACGGGGCGACGTACGGGGTGGGCATCGTTCCGGTGGTGCACTTCGACGAGCCGATCGCCGACCGGGCCGCAGCGCAGCGCACCTTGCAGGTGACGACGTCCCCGCACGTGGACGGCTCGTGGTATTGGTCGGACGCGCAGAACGTGCACTTCCGCCCGAAGGACTACTGGCCGGCCGGCACCAAGGTGACCATCAGCGCCAATGTGTACGGCGTCGAAGTCGGGCCCGGGCTCTACGGGCAGTCGGACGTGTCGACGTCCTTCACGATCGGTCGGCGGCAGCTCACCGTCGCCGAGGACAGCGCGCCGAAGGTCGACACCGTCACCGTGTATGACGCGGCGGGCAAGGCGATCCGCACCATGAACACGTCGATGGGCAAGCACGGCGGTGTGACGGTCGACGGCCGGTACATCAACTTCTACACGCCGAACGGCACCTACACCGTGCTCGACCACAAGAATCCGCAGATGATGTCCTCGGCCAGCTACGGGCTGCCGGCAGACGCGCCGGGCGGATACGCGCCGGAGCCGATCTACTACTCCACCCGGATCTCCACGGACGGGATCTTCCTGCACGAGCTCAACAACACGGTGTGGGCGCAGAACCACGGGTACGACGTCTCGCACGGTTGCCTGAACCTGAACAAGGCGAACGCTGTCTGGTTCTACAACAACTCGCTGATCGGCGATCCGGTCGTGATCCACGGTGCGAAAGGTGCTCCGCAGCTCCAGTTCTCGGAGGGCGGCGAATGGAGCGTGCCATGGTCGACATGGCTGGCCGGAAGCGCCATCCGGTGACGCCCGCGCACCGCGCACCGCGTGGGTTCCGGGGGAACGCGGCGCACCGCGCGGAGCCTGCGCACCGCGAGAACCGCCCAGACCGCGCAGACCGCTCAGGCCGGGCGCACCGCCTGAGCATGATGGTCGGCCGCGTGGTGGCGTGCGTGGTGTCGGCCGCCGTGCTCGCGACAGCCGGGACGGCCTGGTCGATGAACGTGGTGGGGACCAGCAACGCCGTCACCGCGGCCGGAAACGTCGGCGTGGTGTCGGTCCCGAACGCCGCCGGCGCGACCGGCGCGGGCAAGGCACCCACGGCGGCACTGCCGGTCCGCGGCACGCCTGCCAGTGGGCCCTCCGCCCCGGCGGGCGGGGCGGACGTTCCAGCGATCGGCGCGGAGAACATCCTGGTGGTCGGCGCCGATGCCCGCACCGACGCGCAGGGCAATCCGCTCACACCCGCCCAGCAGAAGTTGATCGGCGTCACCCTCGACGGCGGCGGCGTCAACACCGACACCCTGCTGATCATCCACATTCCGGCCGGCGGCGGCGCGGCGACCGGGATCTCGATCCCGCGCGACACCTGGATGTTCCCGTCGGTGGTCGACGCGCCGGGCGTCACCGGCCCGGACCAATACGGCAACCAGGTGCACTACCAGCCGGGCAAGATCAACGGCTTCTATAGCACCGCGAAGTACTACGACCAGCAGTATCTCGCCGCCAAGGGCGTGGCCGGCGCGGCGCTAGAGCGCGAATCGAACGACGCCGGCGCCACGATGCTCGTCAAGATCGTGCAGCAGTTCACCGGGATCAAGATCAACCATTTCGTCTTCGTCAACCTGATCAGCTTCTATCTTCTGTCTCAGGCGGTCGGCGGCGTGCCCGTGTGCCTGCTCCACCCCGTCCACGACCGGCAGTCCGGTGCCGACTTCCCCGCCGGCCACTTCGACGTCCAGGGTGCCTCCGCCCTCGCCTTCGTCCGGCAGCGCCACGGGCTGCCCGGCGGCGACCTGGACCGGATCAAACGCCAACAGGTATTCCTCGAATCGGCCGCGAACAAGATCCTTTCCGCGGGAACGCTGACCAATCCCGCGCGGCTGCTGGCGCTGGTGGACGCGGCGCGCCGGTCGCTCACGCTGGACTCCGGGTTCGACCTGATGACCTTCGCCGAGCAGATGCACGGACTGGTGGCCGGCGCGATCCACTTCTTCACGCTGCCCACGACGGACGCCACGCAGATCACGACAACCTCTGCGCTGCAAGCCGATCCGGCCCAGGTGCGCGCGATCTTCGCGCGGCTGGCGGCGGATGAGCCGATCGGAGCGGCGGTCGGCACGCAGACGCATTCCGCGAGTCCCGCGCCGGTTCCTACCACGACATCGCCGAGTATGACGACGTTCTCGGCTGCCGCCGCCAGCACGTCCTCGTCCGTGTCCAGCGGCTTCCAGGTGCCCTGCATCAACTGACGGCCCCGTCGGCCACGACCGCGGCGACGCCGTTCCGGCCGGAACATCGTCATACGCGATACCTGGCTCGAGCAGCCTAGGCGCACCGGTCTAGCGTGGGGCCATGACCGATCTGCCCACTGCGCCCGGCGGTTTCGACGATCTGCTCGAGGCGAACCGCGCGTTCGCCGCGACGCTGCACGAGCCGAACTTCACCGGCATGGCAGAGGCGGGCGTGCTCGTGGTCACCTGCATGGACTCGCGGATCGAACCCCTGCGCATGATCGGCCTGGACCTGGGCGATGCGAAGATCCTGCGCAACCCGGGCGGCCGGGTCACCGATGCGGTGCTGGTCGGGATCGTGCTCGGCGTCGATCTGTTGGGCGTGGATCGGGTGATGATCATCGAGCACACCCGTTGCGCCATGGGCTCTTCCACTGAAGGCCAGATGCGCGAGCGGCTGGCGGACTCGACGGGGCAGGACACCACCTGGCTCACTCTCGGCATGATCTCCGACCAGCGCGCCGCCCTCGCCGAAGACGTCCAGCGGGTGAAGACCCATCCGCTGATCCCGAGCTCCGTCGCCGTCGGCGCCTTCATTTATGACGTGGACTCCGGGCTGCTGGAACCCGTCTGCTAACCGGATGATCATCTGTTGTGAGGGATTTGTGCCGGATTCCGCAACGAATCGCACACAACAAATGATCAGCCCTTGACCCTGACGTAACGTCAGGGTGCACCGTGGATGGCGGTCGGGCCGATGGGCGGTCCGGCGTCATCCGGCGGGGTGCTCGCATTCCGGCGGCGGTACGGGGAACACGGGAGATGCGGTGACGTCAGCGATCGATCGCACGTACACGGTGGGCCAGGCCGCGCGTCTGGGCGGCGTGACCGTGCGCACGCTGCACCACTACGAGCGCATCGGGCTGCTGGTGCCGTCCGAGCGGAGCGGGTCCGGGTATCGGCTCTACGGGCCGGCGGACCTGGACCGGCTCACCCGCATCCTCTACTACCGGGAGCTCGGCTTCGGGCTGGATGACATCGCGACCCTGCTCGCCGACGCGGCCGATCCGACCGCGCTCGGCGCGCACCTGGACCGGCAAGACCGGCTGCTCACCGAGCGACTCGAGCGCCTGAGCTCCATGGTCGCGGCCATCGAGAAGGAAAGGCAGGCAATGGCTATGGGCCAACAGCTGAGCGCGGAGGAGAAGCTGGAGATCTTCGGCGCAAACTACGACCCGTCCTGGGAGACGGAGGCCGAGCAGCGCTGGGGCGGCACGCACGCCTGGCAGCAGTCGACGCAGCGAGCCAAGCGGCGCACCAAGGCCGACTGGCAGCGCATCAAGGACGAGGGCGACGCCTGGAATGACGCCGTTCGCGCCGCGTTCGCGGCGGGCACCCCGGCGGCATCGGACCGGGCCGCGGAACTCGCGGAACAGCACCGGGCGATGGTCGCCGAGCACTACGACTGCTCCTACGCCATGCACCGGCAACTCGCCGACATGTTCGTGGCAGATCCCCGTTTCGCAAAGACCTACGAGGACATCGCACCGGGCCTGGCGCAGTGGGTGCACGACGCGATCCACGCGAACGAGGACCGGCATCCGGCGGAGCAGGGCGAGGGCTTCTGCTGAGCCGTACGCGGCTGACCCGTTTCCGGCCTAGAGGTTCTTGGCGAGCTCCCGCTTGAGCACCTTGCCGGACGGCCCCAGCGGGAGATCCGTCACGAACTCCACCCGGCGCGGGTACTTGTACCGGCCGAGGTGCTCCTTCGACCAGTCGATGAGCACCTCGGCCGTCAAGTCGCCGCCCTCGGGCGAGCGCACCACGACGGCGCAGACCTCCTCGCCATGCACGTCGTCCGGGAAGCCGACCACCGCCACCTGCGCGACCCCCGGGTGCCGAGCCAGGACCTCCTCGACCTCGCGCGGGTAGACGTTGAAACCGCCGCGCAGGATCATGTCCTTCTTGCGGTCGACGATCGAGATGAATCCGTCCTCGTCGACGGTGCCGAGATCGCCGGTTCGGAACCAACCGTCGACCTTCACGGCCTTGGTGGCCTCCGGATTGTTCAGGTAACCGGAGAAGATGTGGTGCCCGCGCAGCACCACCTCGCCGATCTCGCCGACGCCGAGAAGCTCGATGTGGTCCTCGATCTCGGCCTTGGCGATGGCCGCGTCAGTGCCCCAGATCGCCCGCCCGACGGTGCCGGGCTTGCGGCCGTACACCTCCTGGTTGAAGGTGGCCACCGGTGACGTCTCGGACAGGCCGTAGCCCTCGTAGATCTCGGTTGAGAAGATCTCGCGGAACCTGTCGATCACGGCGACCGGCAGGCTGGAGCCGCCCGAGGCGGCGACCCGGAGCTGCGGCCGGCGGGCATCGGCGCGGGCCGCCGCGAGCAGCGCGATGTACATGGTGGGCACGCCGGCGAACACGGTCACCTTCTCCTCGACCAGCATCGCCAGCGCGAGCCCCGGCTCGAACCGCGGCATCAGCACGATGGACGCACCGACGAAGAACCCCGCGTTCATCACCACGGTCTGCCCGAACGAGTGGAAGAGCGGCAGCGCGCCGAAGATCACATCGTCGTTCCGCATGTGGATCACCGAGGTCGCAGTGACGATAGCGTTCATCGCCATGTTCAGGTGCGTGAGCACCGCGCCCTTGGGCGAACCCGTCGTCCCCGAGGTGTAGAGGACGACGGCCGGATCCTCCGGATCGCGCTGCACATAGGTGTCGATCGGGGCCTGCTGCGCCGCGAGGAGGTCCAGGCGCGGAACATCGTCATCTCCGCCCATGGTCGAGAACACCGGAACCCCAGCTGTTTTCGCACCCGCGGCACCGGCGGCCAACAACGGAGCCGCGACCACCAGGACCTTCGCGCCGGAATCGCGCAGCACGAACGCGATCTCGGGAGCCACCAGCAGCGCATGCACCGGGACCACCACGGCCCCCAGCGAGAGTGCCGCGTAGTACACGCGCGGGAAGTCGGGCACGTTCGGCATCAGCAGGGCCACCCTGTCGCCCGGGCCCACACCCTGATCGCGGAGCACCGCGGCATACCGGCGGGTCTCCTCCCACAACCGATCGAAGGTGATCCGGGTGTCGCCCATCACCACCGCCTCACGCTGCGGATACCGCTGGGCGGATTCGGCGAGGATTGATGCCAACGTCAGGCTCATGGGGTGCCCCTCCATCTCGATGCGCGCGGTCTGGCGCGCGATGCGTCCCGCGAACGGGGATCGCGATGAGGCATTGCTCACACCCGTCTGATCCGTCAGCCTAGTGTTCGGCTACCTCAAGGGCGAGTAATGCCCTGTGACGCCAAAGACCATGTGGTCTGCGGCTGCCCGCTGTGGCCAACAGCACGGATGCGGATGGCCACGGGCGGCGAACGGCCACTAACCTAACGATCAGATGCACCACGTCGGTAATGAATGCCCGCAGGCAACGCCGGTACGGCAGCGCCCGCATGAAATGCCCGTCAAGAACAGGCGAGAAGGCGAGACACGCATGACAGACGCGACCAACTCCTCGGACACGGTCACCCTCACGTACGGGGACCGAGCGTTGCAGATGCCGATCACGCGGGCCACCGAAGGGGTCTCGGGGTTCGATGTCTCCAAGCTCATGTCCACCACCGGCCTCGTCACGCTCGATCCGGGTTACACGAACACGGGATCGACCACCTCGTCCATCACCTACATCGACGGCGATGCCGGCATCCTCCGCTACCGCGGATATCCGATCGAGCAACTGGCGGAACGTTCGTCCTACCTGGAGGTGTGCTACCTGCTGATCTACGGCGAATTGCCGACGACCACGCAGCTCACCGAATTCACCGCCCGCATCGGCCGGCACACGCTGCTCGACGAGAAGCTCAAGGGCTTCTTCGGCGCGTTCCCGCGCGACGCACATCCGATGTCCGTTCTCTCCTCGGCGGTTTCGGCGCTGTCCACGTTCTACCAGGATTCCCTCGACCCGTTCGATCCCGATCAGCTCGAGCTGTCGACCGTCCGGCTGCTGGCGAAGCTGCCGACCATCGCGGCGTACGCGTACAAGACGTCCATCGGCCAGTCGCTGCTCTACCCGGACAATTCGCTCTCGCTGGTGGAGAACTTCCTGCGCATGTCCTTCGGGCTGCCGGCCGAACCGTACGAGGCCGATCCGACGCTCACCAAGGCCGTCGACCTGCTGCTGCTGTTGCACGCCGACCATGAGCAGAATTGCTCGACATCGACTGTGCGCCTGGTGGGTTCGTCGCACGCCAACCTGTTCGCCTCGATCTCGGCGGGTATCAACGCCCTGTTCGGACCGCTGCACGGCGGCGCGAACCAGGCGGTGCTGGAGATGCTGGACGCGATCCGCACCGACGGCGGGGATATCGCCTCGTTCGTCACCCGGGTCAAGAACAAGGAGCCCGGCGTGAAGCTGATGGGCTTCGGGCACCGCGTGTACAAGAATTACGACCCGCGCGCCAAGATCGTCAAGGCCACCGCCGACGAGATCCTCGACAAGCTCGGCGTCGACGACGAGCTGTTGGATCTCGCGAAACAGCTTGAGGCAGTGGCCTTGTCGGACGAGTATTTCATCGAGCGCAAGCTCTATCCGAACGTCGACTTCTATACCGGCCTCATCTACAAGGCGATGGGCTTCCCGACGAAGATGTTCACTGTGCTCTTCGCCATCGGGCGGCTGCCCGGCTGGATCGCGCAGTACCGCGAGATGCTCGCCGATCCCACGAACCGGATCGGGCGCCCGCGCCAGGTCTACGTCGGCTACGGCGCACGCGACTACGTGCCGGCCGAGAAGCGATAGCCCTTCCACCGCCGGGCTTTTCGAGTATGACGGGGTTCGCCGCTGACGCGGCGGGCCCCGTCTTTTTGTGCCGCGCAGGCGGGGGCTTCCACGCCTGCCGGTGGTTTGGCACACTGTCCAGACCCATGTCACCTGCGGTACACCCATGACCCGGAGGGCCCGTGTTCGCATCGCGCCAGTTCCCCGAAACGCTCGCCCATCGCCCGCGCGCCCGTTCGGCCGGCGTCGCTGCTGGCGTCGCGATCCGTGGCGCGGTTCGTAGCTCGGTTCGTGGCACAGTCGCCACGGCCGCGCTCGCCGCGCTCGTCACTGTCGCCGCATGCTCGGCCGGTTCGACGGCCGCGCCGCAAACGGTGACCGTGACGGCCGTATCGGTGAGCACCGTGACGAACGCGGCGGCGCCGGTCACCGTCACCCAGACGGTCACGGCCGCGGAACCCGTCGACAGTTCCGCAGGCGCAACAGATGTCGAGGAGACTCTAGACGTATCGGGACAGCCGGCGGCGTGCGACCTGGTGACGCAGGCGGAGGCCGACGCGCTGGCCGGTACCCCGTTGGAGGCACCCCACGTGGGCCGCGAATCGTGCACGTACACGGGCCCGGTCACCGGGCCGCTCGGCCAGGTCGAGGTCTACGTCCGTGACGGTGCGAAGAAGTTCCTCGACATCGAACGCACGCTGAAGCACGAGCTGCGCCCGCTCGACGGTGTGGCCGACGAGTCCTATCTCGGCGCCTCGAACTCGTTCATCCGCAAAGGCTCCACCTGGGTCGCGATTCAGCTGGTGCGGCTCAACGACCCGGCCGAGAACGCCGGCCCGCTCGAAGCTCTCACCCGCACGGTCGCGGGCCGGCTGCCATAACGAGCCGGTCAACTCGCCGGCCGGCAGCGTTGCCCCTCCTGGTCGGTCGCTTCCTTGGTCCACACGGGTGTCGAGGTGGACAGCGTCATACCCAACACTTCGACCTGGCCGCCGAAGTTCAGCGATACGGAGCGATCCAGCCTGGTGCACTCGGTGACCGGAATCCCCGCCCCGCCGGAATAGGTGACGCCGACGGCACCGGCCAGCGTGGCCGTCGCGCCGGCGAACACCACCGCCTTGCCCTTCACTGCCGTTCCAAGACCGAATCCCAGCTTCAGGCCGGCCGCGATCACCACGCCGCTCGGCGCGATGGACATGATCTGCTGTACATCGATCGGCTGGAGAAGGCATGTGTCCTTCGGGGTGTCGGAATCGGATGCAATGGTCACGGTTCCTTTGCAGGTGAGGGTGAGCAAGGTTCCCTTGACGATGTCGGCTCCGCCGGAGAACCGTGCTTCGATGGTGAGCGGCACGCCGAGACGGACCACAGTCGGCACGCCCGCCAGCACGATCGGGATATCAATCTTGATCAGGTCCCAGGTCACCTTGGCCTTGTCGATCGTCGCGTGCTCCGTCGCGGCCGACATCGAGAAAGCGAGGTTGGCGTCGAGATCGACGGCGAGCCTGCTGCTCTGGCCGGCGCGGTTGGTCACCCTGCCGCGTATCGTGCCCACGGTTGCCGACCCCGTCAGCGTGGCCGTGATCGTCGCCGTGTCCTTTCGGCTGGCGCTGATCGCGAACGAGATCGACCGGCAGGCCGGGGTTGCCGAGCCCGACGCAGAAATGGCGTAAGGCCCGGCCTTGACCGACGGCGAGCCGACCCCGACGGACGCTCCGGAACAGGGCGGCGGGCCGGGCTCTGGCGAAGCGCCGGGCGACGCAGGCCCAGGCCGTGCCACCGGCGCGAGCAGCGAGGCGGGCGCTGGCGGTGCAGCGGGCGCCGGCAGCGCGGCGGGCGGGCGCCGGAATCCCGGCACCGGCTCGTATTCACCGAGCGCGCCGACGCCGGCCGCGTCGGCAGGCGGTTCGGCGAAGGTCATGGCGGTGGGGTCCGGCTCCCCCTCGAACGTCACGTCGATGTCGGAGAAGATCTCGTCCAGGGTGGCCTGGACGGTGCCGACGAGGACTGCGGCCTTGTCCGCGGCCGCGGTTTCGGTCGGTAGCGGCGTGACGGTCGTGACGCGCCGGGCAGCAATGCCCGGCACCACGAAAACCGTTCCCACGGCGACAGTCTGATCGGTGATGAGGGTGAACTCAGTGGCGTCGCCGCTGACGGACTTCACCGCGGCGGGATCGATCACCACGGTGTCTGGCGCCAGCTCCGCGGGGCCGTGCACGGCGAGCGCGGACGCGAGGGGCGTCGGCGCCGAGGCCGCATCGATGGGCTCTGCCTGATCGGTTGGTCCGTCCGTGCCGGTGCTCGCGCCGGGCATGCCCGTTGCGGACGAAGGCGTCGTTGATGTGCTCCCCCGGTCGGCCACCGGTGGCGGTGCGCCCGTGCAGGCGGCCGCCGTCACAACGACGAGCGGGACGAGGGCCAGCGCGAGGGCGACGAGAACAGGGCGGTGCGGGTTCATTCGGACCTCGCAAGGCGATGTAGGGCCGCGCCGTCGGCGGCGTTCGCCGCAGCCTACCGGGTCACCCTGCCCCGTTCCAGATGCGCGACCAGGTGCCGTATGGATCTGGAAGCGCCCGCCACCGCGAAAGGCACGCGCGGCGAAGGGGCCTGCCCACGGCCATGACGCTGTTCGCTCGCGGTGGGCCTATTCGCCCGGAGCCAGACCCCAGGACGCGCGCCAGGTCCCGCCCGGCTCCAGGGAGATCAGGCCCTCGCCGGAGTTGAGCGCGTTGGTGGGGCACGTCATCGGCTCGACCGCGATCGCGCGGTGCACGCCGGCCGGCCCGCGTGACGAGTCGTTCGGAAACCCTTGCGGGGTAAAGACGATCGTGTACGCGAAGTCGGCGTCGGCCCACAGTGTGAGCGTCCGCCCGTCCGGTGCGGCGAGCACATGCTCGAAGTGCGTGGCGCGGTCCCCGTCGCTCGCAGGAACGGCCCGCAGGTCGGCGAAGCCGGTGTCCAGGTCCAGATCGTCCAGCCGCACCCCCGTCGGCAGCGCCGCGAGATCGCCTGCCAGCGGCCGCTTGTCGACCGGGATCAGCCGGTCGTCGGTGACGAAGACACTGCCCGCGCGCAGCGTCAGGGTGAGCTCCTCAGTGGGCACGTCACCGATACGCAGGTACGGGTGCGCGCCGCAGCCGACAACCGCCCGGCCGCTACCCACGTTAGTCACCTCGTGCGTCACGCGCAGCCCACGGTCGGTGAGCGCATACGTGACGGCCGTGTCCAGCGTGAACGGCCACCCGTGCCGCGGGTAGATACTCGCCGTCAGCGTGACGGCGCCCTCGTCGACACCCGTTGCGCGGTACGCGGTGTCGAGCAGCAGCCCATGGATCGCGTTGCCGCGCGCCGGTTCGGTCAGGGCGAGTTGCTGCACCGTGCCGTTCCAGGTCCAGCGCCCGTCCGCCACCCGGTTCGGCCACGGCATCAGCACGACACCGCAGGACAGCGGCGGTGTTTCGGCCTCCGGCCAGGTTTCCGTGTAGTGCGTGCCGTCGACGGAGAACTCACGGAGCACCGCTCCCACTTGCCCGACCCTGGCAACGGCACCACCGTGGCGGATCACGTACTGGTCCCCCGTCGCCGGGCGAGCGGGAGCGGCCAGCGGGCGTGCGGCCGGAACATCGTCATACTCGATCACGCTCCGAACGCTACCGGCAGGGATTTCCCGCACCACGTTCGGTTCACGGGCGCCGTCGTCGCGGCAAACGGCGGCGGCGTCAGGGAGCGAGGCGCTCGACGATCCAATGGCCGTCGTCGGCGGGGCCGAGCGAGCCGTCGGTGCGCCGGAAGCGGAGTCGGTCGTGCAGCCGATCGGTGCGGCCCTGCCAGAACTCGACCGTGTGCGGCGCGATCCGCCAGCCGCCCCAGTGCTCAGGCGCGGGGACGGGAGCCGCGCCGGGGGCCGCGGCGTCGAGCCCGCCGAAGCGCTGTTCCACGGCGATCTGCAGCGTGTCTAGCTCCGCCCGGCTGCCGATCACGGTCGACTGGGGAGAAGCCCACGCCCCGATTTGCGCGCCGCGCGGCCGCAGCGCCCAGTACGCCTCGGTTTCCTGCCGCGTCACCCGCGAGGCGACCCCGCGCACCTGCACCTGCCGGTGCAGCCCGTACCACGGGAAAGTCACTGCTACCGAAGGGTTTTCGACGATATCGTGGCTCTTCGCGGACTCGTAGTTGGTGTAGAACACCACCCCGGCCGCGTCCACGGCCTTCGCCAGCACCGTCCGTGCCGCCACCACTCCGTCGCGCGATGCCGTCGCCAGCACCATCGCGTTCGGCTCCTGTAGCCCGGCGGCCACGGCCTCGTCGAACCAGCGCTGGAACTGCGTGAACCAGTCCGCCGCGAGGTCGGCCTCGTCCAGTCCTGCGGCCGCGTACGCCAGCCGCATCTGCGCCATCTGCTCGGTCGCATGCATTCCCCGGGCCTCCTACCGCGCGGCTGGGCCGAGCCCGATGGCCGCCCGCATGGATCGATGATCGCATGCGGCTTTCCAGGTGTCTCCATTCCGGGGCGGGCGGAGCAGTCGGGGCAAGACGCTGTGCATAAAACCGGGCCAAAACGGACACTCTGCTGCAGGATGCACACGCTCATGGGGAGCGGGACCACCGATCGGGGTGCGCCCGGGGTGTGAGTCCAGCAGAGCAACACGCCGCACACGTGCTGCAGGATTCACATCTTTGGGAGTCAGTCGTGTCGGCTGGGGACATGCGCACGGCGCGCCCCGCGGTCACCAACTGCAGCCCTACATCTCGACGAGGCGAATCCCACGCGCCGTCGCTACGTTTCGCATCGCCTCATCGAAGGTCATGAGGTCGGCGCCGACGAGCTCACAAGTCGCCAGATGCAGCGAATCCAACGTCTTGATGTGCTGGGCGATCGCTTCAGCCCCCGACCAGACCTCTTCCGTCATAGGCAATCTCGCCACCCCGGCCAAATTCGCGGTGATGACATCGGTAACGTCATTTCCGAGCAGCGCCTCGCGGGTTCCGACTCGCCGCGCTTCGAGCCAGAGAAGTCGACTGGACACCACCGTTCCACCTCGACGGCGCCGGTTGACCACGGCGCGGTCCACGGCGTCGGCACCATCGGCGCCGAACATCCGGCGCAGAAACGCCGATGTGTCCACGTACAGCAACTCCGGCACGGGGGCGCCTTCAGTGATCGGAGTCGACGTCGCGGCGGATCTCGTCGACGCTCCGTGGCGAGGTGGCCCGCGGCGCCTCGTCCAGCCGCCTTTCGGCGGGCGTCACCATCCCGCGCCGCACCCAATCCTCGAACAGTGACGCGGAACGCGGCGAGATCACCACGGACCTGCCGCCTCGTGTCACCACCTCGACGGGCTCACCGCTGGCGAGGACCTCGTCCAGGATTCGGCCGCTGTGCTGGTTCAGCTCACGACGATTGATGGTGCGCATAGGCTCAGGATAACAGCCGATGCTCTACATGTAGAGCATCCTTTCGAGAGGAGGGTGTGCATGAAACTGGGCCAAAACGGACACTTTGCTGCAGGATGCACACCGTCGTGAGAGCGGTGTGAATCCAGCAGGGCAACACGCCGCACACGTGCTGCAGCATGCACACTCTTAAATGACCAAGCCGTGCAAAATCGAACATCCGCTGGCCCGATCACGACCCTCAGCGGTCCGGCCTTGCCACCACTACTACATATTCAGCAGGTAGCCGAGCACCCGCCGGACGCTCGTCATGGTCACCCCATCCGCTATACCGACACGGCCCCCGATTCGCTGCACCGAAATCGTGCGCACCTGCTCGCACAACGCCCAACTCGGCTCGTCAAGGCCGGTATCGGCGCCTTCGACGCGTACATGCGTCGCCCAGCCACGCTCGCGTGTGGTCAACGGTATCGTCGTGACCACTGACGGGATCGCCGCGATTGCGTCATCGCTGGACACGATCAGCACTGGCTGACGGCCTGCCTGCTCGGGCCCGACGGCGGGATCTGGCTTGGCCCAGTGGATCTCGCCGCACTTCACTCTTCGGCCGCCAGCATCGGTCCGCTCAGCCACAAGTCACGTTCATGCACATCCACTGCGGATTCGGGGCTCCCCGCGACATCCCTCCGCAGCTGCGCGAAGAACGACTCGCGATCCAACAGGTCGAGCGCCCGCTCGAGCACCGTGGCCTGACTCACGTGCTCGCGACTTGCGTGCCACCGCACCCGTTCGCGGAGCTCCGTCGGTACCCGAATCGTCGTTACGCTCATACATTCAAGCATACGTCAACACATACCAAACTCGCTGATCACGCGTTCTGACACCGACCGGACGTCGGTGAAGAGTGCGAACAGAGCCGGGCCATGAACGAACATTTCCCTGCAGGACTCACACCCTCAAGGGCGCGGGGCAACAGGGGCGGGCGGAGCAGCCGGTGAGAGGCACTGTGCATAAAACCGGGCCAAAACGGACATTCTGCTGCAGGATGCACACCCTCTGGTGTGGTGGGACCCCTGACCGACGCACGGCCCACCCCCGGTGTGAGTCCAGCAGGGCAACACACCGCACACGTGCTGCAGGATTCACACCCGTGAGGGGGGCCGGGGCGGCGGCAGACAAAAGTTTTTCCGGGAGGATTCAAGTCGCAGCAGGGCACGCCGATGGTGAACGTGTCGGCCCATGGAGGGGCCGGCCCCGCCGGGAATCCCGCAGCGGGACCCGGTAAGACTCGAGGTTTGGGAGGCAAACAAAATGAGTCTTCGCATCAACACCAACGTCGCGGCGTTGAACAGCTACAACAACCTGTCCGCGAACCAGACCCGACTGCAGAACGCGTTCGAGCAGCTGTCCTCGGGTCTGCGCATCAACAAGGCCGCCGACGACGCCGCCGGCCTGTCCATCGCCCAGGGCCTGACCAGCCAGATCAACGGCCTGACCCAGGCAGTGTCCAACGCCAATGACGGCATCAACGTCGCACAGATCGCCGACGGCGCGCTCGGCACCGTGCAGGACATCCTGCAGCGCATGCGCAGCCTCGTCGTCAAGGCCGGCAACGCCGGCACCCAGGATGGGAATTCGCTCTCCGCAATCAACTCCGAGATCAAGAATCTCAACACCCAACTGAACAACATCGCTGACCAAACGAAGTTCGGGTCGACCAATCTACTCGACGGTACATATGACGCAACTAAGGGTGTATTTCAGGTTGGAGCCAATGGCGGTGAGACGATCACTCTGGACCTGACCAGTGCCAACGTCAAAGCGGCAACGCTCACCACAGACACGTTGGCAATTGCGGCCGCAACGTCTCCGACGACGTATGCGTCGACTGACGCGTCCTCAGACCTCGGTATCCTTGACGGCGCGATCAAGACCGTTTCCGACGCTCGCTCCCAGATCGGCGCCGTGCAGAACCAGCTGAACTACACGGTCACGAACCTGCAGACGGCGATCACCAACGTGACCGCGTCCCGCTCGAACCTGACGGATGCGGACCTCGCCCAGCAGGTCACCCAGATGACGCAGTCGCAGATCCTCACCCAGGCCGCGACCTCCGTCCTGGCCCAGGCGAACTCCGCGCCGCAGGCCATCCTGAAGCTCCTGCAGTAAGAGGAGCCTTCACGCGACACCGCCACGGGGCGGAAGGATCGGCGCCGAACGCCCAGCACCGATCCTCCCGCCCCGCGGGCATTGATCCGCGACATTCGCATTCAGAAGAACAACGTCATACCCGACGGATCGCGTCAACCGGAACCCCGGAGCGGTACCGGCCCACAAGGCCTGCCGTGCCGGGGTTTTCGCGCACCCGATGGCGTCGCCGTGCATCGCCAGATCCGGGGCCGGCCATCACGCACCACCTCCGGACGCCGATCGCCGCGGGTCTCACTCCGGGGTCGACCCGACCCGGGACAAGGGGCCGAGGAGTTCGCCGCCGGCCTCGGCATGACGTCCTCCCAGCCCGCGCGCCAAGCGTGAAGAGAACCCCCTCGCCGCAGACCTCGCTCCGGATCCCGGTCAACCCGATACAGCGGGTCGAAGACCTCTCCGCCGGGCCGGGCATGACGTCCTCCCAGCCCGCGCGTCAAGCGTGAAGAGAACCCATCGCCACAGACCTCACCCGGGGGTCCAGCGACCCGGAACGGCGGGTCGAGGAATTCGCCGCCGAACCTGGCCCCCGGCCAGCAGACCGCCCGCGCCGGGATCCCGCGCGCGTCAGTCGAGCCCGGCCTCGGCGAGATCACCGGACAACCCGCGCGCGGCCGCTTCGAAGAGGTGCCGGTCGGACCATCTGCCGGCCAGGTGTGCGACGACCCGGCCGACGCCGGCCGCGGCGCCGTCGAGAAGGATCGCCTCGTCATCGATCCACCAGCTCACGCGGACCGCACCCACACCATCACCGTCGGCCGCGCCCGCCGTGTCGCCGCCCGAGTCACCGCCCGAGTCAAAGTCCGTGCCGCCGTCATGGTCGTCGCCATGGTCGTCCACGGCGCCCCCCGCGAACTCTGCCGGCAGGGCGGCACGCGTCTCCTCATCGGCCGGCGCGACGACGAGGTCAGGTACAAGGCGCACCTCGCGGCCACCGAGATCGGCGCGCCCACACAGGTCAAGGCAGCGGGCCGCGCCCGGCACGGCCTCGAGCGCCGTCGTGTGCTCGCGACCGGGATCGCGGGCCATATCCCCCGCCGGGCGGCTCGACGCCAGCTCTCGGAGCACGGTGAACCGGAACTCCTCGGATGCCAGCGGCAGGTCCAGCACATCTCCGGTCAACCGCGGATCAGCGCCCCCCGCAACGAGTTTCGCGGGATCGAGCACCTGGGCGAGCATGGGGTCGTCGAGCACGACGGCGTCATCGGCAGCGATCACGGCACCCGTGAGCGCCCGCACGTACTCAGGCAGTTCATCGGCCGACGCTCGGTCCAGCGCCCCGACGAGCGCGGCGGTGAGCCCTGCGACGCGCCACGGCGGAACAGTGCGCGCGGGATCTGCCCAGCGATGCAGGAACTCTCCGGGATCGGCGGCGGCATCGACCACCGTCCGCGGCACACCGATGTCCGCACAGACGTCGGCCGCCAGGGCCACCGGGATCTCGTCGTACAAGCCGGCAAGTTCCGTCGATCCGGGGGCGCGCCATCGCCGAAGCGGCGATCCGTCTATGACGGCGTAGCGGGCCAACCACCATGCGGAATAGGACGGCCCAAAGGCGGTCCGTCGCAACGCATCTCGCGTCGACTGTCGGCCGAGGATCAACTCGAGGGCGCGCGGCCAGGCCAAATCGGCCACCAGATCCAGATCGGTGATGGCCGTATGCGTCTCGCCGTCCGCGCCGGAGCCCGCACCGTCATCGGTGTCATAGTCCGCCCCACCGAGCGCCTCACCCGCTTGCTCCCACCAAAGGTCGACGCCCGGCAGGTCGACGTCGGCACCGGGTGGCACGGTAAACCGGAGCAGTCCGAAACCCGTTCGCACGCCGAGCGTTTCGAGGAGTTCTGCGCCGTATTCCGTAACCCACCGGGGTGCGACGGTCGGCACCTCCGCTTCGCTCGCCAGGACCGATGCCAGCGGCGCTCCCGGCAGCAGCAGGTTCCGCGCCGGCCACGGCTCGCCGTCCTCGTCCGTCAACAGGGTGTCCGCCAGGTCGGCGCCCACCGCGGATTCGGCGGCACCAGACCCGGCCTCGCGGAGCAGGTCCAGGACGAGCGACGCGAACGCCGCGAGATCGTCGAGATCCGGCTCCTCGCTCAGGCCGGAGTCGAGATCGGTGAACCGGCGCCGGATTTCGCGGGCCAGGCTCGGGTCGGCAAGGATCGCCGCGGCATCGGCGCTGCGGGCGCCGAGCCTGCGCAGCAGCGGGTGATCCGCCCCCGGGGCTGCGAGCCGGAGCCCGGGCACCAGGCGAGCCGCTCGCACGGGCCAGGACGTTCGCTCCGCCCCTGAATAGGCATCGCCGACGCCAGTGTCGGTACCGCTGCCGGCGGGCATCGAAGCGGCGTCGCCGTCGAGTCGCGACGCAGCGCCCGAGGCAGCGTCGGATACAGCGCCCGACGAAGCCACGGCCGGCAGCAGCACACCGCGCGGCCCGACGATCGTGCCGCCCCCGGATGCGGGCACCGGAAGGTCGGCGAGCTCGTCGGCGGGCATGTCGGTGAGCCCGTCATAGACGGTGCGCCAGAACGCGGCGGGCCGGTCCAGCTGCGCGAGGGCCTCGGTTAGGTGCGATATGGGCACCTCGCGCACCCCGAGCTGCCGAAGGCGCTCGACGTCCGCTGCCCGGGCGGGCCAGTCCAGCAGGCCAGGCAGTGCCTCTGACGCGCACGCCGCTGCCGCGCCGCGAACCCCGGAGACGAGCATCGCATCGGTGGGCCGGACGGCGAAACCGCTTGCGCCGGGCAGGAAGTCAGCGCGTTCCAGGTTCGCCGTCAATGCCTCGCGAAGGGCGGCGTCGAACTCTCCCAGCGGGAACGCCACCGGAGGCAGCAGCGCGATCCGGTCGCCGGCGGGCGCGCCCCGCACCAGATCGACGTAGGTTGCGGCCGCCTGCGTGATCAGGTAGTCGGTCAACGGACTCGCCGCGATCCGGCCGCGGCTCTCGTCGACGGGTGCCGTGATCACCAGTCGGGCGGGCATCGCGATCGCCTCATCCGTCGGAGTCGGTGCGCCGACCAACGACCGCGCCATGCCCGCCGGGCGCCCGCGCGCGTCGAGCGGCACGATCCACGCGAGACGCCACATCGTGCGCCGACGCTCCTCGATCGGACGGTCGACGAGCAATTCGGCCGGGATCGCTCCGTCCCGCCGCAAGACCCGGAATGCCGTTTCTTCGGTCGCCGGCTCGGCGGCTGGCGCCCCCACCGACGTGTCATTGCGCCGCTCGGTGCGTTCCGAGTCGGCCGAATCAGCCGCTGCCGGCAGGCCGGAGTCGGGCACGGGAATGACGGTGATCGACTCGATACCCGTGTCGCCCGCTTGCGCCCGCTCCACGCGCAGGCCCGGGACCGTGACGGCGACCAGGTCCGGCAGCGCCCACAGCAGGTCCATCGCGAGCTGCCGCGTGAGTTCGCCGGCGAGTGCCGCGGCATCGATCGCCGCGCGCAGCGGCAGCCGCACCTCGGTGGCATACCCGACCGGCGTGTCGGCAACTCCACCATCGCCCTCGCGCGCGGCCACCGGCACCGGCCAGGGCAGTCGCAACGCCGGGAGTTCACCGTGACGCTGACGCAACTCCTCGTCGAGCCGCGGATCGTCGAGTTCGGTGACGACACGGTGTGTTTCGGCAACGGAGAAGCGGACGGCTCCGGTCGTCGATACGATCATCGGCTCGTCGGTTAGTGCGCGGACGGCCGTGAAGCCGACGCCGAAATGCCCGACGGATGCTTCGCCCCGTTTCGCGGACGCCCGCAGCGACGCCAGGGCCGCGACACCGGCGGCGTCCAGCGGCGCACCGTTGTTGGCCACGCGCAGTTCTCGGCCCACCATCGAGATCGCGATCTCGCCCGGGACGCCGGCGGCGCGAGCCGCGTCCGCGCCGTTCGCGGCGAGTTCCGCTATGACGCGCCCGCGGTACCCGATGGATAGCAGTTCCTCGGCATTCGCGTCCTCGCGGAATCGCGCCGGTGCGGCCGACCACGTGGTCAGGACGGCCGCGCGCAGGTCGGCCGTTCGGAACGGGTCATCGCCGGGCGCACCCGCCGCGGGGGCGCCCGCAGGCACCGCTCCGGTCGACGGCCGGGATCCCCGCGCACTCCGCGTCAGGGTGCGACCTCGCCGGGCTCCGGCTCATCCGCGACCGCGTCGCCGCGAAGATCGTCATCGACGGCACCACCGCTTTCGATGGAGTCTTCGCCCTCGGCGCGGCCATCGTCATCGACGGCGCCACCGCTGCCAGAGGCGCCGCCGCCGGAGCGAACAGCGTCATCCACGAAAACAGCGTCATCCACGACAACACCGTCGTCGCCCGGCATCTCGGCGGTGTCCGCCACAGATGTGTCCGCCGCGGATGCATCCAGCTCGGCCGCCCGCTGATGCACCTCGAGGCGCAGTTCGTCGACCACGTTGTCCGCGGCCTGCGCCGCGCGGGGACGGAACGCCGATTCCGAGTGCGCGCCGCAGCCGTAGCGCACGTCGACCACCCTGCCGTCCGCCGGCGAGAACTCGTTGGCGCACACGCCGAATCCCGCGCCGAGAGCCCCGGCCAACGGCACGAAGAACGCGCAGGTCGCGCAGTGCCCCGGCGCGTGTTTCGCCATGTCGTCGTCGGGACCGAACGCGCCCTCGTGCCACCGGGTCGCCGCGATAGCGCGCCCTTCGCGCGAGAGCACCCGCACCCGCCCCACGCCGACCTCGTGCGCGAGGTCCTCAACGGCGGGGTCGTCCGATTCGAGATAGGCCGGCACGATCCGCGCATCGTCCGGCGCGGGCGGCAGTAGGTCGCCGACACCGAGGTCACCGGAGCGCACCCGCTGCTTCCACGGCACCCAGGCGGGGGCGAGCAGCGCGTCCGGCCCCGGCAGCAGCACGACCTCGCTGACCGTGGGACGCGCCGGATCGACGACGGCGATCGTCACCGACCACTGCCACCCTCGGTAACCCTCCAGATCGGCGGCGAACCGGACGGTCACCACACCCTGGGGATCCTCCGGATCGACGACGACATCGACCAACTCGCCGACTGACCCGGCGCCCCCGGCCTCCAGCGTCGCCTCGCGCAGTGCGATCCTGCGAGCGTCCTCCGACAGCGCTTCGGACAGTGCCGACTCCGGCAGCGCCCCCTCCGGCATCACTCCGCCGGATGACGACGCGTCGCCTCCCGGCGCCGTAGCGTCGGCTCGGTCGGACTCCCCGGTTTTCGCGCGGTTGACCACCGCACCATCATGCCGCACGCCGTGACACCGGAAAATCCACCGCACGTCGCGACCGGGCCTTCAGGATCGCGCCGCGTGCGGCAGGATGATTCATATGACCCGCCAGTCGCCAGATCCGCGCAACGCCGCGGACGCGCAGCACACCACTGCGCTGCCCCGGCGACCTGCTGCCGACGGCGATTCGACTCCGGGACGTAACAGCGAGTATGACGATGACGCTGCTCGGCGATCGCGCACCGCGTCCGACCGCAACACCCCTGCCCAGCCGATCTATCAGGAGACGACCGTTCTGCGTCGCCCGGACGCCTCGGTCCCGCGGTCGAACGTGCCGGGGTCCGGTCGGGCGGCAGCCGGAGCCTGGTCTGATCCACGGGCCGATGCGGCGTCCGACTCCACAGCCGGGCGCAACTACCGGGAAGCCGGCGGCAGTCCCCGTGTCGATACCGATCGCGACGGCCGGGAGACGCGACGCCGCGCCCGAGACGGCTCGCACCTGCCGCCCTACGCGGGCCCCTCGTATCCGGGTCCCGGCTATCCGGGGACGGGATACCCAGGGGCGGCCTATCCGGGCTCGGAGCGCCAGCAGCCGGGCGCGGGGGCCGAGCCGTCGGGGCGCGCGGGCGGGCCGATTCCGCCCCGCGGGCTGCAGCGCCAACCCCGCAAGCTGACGGTGACCCGGGTCGCCGCGCTGCGCAGCCGGGAGCTGACGCACCGCGGGCTGGAGAAGTTCCACGGTGCCGTGTCGGCCGACGGCGCCGGCCAATCCGGCCTCGGGCATCTCACGTACGCCGTCATGGCCAACTACGCCGTGGACGCGGCGCTGGCCGTGGCGCTGGCCAATACCTTGTTCTTCGCGGCGGCCAAGGCCGAGTCCACCGGCAAGGTGCTGCTGTACCTACTGCTGACGGTCGCCCCGTTCGCCGTGATCGCACCGCTGATCGGTCCGCTGCTCGACAAGTTGCAGCGCGGGCGGAGATTCGCGCTCGCGGCGTCGAGCGTGGGCCGCACGGTGCTGGCCATCGTGATGGCGCTGAAGTTCGACTCGTGGGTGATCTACCCCTGCGCCCTCGGGATGTTGGTGCTGTCCAAGGGTTTCGGCGTACTCAAGGCCGCGCTCACGCCGCGCGTGCTGCCCGAAGCGATCACGCTCGTCAAGACCAATTCGCGGATGTCCGTCTTCGGACTGATCGCGGGCGGCGTCTCGGGCGGCATCGCCGCCGGGATCGCTGCGCTCACCACCTCGGCCGGGGCGCTCTGGTTCACCGCCGCATGCGGGCTCGTCGGCGCGTGGCTGTGTCTGCGCATTCCGTCCTGGGTGGAATCCACCGAAGGCGAGGTGCCGATCCAGCACACCGGCGCCATCCTCCGCCCCGGCAGCACCCGCGTCACCGAGAAGCGGCGGGAGCTACCGCGCTCCGTCGCGACCGCACTGTGGGCGAACTCCGTGATCCGGATCGAAACCGGTTTCCTGGCATTGTTCATCGCGTTCGTCATCAAGACCCGTTATCAACCGACCGAGACCACGACGCCCGGTGTGGCGCTCGGCGCGGCAACCAACCATCAAGGCTGGATGCAACTGCTGGTGCTCGGCGCGGTCGGCGCGGCCGCCGGCGTGGGCGGGTTCCTCGGCAATGCCCTCGGCGCCCGCCTGCCGTTGCGCGCCCCCGAGGCGGTGACGTTCTGGTGCCTGGGCGGCGTGCTCGTCTCCGTGGTGACGGCGTTCGCACTTCCGGGCCTGATCACCGCCGGGGTGGTCGCGCTGGTGGGCTCCACGGCGTCGTCACTCGCGAAGGTCTGCCTCGACGCGACCATCCAGGACGGGCTGCCGGAGGTGAGCCGCGCCTCCGCGTTCGGCCGCAGCGAATCGATCCTGCAGTTGAACTGGGTCTTCGGCGGGGTGATCGGTCTGCTGATCGGCGGAGTGTGGGCGCTGGGCGGAAATGCCGTCTACCAGGTCGGTTTCGGAATCCTCGGGCTGCTGCTGATAGCGGGCACATCGCAGACGGTAGCGATTCGGCTCGGCCGCAGCCTGATTCCGCCGATCCACCTTCCGCACCGGCACAGGGCAGTGACCGCCGCCGGGGCCGCCTGGCCGGCGACGAATCAGCCGGGCGTGTACCCCGGCGGGCCGACGGCGAGACGGACGACGCGACGGGTCCGCGGCGAGAAGGTCTCGCAGCGCCGCGCCGGTCAACCGGCGCGGGCCGCGAACCCGGCCGACCCCGCCGCATCGCGCAGGACGCGGAAGGCCGGCCGTCCCCGGTGAGCAGACGTATGAGCGGCCGGCTGAGCGGCCGGGTGACCGACCATGCCGCGGGCAGGCGCCGGCGCAGCGGTTCCGCCATGGTTCTGCCTCGTCCGATCATGGCCCTCGCGATCGTGCTGCTGGTCGCCCTGTCCGCCTGCGCCGGCGGCGGGGACGTCACGCAGGTCACGGTGACGGCCGGGCCGGCGACAATCGCACTTCCCGCCGCACTGTCCTGCGTCAGCCCGCGCGGGGCAACGACGCTCAGCTGTGCCGGTGGCGACAACGACAAGACGGCACCGCATCTCGCCCTCGCGCCGGGAACTCCGCTCACGGTGCAGGTACCGACGGCCGTCGGCAATACCCCTTGGGTGATCGTGTTCTCGTATGTGGACGCACAGGGCAAGCAACAGGGCGACCGGACCGCGGTCTTCCCGCCGAAGAAGCAGTTCTCTTACCGACTGACGCCGCCGTCCGGCGCGCAGATGACCCGTCTCGAGGTGCAGAGCCTCACCGCGGCGCCGGGGCCGGACGGCGGGGTGGAATTCCCTGCGGTCGGCAGTTGGGTGCTGATCATCGATCCCGTCGGCGGGTCACAGCCGGGGCCACCGCAGGAATCACAACCGGGATCACCGCAAGGATCACCGCCGGCCAGGTCCACGGCGAGCAGCATCGGAGGAACGGAGCAGACAGGATGACGGCGTCACGGGCCGCGGTCGGCCGAATCGGTGTGGTCGGTGCCGGGGAGATAGCGCATGAGCACCTGGCGTCACTGCAGCGACTCGACGTGCCAGCACTCGTCTACTCGCCGAGCGGTCGCGCCGCGCAGCTCGCGCCGCGCTACGGTGCGCGCGCCGTGGACAGCCTCGACGAGCTCATCGCGGCCAGCGACGTCGTCGACATCTGCACACCGACGAACACGCACGCCGAGATCGCATCCGCGGCCATCGCCCGCGGCCGACATGTGATCTGCGAGAAGCCGTTCGCGCGGACCCACGACCAGGCCGTCGCCATCGCCGCGCAGGCGCGGGTCGCCGGGCGCCGCGTTTACGTGGCCCATGTCGTGCGCTATTTCGCCGCCTACGCCGCGGCGCGGGCGGCGGTGCACAGCGGGCTCGTCGGGACTCCGACGGTCCTTCGGATGTCGCGTACTGGCGCCGCTCCCGAGGCCGACTGGTTCCACGACGAGGCCCGATCCGGCGGCGTGCTGATGGACCAGATGATCCACGACTTCGACTTCGCGCGGTGGGTGGCCGGAGACGTCACGTCCGTCGAGGCGCGGACGGAGCGCGGCGACGGTCCGAACATCGTCACCGCGACCGCGACGCTGCACCACGCGAGCGGCGCCGTGTCCTATGCCACCGGTGGCTGGCTCTCCCCGGAAACGCCTTTCACCACAAGCTTTTCCATCACCGGAACCGAAGGCAGGCTCACACATTCGAACACCGGCGGGACCGTCATCCTCGACCGCACCGGATCGGAGCCGATCGAACTGGTAGCTGCCGCGGTGACAACGGCCGACCTTCCCTTCGACACCCAACTGGCCGAGTTCGCCGCCGCGATCGCCGGAGGCGCCGAGCCACGCGTCAGCGCCGCGGACGGCATCGCGGCACTCAATCTGGCACTGGCAGCACTGCGCAGCGCGCACTTCGGACGCGTCGAGCCCGTCCGGCCGGACTGAGTGCCCAGTCGCGCTACTGCTCGAACGCCCTACTGCTCGAACTCGCTCGCGACGGCGCGCATGACATCCGCGATCCGCCCGGCCGTCGCCCGGTCCGGGTACCTGCCGTGCCGCAGCCCGGGGAGCGCCTTGGTCTCCAGCAGTTTGATGAGATCCTCGATGAGACCATGCAACTCGTCCGCGGAACGCCGGTGCTGCGGCGTGATCGTCGGCGGCGCGTCGACCAGCTGGACCTGCAACGCCTGCGGGCCGCGACGGCCGTCGGCCACCCCGAACTCCACCTTCTGGCCAGGCTTGAGCGACGTGACGCCCGCCGGCAACGCGGAGGCGCGCACGTGCACATCGTCACCGCCGCCCTCCGGCGCGATGAACCCGAAACCCTTCTCGGCATCGAACCATTTCACTCTGCCGCTCGGCACGTCGAGTTCTCCTTGTTCGGACCGTGGGACGCGTGCGCACTCCCTGCGGAGCGCCGTCGCTCCACCCATCTAGCGTACTGGCCCCGGCAACGCGTGGCGCCCACGGCGGTGGTGTCCGGCAGCGGGATCCGGCAGCGTTCTCGAGCTGTGTTCCCCTGGCCGAATTCCCCACGCAGCGTTTCGCGGCCGGCGACCACGGCCGTCATCGACGTGTGCGATCAGTGCACGGTGGCGGCGAGGTACGAGTCGAGCCATGCGGCGAACCCGGAAAGATCGGGCAGCACCACGTCGGCACCGGCGATCGTCAGGTCCGCCATCGTCATCGGCCCGGTCGCCACACCCACGGCGAGCGCGTCGGCCGCGCGCGCACCAGCAATGTCCCCGACGTGATCGCCCACGTAGACCTCGGCCCCGTAGGCCCGCAGCGCGTCGGCCTTGCCGGTCGCCCACAGTTCCCCGGCCACCGCCGCCACCTCGAAGCCGAGCGCGTCGAGATGGCCCCGCACATGGCGCTCGTGTTTCGCGCTGATCACCACGGTCTCGCCGCCGTGCGATGCCACCGCCGCCAGCGCCTCGCGCGCACCAGGCAACGGTTCGGTCGCGGGTATGACGATGTCCGCGTACAGGGCCCGGTATCGCGCTACCAGTCGTTCCGACTCCGTGCCGACGAGCCCGTACCGCGCGAACTCGTCCTCGAGCGGGGGCCCGAGCCGGGTGACGAACGCAGCACCGTCCAGCGGGATGCCGGTCTCCGCGGCGAGGACGTCGAAGAGCGCGACCATACCCGCTCGCGGGTCGATCAGCGTCATATCGAGGTCGAAGCCGACGGTGAAGGTCACCTTGCGAGAGTACGGCCGAAACCGGTGTCACTAGAGGGGTTCTGCACAGGCTGATGCCGGACGGTGACCGAATGGTTATGCCCGCCGTGACGATGGTCACGACTCAGGCGTGCCGCGCCGCCGCGGCGGATTCCAGCCCCAGGATCGTGACGGCCTCCTCGCGCATCTGCGCCTTGCGCACCTTGCCGGTGACGGTCATCGGGAACTCGTCGACCACGTGCACGTATTTCGGGATCTTGTACCGCGCGAGCTTGCCGGACGCGAACGCGGCGATGTCCTCGGCGGTCGGCGGCACCGCGCCCGGCCGGATCCGCAGCCAGGCCATCAGCTCCTCCCCGAAGCGCTCGTCCGGCACCCCGATCACCTGGGCGTCGACGATGTCCGGATGGGTGAAAAGGAACTCCTCGACCTCGCGTGGGTAGACGTTCTCGCCGCCGCGGATCACCATGTCCTTGATCCGGCCGGTGATGTTGATGTAGCCGGCGTCGTCCATCACCCCGATATCGCCGGTGTGCATCCAGCGCGCCCGGTCGATCACCTCGGCGGTCTTGTCCGGCTGGTCCCAGTAGCCGAGCATCACGGAGTATCCGCGGGTGCACAGTTCGCCCGGGACGCCGCGCGGCACGGTCAGCCCCGTCGCCGGGTCGATGATCTTCGACTCGAGATGCGGCAGCGTGCGGCCGACAGTGGACGTGCGCCGGTCGATGTCGTCGCCGGCGCCGGTCTGGGTGGACACCGGCGAGGTCTCCGTCATGCCGTAGGCGATCGTCACCTCCGTCATGCCCATCTTGTCGATCACCTGCTTCATCACCTCCACCGGGCACGGGGAGCCCGCCATGATCCCGGTACGCAGCGAGGAGACGTCATAGCCGGCGAAGTTCGGCAGGCCCAGCTCCGCGATGAACATGGTCGGCACGCCGTAGAGCGACGTGCACCGCTCGTCCTGGACCGCCTGCAGTGTCGCTGCCGGGTCGAATCCGGGCGCCGGGTAGACCACCGAGGCCCCGTGCGAGGTCGCCGCCAGGTTCGCCATCACCATTCCGAAGCAGTGGTACAGCGGCACCGGGGTGGCGATCACGTCCCGCTCGGTGTAGCCGCACGCCTCACCGACGAAGTACCCGTTGTTGAGGATGTTGTGATGCGAGAGGGTCGCCCCCTTCGGGAAACCCGTTGTGCCGGAGGTGTATTGGATGTTGATGGGCTGGTCGGCCTGCAGCGGCAGCGCGCGCAGCGGCGCCGGGTCTTGGCTCCGCCCGGCGTCGACGAACGCATCGAACTCCGGGCCGATGTGCACCACCCGGCGCAGTCGGCCGCACCGTGGCGCGACCTCGGCGACCATGGCCGCGTAATCGCTGGTCTTGAACTGCGTCGCCGTCACTAGCACGCTGATCGTCGACTGGTTCAGCACGAACTCGAGTTCGCTGGTGCGATACGCCGGGTTGATGTTGACCAGGATCGCGCCGATCTTGGCCGTGGCGTACTGGGTGATCATCCACTCCGCGCAGTTCGGCGCCCAGATGCCCACTCGATCGCCGATCGCCACTCCGTCGACTTGCAGCGCGAGCGCGAGTGCGTCGGTTTCTTTGTCGAACTCCCGATAGGTGTATCTCGTACCCTGAGCGATGTCGACGAGCACCGTCCGGTCCGGGTGCGCCGCGACCGCCCGGGCGAGGTTCGCGCCGATGATGTCGCCGAGCAGCGGCGTGTCGGTGATCGCGCTGGTGTAGCTGTAATACCGTTAAGTTAGTAGGTAGGTTGGTGGTTGGGTCGGCTGGGGCCAGTTGGCATGGTGGTCGCGTTTGACGTGCCATTTGGTGTATTTGCGTTTGACGACGCGGGGGTTGGATCGGCTGCGCCTGGCCGGTAGGAGGCGGGCGGTGAGGCGTTTGACGAACCCGACCCAGCCTCGGTCCGATCGTTTCGGCCGTTCAGGGGGGGAAGTCGCCCGGGCGGGCGACGGTGCGGCGGGTGATTCGGAGCGCGGTGGTGAAGCTGAGCCGGCCGGGGTCGTGCCCGGCGTGGACGGCAGCCTCGGCCATCAGTGAGCGGATCGCATAGTGGCAGCACAAATGGCCCCAGATTTCCTGTTTGACGAGTTCCGGGGACTTGGACCTGAGCACCATGCGCGGGCCTCGCTGATGGGTTTTCAGCTCGTCGAAGGCCATCTCGATCTCCCACCGGTCGTGGTAAGCCGCGGTCAGATCTGCGGCGGTCACCTCATCGGGATCGAGCAGGGTCGTAAACAGCCGGTGTGTCGTTCCGGCTGGCTTGTCGCCGCCGTTGCCGACCTGCGCGCCCTCGTCGCGGTGTTGGTCGATCCGGTAGTCGATGACTCGCACGAGCATCGGCTCCCGTTTCCTCTCCGATGCCGGAGTCGTGCGGTTCAGGTGCGCGAGATACGAACCGTCGTCGAGGTCTTTGACGTGCTTCGGTTTCGGTCCGACCTTGTCGGTGCGGATCCGCCACAGAAGGTCCGCACCGGTCGCCGTGGCCTTGCGCCACAGGTCATAGGAGAAGAATCCCCGATCGGCGAGAAGCACCATCCCTGGCCCGATCTCGCCGAGCATGTCACGGGCCAGCGTCGTCTCGCCGGTTTTGTAGTCGCCGATCCTCGCGGCAAAGATCGCACGGGTGCCGCACTCCGCGATCGCGACCACCCGCGCGCACGGGAACGCGGCACACTCCCCCTTGGACGATGCGGGACGGCCGAAAAACTCATCGTTGGCGACGCTGTCAGCCACCTCGAAACACGTCCCGTCGATCGCCACCATCCGTCGTCCGGCCAGCCACACCGTCGGCGCACCGGCCGCCCCGAGCGGCACCGCCACCTTCTCGAACAAGGCCTTCACCGGTGCCTCGCCGAGCCTTGCCCGCGCCTGGAAGATCCCCGAGGCACTCGGCACCACAACGTCTTTCGTGTCGCCCGTCGCCCACGACAAACCATCCGTGAGCTGTGCGAGCACATCCTGATACGAACCCTCGGAATACAGCGCCATCCCGATCGAGAAGTACGCCATCACCCGCGCCGACAACACCCGACTGCGCTGCTCGCGACGACCCGCACCCGCGATAACCTCATCGACCACCTCAGGCGGAAACACCCTGGTCAACACGCCCACAGACACCAGATCCGACAGACGACGATCAGACGAGGGCTTCACCCATCCCGCACGAGGCATACCAACAAACTACACCCCCTGTAGTACTAACTTAACGGTATTGGGTGTAGCTGGGCTCTGGTGCGACGACGCTCGTGGTCATGGCGACCGGCCTCTCGGGTGGGCGGTGGTTGATGTCGTCCATGGTGAACCCGCGCAGCCGACCCCGCCACCGTGCGACGTCGCGCGCACGGCCACCGTGCCGCGGCATCGCCTCGCGCACGCGGAATTGGCAACATGGTCCAGGTGAGCGACCGTGCGGATTCGAACCCGCCAGAAGCGCGAGGTGACGTCGCGGGCATAGTCGCCGCCGAACTGTGGGATCCGCGAGGTCGGCCGGCGTCCTGGCAGCGTTGGCGGCGCGATCTGCCGGCGCTGCTGCACGCGGTACTGGCGGAGTGGGACCTGCGCCCGGACGGGTATCGCGGCGTCGGCGAGTGCGCCATCGTGCTCGGCGTACACACGCCGGACGGCGAGCGTGCAGCCTTGAAAGTTGGCTGGCCGCATCCGGAGTCGGCACACGAGCACATCGCGCTGCGGCTGTGGGCCGGTGACGGCGCAGTTCGTCTGCTGCGCGCAGATCCGGCGCGCGGCGCGCTGCTGCTGGAGCGCGCCGGCCCCGAGGACCTGACGAGCGTGGACCCGCTGGCCGCATGCGAGATCATCGCGCGGCTCTACCCACGCCTGCACCGGCCGGCCACCGCCCAGCTCACCCGCCTGTCCGACCTGAGCGCACGGTGGTCGCGAGAGTTGGCCGCTCTTCCCGCCGATGCGCCCGTCCCGCATCGCCTGGTGAGCCAGGCCGCGGCGCTCGCGGCCGACTTCGCGACCGACCGGGCCACCGATGGCCGGCTCCTGCACAGCGACTTGCATTATTTCAATGTGCTGGCCGCCGACCGGGAACCGTGGCTGGTGATCGATCCCAAACCGCTGTCCGGCGACCCGAGTTTCGAGGTCGCGCCGCTGCTGTGGAACCGCTGGGACGAGGTGCTGGCAACCGGAACGATCCGCGAGGCCGTACGTGCACGGATGACGGCGGCCACCGACGCCGCCGGATTCGACCCACAACGGGCGCGGGACTGGGTGATCGTCCGCGAGCTGGTCAACGTGATGTGGACCCTGCACGACGCGCCCACCGTCGGCCCGTCCGAGCGGCAGTGGATCACGCGATCGGTCACCATCGCCAAGGCGGTGCAAGACTGACGGCGTGAGGTCGGTCGGTTCCGTCACGGACCTCACTTCCCATGAAACCGCCTATGACGCCGCCCATACGAATCCTTCGCCGATGCCCGCTCGGCGCCTGCTTCACGCGTTCCCACGGGAACGCCCTTCGCCCGATTTTAAAGGTCAGACCGCACGCGCCAGAACCGTAAGCCCCTCCCGGAATGGGCTTCGCGCGAACGTCGTCATCAGCGTTGCTACCGGCGCTTCGCGAGAATCGCCCGGCGAACCTGCCCGGACCCCTGACTCCTCAGTCCGCAGGCAGTGCGAACGGTGCCTGAAGGCCCTCGAACATCGGGAAGTGCTTGACATTCAGTGTCGCCAATTCGACGCCCTCGGTATCCGCGGTCGCGGCGATCAGATAGTCGCCGAGCCCGATGCCCGAATGGGAGCGGCGGTAGCGGCGCAGGAACTGCGCCACCTCGATCCCGCGCAGGTGAGCGATCAGCACGTCGCTGTCGACGAGGATCAACGCCGGCGGATGCTGTCAAGATGCGCCGCCCGCCCATCCGGCGCCCGGCCGAACGAGGCAGCGTCCGGAGGCACACCGAATGAGGCTTCAATCGCCGCGAGGTCGTCATCCGGCACGGCCTGGGTTCGGCCGGCTTCGAGATCCCCCAGTCGTTCGGAGGCGATACGACCGTCCTGCGCATCGAGCATCGCCTCGTACTGCTCGACAAACTCGGCAGGCACGATGGCGGCGGCACGCCGGTGTCCGCGCCCCCGGGTGATGTAGGTGATCTCACCGCCGAAGGTGGCGCGATTGACCGCGTCGGAGAACCGGTCACGGGCCTCGCTGACGGACAGCTCGACGGCATCGGAGCGCATGGGACCGAAACTACGCCAAGTACGCCATGTTGGCGAATTTGCAAACCGCGGCCGCTCGACGCGTTCCCGCGGGAACGCCTGACGCGATAAGCGGATTCGTCTAGCGTGACCGCATGGCCCGCTTCGTCATCGACGCGCCCACGCTGGTGCACATCGTCACGACCGAAACGCCCGTGCATCCGTCGCACAGCATCGTGGCGCCGAACGCCATCCGGTCGCAGGCGCTGACGATGCTGCTGGCGGCGGTGAACGTCGGCACCATGACGGAGGAGCGAGCCCGATCCCTGCACGAGCGCATGACGGGCCTGAAGATGCGACTGCTCGGCGACCGCGTCTCCCGTTGGGTCGCCTGGACGATCGCCCGCAGCCACGGCTGGACCGACCTCACGGACGCCGAATATCTTGCGATCACCCAGTTGCAGGCCGACGCGTTGATCACCATCGACGAACGTTTCGCGGTGGCGGCCGCGGGGATCGTGCCGCTCGCCGAACTGGCCGATCTGACCATGCCGGACCGGTAACGCCTGCGCCAGGATCCCGTCATCCCCGTGGCTTCACCCGCGAAACTGCCAAGAAACGGTCAGTCGGTGTGGAACACCTCCGGAAGATCCAGCCACCAGGCGCCCTCGGGGCGCTCCGGCAGTGGTCGCTGCATGGGCATGCAGATCTCCCACCACCGCTGCGTCTCGGGGTCGGCGGCCATCGCCGCCATATCGCCCTCGAAGTCGTCGCCGACATACTCCATGTACGCGAAGAGCGTCGTCCCATGGCGGAAGATCGAGTAGTTGCGGATATTCGACCGTGCGATCCGGTCCAGCACGGTGGGCCAGACGCCCGCGTGCAGCGCCTCGTACTCGGCGATCCGGTCCTCGGCGATGCCGATGATCTGCGCGATCCGCCTCATGTCAGCTCGCGACCTGCTGGACGTCGCTGCGCACGCGGAGCCTCGCCATCCCGCCGTCGACCGCCACGTCGGTTCCCGTCGTCGACAGGTTGGCCGGGTCGCACAGGAACATGATCGATGACGCCACCTCCTCCGGCGTCACCATCCGACCGGTCGGCTGGCGGGCGTGCATCGCAGCCATCTCCGCGGCGGGATCCGCGAACTTGGCGACGTTCCGGTCGACCCACGGCGTCGACACGGTGCCGGGGCTGACGCAGTTCACCCTGATCCGCTCGCCGACGTAGTCCGCGGCCATCGCATAGGTCAGGGCGAGCACGGCACCCTTGGACGCCGCATACAACGCGCGCTGCTGCAGTCCGTTCAGCGCGGCGACCGAGCAGAGGTTGACGATCGCTGGCGCCGTCGATGTCCTTAAGTACGGCAGCGCGGCGGCCGACGTGCGGGCCATGCCGATGACGTTGATGTCCAGCACGCGCTTCCAGTCATCGTCGGAATTGTCCTCGACGGTGCCGACGGCGCCGATGCCGGCGTTGTTCACCAGGAAGTCGACGCCACCGAGGTCGGCGGCGACCCGAGCCAGGGCGGCGGAGACGGAATCGCGATCGGTGACATCCGCGACGTAGCCGGAGACGTTGTCCGGCACGCCCGTGACGTTCACATCGAGCACGGCCACCTTCGCCCCTCGCGCGACGAAGGCCTGCGCCGTCGCCGAGCCGATGCCACCGGCGCCGCCGGTGACGACCGCGACGAATCCCTTGAACGTGCCGCTCATGCTTGCACGGGCTCCCGTCTTCCACGCCCGAGACCGTCGATCTCGAGCTCCTGTGTGTCCCTCGGGCAGGTTGCGCCCCGGGCGATCGACCGAGGGAACCTCACCACTGCCCCCCGGCTGCCGCGAACGCGAGCCGCGGGTCGATACCTTCAAAGTCCTGAGAGGTATACGCCGCCTCGACCAGCGCCATCGTCTTGATCACGTCGTCGACGGCAGTCGGCAGCGTCGGAACGGAACCCTCGAGATACCGCTGCAGGGCACCCATCGATCCGATGAAGGCATCCGGGAACCAACTACCCTCGAACGGCACGTCCTGCCATGCCACATCCGGGTCCCTTTGGGACGCGTCCGGCGTCAAGCCGGCGTCCGTCCTGGCGATGCGGAGGATGTCCGCGCCACCGGTCGGATAATCGAGCAGCAGTCCGAGTTGCAGGAAGATCGCGCCGCGCGTTCCCTCCCATTTGATGAAGCTCTGCTCGTGTTCAGGACCGAAGATGTGGTCGTGGTTCGCGTTGACCACCACCCGCAGGTCGCGCCCGCGGTAGCGGAGGATGATGTCCGACCGCGTGTTCGCAAACCATTTCGCCGGGTGCTTCACGGTGATGGCAGACACCGAGTCCGGGTCGCCGAGGAACGAGCGCGCCAGGTCGAGGTAGTGGACCGAATGCATGTTGATCTCGATCCGCGGCAGCTTCAAGGCCTCCGGGAACAGATACCACGGCTGCATCACGTTGATGCGGAACTCGAAGTCATAGAGCTCGCCTATCTCGCCGTCGGCGATGAGCTTGCGGGCTGCGGCCACGTACGGGGCGAATCGCAACTGCGTGTTGACCGCGGCGACAAGGCCCTTCTTCTGGCACAGACGGAGGAGTTTCAGGCCATCGGCAAGCGTGTTGCCCAACGGCTTCTGGATGAGGACCGCCGCGCCATCGGGGAGAGATTCGAGTGCAGCGGGGAATTGGTCCGGCATGAGGGCCAGGTCGTACACCGCGCCCGCCGGGGCGGCTGCGACGGCTTCGTCGATCGAGCCGAATACATGCCTTATCCCGTAGGCCTCCGCCAGCGCTTGCGCCCGGGGTACCACGACGTCGGCGATGCCGAAAAGTGGAAAGTTCGCTTTGCTGTATGCCGGGAGATGGGCGTCCTTCACGATGCCGCCGGCACCGAGCAGAACGATCGGGCGCGGGCTCTTCGGCGGTGCGAGCGTGTATGCCTCGGCTGGATGCATCTCCGGCCGGTCGATCTCTGTCATCCGGTTTTCATCCCTTCACAGCACCGACGGTCTGACCACGGATGAGGAATCGCTGCGCGGCAATGAAGACCACGAGCAGCGGCAGCATGCTGATGAACGTCGCGAACGCGAGTTCCGGCATCCACAGCTTCACCGTCAAACCGGCAGCGCTCGTCGGGTTGAACAACGGGCTGGCGCCGATGAACTCCTGCAGGCCGATCGACAGCGTTTTGTTCTGCTGGCTGGAGGTCAGCAGCGTCAACGGCAGGAAGAAGTTCGTCCAGTTGGCCACGAAACTAAAGAAGGTGACCAGTGCGACAGCCTGTTTCGAGATCGGCAGCGCGACCCGGAAGAATGTTCCGCCCTCACCGAGCCCGTCGACCCTGGCCGCCTCGACGAGTTCGTGCGGCATGGCCGTCATGAAGTGGATGTAGGACAGGTACACGCCGAACGGAAAGAAGCCCATGAGAACCGCGACCGGCCACAGCTGTCCGACCGCGCCGATCGCGTCGACCTGCAGGAAGATCGGGATCACCAGCACCGTGTTCGGCATCGCCATCGCGATCAGGGTGACGATCAGCCAGAATCGTCGCCCACGCCAACGGAGCCTGGCCATGGCGAAGCCGGCCGGCAGAGCCGTGACCACAGCCAAGACGGCTCCGCTCACCGAGACGATCACCGAGTTCAGCAGCCAGCGCTGAAAGAGCCCGCCACCGCGCGGCCCATAGGCGGTGAGCGTCTTCCAGTTGTCGATGGCGTGTTGGATGCTCACGCCCGCGAGACCGAGGAACCCGTCCGTGCCCTCCTGGACCCCCGTTTGGCTCCGGAACGCCATGGCGACGAACCCGATGATCGGGTACAGGACCAGCGCGGCGGCGATCACCATGACCGCGACACGCGCCGTGCGACCCGCGGACCAGGGGCGTTGCACGACGTGGGCGCGATGCTGGGTGGCAACGTCGGCCGCGCTCACCGCGCATCCTTCTCACCGAACAGGCCGCTCCGGAACACCGTCAGCACGCCGATAACCAGCGTGACGACCAGCAGGATGACCGACATCGCCGCCGCGGCGGGAAGATTTCGGTTGGTGAACGCGAACGCGAACGTCAGCTGGGTCGGCGTATATTCCGTTTGCATCGCTCCGGCCGACACCTGTTGCAGCAAATAGGGTTCCATGAACAACTGGAATCCGTAGGCGATGTTCATCAACGCGGCATACCCGATCCACGGCCGGATCATCGGGAGCTTGACGTGCCACGCGACCTGCCAGGCGTTCGCCCCGTCCAGGCTCCCCGCCTCGAAGACCTCCTCCGGCAGACCGTTCAGGCCGCCGTTGACGATGACGACCCATGTACCGACACCCTGGAAGAACAACATCGCGGCGAGGATGAACGGAACGTTGAACGGGTTGGTCGCGTCCTTGATCGTCGTCTCACCGAGGGTCGTCCACAGCCCACTGATCGGCGAGATCGACGGGTTGATCAGGTAGACCCAGAGCATGAAGTTGGCGATGCCGCTCAGCGCACCCGGGATGTAGTACACGAAGCGCATCACCGAACCGAACCGGCCCGGGCTCGCGTGGATGAGCAGCGCGAGCCCGATGACGCCGATCAGCATGATCGGCAGCCAGACGGCCATGACGATGCCGATGTTCTTGAACGTATCCCAGAATCGGTAGTCGGTGACGGCGCTCTTGTACGCATCCAGGCCGCCGAATCCGCCCTGTGGCCGCAGGATCGTCGACGGCTTCTGCAGGGACTTCCAGATCGCGAACACGATCGGAATCGCCGCAGCAGCGAGGAACAGCAGGATGTAGGGCCCGCTAAGCAGCCAGCCGCCGACGGTCTCGCGTGAGGAGAGCCGACGCCGCCGTTCGCGCGGTCTGCCGGCCGGAGCTTCGGCCGGCAGGGTCGTCGTGGCGGTCATGGTCTCCTCACGCGAGATGTCGGTGGCATGAGCGGAACTAGCCGGCCGAAACGGTGTACCCGATCGACTTCGCCTGGTCGGTCAGCGTCGAGAAGAACTTGGCCAGCGCGGCCGACATCGTTCCGCCGGAGGTCAGCGTGGTCGGGATCGTCTGGGTCCAGACGTTGCCGGTGTCGTAGAGCATGTACTGGTACGGCGCCACCGCCGCCAGGGACGACTTGAACGCCGCCTTCAGCTGGTCGAGGTTGCTGTAGTAGCCGTCGGTGCCGAACTTCGCCAGCCACGGGTCCTGGTCGGGGCCGTAGGCCGGTAGGCCGGTCGACAGATCCACCTGCCACGCCGGGTCGGTCGCGACGAACTTCATGAAGGTGATGGTGTTCTCCTTCTCCTTGCCGGTCACGTGGGAGGACATGCCCCACAGCCCGCCGCCCTCGTCACCCATCGACGGCTTGCCGTCCCAGGTCAACGGATCCGATGCGGTCCAGTTGCCGGCCGGCACCTTCCAGGTGGCCTGCAGCAGGTAGCTGCCGTACCACAGGGCTCCCGGCGTCATGACCAGGTTGGTAGAAGCCTTCACCGCGTCCGCGTCGAAGACCCCGAGCGGGCTGAGCGCCTTGGCCTGGTACGCCTGGTCGAGGAGTTGCCCCATCTTCGTGCAGTTCGGGTTCTGCGGGTTGAGCACGACCTCGGTTTCCGACTTCGGGCTGTTCGTCGGGCAGTTCGCCGCCTGCAAGTAGCGGTTCACGGCATAGGCGTCTCCCAGGAACCCGCTGATCTTGCCCGGGTGGTCCTTGGCGATTTTGATCGCCAACGTGAAGTAGTCCTCCCACGACTTGGGAACCGTGTAGTTGTTGTCCTTGAAGAACTTCGCGTCGTACCAGAAGACGTCCGGCGCCGCGTCGTTGCGCAGGCAACGGATCTGGCCGCCGATGTTGCAGAAGGAGATGGTCGCCGGGTCATAGCCCTTGATGACGTCCGCCAACTCCGGCACAGCCGACAGATTCGCGGCGTAGTTGCTCTGCGAACTCGTCGCCCAGGCGATGTCGTCGTTCGAGGTGAAGAAGATCGCATCTGGCCAACCCGAGCCGGCGGCATCGAAGTTGGCGAATGCCTGCTTCGTGCTCTGGCCACCGATGGTCCCGTCGTTCTGGACCATCTTGACCGGAATCTCGGGATGGGCCTTCTCGAACGCTTGAACCGCCGGGACGCGGGGCGCGTCAACCCACACGGTGATCCCACCGCCGGAACCGGAAGTGCCCGAACCGCTTTCGCCGGTGCTGGCCGCGCTCGTGGAACCGGCCGATCCCGAAGAGCTGGAACTGCCACCGGTCGCGCCGCCGGAGGAGGAACACCCGGCCAGCAGGAGTGCTGCAACCGCGACCACCGCGGTGGCCCCGCCCGTGAGCAGGCGCGTCCGCGCCCGTGATGTCGACATTGACACTCCTTGGAAGTTTCGGTGCAGCGGGCTCGTCTGCCGGGCTGCTGGATTGTCGCGAACCGCGCGTGGTCAAACGTTAAGCCCTGCTAGCGCCACCAGTCAAACGTTTGAGCGTCGAAATTATGACGATTTCGTATCAATACATCTGATGACTAGCGCCGATGAGCCCGTAGTCAACGCGTCATCCGGTTTGTCCGATCCGCGCTCGGCCAATCCCGTAGAACTCGATCGCGGTGCCGGCCAAGATCCGCTCCCGGTCGGCCGCACCGAGGTCGGCGAAAACCATCTGCAGCCCGTCCCATACCCGGTCGTAGTCACCGGCGAGCATCGAGATCGGCCAGTCGCCGCCGTACATCAGGCGCTCCGGGCCGAAGACCTCCAAGGCGCGATCGAAGAAGGGCCGGATCATGTCGGGCGTCCAGGAGGCCGGATCACCGACCGCTGCATAGAGCCCCGACACTTTCGCGTAGACGTTCGGGTTTTCCGCCGCTCGAGCGATGAGACTCCACCACGGGTCCCGGTCGTCGGCACCGATCGGGGGCTTGTTGAGATGATCGATCACCATCTTCAGATCCGGATGCCGCTCGGAGAGAGTCGGCACGTGCCGGAGATGCTCCGGCAACACGCCGACAATGTCGAAGGTGACGCCCGCAGCCTCCAGCAGGCCGAGCCCCTCGTCGAACGCCGGGCGCACGAGCCAATCGACGTCCGCACGGGTGTGGATGAGATTCCGGTAGCCGACGATCCGTGGCTCCGCCCGATATTGGTCAAGGCCCCGAGCCGCCTCTGCGGGGTCGTGCAACGGAACGTAGCCGACGATCGCGAGGACCTCCGGGTGCGCCTTCGCCGTCTCGACCATGAACTCGGTGTCGGCGTCATTGTCCGCCGACTGGACCATCACCGTTCCGGTGATCCCGTTACGAGCAAGGTGCGGAGCCAACTCGTCCCACAGGATCGGCCGGTTCAGCGGATCATCTCCGACGAGCCAGTCGTATTCGACCACCCTCGGGTCCCACGCATGCTGGTGGGCATCGATCACCGTCATCTGTTCCTCCTCGGTCCGCGAGCCGTGCTCCCTGGCACGGACAGCCGCTCTTTACACTGCATGCATGGTCAGCGCCACGTCGACGAGCCCGAGACCGTCGCAGGCCGACATCGTCATCGAGGGCATCAAGGCCATGATCATGTCCGGGCGCCTCGGCCCAGGCGCCCGGCTGCCGATCGAGAAGGACCTCGCCGCCCAGCTGGGAGTCTCCCGTGGCCCGCTCCGTGAAGGTGTCCGGGCGCTCGCGATCCTCGGAATCCTCGAGACGCGGCAGGGCGATGGGACGTACCTGACGGACCTGGACCCACTTCAATTGCTGGGCCCGCTCAGCTTCCTTGCCGACCTCCAACTTCCGTCGAACGCCGGGCACCTGCTGGCCGTCCGGCGGGTACTCGAGACGGAGACCGTCGCACAGGCCGCCCTCAAGATGACGGACACGGAGCTTGACGAGGCCGGGCGGATCCTTGATAGCGTCGCCGAGATGGCCGAAGGCGAGCTCACGCAAGCCGATCTGGAGGCCTTCATCGAGGCGGACACGCAGTTCCACCGGCTGATCGCCCGTGCGAGCGGGAATCCCGCGCTTGCAGCGATGATCGAGTCGCTCGTCGGCCGCACCTACCGAGCGCGCCTGTGGCGGGCGATCCGCGAACGCGGCGCGGTGAGTTCGACCCAGGCACAGCACAGCGCGATCCTCACAGAACTCCGGAGGCGCGACCCGGAACGAGCGAAGATCCGGATGGCGATACACCTACTGGGCGTCCAGGACTACGCCGACAACCATCCGAATGGCGACACTGACTCCTGATCGCGCCACGCCGCCTTAGCATTGCGCCGCCCAGTAACTGCCCGACGGGTACTCATATTCGACAACCGATTGCTCGTGCATCGCGGCGCTGTACCCCGGGGACTGCGGCAGCCGGTAGTGACCGTTCTTGACGACGCACGGATCGACAAAATGCTCGTGGAGATGGTCGACGAACTCGGTCACCCGCCCGTCTAACGAGCCCGAGATCGCGACGAAGTCGACGATGGACAGGTGCTGGACAAGCTCGCAAAGGCCGACCCCGCCGGCGTGCGGGCACACCGGAACACCGAACTTCGCCGCCAGGAGATAGACCGCCATGATCTCGTTGATGCTCGCCAGCCGCGCGGAATCGAGCTGGCAGTAGTCGATCGCTTCTGCCTGGAACATCTGCTTGAACAGGACCCGGTTCATGCCGTGCTCACCAGTGGCGACGCCGATCGGCGAGACCGCGCGACGGATCGCGGCGTGGCCGAGGACGTCGTCCGGACTCGTCGGCTCCTCGATCCACAACGGCCTGAACTCGGCCAGCCGGCCTATCCATTCGATCGCCTGCGGTACGTCCCAGACCTGATTCGCGTCGATCATGAGGTTGGCGTCCCATCCGATCACCTCTCGGGCGATCGCCAGCCGCCGAATGTCGTCGTCGACGTTCGCACCGACCTTCAGCTTGACATGCCGGTACCCCTGGTCAACCGCTTCGGCGAGCAGCCTGCGAAGTTTGTCATCGCTGTAGCCGAGCCATCCGGCACTCGTCGTGTAGCAGGGGTAGCCTCCGCGTGACTCAAGGTCGTGGATCCGCTCCATCCGCCCCGGCCGGGCTTGCTCCAGGATCTGCAGTGCCTCGTCGCGCGTGAGCGCGTCGGACAGGTATCGCAGGTCAAGGACGTCGACGAACTCCTCCGGCTCCATGTCCGTTAGCAAGCGCCACAGCGGCTTCCCGGCCCGCCGAGCGGCGAGGTCCCATACGGCGTTCATCACGGCCGCCATCGCGAGGTGGACGACACCCTTCTCGGGACCGAGCCAGCGTAGTTGCGAGTCCGACGCCAGCTCTCGGTAGATCCCACCGAGGTCGCCGACCAGCGCCTCGACATCGCGGCCGACGAGCGGCAGTGCGCGCTGCCGGGACGTCTCTGCGACGACATCGTTACCGCGGCCGATCGTGAAGGTGAACCCGTGGCCGGCGAGTCCCGGCTCGTCGGTTTCCAGGACCACATAGGCGGCGGAATAGTCGCCGTCCTTGTTCATCGCGTCGGATCCATCGAGCGTCTTCGAGGTCGGGAAGCGGACATCGTGGACACGAACCTTGGTGATGGTAGGCATCGGGACCTTTCGGCGTCGACGTGGCAGTGTTACAAGCGGACGAGGCCTTCGGCGGCGAGGTCGGTCCACAGGTCGCCGGGCACCGACGCCGTCAGGCGCTCGACGGCGGACCGGACCTGGTCGGCGTTGCGCAGACCGATCACGACGCATGCCACGGCCGGATTCCGCAGCGGGAACTGCGTGGCGGCGATCGGCAGCGTGGTCCCGTGCGCCTCACAGACCGCCGCGATCCGCCGAGCCCGCTCAATGAGCTCGGGCGGGGCGTCCGCGTAGTCGTACTTCGCTGTGTCCGGGACGCTATCCCGGCTGAGCAGCCCGGAGTTGTAGATTCCGGCATCGACCACCGCGACGCCGCGTTCCGCCGCGGCGGGCAGCAGGTCGTCCTGGGCGCGTTGGTCGAGCAGCGAGTAGCGCCCGGCGACCATGACGACGTCCACGTCGGTGGCCCTGACGAATTGGGTGAGCATCTCGGACTGGTTCATCCCGGCGCCGATGGCTTTCACGACCCCTTGCTCGCGGAGCTCGACGAGCGCACCGATTCCGGTGGTCGACGCCGACTCCCAGTGGTCGTCCGGATCGTGCAGGAAGGCGATGTCGAGGTAGTCGGTGCCGAGCCTGCCGAGCGATTCGTCAACGGAACGGAGCACCGCGTCGCGCGAGAAGTCGAATCGGCGGCGGAACAGCGCCGGCACCGCGAAGCCCTGATCGTCCATGCGGTCCGCGGTTGACGGACTCGGATCGAGCATCTTGCCGACCTTCGTCGACAGCACGTACTCGCCGCGCGGTCGACCGGCAAGACCCGCACCTATCCGTCGCTCCGACAGGCCGAGCCCGTAGTGGGGCGCGGTGTCGAAATACCGCACCCCCCGATCCCACGCGGCATCGATCGCCGCCGCGGCATCGTCGTCGCTCGTCTCCCGGTACAGGTTGCCGAGTTGCGCGCCGCCGAACCCGAGCAACGTCGGCGCGACGCCGCGAAACTCCGAGCTTCTCTGCATGGAGCGATCCTCCTTCACGGCCGATGGCCGTGACGTGCCCGAAATCATCAGATCAATTCCCGCTGAGCCTAGTGGGCGAACGATTGATCAGCAACGACTGGTCTGATGATCACGGGCGGCGCCGAACTTTTCGTGAACCTGGCGGAGGCGCCGTCGACTCCCGTACGACGAGCACCGGCGGCTCGCCGTCCACCCGTTCGTGCCGTAGCTCGCCGCCGCCGATCCGCTCATGCAGCGCCGCGACGGCGGTCACTCCCATCTGGTACAGCGGCATGCGGACTGTTGTCAGCGGCGGTCCGGTGCTGTCGGCGAACCACACGTCATGGATCGAAACGATCGACAGTTCGTCCGGGATCCGGATACCCGCGCGATGCGCAGCGCCGAGCAGACCGATGGCGCCGTTCACATTCGCGGCAACGATCGCCGTCGGACGTTCGGGAAGATCCCACAAGCGCTGGAGGGCAGCGCGCCCATTGTCGGGGGTGTAGCCCATCCAGGTCTCCCACTCCGGTGGTGTCGCCAGCCCGGCGGCATCCATCGCGGTGTGGTAACCGGCCGATCGGCGTTGCGCCGTATCGTTCCGCGAGAGCCCACCGACCATCGCGATGCGGCGGTGGCCGAGATCGATCAGGTGCTGGGTCGCTATCCCGGCCGCACGTTCGTCCTCGAGGGCCACGGTGCCGATCGGGATATCCCGCATGGTGTTGATGAGGATCGCCGGGGCACCGGATTCAACGAGCGAGTCGACAACCGTCATGTCCGTGGCGTCACCGAGTTGCAGCAGAATGCCGTCGACGCGACCCTCGCCGACCAGCCGCCGGATCAGTTCCGGGTGCGGCTCGAGAGTCTCCTCACGCGCGATGAGCACCGTGTAGCCTCTCGACCAAGCCGCGTCGTTGACACCGAGCATCAGCCCGGTGAAGACCGCGTTGGTGAGGTCCGGGACGAGGATCGCGATGGCGTTCGTCCGTGCGCGGCGTAGGGCGCGGGCGGCGAAGTTCGGCTGGTAGCCGAGTTCCTCGACGGCCCGATGGATCAGCTCCCGGGTGCGGTCGGACACCCTCGCGGTCGGCGCATTGGACAGCACCCGGGACACCGCCGACACGCTGACGCCGGCCAGCTTCGCAACGTCACTGAGGGTGGCCATGACCGCGACCTAGGCCAGCGGACCGGGCGCAGCCGGGCCACGGGTTCGCTTGTTGACGAGGTAGATATGCGTGAGCACCAGGACCGTTTCCTGCCGCTGGTTGACGACGGTGACGAGCTCGTGAACATAACCCCATTCGTCGGGTCGCTTGGCGTGATCGATCTTGGCGGTGATCTCCGCAGCGACGGTGATCGTGTCGCCGATGAACACCGGTCTGATGAACCGGATCCGGTCGTAGCCGTAGCTCATCGACTGCGGGTTGATGTCTCCGGCAGTCATGCCCACCGCCACCGAGAGGATCAAGGTGCCGTGCGCGATCCGTTGGCCAGCAGGCTGACTTTTCATCCACTCCGCGTCCATGTGGTGCGGGAAGAAATCGCCGGTCTGCCCGGCGTGCAGCACGATGTCGGCCTCGGTGATGGTGCGGCCCGTCGTCGTCCGGGTGGAGCCGATGGCATAGTCCTCGTACCACTTCTCGACCGTGGCCATCAGTGCGCCCCTCGCCTTCTCGATCCCTCCACCGGAGGCACCAGGTGTCGGGAGGTCAGTTGGTTGAGCTGGGCAATGAGCCCGGTGTCCGACAGCTTCCCTTCCAGCGCCGCGGTCACCAACGGTGAGCCCTCATCCTGTATCGCCATGTACCCGGTCTGCCGCGGCCGAAGGTACGCACCTTCGAGCGTCGCCCTGGTGCCTCGGAAAAAGTCCAGGCTGTCGGCGTTCGTCCGGTCGTCGTCCCACGCGACGGCGTTCCCGGGTTGCCCGCCGCCACCGTAGTAGACACCGCGCTGCACATCGGCGGAGGCGAGCCAGAACGCATGGTCGATGGCCTCGACCGGGTGCGCCGTCACGCTCGACACGGCAATGCCGGCGCCGCCGAGCAGTGATCCCGCGACGCCCATCGGCCCGCGTGGGATGTCGACGTACCGCAGCCGGTGCGTTCGAAAGCCTTCTCGCGAGTAGTTCGAATAGCCGAAAAGCAAAGGGCAGTAGGCAAAGTCGTTGCTCTCGGCGAGGGCATCAGCAGCCTGGATCGGATTCCACGTCAGCTGCTCGCTGGGCACGAGTTCGACCAGGCGACGCATGATCGCCAGGGCCGGCGCCGCCTCTTCTTCGGTGAGGAACCGCGCGCGCCCGGCGTCGTCGGTCGCATACATCGGGTCGACCCCGTGCGTCGCCGCGATCGTGACGAGGCTGGAGAACGCGTCGATCGGCTTCGCGGGCCACACGACGCGGCCCTGCTCGGCGAGATCGAACACCTCTTCCCAGGTTGTCGGCGGCCCGTCGAGGAGGTCCGGTCGGTACGCCGACACCTGGGCCGCGGCGTCGGCCGCAAGCGCGAACTGGTGGCCCTGGTGCTGATAGCTGCGGTGCGAGAGCCCGACACTCTGGTCCGCGAGCACGGCGAGTTCGTCATCGTGGCCGACACCGTCGAGCCGCGCGAGCGCTCCGGTTTCCGCCGCGATGGGGATGTGCGGGTGGTCGATGACCATCAAGTCGTACTGCTCGGCGAGCCGCTCGATCGGCACATCGGCGAACGCCTGGAGCGAGCGGTATTCCCACCGGATCTCGACATCCGGACGGACGGCGCGGTACTCCGCTGCCGCCGCGACCACACTGCCGTAACCGCGTGCGTGCTCCCAGGTCATCCCGCGCAGGACGACGGTCATGATCGGCTCCCGCCGAGCACGCCCGTGCGGGTCAGCTCGTCCCGTATGGCGTCGGTGTGCTCTCCGACGTGCGGTGCCGCGCGCGGGGCCATGAGCCGCTGCCCGTCGATGCGAATCGGGCTCCGCACTGTCGACAGTTCGACTGCCCCGCCATCGCCGCCGGTCCGGCCCACCCGTTGGGTCATAGCCATCGCGGCAAATCCCTCGTGGGCGACCAATTCTTCCAAGGTCAGAACCGGCGCGCACCAGACGTCCGCGGCGTCCAGAACAGCGAGCCAGGCGCCGGTCGTGTCGGTGCGCAGCCGGTCAGCGATGAGCTTCTCGATCTCGGCCTGCCGATCCCACCAGAGCTGCGGATCGGTCATAGCCTCCAGCTCCGGGAGATCGAGCAACTTCCCGATCGTGGGGATCGGGTTCATCGCAAGCGCAAGCCAACCGTCTGCGGTCGGGTAAGTGCCGTATGGAGCCGACAGAAAAGCGTGCGCCGAGTGCGGGCCGCCGCGGCGGACGGTCACCGTCGGGTCGTTGAGGTGGGTGCTCAGTAGTTCGAACTGCAGGTCGAGCATCGCCTCGAGCAGGCTCGTCTCGATGCGCCCGCCCTCGCCGGTGCGGAAACGGCGAACCAGCAGTGCCGTCACACCTTCGGCGAGGTGGCAGCTGGTGAGGTGATCGGCAATCGACAGTCCGAACGGCACGGGTCCGTCGGAGGCAGAGCCGCTCAACCAGGGGACGCCCGAGATCGACTGGGCGAGCAGGTCCTGGCCCGGCCGAGTCGCCCAGGGGCCTACGTCCCCGTATCCGGTCGCGCTGGCGTAGACGATGGCGGGATTCAGCCCGCGAACCGTCTCGTAGTCCAGGCCTAGGCGCTTCATGACGCCGGGGCGGAAGTTCTCGATGACGACGTCGGCCTTCGCGACGAGGCCCTTGACGAACTCCAGGTCCGCCGGGTTCTTCAGGTCCGCGGCCACCGACTCCTTGTTTCGATTCATCGCATGAAAGGACACAGTATCGCCATCGAGCGACCGTCCGGCGAAGGCCAAGGTCCGTCCGATGTCGCCGCTCCCCGGACGCTCGATCTTGATGACCCGCGCGCCCAGATCGGCCAGTCGCAGGGCGGCCACCGGACCTGCCAAAAATTGGCTGAAGTCAAGGACGACAACACCATGGAGCGGTAACGCGGACTCAGGCAGCATCGTGGCCAAGCTTTCTTGAATCGAGATAAAGGGTCATGCTCAATCGTTTGACCAACAGTATTGTGTACCCGTGGGCGAAGGCGCAACTCGGCACCGCGCGCCACCATTCGTCTGATCAATACATCACATGCTGCTGGCCGGGGCACCACGCCGATAAAATCCGGCGGCAGTCACGCATCCGGGCCGGGGCCAGCCGGCCCGCTCAGGGTGAGATCAACTGACAGTTCGATCCTCGGGTGTGGCCGCGGGCTCGGTGCGCACCCAGGACTCCACTCCGCTGATGTGCGCCGCGACGAGTGCGGCCGCGAGGGCGCAATCCCCCGCGCCGAGCGCGTCGAGGATCAGCGTGTGCTCGGCCGTCATACTCGCAATCGTCTCCGGCTCGGCAATCGCCCGGTCGATGCGTGCGCTCCGGGTGTGGACGGACAGCCGATCAAGGAGCGCTCGCAGGTACGGGTTACGGTGCGCAGCGACCAGTGCGCGATGGAACGCCAGGTCGTACTCGATGGCAACCTCGGGCGATGTGGTCGGGGCGATGGAAGCGGTCTCGGCGCGCAGTCGAGCGAGCTCCGCGTCGCCGGGCCCCTGGGAACCGGCCAGCGCCGCCGACTCGAGAATCCGCCGGATCTCGAGCAAATGGAGAGCTTCCTCCTCGCGCCCGTGGATCTCGACGACCACGTCGAGGCCTCTGACGAAGTCGTCCGCGTCGAGATTCGCGATCCGGGTACCGGAGCCGTGGCGCACGTTCACCACGCCGAGCAGCTCGAGCGCTTTCAGGGCCTCCCGGTACGCGTTCCGGGAGACGCCGAGCCTACGCCGGAAGTCCTCCTCCGGCGGAAGCCGTTCACCGGGGCGGAGCTCGCCGCTGAGCAGCATCGCCCGGATCCGCTCGATCGCCGTGTCTGCGGTCGTCGGTCGGTCGGCAGGTCGCGGATCGGTCACAGCACCCCGTGCCGCTCCCACACCGTGCGCAACCCGTCACCCGCGAGAAGTTCGGCGAGCACAGTACTCTCGGTCCTCGCCCGGGCGTCGGCGAGCTCGACGACCCGCTCCTCGACCTCCTGCGGGACGATCACCACGCCGTCCGGGTCGGCGACGAGCAGGTCGCCATCGCTGATCGCGACGTCGCCGATGACGACGCGACCCCCCACCGCGACGATGCGCATCCGGCCGCGAAAATCGATCGGGCGGTGCCCCGCGCCGAAGACGGGAAACCCGAGCGCAGCGACTTTCTCGGTATCGCGGAGATAGCCGTCCGTCACAACGCCGACCGCGCCCCGCCCGATGGCCGCCGCGCTGAAGAGTTCGCCCCAGAAGGCCGTCACCGTGCTCGCGCCGGTCGCGACGACGGCGACATCCCCGGGCCCGAGCGAGTCGATGAAGTCGATCGCGTCGTCGTACGGATGTGCCGGATCGACGTCGCCGGCGAGCGCGAACTGGACGGTCCGCACCCGGCCGACGATCCGCGACCCCGGCACGAGCGGTCTGATCGACGCCGGCAGCACCTGGCTCCGACGGCCGGTCACGTCCAGGCTGTCCGAGACCATCGCCGCGGTGACCTGCTCAACGAATGACATGACCTGCTCCTGCACGGTAGGGGTATGCGGCCTCGATCTCCGGAGTCAGCGCGATGCCCAGCCCCGGCGTCTGCGGGATCGACAACTGCGTCCCGTCGCGTTTGATCGGCTCGACCAGCAGGGCGTCGCGGAGCGGATTCGGCAGGGTGCAGGACTCGAAGAGCCGGACGTTCGGGTGGACCGACGCAGTGTGCAGGTTGGTCTGATAGGTGACCGCGCTCCCCCAGACGTGCGGAACCACCTGCACTCCGTGTGTCGCGGCCGCGTCCGCGACGTCGAGGAACGCCTTCGGCCCGCCGACGAACGTGGCGTCCGGTTGGGCGATATCGACGCCGCCGACATCGAACAGCAGGTCGAAATCAGTTGCGAGCGAATAGGACTCGACCCCGGAGACCGGCACTTCTACGGCCGACCGGACCGCGGCGTAGTCCCGCGGACGCCCGGCGAACCCGGGCTCCTCGTACCACCGGGCACCGTGTTTCGCGGCGACCTGCCCCACGCGGATCGCGTCCTGCACCGACCAGAACGAGGATGCGCAGCCCTGCACGGCGTCGATGACAAACTGCGTCCCGGCCGGAAGCCTGGGTACGACGCTGTCGAGCAGCGCGATCGTGGTGTCGGGGTCCCGCATCGCGCGGAACTTGACTGTGCCGAACCCCGCGTCGACCTGCGCGTTCGCCCAGGCGAGCACCTGGTCGAACGTCGTACCGAGTCCGCCGCTCGCGTAGGTCTCGATCGTCGGCGCGGTTGTCACGCCGAGCAGCGCATAGGCCGGCACGCCCTCGCGTTTGCCGACGGCATCCAAGACAGCGGCCTCGATCGCCCCGGCGACACCGTTCGAGATCCCGCCCCGGCTCCAGAACGCCGTATAGAGCCGGAGATGGTCGCCGACCTCGGTCGGGTGACCGAATCGCTGACCCACGAGGTACGGCGCGAAGCTGTCGACGATGCCCGGGACCGCGCCCGCTGCCATGATCGCCGCGCCCGCTTCGCCGACGCCGGTGGTTCCGTCGACCAACGTCACCTCGACCAGACCGGCGTCCCAGGACTTGATCGTCCCACCGACCCACTCGAGGTACTCGGCCGGCTGGTAGACCGCAGACAAGAGAACCGAGCGGACCCTCGCGACCTCCGCCGAGGTGTCGACGCCGGCCGACGACGCGGCCCAGTCATGGGATGTGTTGGTGACCATGCCGCAATACTCTCGCAAATTTCTGGGACGAAGTCAACGACTCATAGGATGACTTACGAAACCGGCGACGGAACGCACGGGATGGTCTCGGCGCGGCAGATTCGATGCGCGCCGCCCGGCCCAGGCTCGTGGTCAGTGGGCGTGTACACGCACCTCGGTGGCTTTGACAGCGAGATGCACACGCATCCCCGGTTCAAGGTGCAGTTCCGCGACCGACGCCGCCGTGAGGTCTGCCGACACCACGGCGCCCGCTCCGTGTCCGGGCAGATCGGGTATGACGGAGTCCTCGCCCGCAGCCGTGCCGAGCGCCGCACCCAGCAGGGCCCGCACCCGGATGGCGGACGGCCCCGGCTGCAGCGCGGTGATCGTGGCGGGCCACAGGTTGCGCGGGCTACCCGCGCCCATAGGCCCCAGGTACACCGCCACCGCCGACGGCGGGAAGACGGCCGTGGCCGGTGACCCGGCCGCGAGATCGTCCGCCGCGAATCCGCTCACCGTGACTCCGCCGGGCTGTCCCGGTCCCGGCTGTCCGACGACCGAGACGGGCCTGGCCGGGGCGAGCCCCACCGGGGCGATCGCGACGGATTCCCCCGGCTTCGCCGCGGTCAGCGCCACGCCCGCAACGATGTTCAGTCCGGCGAGGGCCGCCGTGAATTCCGACCGGGGCGCTGCGAGAACCTCTGCGGTGGGCCCGGTCTCGACGACGCGCCCGTGGTCGAGCACCACCACCCGGTCGGACAGTGTCGCGGCGTCGAGCACGTCGTGGGTCACCAGGACGGTGGTGATTCCCGCGGCCCGGATGTGGGTGCGCAGCACGTGCCGGATCTCCGGCGCGGTCTGCGCGTCCAGTGCGCCGAGCGGCTCGTCCAGCAGCAGCAGCTCCGGCTTCGCGGCGAGCGCCCGGGCCAGCGCCACCCGCTGGCGCTGCCCACCGGAGAGCTCTGCCGGCTTGCGGTCAGCGAACTCGTCCAACGCGAGGCGGCGCAGCCAGTCCTGCGCGGCGGCCCGCGCGCGAGCCTTCGCCACGCCCTGCGACCGCGGCCCGAAGGCGATGTTCTCGACCGCGGTCAGGTGCGGGAAGAGCAGCGGGTCCTGGCCCATCAGCCCGACCCGGCGCTGTTCCGGCGACACGAACGCGCCATCACCACCCAAGACCCGTTCGCCGAGCCGGATCTCGCCGGAGTCCGGGCGCAGCAGCCCGGCCAATACACCCAGCAGGGTCGACTTACCGGCCCCGTTCGGCCCGAGTACGGCCACCACCTCGCCGGGCTCGGCCGCGACCGCGACATCGAGGTCGAAGGCCCCGAGCCGCAGCGCCACCCGCGCGCTCAGCCGTCCGAACGGCCCGCGGACGGGGACGTCGTCATATCCGTCATACTCGGCGCTCATCGGCCCGCCTCCGGCCGCCACCCGCGGATCAGCACCAGGAATACGATCGCGACCACCACCAGCAGCAGCGACAGCGCGATCGCGGCGTCCTGGTCCTCGCCCGAGCCGTTGAACGCGGTGTAAATAGCGAGCGGCATCGTGCGGGTGACGCCGTATCGGTTGCCGGCGAACAGGGCCGTGGCGCCGAACTCGCCCAGCGCGCGGGAGAGGGACAGCACCGTCCCGGAGGCGAGCCCGGGCAGCACCAGCGGCAGCGTGATCCGCCGGAATACCGTCCAGCGGCCGGCGCCGAGCGTCGCCGCGACCGTCTCGTACCGGGTGCCGGCGGTGCGCAGCGCGCCCTCCACCGAGATCACCAGGAACGGCATCGCGACGAACCCCTCGGCGAGCACGACGGCGACGGTGGAGAACGGGATGGTGATGCCGAACCACAGCGTGAGGTACTGACCGGCCAAGCCGTTGCGCCCCAACAGATACAACAGCGCAATGCCGCCGACCAGCGGCGGCAGTACCAACGGCAGGGTGACGAGCGCGCGGACGAAGCGGATCACGGGCGAGTCGTGCCGGGCGAGCATCAGCGCCAGCGGAACCCCGACCACCAGGCACAGCGCCGTCGCGGCGAGCCCGCACTCGACCGAGAGCCACAGCGCCGACAGCGCCGCCGGCGAGACGATCGCTCTCGGCGCCGCGGACCAGTCGGCGCGCACCACCAGCGCAACGATCGGTAGGAACAGGAACGCGAACCCGATCAACGCCGGGAGATAGAGCCAGCGCGGCATCCGCGTGCCGGGTCGGCGAGGCCGGATCGCCGTCCGCGAACCGGCACCGGCCGAGCCAAAACGGCCGCGCTCGTCACCCCCGGGCCGCCCATTCCCGCGCTGCTCGGCCCCGCGCGGAGCGGCGCCGAGCAGCGCGGGACCCATCGGCAGCACCGCGGCGGGCCGTTCGTTCGGCTCAGCCGCACCACGGGGTCCGCCGGGCGTGCTCACGGCCGGCCGAATCCGACCCCCGCGAGCACCTGCTGCCCCCCGGGGCTGGTCACCAGATCGACGAACGCCTGCGCGGCGGCCGCATTCTTGGAATCCTTGAGCACGGCGATCGGGTAGGTGTTGACCGCCTCGGACGCCTCGGGGAAGTCGACGCCCATCACTTTCCCGGCGGCCGAGTTCACGTCGGTCCTATAGACGAGCCCGGCATCCGCGTCGCCGGTCTCCACCTTGGTGAGCACGGCCGTCACGTTCTGCTCCTCGCTCGCCGGCTTGAGCGTCACACCGGCCTTGGCCAGCGCCTTCTGCGATGCCGTCCCGCAGGGCACCGCGGGGGCGCAGACCACCGTAATCACACCGGGTTTCGCGAGATCCGCCAGTGATTCGACGTGCTTGGGGTTGCCCGGCGCGACCGCGATCTGCAGCGTGTTGGTGGCGAAGTCCACCCGGCCGGTCACCAGGTCCGCGACCTTGTCCATGTTCTTCTCGTCCGCCGACGCGAACACGTCCGCCGGCGCACCGCCCTGGATCTCGGTGACCAGGGTGGACGAGCCGTCGTAGGTGATCGGCGGGAAGTCGACCTTCGGGTGCGCCGCCAGGAACGTGGTGCGCAACTGGTCGAAGGTCGCCTTCAGCGAGGCGGCGGCGAACACGTTCAGCGTTCCCGACAACGCATCGGTGGCAGATGTGTTGCTGGCAGATGTGTCGGCCGGGCTCGACGGGCCTGCCGACGAACCCGCCGACCCCGACGAACCCGCCGCCCCGGACGACCCCCCCGACCCCGAAGACGAACCGGACAACTCCGACGACGAGCCGGCGGCCCCGCCGCCCCCCGTCCCCCCGCTCGAACACCCGCCCAGCACCACGGCCGCCGCGGCAATCAGCCCGACCGCGGCGGACATGCGGGCCCGCGACACGATGCGCATCAGATCTCCCCCGGGGTTTCGACGATGACGGTCGTCGCCTTGACCACCGCGACCGCGAGCGAGCCCACCTCGAGGCCCATCTCGCGAACGGCCTCCGAGCTCATCAGCGAGACGACTCTGTGTGGGCCGCACTGCATCTCGACCTGCGCCATCACCTTGTCGGTGATCACCTCGGTGACCAGGCCGACGAGCCTGTTCCGCGCGCTGCGGCCGATCGTGGACGGATCCGGCGGCGCCTGGCCGTGCCCGCGCGCGAACGCGGCGAGCTGCGCGCCGTCGACCACCATGCGTCCGGCATCGTCCACCTGCGCGGCCAGGTGGCCGGCGTCGATCCAGCGCCGCACCGTGTCGTCGCTGACGCCGAGAAGGGCGGCAGCCTGGCTGATCCGGAATTGCGTCATGAATGGAGGATACAGTCCGCAATTGCGGAACTACGACGGATATGACGGCCTTACCTGCGGTCGCGCAGTACGCGCTCGTAGGGAGCACGGCCCGCCCGCGTCAGGGTGTACGAATCGGCGCGGCCACGAACAGCGTCATACCCGGTTGATCAGGCGATGACGCGCCGCTTCACCTGCCGGGGGAAGCCGGTGGGCGCCGCACGCACGCAGTTGCGGCCGTCGTTCTTGGCGCGATAGAGCTGCCCGTCCGCGGCCGCTATCAGATCCTCCGGTTGCGCCATTCCGGGCGTGGCCGACGCTACGCCGATGCTCACGGTCAGGATGGCGCGGCCGCCCGGCGTCGCGGTCAGCGGGATCGCGATGTGGCGCACGCTCGACAGGATCTTCCCGGCCACCACGGTCGCCTCGGAGATGGGCAGCCCCGGCAGCAGGCAGATGAACTCCTCACCGCCGTATCGTCCGGCGACCTGACCGGGCACCATCGGCATCGCCCCGCGCACCAGGTCGGCGACGAGCCGCAGCGCGTGATCACCGGCCACGTGGCCCTGGCTGTCGTTGAGCGCCTTGAAGTGGTCGATGTCGATCATCAGGACGGACAGCGGCGTGCTCGTGCGCTTCCAGTAGGCCCAGGCGCGGTGGAGTTCGAGGTCCACCGACCGACGGTTCATCAGGCCGGTGAGCGGATCGACCGCGGACATGGCCAGCAGCGTCTCGCGTTGCGCGAACAGCACCCGGCGCTCACGTTGCGCGCGGCGCGCCTCGATGAAGCTGAGCACATGGGCCACCACCGTCGCCATCAGCGTGTAGGCCACATCGACGTCGCCGCCGGGCGCCACGGTGGGAAGCCAGAGCGGTATGGTGACCGCCGAATACAGCAGCGCGCATCCCGTGACACCGACCAGGTTCAGCGGGACGGTCAGGTAGATGACGGCGACGCCGCCGATCACCAGGATCGCGCCGTGGAATCCCATGCCCACGCCGGTCGCGATGACGACGGCGATGAGTGCCGTGAGCAGGACAACCGCACCCGCAACGAAGTACAGCAACCAGGTATGACGACGTTCGCGGGCCAGCCCCCACAGGAGCCCGATGCCCACGGCGGTCGCCCCGAGCTGCGCGGTGATGTGCCACGGGGTCATCGCGACATGGGCGCCGAGGAAGTAGTAGCCGAACGTCAGGAGGTTCGCGGTGAGGATCACCACGAGGGTGGCGAATGCGGTGCGGCGCTGCGTGCGCAGGTTGTAGCTGCGGAACCGCTGCTCCTGAACCTGGTCGACCAGCTCAGCCGTCCATCGCGTCAGGGACGGGCGCATGAGCTCCACCGGCGCGACTCCCAGTTCCCCCGTTGAAGTGACACCAGATTTTAGCACAACGTGTCTGCTCGACTACTCTATGTTAGGGGCGAGAATTGGGTGTCGATGGCCGAGTTCTGCCGCGACCTCGATGGCGATGGTGCGAAATCGCGTCGCTGCGGCCGAGAGTTCGCGGTCCCGGCGCCACGCGAGCCGCAGCACACGAGCCGGGATCGGCGGATCCAGGGTTCGGATCGCCAGCCGCGGATCGTCCAGTTCGTCGAGGACCGCCAGCCGCGGCAGCAGCGCCAGGCCCAGCCCGGCGCGGACCATGGAGATCACGACGCCGTTGTCCGCGCTGCGGAACACGTAGTCGGGATCGCAGCCGGCCGCTCGCAACTTGTCGTCGATATCGTCCTGGCAGGTGCTCGCCACCTGGCCGATGAGCGGCCCGGCCGACAGCCGCTGCACGCCGATCGCGCCGGGACCGACGTCACCGGAGCGGGCCACCACGACATACGGATCAACCAGCACGTCGATGCGCTGCAGGCCGGGCGCATCACCGTTCACCAGGAAGGTGAGGTCGAGATCACCGGCGAGGACGCGGTCGATCAGTTCGGTCTCCTCATACCGCTCCTCCAGCCGCATATCGAGGCCGGGCCGCTCCGCCTTGATGCGCCGCAGGATGGTGGGCAGCAGCGCCGTCGAAATGCTTTGAATCGTTCCGACGTCGATGCGGCCGAGATCGCCGGTGCGGTAGTGCTGCACGTCCGTCGCGATCGACTCCAGGACCGCGAGCAGGTCCTGGGTGCGCTCCAGGAGCAGCCCCCCGAGCGGTGTCAGTTGCACCGGTCGTGGCCCTCCCGGCCGATCGAAAACGTCCGCGCCCAATACCTTTTCGAGAGCGGCGATCTGTTGGCTCACCGCGGACTGGGTATATCCCAGCCGCGTGGCCGCGCGGCCGAAGGTGCGTTCCGCCGCAACCGCCCGGAATGTCAGCAGCAGCCGGGTATCCAGGTCGCGTACGCGGATCGGCTCTGGGCTCTGCGCAGCAGGTGCCGTTCCCGCCGGCGCCCGCGTCGGGGCGGGACGTGTTGTTGCCGTCGCCACACCAGGGATCTGATCGTCGGGCTGATGGCGCCGGTCACGAACTAACATAAGCAGATCTTAACCTAAGTAGCAGTATTAATCGTTAGAACTATTAGACCTCACTGCCTAGCGTCAGAAGGGAGAACAGCCGGATCGCCTGACACCGAGCTGCCGAGGAGGCCGCCATGACACTCACAGCGACACTCACCGCCGCGCCGATCACCGCCGCCACTCCCACGACGGGGCGCATCTCTCGTCGCCCCGTGTCGCCCCTGCCGCAGCGCGAGCTGTTGGACGCGGCAGCGCTCATCCGACTCGGCTTCGCCGTGGACGAGGATGGCATCGGCGCACATGAAGATACCGCGCAGATGCTCGTCGACGCCGCCACCCGCAAGGGCCTGTGCCCCGTCCTGATCCAGGTCCTCGCGGATCGTCACGAGCCGTCGGTCGCCCGCCAGCGCGCCTTCGGCCGGTTGGCTCTCGCGCTCGCCGGCTGAGACGGCCGCGGCGCGGCCTACCTCAGCCGGCCGCGGCGAGCACCGCCCGGCCGGTGAGCACCTGGGCCAGGTGCGACCGATACGCGGCCGGCGCCGTCGCGTCGTCCACCGGCGCGGTCCCCTGCGTCGCCGCCAGCGCGGCAGCGCGAACGGCGTCATCGGAGGCCGGGCCGTCGATCAATGCGGCCTCGACGCCCCGCGCGCGGATCGGCGTGGGGCCCATGTTGGTGAGCGCGACCCGCGCCGCCGTCACCGTTCCCCCCGCGACGAGCACCGCCGCGGCGACCGCGACCGTCGACCACGCCTGCGAGACCGTGTGGAACTTCTCGTAATGCGCGCCCCACCCGGCGAACGAATCGAACGCGATACCGGTGAGGATCTCGTTCTCCGCGAGGGCCGTGGTGAAGTAGTCCGTGAAGAACTGCGACGCCGGCACCGACCGAGATCCGTTCGGCCCGGCGATGCGCATCTGGGCATCCAGCGCGACCGCCACGGCGCCGAGGTCACCGGCCGGATCGGCGTGGGCCAGCGCGCCGCCCAGCGTCCCCCGGTAGCGCACCTGCGCGTCGGCCACCTGCTCCGTGGTCTTGGCCAGCAACGAAAGATGTTCCCGGACGAGCGGATCTGCGATCACGTCGTGGTGGGTCGTCATGGCGCCGACCACGATGGTGTCGCCCTCCATCCGCACGCCGCGCAGCTCATCGATCTTCCCCAGGTCGATGAGGAGCCCCGGGGCGGCCATCCGCAGCTTCAACACCGGGAGCAGCGACTGGCCGCCGGCCAGGATCTTCGCGTCATCGCCGCCCTGTGCCAGGGCGGCCAGCGCGTCGGCCAGCGTGGTCGGCGCCGTGTAATCGAACGACGCGGGGATCATGCCGCACCTCCCGTGCTTGAAGAGTTCGAGCCTGCCGCAGTACTTCCGTCCTGGATCGCCTGCCACACCCGCGCCGGCGTCATCGGCATGGGGATGTCGGCCACGCCGAACTGGCGCACCGCGTCCAGCACCGCGTTGACCACGGCCGGCGTGGACGCGATGGTGCCCGCCTCGCCGACGCCCTTGACGCCCAACGGGTTCGAGGTCGACGGCGTGATGGTCTTGTCGGTGATGTAGTCCGGCAGGTCGACCGCGCTCGGCACCAGGTAGTCGACGAACGTCCCCGAGGTGAGCTGACCGTCCGCCGAGTACTGCGCCTCCTCGTAGAGCGCCTGCGCGATGCCCTGCGCGAGCCCGCCGTGCACCTGGCCGTCCACCAGCAGCGGGTTGATCACGACCCCGACGTCGTCCACGGCGACGTACTTGCGGATGGTGACCTTGCCGGTCTCGGTGTCCACCTCGGCCGCGCACAGATGGGTGCCGTGCGGGAAGGAGAAGTTCTCCGGGTCGAACACGGCTTCCGAGTCGAGCGAGGACTCCACCCCGTCCGGCAGGTTGTGCCCGGTGAAGGTCGCCAACGCGATATCGCCGATGGTCACCGAGCTCTCGGTGCCGCGGACGGTGAAGCTACCGTGCGCGAAGTCGATATCGTCCTCGGACGCCTCCAGCAGGTGCGCCGCGATGGTCTTCGCCTTGGCGATCACCTTGTCCGCCGCCTTGACCACCGCGATGCCGCCGACCGCGAGCGAGCGAGAACCGTAGGTGTCCAGGCCCTTTGCGGAGATGTTGGTATCGCCGTGCAGGATCTTCACGTTCTCGAACGGCACCCCGAGCCGGTCCGCGACGATCTGCGAGAAGCCCGTCACGTGCCCCTGGCCGTGCGGCGAGATCCCCGTCACCACCTCGACCACGCCGGTCGGCAGCATACGGATCGAGGCCGCCTCCCAGCCGCCCGCGCCGTAGGACAGCGATCCCAGCACGCGCGACGGCGCGAGCCCACACATCTCGGTGAACGTGGAGGTGCCGATGCCGAGCTGGATTCGGTCTCCGCTCTCGCGGCGTCGCTGCTGTTCGGCGCGAAGATCGTCATATCCGAAGTGCCGCAAGGCTTTGTCGGTCGCCTCCTCGTAGTTGCCTGAGTCGTAGGTGAGCCCCGCGACCGTGGTGAACGGGAACTCCTCGTGCCGGATCCAGTTCCGGCGGCGCACCTCGATCGGGTCCATGCCGAGTTCGGTGGCGAGCTCGTCCATCATCCGCTCGATCGCGAACGTGGCCTCCGGCCGGCCGGCGCCCCGGTAGGCGTCCGTCATCACCTCGTTGGTGAAGACGTTCGTGCAGCTGAACCGGTAGGCCGGGATCTTGTAGATCGCGTTGTACATGAACGCGCCGAGGATCGGCACGCCCGGCCCGACGAGCGCCAGGTACGCGCCCATGTTCGCGGTCAGGTCCACGTCGAAACCGGTGATGGTGCCGTCCTTCCGGGCGGACATCGTCAGGTGCTGGATCTGGTCCCGCCCGTGATGCGCGGCCATCATCGTCTCGGAGCGGGTCTCGGTGTACTTGGCCGGCTTGCCGAGCTGGCGCGCGACCATGATGGTCGCGACCTCCTCCGGGGTCACTTCGAGCTTCCCGCCGAAGCCGCCGCCCACATCCGGCGCGATGATGCGCAACTTGCCCTCCGGAATCCCCTGGGAGAGCGTGAGCATGGTGCGCAGGATGTGCGGGATCTGGGTGGCCGACCAGATCGTGATCTGGTCCCCCGCGCCGTTGGGATCGCACACCGTGGAGCGCGGCTCCATGTAGGCAGGGATCAGGCGCTGCTGCCGGAAGGTCCGCTCGACGACGATCTGGTCCGGGTCGCTGCGTGCCGCCTCGATCGCCGCCGAGGCGTCGCCGCCGGTTCCCGCCGCGCCGGAGTCGAACACCCACGTCGCCGAGACGTTCGTGCCGAGATCGCCGTGGATCACCGGCGCGCTGCCGTCGCGCGCAGCGGCGAGATCCGTGACCACCGGCAGTTCGGAGTACTGCACGTCGACCAGCTCGACGGCGTCCACCGCCTCGGCCTTGGTGCGTGCCGCGATCACCGCGACGATCTCGCCGACATGGTTCACCGTGTCGGTTGGGACCGGCAGGTGCACAGGCGATTTCATGTCCGGCGTGATCGGCCAGGCGCAGGCGAGGCCGCCCTGTTCCGGGAAATCGCGCCCGGTCCATACCCCGACGACCCCCGGAGCCTTCCGCGCGGCCGTCGTGTCGATCGACGTGATCGTTGCGTGCGCGAGCGGTGAGCGGACCATGGCCAGGTGCACCATCCCCGGCAGCACCATGCTGTCGGTGAACGTGCTGTGGCCGGTGATCAGGTGCTGGTCTTCCTTGCGGGTGCGCGGCCGGCCGATCTCCGCGGGTGGGGCTTCGGTGGTGGTCATCGGGCACCTCCTGCGGTCGCGAGCGCGTCGGCCGCCTGCTGCACGGCCGCGACGATGTTCTGATATCCCGTGCAGCGGCACAGGTTTCCGTTCAGGCCCTCGCGGATCTCGGCCTCGGTCGGGTGCGGATTCTCCTTCAGCAGGCTGACGGACCGCATGATCATGCCCGGGGTGCAGTAGCCGCACTGCAGCGCGTGCTTGTCGTGGAAGGCCTGCTGGACGGGATGCAACTCCCCGTTGATCCCGGCCAGACCCTCGATCGTCGTCACCTCGTGGCCGTCCGCCTGCACCGCCAGCACCGAGCACGACTTCACGCTGACGCCGTCGAACAGCACCGTGCAGGCGCCGCAGTTGGACGTATCGCATCCGACCAAAGTGCCTGTCTTGCCGACCTTTTCGCGTAAGTATTGGACGAGCAACATACGCGGCTCCACCTCGTCCTGGTAGGTGGTTCCATCCACCGCGACGGTGATCTTCGCCATCAACTCTCCCTTACCGGTGAGACGACATCCGGCACCCTCCGGCTCCCGAACCGTCCGCGAGGGTGACCCGCTTCACATGACGATGCACTGCGCCCGAAGGCTCCGCAACAGATAGCGGAGGCATTCCGCAAATGCGGCGTTTAGCGCCGATTCGCTCCTCAGTCGCGCGTGTAGCGCCGGGCGTTCACCGGCGGCGCGGACGTGAGTCCGGTCGCGGCGGCGGCACCCCCTCCGTGCGCGGCTCATCGGGTATGACGATGTTCAGGCCGTGACCCGGTGCGCGCCGGAATACACCACCATGGACGAATCCCGTACGAACCCGATCAGCGTCATACCCGTTTCCACGGCGAACTCGACGGCGAGCGACGATGGCGCCGAGACCGCGACCAGCGCGGGAATCCCCGCCATATAAGCTTTCTGGACGAGTTCGAAGCTCGCCCGGCTCGATACCACGAGCACCGTCCCGGATAGCGGCAGGCCGCGATGCGAGGCGGCCCAGCCGATGACCTTGTCCACCGCGTTATGGCGGCCGACGTCTTCGCGGACCGCGAGCAAGCGCCCGGTCGAGCCGTCGACCAAACCCGCGGCATGCAGCCCACCGGTCCTGTCGAACACCGTCTGTTCCGCGCGCAGCCTGGCCGGCAACTGCGCGACAGCCTCCGACGTCAGCCGCAGCGGGTCGTCGGCGACCGCGAAACGCGACGAGGTCCGCACCGCGTCGATGCTCGACTTCCCGCACACCCCACAGGAACTCGCGGTGATGAAGTTTCGGGCAAGGCCGGGAGCCGGGGCGGCGACCCCGGGCGCCAGGGTCATGTTCAGCACGTTGTAGGTGTTCAGACCACCATCCGTCGCACCGGGGCAGAACTCGCCGGAGAAGACGTCCTCCCCGGAGGCGATGATCCCCTCGGCGAGCAGGAATCCGATCGCGAGTTCCACGTCGTTGCCCGGCGTGCGCATCGTGACCGTCAGCGGCTTCCCGTTCACCCGGATGTCCAGCGGCTCCTCGACGACGAGCGTGTCCTCCGCGCGCACGGTCGGTGCACCGACCTCGTGACGCACCACCCGGCGCCGCACCGTGATCCGGCCCATGTCGATCCTCTCGCCGCCTGGCCGCCAGCACCCCCGGCGATCCGGCATCGACTCCAGTCTGCCCCCACCTGTGCCATCGGTCCCGGCACCGGTGTGGCATATGTCCCGGAGCGCGCCGTGTTTATTGCGCTTACCCTATTTCCATGGCTGGTGAACGGCATCCCGTGATCGACACCCGCGGCCGCGCTATGCGCGATATGCGGATCTCCGTCACCGACCGATGCAACTTCCGCTGCGTGTACTGCATGCCGAAGGAGGTCTTCGGCCGCGACTTCGCCTTCATGGACCGCGCCGAGATCCTCACGTTCGAGGAGATCACCCGGCTGGCACGCATCGGGGTCGCCCATGGCGTGCGCAAGATCCGGCTGACGGGCGGCGAACCGCTGCTGCGGAAGGGCCTCGAGGCGTTGGTCGCCGAACTCGCGGCGCTGCGCACGCCCACCGGCGAATCGATCGACATCGCGCTCACCACCAATGGGTCCGCCCTCGCCGTCAAGGCGCAGTCCCTGTACGACGCGGGGCTCAAGCGCGTCACGGTCTCGCTCGATTCCCTCGACGACGCCACGTTCCGCGCGATGAACGACGTCAACTTCCCGGTCGCGAAGGTGCTGCACGGTATCGAGGTAGCACAGGAGGTGGGCCTCGGCCCGATCAAGATCAACGTCGTGGTCAAGCGCGGCCTGAATGATCAGGACATCGTCTCGCTCGCGCAACATTTCCACGGGACCGGTTTCGTGGTGCGGTTCATCGAGTTCATGGACGTGGGCACCACCAACGGCTGGCGCATGGACGACGTCGTCCCCTCGGCCGAGGTCGTGGAACGCATCAACGCCGTGCTGCCGATCGAGCCGGTGCCCTCCGAGTACGTGGGCGAGGTCGCAGCGCGCTGGCGCTACGTCGACGGCGGTGGCGAGATCGGCGTGATCTCATCGGTCACCGCGCCGTTCTGCGGTACGTGTACCCGGGTGCGGATCTCCACCGAGGGAAAGCTCTACACCTGCCTCTTCGCCGATCACGGGCACGATCTGCGCGGCCTGATGCGTGGCGGCGCCGCGGACGCGGAACTCGAGGCGGCCATGGCGTCGATCTGGCGGGCCCGCGACGACCACTACTCCGAGGTCCGGTCCTCGCTGACGGAGCAGTTGCGGCGGTCCGGCCACCACGTTGAGATGAGCTACATCGGGGGATAGTCGGCCCGCCGCCGCCCGACGAGCCGCCCCGGCACGGGCCACCCCCGGCACGAGCCGCCCCCGCGTGGACCGCTCTGAACCGTCCCCCCGTTACCCGTGCCGGGCAGCAACCGGTTCGGGGACCACGTCGGCCTCGGCGATGCGCTCCGTGTGGATCGGCCCATCGCCGTCCGACAGCGGCGCGTTGTCGCCGCGCCACGTCCGCGAGATAATCTGCGCCGCAATCGATACCGCTGTCTCCTCCGGAGTGCGCGCGCCCAGGTTCAGCCCGATCGGCGAGACCAGCTTGGCGATGTCCGACTCCGGCACGCCCGCCGCCCGCAACCGCTCCAGCCGGTCGAAGTGCGTGCGCCGCGACCCCATCGCCCCGACGAACGCGACATCCAGCGGCAGCGCCACCTTCAGCGCGGGGACGTCGAACTTCGGGTCGTGCGTCAGCACACAGATCACCGTGCGCGCGTCCAACGCACCCGACTCGACCTGTTTCTCTAGGTACCGGTGCGGCCAGTCGATGATCACCTCATCGGCCTCGGGGAACCGCTTCTTCGTCGCGAAGATCGGCCGCGCGTCACACACCGTGACCCTATATCCAAGGAACGTGCCGATCCGTGCCACGGCCGTCGCGAAGTCGATGGCTCCGAATACCAGCATCCGCGGCGCCGGCGCGAACGCCGCGACGAAGACCTGCAGCCCGGAATCCATCCGTTCGCCGTCGAGCCCGTACGTCAACGTCGCCGTCCGACCCGAGGCCAGCAGCCCCCGCGCGTCGGCACGGACGGAGTGGTCGATCCGCTCGGACCCGAGCGACCCCGCCGACCGGTCCTCCCAGATCACCAGGTGCCGCCCCACTTGATCCGGTCTACCCGCGACAATCGTTGCCAGCGCGACCCTCTCGTCCGATTTGATGGACGCCGCCAGCTCCCCGAACTCCGGGAAGTCCGCACGCGAGAACCGCTCCGTGAACACGTCGATGATCCCGCCGCAGGTCAATCCGACCGCGAACGCATCGCCGTCCGATACCCCGAATCGGGTGAGCACCGCGTCGCCCCCGTCGCGCGCGCTCGACGCGGACTCGTACACGGCCCCCTCGACACAGCCGCCGGACACGGATCCCACCGCGGTCCCCTCCGGGCCGACGAGCATCGCCGCCCCGGCCGGCCTGGGCGCCGACTTGAACGTCCCGACCACCGTCCCGACCCCTACCGAGTCCCCGGCCTCCCACCACCGCAGCAGATCGTCCAGCACGTCACGCACCGCGGATCACCTCCAGTAGTTCCTCGAGCGTGGCCAGCGAGTGCCCCGCCACGAAATGGTCAACGTACGGCAGTGCCGCCACGATGCCCGCTTGCACAGGCAGATAACCATCGCGCCCCTTGTGCGGATTGACCCACACCACCGACCGCGCCAGCCGCTGCAGTCGCGCGACCTGCTCGGCGAGAAGGTCACAGGATCCTCGCTCCCAGCCGTCGGAGAAGATCACCACGACCGCGCCGTGGGCCGTGCCGCGCTGTCCCCAGCGGTCGTTGAACGCCTTCAGAACCTCCCCGAGTCGCGTTCCACCGGAAAAATCGGGTATGACGTCGTTCGCGGCGCGCAGCGCCGTATCGGGATCCCGCTGGGCAAGTGCCCGGGTAACGCGAGAGAGCCGGGTGCCGATCGTGAACGCCTCGGTCGCCCACGGCCGATGCCGGATGAGCACGTGCGCGAACCGCAGCAACGGATCTGCGTACTGTGCCATCGAGCCGGACACGTCGACCAGCAGGACGACGCGCCGCGGCCGGCGGCCCGCACGCTGGTGCGCGGGCCGTCCGGGTTCGCCGCCGGCTACCAGCATCGCCCGCATGGTGCGCCGCCGATCGATCGCGCCCTGGTTCGCGGCGTGCCGCCGCCTGGATCGACGCGTCGGCAGCCCCGGCCGGAGTAGCGCGATCATCGCCGCGAGTTCGGCGCGTTCCTCGGCGGTGAGCCGGGCCATGTCCCGATGTTGCAGGCTCTCCTTCTCGGTGGCCCTGGCCCGGACGATCGGCGAATCTTGCTGATCGGCCGCATCGGCGTCAGGGGTCGTCTCGTCGTCCCGCGCCGGCAGCGGCACCGTCGTCTGCAGCGTGCGCTGCCGGGGCCGCAGCGAGTTCCGCGTCCGCCCGGAGAAGTAGGCGGCGAAGACGGCGTCATAGACGGGGAGGTCGTCCGGCTCTGCCGCCATGGTGCATCGGCCGGCCCAGTACACGTCCCGCGGGTTCGCCGCCTCCAAGGCGTGTATCGCCGCGAGGAACGCGGCCGTGCGTCCCGGGCCGACGGGCAACCCCGCGGCCGCCAGCGTGCGCGCGAAGCCGACGAAAACCCCCGTGGCATCGCGCACCGCACCGCCGGCACCGTCAACACCGCGGGCCCGTCCGTCGGCGTGGTTCACGCCGATATCGCTCGCGGCGCCGCCGGCGATCCGCATCACGGGGAATCACTCACGAGATCGCCTACAGCGCCAGCAGTTTCTCGAGCCCGGCGGATTCCACGCGCGCCGTGTCCTCCCGGTACTTCAGCACGGCGCCGAGCGTCAGCGCCACGGCCCCCGTATCGAGATGTGCGGCGCCCAAGGCGTTCAGCGCCCGCGCCCAATCCAGTGATTCCGAAACCCCCGGCGGTTTCAGCAGATCCGCCTCGCGCAGCTTGCCGACGGCCGACGCGACCTCGCGCGCGAGGGCCTCCGTGATCTCCGGGAGCCTGCGCTTGAGGATCGCGACTTCCCGCTCCAGCGAAGGATGTTCGACCCAGTGATAGAGGCAGCGGCGCTTGAGCGCGTCGTGTACCTCGCGCGTCCGGTTGGACGTCAGCACCACGAGCGGCGGCGTCGCCGCGGCGATGCGGCCGAGCTCCGGCACGGTGACCGCGAACTCCGAGAGCACCTCCAGCAGGAACGCCTCGAATTCGTCGTCGGCGCGGTCGATCTCGTCGATCAACAACACCGCGCCGGGCGTGCGCAACGCCGCCAGGATCGGCCGCGCCAGCAGGAACCGCTCGCTGTAGAGGGCCTGCTCCACCGCGGCCAGGTCAGCGTCGCCGCCGGTGAGCCCGCCGACCGCCTCCACCGCCCGCAGATGCAGCACCTGACGAGGAAAGTCCCAGTCGTACAACGCTTGTGACGCGTCGATGCCCTCGTAGCATTGCAGCCGGATAAGCTCCGATCCGCGGATCTCGGCCAACGCCGCCGCCAGGGACGTCTTGCCGACCCCCGCCTCGCCCTCCAGGAACAGCGGGCGGCCGAGCGCCTGCGCGAGGTATGCGACGGTCGCGATGCCTGCGTCCGGCAGGTATCCGGTCGACTCGAGCGCGCGCGCCAGCGAATCGGGATCGGCGAATGGGTTCACGCCCCCACTATGGCCCATGTCACCCGCGACGCGCTCGGCAGGAGTGCACAAAGGCAGGGCGGCTATGGTGGCGCCATGGCCGCCGTCGACGTATCAACATCCGCCGCCGAGAACCCGGGCATCACGCCTCCGAACGCGCACCGCGCCTCGGCGCGAACAGCGTCATACCCGGCGGAGACACCGGCGGCAGCATCGCCAGCGACAGCGACGACAACGGTGACCGTGCGGTATTTCGCGGCCGCCCGCGCAGCCTCCGGCATCGACGAGGAGCCTGTCACGGTCCCGGCGCCGGCGACCGTCGACACGGTGCTCCGAGCGGCCACGTCCGCGCACGGGGCGGAGCTCGAACGCGTCCTGACCAGGTGCAGCTACCTGCACAACGAGGTCGCCGTGCACGACCGCGGCGAAGCCATGGCCGACGGGGACCAACTAGACATCCTGCCGCCGTTCGCGGGTGGGTGACGCACGTGCCGACCGACCACGACAAAGTACCGCGCGTCGGTAATTTGCGACATTCTGGCGACAACTCCGCGTGGGCACTTCCGCCGGGGCCACGCGCACGCTACCTTCTGCGCAGTGGATGCGCTCGTAGGTCACGTGAGCGTGCCCGCAGTCCGCCATATACAGGAGGAACGAGTGACACAGCCACCACCCGGCGGCTATCCGCCGCCGGCACCCGAAGAGTCGGGCGGTCAGTCCGCACCGCAGACGCCGCCGCCCCCTGCTGCGGCTCCTCCTGCGGGCGGAGCGCCGGCAGGGCCGCCACCGGGATACGCTCCGCCGCCCGGCGGTTACCCACCGCCGCCACCGCCGGCCGGTTACCCGCCGCCACCTGCCGGGGGCCAGCCGGGTTACCCGCCGCCGGGGGGGTACCCACCTCCGCCGCCTCCCGGGGGATATCCGCCGCCCGGGCAGCCACCGGCCGGGCCGGGCATGCAGTTCGACGCGTCCAAGGCGACGACCAGCGACTGGATCATCATGGGCTCGGCGGTCGTGCTGTTCATCTTCAGCTTCTTCGGCTGGCTGACGTTCAGCTCGGGCCTGCTCGGTGTCAGCTACTCCTGGGGCGCGTGGCATGAGTATTGGTGGATCGCAACAGTTCTCGGCGTCGCGGTCGGCGTCGTCGTGGCCATGCGGTCGCTGATGGGGCAGGCGCTGCCGCAGATCAAGCCCATGTTCCTGGCGCTCGGCGCGGGAGCCGGTTTCCTGATCACGCTCATCGCCCTCATCGAGAACTTCGCGACGTCGTACGCGGGGCCGGGCTTCGGGATCTGGGTGTGCCTGATCGTGTCCGCCGCGCAGACCTACTTCGTGTGGTTGTGGGGGCAGAAGCAGCCCGGCTGGACGCTGCCGAAGCTCCCCGGGCCGGCGAACCTGTAACGTTCCGGCGTTCGATGGCCGCGACCCGATCCCCGGGTCGCGGCCATCGGCGTCTGACGCCCCGGCAGCGGAGAGTGCCGGGTCACCGCAGGCAGGCGTGGCCGGCGGGCGGATGGTGAAATGACTGGTATGACGCTGTCCTCCCCCACACCTCTGTCGCTCATCGATGCCGCCGCACTCTGGGATGTGACGCCGGGGTTCCTGGACAGTTGCTCGTACGGGCCGCCGCCCCGGCCGGCGTGGGAGGCGATGCAGAAGTCATTGGACGAGTGGCGCGCGGGTGCCGGATCGTGGCGACCGTGGGCCGAATCGGTCGACGCGTCCCGTGACCTGTTCGCGGATCTGATGGGCATCCCGGCCGAGCAGGTGGTCACCGGTGCCGCGGTCTCGCAATTGCTCGCCCCGGTGGCGGCCGCCGTGCCGGACGGCGCGACCGTACTGGTGCCCGATATCGAGTTCACCTCAGGGGTTTTCCCGTTCGCCGTACACGCCGACCGCGGGATCCGCGTGCGGACAGCGCCTCTCGCCGCGCTGGCCGACGCCATGGACACCGACACGTTCCTGGTGAGCGTGTCCGCCGTGCAGTCCGCGACGGGCGAAGTCGCCGACATCGCGGCGATCTCGGAGCGAGCCCGGCACACAGGCAGCGTCATCCACGTCGACGCGACGCAAGCGGCCGGCTGGTTGCCGCTGGACGCGACGGACGTCGACTTCCTCTCGGCGCACGCGTACAAGTGGCTGTGCGCGCCGCGCGGCTCGGCCTTCCTGACCATGCACCCGCGGCTTTCCGCGCGGCATCCGGAGTTCGTGGCGCGGCTGCGGCCGCTGGCCGCCGGCTGGTACGCGGGGGCGGCCGGCGCCTACTACGGCATGCCACTGCGGCTCGCCCCAGATGCGCGCGCGTACGACATCTCCCCCGCGTGGCACTCCTGGGTCGGCACCGCGCCGGCGCTGGAGGTGATCCGGGCGGTCGGCGTCGCGGCGATCCACGAGCACGATCTCACGCTGGCCAACAGGTTTCGCGCGGGAGTCGGGCTTGCGGCGTCGAATTCGGCGATCGTGTCCGTGGCGCTGCCGATTGATGCGGCCGACCGGATGCGTGCCGCGGGGATCCGGTTCACCGTGATGGACGGGCGCGTCCGGGTCGCGTTCCACCTCTACACGACACAGGCAGACGTGGATGCGGCGCTCGCGGCGATCCGCGGGTAGCTGCCGGGGCCAGGCAGCTTTCAGGGGCGGTGCCTCCGCCGAGTAGTTTCGGCGGTGTGCCCGAGGGATTGGCCGCTGTCGAGTTCCTGCGCGCGCTACCGCTCGGGACCCGAGTTGTGGTGCGGCGACGTGAGGACGACGGATTCCATGACGCACTCGGCGATCTCGTCGGCCGCGACGACCTGACGTACACGGTCGTGACTCGCACCGGCTCGGTGACGCTGCCGCTCTCGACGGTGACCCGGGCGAAAACAGTACCGCCGCCCCCGCCGCGGCGCGCCGCACGATTCCCGCTGCGCGATCAGCCCTGATCAACAGCCGTGATCATCGGGCAGACGGTGGATTGCCCGCGCAGACGTCACCCGACCTGCGCGCCGTGCCCCGGCGGAACCTCCTCGCCGGCCGCCACCGGCCCGGGCGCCGTTCCGTTGCCGAAAGGGCTGCCGCCCAACACTTCTCGCCCATGCGGTGTCAACCACCCGGACAGGTCGGGGCCTTTCGGCACGATCCCGTTCGGATTGATGTCGCGGTGCACGATGTAGTAGTGCCGCTTGATCTGCACGAAGTCGACGGAGTCGCCGAAACCCGGTGTCTGGAACAGATCTCGCGCGTACGCCCACAGCACCGGCATCTCGGTGAGCTTGGTGCGGTTGCACTTGAAGTGGCCGTGGTAGACCGCGTCGAACCGGACCAGCGTCGTGAACAGGTAGACGTCGGCGAGGGTGATCGCCTCGCCCACCAGGTACCGCCGGGTGGCGAGCCGATCCGAGAGCCAGTCGAGCCGCGCGAAGAGCGCGTCATAGGCGCTGTCGTACGCCTCCTGCGACCCGGCGAAACCGCAACGGTAGACGCCGTTGTTCACATCCTGATACACCGCCCGGGCGATATCGTCGATCTCACCGCGCAGCGCCTCGGGGTACAGATCGGGCGCCCCCGATCGGTGGTAGTCCGACCACTGCGTCTGCAGATCGATCGTCATCTGCGGAAAGTCGTTCGTCACCACCTGACCGGTCGGCACGTCGACAATCGCCGGAACCGTGATCCCCTTCGGGTAATCCGGGAACCGCGCGAAGTACGCCTGTTGTAGCCGCTCGATGCCGAGCACCGGATCCACGCCGCCCGGATCGAGATCGAATGTCCAGCTTCGCTTGTCGTGCGTCGGCCCGCACAGGCCCATCGAGAGCATGGGCTCCAGCCCCAGCAGCCGCCGCACGATGATAACGCGGTTCGCCCACGGGCACGCGCGGGCCGCGACCAACCGGTACCGACCGGGCTCGACCGGGTATCCGTCGCGGCCGTCCGCGGTAATCCGCGTCTCGATATATCTCGTGTCGCGGGCGAACTCCTTGCCGCCCTCGACGTACGTACTCTGCTGTGCGGTGTGCATTGCCTCCGCTGATCCCATAAGGCAACCGTACGTCCGGCGATGCCTCGCCAGCCGCCGCATAGTGGCCGGGTATGACGCTGTTCGCGCTGCGCGCCGGGCCGGGGACGCTGCCACCGTGCCCCCGATGAGCCGCTCCCGGCCATGCCCGCGCGCGGCGAAATGCTCAGCGCGCCAGCGCCTTGCGCAGGGACACCCGGGCCCCGATGTGGATCACGGCATTGCGGTAGACACGCCCGGCGAGCGCGGCCAGCAGCGGGATCATGGCGATCGCGAGCACGAGCGACAGCGCTGCCTCCCACGCCGGCACGCCGCCCATCGCCAGGCGCATCGGCATGAGCGTCGGTGCGAACAGCGGGATCACCGACATCACCTCGGCGAAGCTGTTGGACGGGTCGCCCGGCAGGATCGAGATGCCGATCACGTAGCCCACGATCACGAAGCTCGTTACCGGCATGATGACCCCGGCCGCGTCCTCCTGCCGGGAGACGAGCGCGCCCGCGCCGGCGAATACGAATGCGTACATCACGAACCCGATCAGATACCACACCACAAGCCACGCAACGGTTCCCGCTGCCGCCGTGATCGATAGCGTGATCGTTCCGAGCGCCACCGCGAGCCCCGCGCCGACCACCCCGTACAGCACGATCTGGATCAGCCCGAGCGCGCCGATTCCCAGCACCTTGCCCGTCATGAGGTCCCACGGCCGTACGGCGGACAGCAGGATCTCGACCACGCGGGAGGATTTCTCCTCGACCACCCCTTGGGCGACCATCTGGCCACCGACCATCAGCGAGAGGTAGATCAGGATCCCGGCCGCGCCACCGAGCACCAGGTTCTGCACGTTGTAGGTGCGCGGCGGGTGCAGCGCCTGGACCTCGAGCCCCGCATGGGCGACGGTGGCGCTCACCGTCGCGGGATCGCCACCGAGGGACCGGATCTCGTCGTTCAGAACCAGGTTTCGGGCGAGCACTGTGAGCGCGCCGCGAAGCGTCGGGTCCAGAGTCTTATCGACCACCACGGTGAGGCCGCCAGTGGGCGATGCCACGACAAGCGCGCTCAGCGTGCCGCTCGCCACCTCCGCCCGGCCCGCCGCCTCGTCCGCCACCGTCGACGCCGAGATCTCCAGCCCGACAGCAGTTCCCGCCGACTGCAGCTGTTGCGTGACGTCCTTTCCGCCCACCACGCCGACCGACTGGGTGCTGGAACCGAGCCCCGGCAGCAGGTGGAACGCCAGCACCGTCGCGACGATCACGAACAGCACGATGGCGGTCATCACGCGAAACGCCTTGGTGCGGAGCCGCGTCACCAATTCCCGCGCCGCGATCAGGCGGATGGACGAGATACTGCCCATGCGTGTGACGGCGGACGGGTCCACCGGTGGGCGCGCCCCACCGCCGGTCACCGGTGATCCCGCCCGCTCCGTCGCCCCGATCGTGGACTGTTCCATCATGCCGCCTCCTCCGCGGTGTGCGCCGTCACGACATGCCGGAAGAGTTCCGTGAGATCGGGTCTACGCCAGGCGAACTCGGTCACCCGACCGGTCGCCAGCGCCGCTCGCAGCACCGCCTGATCGTCGACACCGCGCCCGAGCGAGAGCGTCGCAGTGCCGGCTTGTTCGGCCAGCACCGTCACACCGTCGATCGCGGCTGCCCACCCCGGCGGCGCCGCCGGAGCCGTCACCACAAGCTGCGCGGCGGCACCGGAGCGCAATTCGTCGACCGTGCCCAACGCCACCATCCGACCGGACTTCACGATCCCGACGCGATCGCAGACCCGCTGCACGAGATCCAGCTGGTGGCTGGAGAAGATCACCGGCACGCCCGCGTCCGCCCGCTCCCGGAGCACCCGGCTCATCACATCCACCGCCACCGGGTCGAGGCCCGAGAACGGTTCGTCCAGAACGAGGATCGCCGCGTCGTGGATCAGCGCCGCGGCCAGCTGCACGCGTTGCTGATTCCCGAGGCTCAGCTTCTGCACGTCGTCGCCCCAGCGTGATGCCACACCGAGTCGCTCCGTCCACTTGCGCGCCGCGGCAACGGCGTCTGAATGCGACATCCCGTGCAACCGTGCCAGGTAGATGAGCTGTTCGCCGACCTTCATCTTCGGATACAGGCCGCGCTCCTCGGGCATGTACCCGATCCGCCGACGGCTGGCGAAGTCGACCTCGTGGCCGGCCCAGCTCACCCGTCCGGAATCAGCCGACAGCACCCCCAGGATGATGCGCATGGTCGTCGTCTTCCCGGCGCCGTTCGACCCGACGAAGCCGAAAATCTCCCCAGCGCGCACATCGAACGTCATGTCGTCGAGCGCGATCACCGGGCCGAACCTCTTGCTCAACCCCTCGATGGTCAAAGTTGCTTCCCCGAAGGCATTCCCGGGCCTCGGAGCCCCGAAGAGCGCAGCGCCATCGGCGCCGGATCGGGCCGACGGGCCCTCAGCCGTCGAGTGCGATTGGATCGCACCGCGTGAGTGCCTGCCCACCGTTTCCACACTCCTCTGCTCGTGCGCCGTCGCGACAGTCGCGGCCGCCCTGCGTTCACCGGCGACGATACAGGCGCTGTCGCCGACCTCGTGGGATCCGGGACGTGGGCCAGCCCGCCGTGCCGTGTCACCAGGCCGAACTCAGATAGCCCTGCGGCGTCATCGATCCGGCGTGTCGTGACCACAGCCGTCCGCGGATGCTCGGCGCGGTCCGCCGGCGGGTAGCGCAAACATGTTGGGGTGCCAGGGATCGACGACGGCGATGCTCGATCGTGCACCCGGTTCACGATCGACGGGCCACCTCTCCGGCGGACGCATCGGATATGACGCTGTCCTCGGGCCTGGCCCGACCCGATACTGCCGGGCGCCTGGGCGCGAACGTCGTCATACACGCTGCCGGGCAACAGCATCGGCAGGCGCGAACGTCAAGCGCCGCAGGATGTTCGATGCGGCGTGCTGCGGCTGCGACGAAGGTCTGATGACAGGGGATCGCCCCGCGTGGCGGTCAGCTCGCGGCGAATTCGTGCACCATCTCGGTCATGGTGCGCGCGACGCAGTCCGCGTCGCACCGCCCGGCGAGATAGCCCGAGCCGCACGTCATCAGCTCCTCGAGCGCCGGGTACAGGTGCCGCGCCTGAGCGTCCGTGGGCCGGCCGTCGCCACCCGCGGCCTTGTCCCGCTCGACGTAATCGCGGACCGCCGCGACCATGGCGTTAGCCATCGTGTCGGGGTCGACCTCGCCGCGCAGGAAACCGGGGCCGAGCGCCACCGCGCTGTCTACCGCCGCCCGCATGCGCTGCGCCTGAGTCGGCGCGCCGGAGGCGGTTTGCCTGACCGTCTGCGTGCCTGTATGAGTGCCGTGAGCCGAATCCGATCCCATTGCCGTCACCTTCCGTGGCACCTCCGCGTGCCATGCCCATTGTGCTCCGCCGAGGGCGCACTGATCACGGCGATCCGAGCCCGCACCCGAACCACGTCATACTCGGCGGCAATGAGGACGGACACTGGGCGCCCGTCGATAACCGGCGACCGAACGCATCTCCATTCCGTGCCCAAAGTCAACTCGGATCATGAATGAAGACGCCGGCGCGGTGCAATTCAACGAATCGGTATTGTTCGACGGCCGCCGCCAGATCACGATAATGGCGGTCGACCAGCGCCAGGAGGTCCGGCGTGGATATGTTCCCGCAGGTGACCAACAGGAGCTGCGCCGGATGCTGCCGAGTCAGGTGTAATACCCGAAAGTCGTCATCCTTGGTGACTACCATGCGGAACTCGCGATCCGCGATCGCGGTGACGTCCGAGTCGCGCAGCGTCGCGCCGCTCGGGTACTCCTTGATGTGTCGAGCGTCGTGCCCCCGTTCCCCGAGGTACCGTGCCAACCGTAACGGCAACTGCTGGTCGACGAGGAATGCGGCCACTGTCTACGTCCACGTCATCCGCGGCCGCCGCTATGCGGCGAATCGACGGATGCGAGCGGCGGAGTCGAGCGACGCGAACTCAAGCACGGCAAGGATGTCCTCACGTTCAATCTCGTCGTAATCGCTCATGATCTCTTCGTAGCTCATCCCCGACGCAAGCAACTCGAGAACATCCTGCACACGGATCCGCATCCCGCGGATCGTCGGCTTACCGTGACATATATCCGTGTTCACGGTGATTCGGTCGAGGCGGCTGACATCCACAGACATGCATACATCTTCCCATCATGTGGATGCGAATGCAGCTGCCGCGACGACGAACCTTGAGCGGTGTCTGTCAATGGGGCAGGCGTTCGGACCGTCCGGGGGTTCGGACCTCCGGGGACAGGGGCCGCCGGTCCGCTAGGTCAGAATGCGGACCGGGTGTTCGAGCAAGTCGGTGAGGGCGGCCATCCAGCGTGCGGCGAGAGCGCCGTCGACCGCGCGGTGGTCGACGGACAGCACCAGGTGCATGACACGTGCCGCCGCGAGTTCGGGTCCGTTCGCGCCCTCCACCGCCACCGGTTCGAGGCGGGCCGCACCGACCGCCAGGATCGCCGAATGCGGTGGGTTGATGATGGCGGCGAACTCCTCGACGGCGAACATGCCGAGGTTGGTGACGGTGATGCTGCCGCCCTCCAGCTCCTGCTGGCGGAGCCTTCCGTTCCGCGCGCGGCTGGCGAAATCGGCGGTGGCAGCGGCAATCTCGCTGAGCGGTAATCGATCCACATCGCGCAGCACGGGCGTGACCAAGCCGCCGTCGGTGGCGATGGCGACGGCCACGTCCACGAAGTCGTAGTGCCTCGTGGCGGTGTCTCCGAAGGTGACGTTCATGGCCGGCACCAGGCGATGGGCACGCGCCACGGCGCGCACCACGAGATCGTTGACGGACACCTTCGGTTCGCCATCCACGCGACCAGAGTTGAGCTCCGCCCGCAGCGCCAGGAGCGCATCGACCTGTGGCGTCGCCCGCACGTAGAAATGCGGGACGGTTTGCTTGCTGAAGGTCAGCCGGGAGGCGATGGCGGCGCGAACCTTGGAATGCGGCTCGTCGGTAAAGGTTCGGTCCGCCGCGCCCGTCCGCCGAGCGCTCGGCGCGGATCCGCTTGCGGGGGCACCTGCGGGAGCCGATGCAGCCGGCGCCGACGAACTGTCGCGCCGCGCTACAGCGGCCTCCACATCCCGGCGCACGATCCGGCCGCCGGGGCCGGTTCCGGCGAGTTCCGTCAGCGTGATCCCGGCGGTCTTCGCCATTTGGCGCGCTATCGGGCTGGCGAAAATCCTTCCGTATCCGGCGATGTCGCGCGATGCCGCACCGTCGATCGACGTTCCAACAGCCTGCGGAACAGGCCCGGTCGGGGCCGGCGCGGCGGGGGCGAGCGCTGTCGGAGGGGCTGGGACCGGATCCTTCGTCATAGGCGGTTCACTTGCTGCCTGACCGCCGGACGCCTGCGCGACGAGGCCCGCGATCACCTCCGCGCTATCGCCCGGGGACCCGATGACGGCGAGCGGCGTGCCGACCGCCACCCGTTCGCCGGCCGGCACCAGCCGACGATGCAGCACCCCGTCGGACTCCGCCTCGACTTCGATCACGGCCTTGTCGGTCTCGATCACCAGCAGCACGTCGGACTCGGCGAACTCGGCCTTCTCGTCGACCGACCATTCCAAGAGCATGGCCTCTTCCGCACCGGCGGCCGGTGCGGGCATGCGAAGCAGTGAAGGCATCGAAGCACTCCCGTCGAAAGGTCGGCGCCGGTCAGCGGCGAGGGTTGTATTCACGCAGCGCGTCGACCACCTCTTCGGTCCGGGCGATCGCGGCGCGCTCGAGGACCTTGCTGATGCTCGGCGACGCGACGCTGCCCGTCACCCGCTGCACCGGTTGGTCGAGCCAGTCGAAGAACCTCCGCCCGATCTCGTCGGAAAGCCAACCCCCATAAGAGGTCCCGAGCGCTCCCTGTTCCACGATGAGTACGTTGTTGGTCTTCTTGACGCTCTCCCCGATGGTGTCCCAGTCGACGCTTGCGCGGTCGAGCCACCGGAGGTCGATCACCTCGGCGTCCGCCTCCGGAACCTGTTCGGCCGCCTGCAGCGAATGCCGCACCATCGACAGGTAGGTGAGCACGGTGATGCCCCTGCCCTCCCGCCGCACATGCGCCTTGCCGATCGGGATGCAGTAGTCGAGATCCTTGACCGGTCCGGGGCCGGTCGAGGAGTACAGGTCGACGTGCTCGATCACAAAGACCGGATCTTGGCAGCGAAGCGCGCTGTTCATCATGCCGACGTAGTCGAAAGGCGTTGTCGGAGCAGCGATCCGCCAACCGGGCGAGGTCGCGATGATGCCCGCAGGGTCCATGGAGTGCTGCGAGCCGTAACCGGCGCCGGCTGCGGACTTGGCGCGGAACACCACCGGTACCGCGCTGTCGCCGCCGAACATGTGTCGCGCCTTGCCGATCTGGTTGAAGAGCTGGTCCGCCGCCACCCACAGGAAGTCCGCGTACATCAGCTCGACCACCGGCCGGTAGCGGCCGTCCAGGGCGATGCCGCCGCCCATTCCGGAGAACGCATTCTCGCTGATCGGCGTGCCCAACACGCGGTCCGGGTACTTCTCCGGCAGGCCCTTCGTCGCGCCGTTGGTGCCGCCGGCCAACCGGTGCACGTCCTCGCCGAGGATCACGATGCGCTCGTCGGCGTCCATCGCGGCGCCCATCACCTCGGCGACCACCTCGATGAAGGATCGGTCTGCCATCTCGCCGGTGAACGTGTCCCAGTCGGCCATCGGCGCGCCCGCGAACTCGGACAGGTCGCCGCGGATGCCCACGTCGACGAACGACGGGTCGGGCCATTCGGACGGCTTGATCTGTCGCTTGCCGGGCTTGCCGCCCGCCACCGGTTCGGTGAGCTCATCACCGATCGCCGCCATGGTGGACTTTGCACTTTCGACGGCGGAATCGACCTGCGCGCGCGTCAGGATCCCGCGCCGGACCAGGTGATCCTCGGTGCGTGCCAACGGGTCTCGCGCCCGCCAGGCCTGCTCTTCCTTCTTGCTGCGATATCCGAAGGCGCTGCCGGGGAACGGGCCGTTCTGGTGGAAATACCGATAGACCTCGGCCTCGATGAGGGTGGGGCCGCCGCCGTTGCGCATGACGTCCAGCGCCTGCGCCATGGCCGTGTGCACGGCGAGTGGGTCCATTCCGTCGACCCGCCAGCTCGGGATCTTGAAGCCGGGTCCGCGCGCCGACAGCCGGGTCTCCGCCGCCGACTCGTCGACGTGGGTCGAGACCGCGTACAGGTTGTTCTCCACGAAGAAACACACCGGCAGCGACCACGCCGCCGCCAAGTTGAAGGATTCCAGGACGCTGCCGATGTTGATGGCGCCGTCGCCGAAGTACGTGACCGACACCGCATCCGTTCCCGCTCGCTTGTGGCTGAACGCGAATCCCAGCGCCTGTGGCACGCCGCCACCGACGATGGCATTGGTGCCCATGGCCCCGGCTTCCTTCCACTGCAGGTGCATGGAGCCGCCGCGGCCGCGGCAGTAACCCCTTGCCAGACCGCAGATCTCGGCCAGGCTGCGTTGTAACACGGTGCGGACGGCGGGCGGCAGCTCCGCTGTCGGGTCGATGCCGTCCGGCGCGACGTGACCGAGGGCCTTGGCCAGGAACTGATGGTGCCCTCGGTGTGAGCCGTTGACGGTGTCGGCGGTGCGCAGCGGGAGGATGGAGCCCACGGCACCGCCCTCTTGACCGATGCTCGAGTGAGCGGGTCCGTGCACCAGTCCCTCGCCCGCCAGGGTGAGCACGTATTCCTCGAAGGACCGGATCAACACCAGCTGGCTGAATATGGCCTTCAGCAGCTGCGGGTCGGCCGCGTCCCAGTCCTCGTCGGTGACGGCGAGTTCGACCCAGGGCTCGGATGCGGTGAGGTTGGTCAGACTGCTCATCTGCGCGACCTTTCTGCCGGGATGACGCCGTTCTCCGGCCGGGCACCGTCGCCGGCCGCATCGCGCTCCGACCGGCAAGCGGCTCAGCCTTGGTCTTGGTTGGATCCAATCGCATCGTTGCGCCGACTGTAGTCGGGATGTGGCGGCTTGTCGATAGGGGCTTGACAGGCTGCTTTATGACGCGCATCCTCTACTGCAACCTAACACAATGGATCCAACCGCGATCATCGGATCCAATCGATCCCCGAGGTCTGATGAGCCGAGCACGGGCGGATCAGCGAGCCGAAGAGCTTCATCGAGGTGCACAGATGACGGACGCATCTACCGGCGGACTACCCGGTTTGGCGCGCATGGACCACGTCGGGATCACGGTGCCCGATCTCGAGGAGGCCACGCGGTTTCTCGTCGACGTGCTGGGCTGCGAATACCTCTACTCCCTCGGCCCGATGGTCGACGAGACCGGCAACTGGATGACCGAGCACCTGAATATCCACCCGCGCGCGGCCTGCCCGGAACTACGCTTCTTCCGTTGCGGCGGCTCCCCCGTCTTCGAGGTCTTCCAGTACACCGCTCCTGACCAACGCACCGATCCTCCGCGCAACAGCGATGTCGGTGGACACCACATCGCCTTGTACGTCGACGATCTCGACGCCGCTGTCGCCTACCTGCGCGAACAGGGCGTCACCGTGTTGGGGGAGCCGACGGTCAGCTCAGGCCCGCACCTGGGCCAGCGCTGGGTGTATTTTCTGGCCCCGTGGGGCCTCCAGTTCGAGCTCGTCTCCTACCCCCACGGCCGCGCCTTCTACCTCGCCGAGAAGGCCGCCGCAGGGACCGCGGTGCCAGCCGGCGACGTCACGACGAAGGAGACGACGTGACGAGCGACGTCATCCAAACCGTCAGCACCTCAACGGTCGCCAGCCAGCGCATCGCCGGCCAACTGCGGGAGGACATCCTGTCCGGCGTACTTCAACCGGGTGAGCGGATTCGCCAGGAGGAGGTTGCCGCCCAGTTCGGCGCGAGTCGGCTGCCGGTCCGAGAAGCCTTGCGAATCCTGCATTCCCAGGGCCTGATCCAGCTCAAAGCGAGTAGTGGCGCGTGGGTGTCCCGGCTCGACCTCGCCGAATGCGAGGCCATCTACAAGATGCGGGAGCGACTCGAACCACTGGCGCTGGCCGAGAGCATCCCGCACCTGGACGCCAACGTGCTCAACGATATCGATGCGCTGCAGCGTGAGATCGAATCGAACGACGACCAGGATCGATTCCTGGAGCTCGACCGGGAACTTCACCTGCTCTGCTACGCGGGCAACCCGATCGCGGAGCTGAACCGAATGGTGCAGCGCTTCTGGGACACCACTCAGTCGTACCGGCGTGCCTTCGTGCGGGTCACCGGTCCGCAGCGCATGTGGGTGGTCAACGCCGAGCACCGTCTGCTCATCGATGCGATTCGGCGGCGCGATATCTCCGACGGCGAGCGTTTTCTCACCGCACACATCCGCCGCACCCGCATCTCGCTGGCGCTTCATCCCGAGGTCTTCGATGTAGAGGCGGGGGGTGATGACGTGACCTGAGACAGCACACTCACCCCTTTCGGCGACACAGCTGAATGCGTCATCTGGCGCTCCGAGCGACTGAATACCCTCGGCCATTGTTCGGCTCTGTTCGCCCGTACCGACAAGGACGCGCCGTTTTTCTGCTGCGCGACAATTCTTCGGCGTGTCGCCAATTCTGTCTGGCGCGACTCCGCCGGAAGGTCGCTTGCGGTCTGGATCAAATAACAACCGGGCGCCACTCCGACATTTCTGATGCTGGCGAGACGCTACCTCGAAGAAGTGATCCTTAAGGTACTGCGGCCCGACTGGCGGCGGGTCTTGAAGGTGTATCGAGCCGCGCATGCACGCGCATTGCACGTTCAGCCTCGAGGACTATCGCGTGAACCATTACCCCACGTCACACGACCATCAGGGAGACGTCATCACCTAGTGATGCCGCTTTGAGGAAGCGGCATCCTGCGCGTTCGAGCGCGCTCATAGTGAATGAATGCCGAGCGAGGAAATGCTCAGGCATCGTATTATGCTGCCCACGAAATAATGGCGGGTAGAGCGCACTGAAAATCTTTCCGACAGAGTGTTGACTATTGCTTAACACCGTCGCATCATCAGAACACGGTCACGTAGTGCTTTCATGATCCGCTCATGGGCACATGGCGCCCCGAGTAAGGCACATCGCCAAGAAGGTTGTCCTGAAGAAAGGGAACCTCATGTTCCGAGTATGGAAACGAAGGAATGTCGCGCATGTGATCATCGCGGTCGCCGCGATCGTCGCCATGGCCGGCTGTAGTTCAGCCGCGAGCTCGGGAACGAGCCCGGGGCCCAGTTCGGGAACGAACGATAGCTCGGCGAGCAGCGACGCGGGATCCAGCGTGTCGAGTGGATCGAGTTCGCCGAGTTCGGCGGATGCTGGCAGCGGCTCGCCGAGCGGGTCGGCCGCCCCGACGACCAATGACCAGCCGATCAACATCGCATACCTGTCGTTTGCGGTGGCCAACTCCTACGACGCACCGATGCTGGCCGCCGCGCAGGCGGTCGCCGCCGACAACAACGCCAAGGTGACGGTGTTCGACGCGAACAACGATGCGAAGACCCAGTTCAGCCAGTTCCAGAACGCCATCACGTCCGGTAAGTACCAGGGCATCATCACGCAGCCGATCCTCGGCACCGGCTTGACCAGCCTCGTCTCGCAGGCGACCGCGAAGGGCATCAAAGTGGTGAACATCGACCAGGTGATGGGCTCGGACTACTCGATCGGCGACGTGCAGGTGCCGGGGCTGTCGGCCAACGTCATCATGGTGCCCACCGTGATCGGCACCAAGATGGGCCAGCAGGTGGTCGAGGCGTGCGCCTCGAAGAACCTGAATCCCTGCAACGTCGGGTACCTGTACGACATCAAGGCGTCCACACTGGATGTCGCGATCAACGACGCGTTCACTGCGGCGATCAAACAGACCCCATCGGTCAAGGTGGTCGCCGAGGGGCAGAGCTACTTCACGCCTGCCGGCGGACTGTCCGCGACGCAGAACATGATGACAGCGCAGCCGAATCTGAGCCTGATCGTCGGCTCCGACCAGGGTATCGAGGGCGCTGTCGAGGCACTGGCCGCCGCGAAGAAGACCGGCCAGATCCTGCTCGTGGGCTACGGTGCCAGCGCGGCGGCGGTCGCCGGAGTGGCAAGCGGCGGCTGGTACTCGGACGTCGCGCAGGCGCCCGCCTCGACCGGTCGGCTGGGTATGAAGGCGCTCATCACGGCGATCCGCACCGGTCAAGACCAGGGCGCCGTCGATCCGGCGGCCGATCTCCCCAACAACGGCATCGTCACGAAGGGGAACGCCAGCCAGTTCACCGCGGAATGGCCCGGCTGATCGCTGCTACGTCATAGGCGGAAATCGACGGTACGGATCGAGGACGGGCGATGGACGGTCAGGGGACGAGCACCGTGGCCGCGGGTAGCGCACCCACCGCAAAGTCCTACGTGGACATCGTCGCCGTGGACAAGGGCTTCGGCGGGGTGCGCGCCCTGTCCGGGGTCAACCTGAGCATCGCGCGCGGCTCGGTCCATGCACTCGTCGGCGAGAACGGTGCTGGGAAGTCCACTCTCAGCCGGGTGATCGCCGGGCTGATCATGCCGGACGCGGGGGAAGTGCGGATCGACGGTACGCCGGCGATCCTGCACTCCCCCCGCGACGCCCTCGCCCGCGGCATCGCGAGCATTGCTCAGGAACTCGAGCTGGTACCGAGTCTGACGGTCGCCGAGAACGTGTTCCTCGGCTCCGAGCCCCGGCGCGGCGGCTTCATCCGCCGCCGCGCGCTGCGAGCGCAGTTCAACACCTTGGTCGCGGAAGCGGGGTTCGACCTCAAGGCGGATGCGGTTGTGTCCACCTTGCGCACCGCCGACCGGCAGAAGGTCGAGATCCTGCGGGCGCTGTCTCGCCGCGCGTCGCTGATCATCATGGACGAGCCGACGGCGGCGCTCAGCGGCTCGGACGTGCAGCGGCTGCACGAGGTGGTGCGCACTCTCGCCCGCACGGGGCGGACGGTGCTCTTCGTCTCGCACTTCTTGAAGGAGGTGCTGAGCCTCGCGGACACCGTGACCATCCTGCGTGACGGCCACCTGGTGCGCACCGGCCCGTCCGCGGTGGAGACCGAGAGTTCGCTGATCGAGGGGATGCTCGGCCGCACCCTCGGTTCGGTGTTTCCGGCCAAGCCGGACGCGCCCAACGGTTCGCCCCCGGTGCTCGAGGTGAGCGGGTTGCGCGCGCCGGGAGTGAACGGTGTCGACCTGACCGTCCATGCCGGCGAGATCGTCGGTCTCGCAGGGCTTGTCGGCGCCGGTCGAAGCGAGATCGCGCACGCGATCCTCGGTGCGGCGCGAGCCACGGCCGGGACGGTCGCCGTCCGCGGCGAGCGGCTATACGGCCGCTCGCCGACCGTCGCGCTGCGCCGCGGGGTGGCCCTGGTGCCGGAGTCGCGCAAGGAGCAGGGCCTTTTCCTGGACCGGTCGGTGACCCAGAACGCCACGCTCGCGAGCCTGCGCTCGTTCAGCGTCGGCAGCTGGATCCGGCGCGGGCCCGAAAGGAAAGCCGCGTCCGACGCGCTTGCCTCGGTGACCGTCCGCGCGGCGCGGAATTCCGTTCCGGTATCGGCATTGTCGGGCGGGAACCAGCAGAAGGTGCTCTTCGCGCGCGCCCTGCTCTGCCGGCCCTGCATGCTGATCGCCGACGAGCCGACCCGCGGCGTCGACGTCGGCTCGCGCCGCGCCATTTACGACCTGCTCGTGGAGCAGGCCACCCGTGGGGTCGGAGTACTGGTGATCTCCTCGGACATCGAGGAGGTGCTGGGGCTCGCCCACCGCGTCGTCGTCATCCGCGGCGGGCGAGTGGCCGCCGAACTGAGCGGCTCGGAGATGACGAACCAGGCTGTGTTGACCGCTGCCTTCGCCGAACAGGCGGGGCCCACACGCGCGGAGCCGGAGAAGGCATCATCATGACAACGAACACCAAGACTCCCGAAACGCACAGCGAGCTGCCGCCAGCCGGCGCACGCACCGGCATATCGGAGGCGTTGCACATCCGATCCTGGCGGTCCGCCGCCATCGTGGTGCCCTTCGTCGTGTTGTTCGTCGTACTGTCGGTGGCGAGCGGGCCCTTCCTGACCACCAGCAACCTGCTGAATATCGCCGACCAGCAGTCGGCCGTGCTGATCATCGCGGTGGCCAGCACGCTCGTGCTGATCGCCGGCGGGATCGACCTGTCCGTCGGCGCCACCTACGCCCTATCGGCGGTGGTCTCTGCGCAGGTCGCGGTGAGCCACGGCGTCGCGCTCGGCATCGTCACCGGCATGGCGCTGGGCATCGTCGCGGGCCTGATCAACGGCATTGTGACCACCTTCTTCCGGGTCAATTCGCTCATCGCGACGCTGGCCACCGCGCTCATCTTCAGCGGGATCGCGGCGAAGCTGTCGAACGGCAACCTCATCGTTCTCACCAACCAGCCGGCCTACGCGAAGATCGCCCAGACTCAGTTCCTCGGTGTGCGGATGTCGATCTGGCTCGCGCTCGCCGTGATCATCGTGCTGGGCCTGCTGCTGTCGCGGACCACCAACGGCCGTTACATCTACGCCGCCGGCGGCAACGCGCAGGCTGCGCGACTGGCCGGTGTCCGTATCAACTTCGTCGTCATCCTCGCTTTCACCATCAACGGCGCCGCCGCCGCGCTCGGCGGGATCATCGACACCTCAAGGGTTCTCAGCGCGCAGTCGTCGTCCGGCGGCAACACCCTGACGTTCCTGGTGTTGACCGGGATCGTGGTCGGCGGCACATCGATCCTCGGCGGCGCCGGCGCGATCTGGCGCACCGTGGTCGGCGTGTTGTTCATCGCGTTGGTGGGCAACGGCTTCGACCTGCTCGGGCTCGACCCGCTCTACGAGCAGATCACCCTCGGCATCATCCTGCTGGTCGCGGTCGGCACCGACGCGTGGTCGCGGCTGCGCCAAAGCTGAGGGCCACAGCCGAGGTCCACGGCTGAGGGCCAAAACTGCGGGCCACGAGCTACCGGCGGTATCCGATGCGGCGCCCGGCGTCTCGGCTATGACGTAGTTCGCGGGCTACCGCCCGGAGAGCGCTCGCACCGTCGACGCCTCCCGCTGCAGCAGGTCGGCCACGCTGGCCGGCCGCCGGCCGGTGATTTCGGCGACGGCGCCCGTCACGGCTCCGAAGTACCCCTCACGGATCGCACGCCCGAGCGAGACCGCCAGCGCCGCACCGTATTGCGCGTGACCGTCCGGATCTGCGCCATCGGCCGGTCGCAGAGCCGCCGCCAGCTCCTCGTCGGTGACGCTCACCGGCGCTACCTCCGCCCGGCCGACGGTCGCGTAGAGCGCTGCAAGATCGGTCGCATCCAACGCGTCGGGGCCGGTGACATCCACTATGCCACTGCGATTGTCGGAGGTGAGGACCGCCGCCGCGACAGCCGCGCAGTCTGCGCGCGCGACGTAGGAACATCTGCCGTCGCCGCGGTTGTGCCGGAACTGGCCGCTGGCAACCGCTTCGGCCGCCTCGAAGACCTGGAAATCGGAGTACAACGCGCAGCGCAGGACCGTCCAGCCGATGCCGCTGGCACGCAGGTGCTGCTCGGTGGCGCGGTGGCTGTCCGCGATGAGCGCCGGGTTGCCCGCACCCGGCTCGATCATCGACGTGTAGATGATGTGTTGCACCCCAGCGGCTTTCGCCGCGTCGATCGCCGCCGCGTGCCACGCGGCGCGGGCTTGGATGTTGTCGGCGCTGATGAGCAGCATCCGGTCTCCACCGCGGAATGCCTCAACCAGGCCGGCCGGGTCGGCGAAATCGCCGTGCCGGATGTCGGCGCCGTCGAATCGTTCCGCGATCGCGGCCGGCCGGCGGCTGACCAACACGAGGTCTGCGGAGCTGCCGCGCAGTGCGATGACCCGCTCGGCCGCCGCGGTGCCCAGGTGTCCGCTGGCTCCGGTGACGATCAGCGACATGGCCGTCAGCTCCCCCAGTGCGGGTAGGGCTCCACCTGGCCCTCGCTGAAGTGCCAGTATTCGATGAGATCGCTGCAGAGGCCGCTGCTGTCGAAACGCAGCAGGAAAATGCCGGCCAGCGTCACATCGGCGCCGCCATTCTGCATCGTCACCCACCATTCGACGACGGTACGGTCGGCGGTGACGATGGGCGTGCCGTAGCGGAATCGGACTCCGCTCTGCGTCGCGGTTACCTCGGCCCAGTACGCGCGAACGCCCGCGCGCCCTTCGAAGGGCGCCTGATAGGGCTGTTCGCGATAGAGCGCGTCCAGCGTGAAGAGCGCTGCGGCCGCTTCGGGATCGCGCTCCTCCCAGGCGCTCTTGTAGCCTTCCAACCAGTCGTGAACCGTTAGGGCCATGTCGACCTCCGTCGTCGTGGGTGCGGGTTGGATCGGAGCCGCACCGAGGGGCGCGGCCCGTGGCCTCAAGCGTCACGCAGGTGGCGGGCCATGGAGCTCATGTCGGAGTCGCCGAAGCCGTGCGAGATCGCCTCGGCCGCAGCGGAACTGGCAGCCTGAGCCGCGGGCATCGCGGCTCCGACCCGCTCGGCGAGGGCGAGGATCAGCCGGAGGTCTTTCGCCACCAGGTCGAGGCTGAACGCGACCGGCGCGTTCTCGGGGTGCTCGAAGGCGGCCCGCTTGTAGCCGACGAACGGGGCCGCCGCGGCGCTGTCGGCGATGACGTCATAGAACACGGCCCTATCGACACCGGCCTTTTCGGCGAGCACGATCGACTCGGAGAGCGCCTGGTTGAGTGCATGGACGACGTTGTTGACGGCGAGCTTGACGACGGCCCCGGCGCCCGACGGGCCTACGTGCACCACCCGGCGCCCGATCGCCTCCAGCACCGGCCGCGCATTCTCAAGCGCAGATTCCGGCCCGCCGACCATCACGGTGAGCCCGCCGGAAAGCGCCGCGGGCACGCTCCCGGACACGGGGCTGTCCAGCATCGTCGCGCCGCGCTCGGCGACGGCCGCGGCCAACTCCCGCGCAGTGTCCGGGTCGATGGTGGAGGTATCGCAGACGACGGTGCCGGCACCGGGTCCCGATACGAGCCCGTTCGGGCCGAGATACACCGCGCGACAGGCATTATCGTCCGCGAGCGAGGTGAGCACGACGCCAAATGCCGCCCCGTTGCTTCCGCCGTCGCCCGCGACCCACCGGCCCGCCGCCGCTGGACTGTCCAGCACCGCGACACCGATCTCGCCGGCGACCTCCCGGGCACGGTCGGCGTTGCGGTTGTAGACGGCGACCGGGAAACCCTTCTCCCGCAGGCGCTTCGCCATCGCGCCGCCCATCCGGCCCATCCCGAGCACGGCTACGCGCGGCAGACCGGCCGATGCCAGAACGACGTCATGCTCGATCAAACCGGAAGGTGACCCGACGAGCGCCTTGCCGCCGGCTTGTGGAACTGTCACGTCAACATCCAGCCGCCGTCGATGCCGATCTGCTGACCGTTCATGGATTTGTTGCGCAGCAGGAAGTCGATCGCGTCGACCACATCGGCCATGGTGGCCAGCACACCGGTCGGGGTGCGTGCGCGATACCCGTCTAGCAGCTCCACGGGTTTGGCTGCCCAGTAAGGACTGTCGCCGACAATGCCGGGATGGATCGCGTTGACCCGGATGGGCGCCAGCTCGATCGCCAGCGTATTCACCATGCCGATCACGCCGCCGTTGATCGTGGACACGGTGGTCGACCCCGGGTACGGCTTGTCCTTCGCGCGGCCACCGAACAGCACGACCGCGGCATCCGGCGTCATCCGCGGAAGGAGCGTATGCACCGTCTCGATATACGAGACCAGCTTGATCGTGGTGAGCCCGATCGCCCGATCGATGTCATAGCCCTTGACGCTATTGCTGTCACGATCGATGGCGAGCAAGACCAATTCATCGACGTTGCCCACACCGGCCAGAGCGCCGGCAATGGACTTCGGATCGGCCAGGTCGACGATGACGGCGCGGGCACCGATGTCGGCCGCGGCCTTGTTCGCGCGGTCCGCATCCCGACCGGAGATCACTACAGCGCGCCCCGCTGCCGCCCGAGACCGCGCGAATTCCAAGCCAATACCGGCGGTTCCGCCGATCACTACCGTGGTCATGACGAAGCTGCTCCGTTTCGTGGGGGGTGTGTCCGTCGTCGGTGTTCAGGATTCCGATTTCAAGGCGTCCCGTAGGTAGTCCCAGTCGCGCATGAAGCGGTAGGCATGCCGCAACGGAGGCAGTGGGGACTGGGTTTCCAGCCACGTCACGGTGGTGTCGGTGATGTTGCGGAACGAGTGCACGCAACCCACACCGGCCCAGGCGATATCGCCCGCGTGCAAGTCGTATTCGGTCCCGTCGAACGTCGCGAGCACGCTTCCGTCCGTCACGTAGTAGGTCTCCTCCAGCGGGTGGTCGTGCGGCGAGGCTAGCCCGCCCGGCTCGTACTGCACCATGAACATGTTGGCCTGGGTGGCGCCGAGATCGGTGTCCACCATCATCTTCAGCGAGATCCCGCTGTAGACAAGAAGAGCCGTGCGCATGGACGCCGACACGGCGAGGTTCTCCTGTCCCTGCCGGTCCCGATCCATGTGCTCCGGCGCGACGTGCCCGAAGTTGCGGGTACGCGGATCGCGGACATCAACACGGATCGGGGCGACATCGGGCCGGGCCGGAACGGCCTCGGTATCGCCGTGATGCGCCGCCCGCGGAGCGGGAGCGGAGCAGCGGGCCCACTCCGCACGCGCCGTCCCCACGTTGCGCAGCGCGTGCGGCACCCCGATCGGGATGAGCCCGTAGTCGCCGGCGGCAAGCAGCACCGCGCCCTCCGGAGTCTGCACGATCACCTCGCCGGCGGTGACGTGCAGACTCTCCTCGTAGGAATGCACATGCCAGGGGATTCGGCCGCCCGGGTTCATCCTTCCGAGGCCGAAACCCGTGTGCACGGCGGCGCTCTCGGCGCCGACAGCGGACCAGCCCAGGTAGCCGGTGGCATCCACGAGTGCGCCGCCCGCCGGCAACCACACCGCATCGGCGGCGCGGGCGACGAGGTGATCGGTCACGAATGGGCTCCCTTCTTCTCGCCGCGCCCGGCAGCCGTGTTCAGATGCGATTGCGATTCCCGGATACTCGGCAACGGCCCACTGACCGACCAGTACCGGCGACCGGCCACCAGCAGCTCCTCAGCGGGGAACTTGGTGATGACCTCGCAGCCGTCGGCGGTCACCACGACCTCCTCCTCGATGCGGGCTGCCGACCAGCCGTCTCCGGCCGGCCAATATGTCTCCAGCGCGAAAACCATTCCTTCCTCAAGGGTCTCGGGGTGGTCGAGCGAAACCAACCGCGAGAAGATCGGCTTCTCCCAGATCGACAGCCCCACACCGTGGCCGTACTGCAATGCGAACGCCGCCTCCTCGCTGGGAAACCCGAACTCCTGCGCCGTGGGCCACACCGAGACGATGTCCGCCGTCGTCGCGCCCGGCCGGACCAGCGCGATCGCCTCGTCCATGTACTCGCGGCAGCGGGTGTAGGCATCCCGCATCGCCGGCGAGGCGCTGCCGACGGCGAAGCATCGGTAGTAGCAGGTGCGGTAGCCCATGTGGCTGTGCAGGATATCGAAGAACGCCGGGTCGCCCGGCCGCATCAACCGGTCCGAGTACACATGTGGGTGCGGTGAGCAGCGTTCGCCGGAAATCGCGTTCACACCCTCCACGTATTCGCTGCCGAGATCGTAGAGCGTCTTGGAAACCACGCCCACACACTCGTTCTCACGCACCCCCGGCCGCAGGAACTCGTAGAGGTCCTCGTAGGCCGCGTCCACCATCGAGCAGGCCTGGGTGAGCAGCGAGATCTCGTCCACCGTCTTGTGTTTCCGCGCCTCGAGGAATACCTGCTGGCCGTCGACCACCGTGAGCCCCTCGGCCTGCAGCGCCGCGAGAATTGGCATCTCGACCAGGTCCACGCCGATCGGCGCATCAGCCAGCCCGTGCTCGCGCAGCACCGTGGCGACCTTCTGGGCGACATCTTCGGCGATGCCGGCTTCCGGGTTGAAGGCGCCCCGCAGCGTGGAAATGCCTGCGCGGGCGCGCTTGTCGCCATCGAGCCAGGGGTTGAACAACTGATGGTGCTTGGCCGCCGACCCGAAATCCCACAGCACCGGATCGCCGCCGCGAGGAAGTACCGCGAAGCGGATCAGCTTGTCCATTGCCCACGTGCCGATGTGCGTCGCCGTCATGTACCGGATGTTCGCGAAATCGAAGGTGAGAAGCGACCCGAGTTCCGAAGCGTCAAGCGTGGCACGGAGTCTCGCCAGCCGTTCGGTGCGCAGGCGATCCAGGTCGATACGTTGTTCCCAGTCGACGGCGTTGGTGCCGAAGGTTCGAACGGTCATATGACGCTCCTTCCGCGAAGCGATATCGCCGCGGCCGCTCCCACGCGCTAGATGTTTAGACATACTGAACAGTTACCAGCACTGTAGATTGCTCCCTGGTGGCGGTCAAGTGTTCCGACGGACGGATCGCAGCCTTGGCAGAAGTGAGTCGGGGGCGTGATGGGACAGGTACATATTCCGCCGATCGGTCAGCGGATCCGAGCGGTGCGATTGGAGCGCGGAACCAGCTTGCGAGCCCTCGCGCGGCAGGCCAACGTCTCGGCGAGTCTGGTGTCGCAGATCGAAACCGGCAGGCTGCGGCCCAGTGTCAGCACGCTTTATGCGATCACGGGCGCCCTGGGCGTCCCGGTGTCCGATCTCCTCGAATCACCTAGCGAGCCGAACGGAGATGACGTCGTTCCGGGGCAGTACCCTGTCGCAACAGCCGGCCTCGCGGCCATGATCGCGCTCAACCCCGTCGCGGAGCGAACGGCGCCGACACAGGTGCCGACGCCGGATTCCGGCAGTATTGCGAGCACGGACGGCACCGTCGTCGATTCCCCGGTCACGACACCGGGTACGCGCGAGGCGATCACGCTCGACTCGGGCGTGGTATGGGAGGTCATGGGCCAGATCCCCGGTCAGCGCGTCGACTTCTTGCGGATCTCCTACGAGCCCGGCAGCGCATCGAGCACCGGCGAGTTGATGAGCCACCCGGGCACCGAATACGGGTATGTGCTGTCGGGCGAACTCGTCATGCAGCTCGGCGATCTGGAACGGACACTGACATCCGGCGACGCCGTGAGTTTCCGGTCCAGCACACCGCACCGCTTTCGCAATGACGGCGACGTGACCGCCGTAGGCATCTGGGTCGTCATCGACGACGTGTAGCCCCGGCTGCCTCCCACTCCTGGCGCGTGACCGCATATTCGACGTCGCCGAACTCGTCACCAGGGATGCGGACCGGCCAATCCGCGTGGAACATGCGGACGAAGCGCAGCCCCGTCTTCTCCATGACCCGCCGGGACGCTGCGTTGACCGCCATCGTGTTGGCGACGACGCGGAGCGCACCGAACTCGGCAAAGGCCCGTGCCACGACCGCGCGGGACGCCTCCGTGGCGTATCCCTTTCCCCACGAGGCTCGGCGCAGCCGGTAGCCCAGCTCTGGTTCGTCATCGGCGTTGCCGGGCTCCGGACGCAGATGCACCCAGCCGACGAAGTCGCCGCTCGCGCGCTCCAGGACGGCGAAGAATCCGTATCCCGGCCACCGCTGATAGTGCCCGAGAAATGCTGGGAGAACATCGGTCTCGATCTCGTGCCGCGAAGTGGGCACGCCGCCGTTGATATAGAACATGACCTGAGGATCCGAATCCAGGCCCACCAGCAGATCGACGTCATCTCCGGTGAATCGCCGTAGGGTCAACCGGTCGGTCGACGCGTACACGTCCATCGCGACATCATGCCAGGGCGCGCTCACATCACGCAGCGATCCGGACGGCCGGAATTCGTCGCGCAACCCTAGACAGGCTGTTCAGTATAAATTAACATCTCGCTCATAGTCCATGCCGAATCGGTCACATCGACTCGGACCGTCGGCGAACCGGCGTCACCAGGTGCCGTTCGCCGCGGAGGAACAAACTCCAGGAGGTTGAGCCGCGAATGTCACACATCACACCCGGCCAGCCCATTGTCTTCCGCAATGGGACTGTGCTCCAGATGGATGACGCCCACACCGTCATCCCCGACGGCGACGTGCTCGTCATCGACGGGAAGATTGCTCAGGTCGGCCCGAACCTCACGGTTCCGGACGGAACGGCCGAGATCTCCGCCCAGGGCGGGATTCTCATGCCGGGCATGATCGACACCCATCGTCACATGTGGCAGACGGCGATGCGCGCGTACGGTGCGGACTGGACGCTGACGCAGTACTTCGTGTGGTACTACCTCGAGCACGGGATGAAGTTCCGCCCGCAGGACGTGGCGGCTGGGAACCTCCTCTCGGCGTTGGACGCGGTGGAGTCCGGGGTCACCACGAGCGTGGACTGGTCGCACGGGCTGCGCACCCCCGAGCACGGCGAGGCCGCGCTCGACGCGCTACGTTCCTCCCCCGGCCGCTACGTGTTGGCATACGGAAACATCACCGCGCCGCCCGCGCAGTGGACGCATGATCCGGCGGTCCGCCGCGTCATCGAACGCGCCCGGGACGATTCCCAGATGTTCGGCGCGCAAATCGCTTTCGACGTCCCGGAGGATCCTTCCTTCCCGGAGCGCGCAGCCTTCGAGGCGGCCAAGGATCTCGGCGTCACGGTGACGACGCACGCCGGTGTGTGGGGCGCGACCAACGACGCAGGCGTCAAGGAGATGTACGACGCGGGCGTCATGGAACCGGGCACCATCTACGTGCACTGCGCCTCGCTCAGCGACGACTCACTTGCCATGATCGCGGCCACCGGCGGCGTTGCCTCACTCGCCACGGAGAGCGAGACCACCTGCGGGCAGGGCTATCCGCCGTCGAACCGGATCCGGCAGCACGGCATCCAGCCGTCGCTCTCGATCGATACGAGCGTCTGGATGAGCGCGGACATGTTCTCCGCCATGCGTGCGACGATCGGCGCCGACCGCGCCATGGAGCACCACACCGCCCACCAAAACGGCGAAACCATCACCCACCTCAAGCTGCGGGTCGAGGATGTGGTCGACTGGGCGACGCGCGGCGGCGCCAAGGCGCTCGGAAAGTGGGACCAGGTAGGCAGTCTCGAGCCCGGCAAGCTCGCCGACGTCGTGCTGATCAAGAACGACGACTCCCCCACCATGATCCCGGTGATCAACCCATACGGCCATGTCGTGTACCAGGCCGGCCGCGGCGACGTGCACACCGTGCTGGTCGGCGGTGCACCGGTGAAATTGGACGGCAAACTGGTCGCCGGGAATCTGGCGTCGGTGAAATCGCAGATCGCCGACACGGTGGAGTTCCTGAGCGGTCAGCTCGGCGCAGAAACGTGGCGTGCCGGCATGTTCCCGGATATCCCGGAAACCGAGATCCTCACGAATCCGTACCAATACCGGAAGAGCGACGCCCCGGTCGGCTGATCGGCCAGCACGGAATCAGCGGAGCCCCCGGTCGGCCCGGCAGCCGACCGGGGGCTCCGTCGCTTCACCGCGCGCGTGCGGTCAGCTCATGGCCGGAGCCGGGACGGCGAGAAGCGCCGTCATCGCGGAGCGGAGGGCGCCGGCGGGATCCGCACCAGCTCCGACGCTGCGCCAGGCGACGATATCGTCGGGCCGGATGAGTACCGCGCCGGACGGCTCGATCCCGTAGACCTCGCAGAAGGTGCCCGACGGGTCGCTCACGGCCGCGCCGGAATCGACCGACACCGCGCTCACGTCGACTCCGAGTTCGCGGCCCACGACAGCGGCAGCATCGCACCATTCCTGGCCGTCCGCGCCGGTGAGCAACAAAAAGCCACGCTGCACGAGGTCGAGTGTGGAAAGCTGCGCACCGTCTCGCTCGAGCCACACGTGCGGTGCCCGGGAGCCGACGAGAAGCACTCCCGTGCGCGGATTGTGGGTGTCCGGCAGCTCCGAGCCGTCGGTGATCACGGCATGCGATCCGTACACCGCGCCGAGTTCCACAGCGGCGTCGTCGAGCTCCTCGGCCAGGTTCTCCTTCGGCAGATCCGGGTCCAACCGTGCCACGTACCGGGCGTAGGCCTGTTCGGCCACCAGGGCACTGTTCGGGCGCCGCTCGGCATCGTAGGTACCTAGCAGGTCCGTGCCGGCCGTGCCACGCAACACATGCGCGAGTTTCCACGCCAGGTTGTGCGCGTCCGCGATGCCGGTGTTGCCACCGAATCCGCCGGTCGGCGGCATGGTGTGCGCACTGTCGCCGGCAAGCAGCACCCGACCGGACCGGAAAGCCGTGGCCCAACCGGCCGAGGCCTCCCAGCTCTGCACGTTCTCGATCTCGATCGGCCAGTCGGCGGGCGCGCCGAGCGCCGTGCGCACGAAGTAGGTGAGCCGTTCGTTGCTGAGGTCCGCGCTGACGTTGGTGTCCTTGGTGCCATCGGCCGATTTCGTCGAGAAGACTGCCAGGAACCCGGAATCCGCCGTGATCGAGAACCGGAAGAAGGCCAGGAACTCCGGATGGTTGACGTAGATGACGCTGAGGTTCCGATCGCCGATCATGCTGCGCACGTCCGACTTGAAGTAGATCGTGACGCAGTTCGCGAAGGTTCCGCGACCCGCCAGCGGGATGCCGAGTTGCTCACGGATTGCGCTGTGCGCGCCATCGGCAGCCACCAGGTAGTCCGCATGCACCATGCTCGTCGACCCCTCCTCGCGGGAGCGGATCGTCGCGTGGATCCCGTCGTCGTCTTGCGTGAAGTCGACAAGCTCGGTATTGAAACGGATGTCGGCGCCGTACTCACGGGCCCGGTCGCGCAGGATGGGTTCGAGACCGATCTGGGTGATGAACAGGCGCGGCGTCGCGCTCAGGTGCTCGACACCGGAGTTGTAGTTCGCCTGGAAATACGCCAGTTCCTTTCCGGCGAGGGTCTCCACCGCCATGATCGCGCCCTGCTGGACGAACTCGAGATCCGCAGCGGCCTCAACCTTCTCGTCAATCCCGATGGTACGGAAGATCTCCATGGTGCGCTGGTGGAAGGACGCGGCGCGCGGGTGGATGGCCGTTCCGGTGTGCCGCTCGACTACGAGACTGTCGATGCCGTGCGCGCCGAGCAAAGCGGACGTGGTGAGGCCGACCAGGCTCCCGCCCACGATGAGTACGGGTTTTCGTATCTCCGTCATAGTGCCTCCAAGGCAGAGCGCGGCGCTGGATGGTTTCCATGACGTCGCGCTGGGTTTCAACGTCCTCAAGCCCACATGGGTTGTGGGGCAATGCGTGTCGCGGCGCAGTGGTGCCACACCGCTACGGACGGGCCAATAACCTCGCACAGGCGGTAGCACAGGATCTTCTGCGCACGCGAGTGTGGGACCTTCGTCTTATCGGACATCATGACGTAGGTCACCTGCGGTGTCAAGGTATACTGAACACTTCACGTCGTGTCGGTTGGCCGACCGGTCCCCGGTTAGCGTCCGGCCAGCACCTTCGGCGTGAGGTACTCCGCGATCGCGAAGGACGACGTCGCCGCCGGCGACGGCGCATTACGCACGGCGATCACGTCGGAGAACCCGCTGAGCGCGAAGTCGTCGACGAGCCTGCCCGCACGATCTACGGCCTGGGCGCGCACACCCAGTGGGGCGCGGTCGATGTCGCGGTCGCCGATCTCCGGCACATATCGCTGCGCGGCAGCCAGGAACCTACGCCTACTCGCCGCGCCGATCAGTTCGTGCACTCCCGCGCGCCAGTAACGCGCGGCGAGCCGGTAGAAGCCGGGCCAGCCGAGGGTAGACACGATGTCGGTCGGGCGCATGCCGGTCGCCCGGTACGCCTCGCGGGCCAGGCCGAGAACGGCGTTCGGCCCGACCAGTACCTCGCCGTGCACGGTGCGCGTCAGGTGCACGCCCAGGAACGGGAACCGCGCATCCGGAACCGGATAGATGAGGCCCCGCACCAAGTTTCGCCGCTCCGGCACCAGCCGGTAGTACATGCCGAGGAACGGCACGATCCGCGGATCGGCACCATCCCCTGCCGCGGCCGCTACCCGATCGCCCTGCAGGCCCGCGCAGATCACCAGCCGGTCGAAGCTGAGCACCTCGCCACCAGCCAGGACGGCGACCCTGCCGTGGATGCGCTTGATCCCGCGCACCTCCGCACCGAACCGCACCTGGCCGCCGGCTGCCTGAACGTCTTCGGCCACCGCCTCGGCCACCTGCCGGAAGTCGACCACCGCCGTATGTGGCGAGTGCAGCGCTGCCACGCCACGCACGTGCGGCTCGATCGCCGTCATCTCCGCCGGCGAGATCCAGCGCAGGCCGGGCACACCGTTCGCGGTGGCGCGGCGCTCGATCTCCTTCAGGCCCGGGACTTCACCGTCGTCGACGGCGACCACCAGTTTCCCGGCCTCTTCGAACGCAATGCCCTTGTCGGAACAGTACTCTCGCATCATGCCGCGCCCGCGCGAACAGAGCCGCGCCTTGAGCGAGCCGGGCTGGTAGTACAGCCCGGCATGCACCACGCCGCTGTTGTGGCCGGTCTGGTGTCGCCCGATGCCGGGCTCCTTCTCCAGCACCGTGACACGGCTCGCCGGATCCACCGTGGTCAATGCGCGCGCCAGGGTGAGTCCGACGATCCCTGCACCCACCACTCCGATGTCCACGGCGCGCACCTCCCGGTCCAGCAGAATCCGGTCCACCATAACGCCGGTGGATCGCGCCGACGGCCTCGTCCAGCGGTCAGGCGCTGCCGACCCACTCGTCGGTGCCGTCGTCGAACACCTGGCGCTTCCATACCGGCAGCCGGTGCTTCACCTCGTCGACCAGGTCGCGGCATGCGGAGAAGGCCGTGCCCCGGTGCGCTGCGGAAACCGCTGCGGCCAAGGCGATGTCACCGATATGCAACATCCCGACCCGGTGGCTGACGGCGACCGCGATCACGCCGGTGCGGTCCGCGATATCGGCGGCGATCTGGGCGACGACATCCGGCGCGGACGGGTGCCCGTGATACTCCAACTCGGTCACCGCGCGGCCACCGTCGTGATTGCGCACCACTCCGGCGAAGGACACGACGGCACCGGCGGCGGCATCGCCCACGGCATCCTCATGGGCGGCCAGGTCCAGTGCCGTCTCGGTCACCCCCGCGAGTATGACGCTGCCCATCACCCATGCTCCTTCGGTCCGCGGTGCCCACTGGGCAGGTGGCCATGCCCCGCCCGAACGTGATCACCGCCGGCGAGTTGATCCAACGCGTGCATTAGGACCCCGTCCAGCACGGCGAGCCCGTCGCGCACGCCTCCGGTCGAGCCAGGCAGGTTGACCACCAGCGTGCGCCCGGCCACCCCCACCAGCCCGCGCGACAGCACCGCCGTCGGTACACCCTCGTCCACACCGCGCCGCCGCAAAGCCTCTGCCAGGCCGGGGATCTCGTAGTCCAGCAACGCCGCCGTCGCCTGCGGGGTGCGGTCGGTCGGCGAGATGCCGGTGCCACCGGACGTGATCACGACGTCCGCGCCACTCCCGGTCTGCGCCCCTCCGACCACCTCGGCCAACGCCGCGGCGAACGGCTCCCCGTCGGCCGCCACGATCGGCCCGCGCACGTCGAACCCTTTGTCCGCCAACCAGTTCGCGATCAGCGGGCCGGCCGTGTCCGCGTAGACCCCGGCCGCGGCCCGCGTCGACGCGACCAGGACCACGGCCGTGCGCACTGCGTTCACCGCTCCTCCGGCCGCACCCACAGCCCCGTCTTCCCGCCTTCTTTGCGCTCCACTCGAACGGCGTCGAGCACCGCTGCCGGGTCCACCGATTTGATCATGTCGTGCAGCGCGAGCCCGGCGACCGCGACCGCGGTCAGTGCCTCCATCTCGACGCCGGTGCGGTCCGCCGTGGCCACTGTCGCCTCGATGCCGATCTCACTCTCACCGATCGAAAACTCCACCGCCACACGGGATATCGCTATTGGATGGCACAGCGGCACCAGATCCGGGCACTTCTTCGCGGCCATGATTCCGGCGATCCGGGCCACCGCCAGCGCGTCGCCCTTGGTGACCGTGTTGGAGCGCACGAGCTCCACCACCTCGGGCGTCGTGCGCAGCACGCCGGTCGCCACCGCGACCCGCGCCGAGACCGACTTTCCGGAGACGTCGACCATATGCGCGGCGCCGTGCTCGTCCACGTGCGTCAGGCGTGCGCCCGGCCCCGAGAACTCCGTCATACCCGTCACTCTCACCCCCACCGGTCCGCAGCTACCGCCGCGGCGGCACGCTTACGCCGTTGCCGACCTCGCGTGCTCCACGATCGCCCGCGCCACGGCCGGCGATACCTTGTCGTCGAAGACGCTCGGCACGATGAAGGACGCGTTGAGCTGTTCCGGCGCCACCTCGTCGGCGATGGCATCCGCTGCGGCCAACAGCATCTCGTCGGTAATCTTGGTGACCGCGGCGTCCAGCAGGCCGCGGAACACGCCCGGGAACGCGAGCACGTTGTTGATCTGGTTCGGGAAATCCGAACGGCCGGTCGCCACGACCGCGGCGTGCGCCTGGGCCTCCATCGGGTCGATCTCCGGGGTTGGATTGGCCAGCGCGAACACGATCGCGTTCGAGTTCATGCGGGCGACGTCCGATCCCTCGATCAGGTTCGGTCCGCTGACGCCGATGAACACATCCGCGCCGTCGATCGCGTCGTGCACGGTGCCGGAGACGTTGTCGCGGTTGGTGGTCTTCGCGACATCCACCAGCGAGGGGTGCATCTGGCCGCGGCCCTCGAAGACGATGCCGGTACGGTCCACGGCGAGAATGTCCGCCGGCTGTTGCAGCGCGAGCAACCGAATAATGGCGTTGCCGGCCGCCCCGACGCCGCACACCACGATCTTGCAGTCCTGGATCTTCTTGTTCACCACCCGCAGCGCGTTACGCAGCGCGGCGACCACCACGATCGCGGTGCCGTGCTGATCGTCGTGAAAGACGGGGATGTCCAAGGTTTCTCGCAGCCGGCGCTCGATCTCGAAACAGCGCGGCGCAGCAATGTCCTCCAGGTTGATCCCGCCGTAGACCGGCGCGATGATCTGCACCGTGCGGATGATCTCCTCGGTATCGGTGGTGTCCAAGCACACCGGCCACGCATCGACCCCGGCAAACCGCTTGAACAGTGCGGACTTTCCCTCCATCACCGGGATCGCTGCCTTCGGCCCAATATTGCCGAGGCCCAGCACCGCGGTCCCGTCGGTGACCACCGCCACCGTGTTCCGCTTGATGGTCAGCCGCCGCGCATCCTCGGGTTTCGCGGCGATGGCCTCACACACGCGGGCGACGCCGGGCGTGTAGGCGCGGGACAGTTCGTCGCGGTTGCGCAGCGCGACCTTCGACTTCACCTCGATCTTCCCGCCGAGGTGCATGAGGAAGGTCAGGTCAGAAACCTTGCGAACCTCCACCCCGTCCAAAGCGTTGACGGCGTCGGCAATCTGGTCGGCATGGGCGGTCGACAGCGCGTTGGCGGAGATGTCCACCACCATCGACGCACCGGTCGACTCCACGATGTCGAACGCGGTGATCACCCCGCCGGCACGCCCGACCGCGCTCGTCAGATCACCGGCCGTCGCCGCCGCCGTGGGCGCCTCGATGCGCATGGTGATCGAATACCCAGGTCCCGGAATCGCCATCGCCTTGCCGCTCCTCTCGCCGCCCGTCGCGCGTCCCCGTCCGGCGGGCGATCAAGCGGCACGATGATCGGAGTGTAGTTCGCGGCATGTGCGGTCCGCTCGGCCGATCAGGCGTGACATTGGCCTCGGCGACCGGCTCGACCCAGGCTCTGCCCCGGCGGGCGACCGGCGCCGTGGTGCCCCGCGGTTCCGCGTGCCGGATCCGCCCACCTACCGCCTATTCGGGCTAGTCGGACCGCCGGTCGACGTCCGCCCCGCCCGCGAGATCGCCGCACTCCACCGCGAGCGCCGGATGTGTCGCCAGGTAATCCCGGGCGCCGTGATCGCCCGTCGACACCGCCAGCACACCCGCGAAGTGATCGGCGCCGATCAGCACCGGGTGCCCGGGCCGTCCGGAGAATGTGGCCCGAGCGAGGGCAGACCGGATACCGGGTATGACGCTGTTCGCGGCTTCGCCGGCCGCACGGGTGTGAGACACGGCACTGGATCGATCCGGACCTCCAGCAGCGGGGCTCGCCGCGTCATCGATACTGTTTCTCGCCGCGGACCAGGCACCGTCCAGAACGGTGCGCACCACCCGATTCACCACTGCTTCCGACACATCGGGCAGGTCGACCAGCATGATGACGGCAGCGTCCACCGCTGAGTTCACCACCAGGCCCGCCGTCGAGTCCACCCCCGAGCCCGCCCCGAGCCCGCCCTGCAAGGCCCGGAGCGCCGCCGCGAGACTGGATCCCATTCCGCCTGCGAAGTCCGGATTCTTCACCGGGACCACGTCCCGAGGCAACAGCGCCACCACATCGTCGGCGGCGGCGCCGACCACCACCAGGCGCGGATCGAGCGCGCCCAGCGTCGCGAGCGCGCGAAGCACCCACGGACCACTCCCGGTGTCGGCCAACGCCTTCGGCCCGCCGAACCGTCGACCGAGACCGGCGGCCAGCAGAACCCCGGCGATCCGAGGACGCGTGGACGGGAACAACGTCATACTCGCCGACGCCCCGACTCCGGTCAGCGGTTGATCACCGTGACCGGGTGCTCGTAGGGTGTCTTGTCCAGCGGGAAGGTGGTGTCGCCGTACGGCGAGAGCGAACCCTGCACCGCCGCAACGAGTTCGGTGACGGGATGCTCCCCGGGCGCGTGCGCAGGCCAGGTCGGGTCGACGCCCTTGGTCTTTTGAGTGTGCGCAGCCCTGTCGATGCGGGCGGCCCCGTCGTGCCGAGCAGTCTTGTCCGGGCGGGCCACGGTACCTCCTTCGAGCTGCCGGGGCCTCGGACGCCCCTGGGCAGGACCTATTGCGCACGCGCGCCACCGACTCGACTGCTGCCGAGCCGACCGATCTGTTGCGCCTGCCATTGTCCCCGATGCGCGCGGCATGCTCAACCGAGGCTCGCCGGGACGCCAGCCATGCGCCCATCGGACGGCGGTACGGGCCGAGATTCGGGCACGGGCACGAACACTGTGGCAGCTCTGACCGTGACAGCGATTACCGTGGCATCGATGTCCTCGACCCTGCAATGGCTGCGCGATCGCAGCAACGATGAGCTGGCCGAACTGCTCGCCGCGCGGCCCGATCTGCTGTTGCCCGCGCCGCCGGATCTCGCCGCGCTCGCCCGCCGCATGGACGGCTCGGCTACCGTCCGCCGCGCGGTGGGGCAGCTCGACGCGTTCGGCGTTCAGGTGCTGCAAGCGGTGTGGCTATTGGGTGACGTGCCGACCGTCGAGTATGACGCTGTTCCGGGCGATTCCGATTCGACATCCCCTAGCGCGCAAGCCGTGTCGGCGGCGGACGTGCACCGGCTGCTGGGCGGCCCAGCCACCCGCGACGAGGTCGAGGCGGCGCTCACGCGCCTGCACGTGCAGGGACTGATCCGCGGCGATGCCAGTGGGTATCTTCCGGCGCCGGCAGTGCGGGAGGCCCTGGGCCGCTATCCAGCCGGCCTCGGGATCGCCGCCGGTCTATCGCGCGAGGAAGTGGCGCACGCGCTGGCCGGAGTCGGCGAGGCGGGACTCGGCATCCTGCGCCGTCTGGTGCCCGGACCGCCGGTAGGCAGCGTCGAAGCCGGTTCCCGGCACGGCGACACGATCGCGAGCCTCGTCGCGGCGCGGCTGCTGGTCGATCGCGGCGACGGAACCGTGATGCTGCCGCGCGAGGTCGCGCTCGAACTACGCGGAGAGCGGCCGCTCGGGCCCGCGGATCCGAATCCGCCGCTCCTCGACGCCACACCCGTCGAGGATGTCGACGGCACGGCCGCGGGACAGGCGCTGGCCTGCCATGCCCACACCGTCGCACTGCTGGAGATCCTGGGCAACGAGCCGGCCCCGGCGCTGAAGACCGGCGGCATCGGCATCGTCGCGGTGCGCGGCCTCGGCAAGCGCTTGGACCTCGACGTCCACGCCACCGCGCTGTATCTCGACGTTCTGCACGGCGCCGGTTTGATCGCACCCGCCGTGATCCGCGATCACCGCGGGCCACGAGGCGAACACGCCGGATGGGTGCCGACCCAGGCCGCCGACACGTACCTGGCCGGTGCGGAGCCCGCCGGGTGGGCGCTCGTCGCCGGAACCTGGCTCGACATGCGCCGGAACCCCGCGCAGGTGGGCCGGCGGGACGCTGCCGACAAGATCATCGGCGCGCTCTCGGTCCAGTCCGACTGGCGCGGTGGGCCGGACACAAGGCGGCGCATCCTCACCGAGATCGCAACGCTGGAACCGGGTTTCGCGGCGACACAGGCCAGTCTCATGCGGCGGCTGGCGTACCGCTCGCCGCTGCAGCACGGCGCCGGACCGGCTGCCCAAATCGACACCGTCCTGGCCGAGGCGACCGAACTCGGGATCGTGGCATTCGACGCGTTGTCCACCGCCGGCCGCGCGCTGCTGGGCGACGACATCGAAGGCGCGGCGGCCGCTCTCGACCGCGCCCTGCCGGATCCGGTCGATACCGTGCTGGTCCAGGCGGATTTGACGCTGATCGCGCCGGGCCGCTTGACCGCCGGCCTCGCCGCGGCGTTGGCGGAACTCGCAGATGTCGAATCGACGGGCAGCGCGACGGTGTATCGGCTCAGCGAGCAGAGCATCCGCCGCGCGCTGGACGCCGGCTTCACCGGCGCGTCACTGCACGCGCTGCTGGCGGCACACTCCGCCACGCCCGTGCCGCAGTCCGTGACGTACCTGATCGACGACGTCGCACGCCGGCACGGCGTGTTGCGCGCCGGTAGCGCCGAAGCGTTCATGCACAGCGAGGACACCGGGCTCATCGCCCAGGGCATCGCGGCGGCGGCCGCCGCCGGAATCCGCATGCGGAGCCTCGCACCGACCGTGGCGGTGAGCCAGGTGGACCTGACCACCCTCGTCGAAGCGCTGCGCGCGGCGGGCCTCGCACCGGCTGCCGAGGACGCGAGCGGAACGATCCTGGACCTCCGGCCCGCGCCGCGGCGAACGCGGATCACGGTGCCGCCGCGGATCGGCCCCGCGGCGCCCACGGCGCCGTCTCGGGACCAGGTCGAGTCCGTGATCCGGCGCATGCGCGCGGGCGACGAGAGCCGCGGCGCCGCAAGCGATCCCGGAAGCATCATCGCCGTGTTGCGCGAGGCGGCGAAGGCACGCAGGTCCGTGTGGATCGGCTATGCCGACGCCGAGGGGGGCACCTCGACGAGGATGGTCGACCCCATCGTGGTCTCCGGTGGAACGATGGTGGCCCTCGATCGGCTACGCCAGACGCCGCGCACGTTCACGATCCACCGGATCAGCTCCGCCTCGCCCGCCGAGACCTGACCCGCACCGCACCCCGTCAGTCGACATCCAGCACATCGTCGATCGCGCGGCGCGGCGCGGCCGCCACCGGCGTCCCGTACCCGATCCGGAGCACCACCTGGGGATGCACGGCATCGCCGAGCAATTCCCGCAGGTCCTTCCGCGCCTGGTCCACCTCGATCAGCTGCGACAGGAAGGACGCGGAGAGCCCCAGTGATGTGGCGGTGAGCAGCACCCGCTGCAGCGCCTCGCCCGCTTGCAGCTGCGCGTAGGCGTCGTCCACATACGTCGCGAGCACGGCGATCATCGGTTCCGTCTCGAAGTCCTTGCCGGGCGTGCGGGCCGGGCCCTGCCCCAGCGCGAAATCGCGGAACACCCAGGTGTCCTGCGGTTCCGGCTGTGGGCCGCTGGAGGCGAGCCGCACCCCGTCCCGCGCGGCCTGCGAGCGGCCGACCCATTCGGCAAACTCGGCGGCCCAGGCTGGGTCCGCGAGTTGCTGTGTGTGCGCGTCGAGCAGCATGCGGCGCATCGCCGCGCGATCGTCCGGGTCGGACATCACCTCAAGGCGGGCGTGCCCCTGTTCCGCGGCACGCACCAGATCATGTCGCGCCTCGGTGTCGACGGGCTGGTCCTCGAACGGCTTGCGGTTGGTGCGGCGCCGGGTGATCCCCGCGTACAGGACGGCGTCGGCCGGCGACAGGTGCGCCTCACCCGCGTACCGGACGGCGGCCAGGGCGCCGGCGGGCCCGTTCGGGAGCAGCGTGACACTCGGTTCCACGCCTTCCCGCAGCAGCGCGAGGCGCAGATTGAACAGTGCCGCGCCGCAGGCGATCCGCAGTTCGCGATCGTCCGGATCGGCGATGGGAAGGCGCCGCGCCGGGTCCGCGTGCAGTTCGATCCCGGACGCCGTCACATGGAAGCGCCACGGCTGGCTGTTGTGCACCGACGGCGCGCGCACTGCCGCGGACAGCACTGCCGTCATCTGCTCCGCAGAAAGCGGGCTTGCTTCAGTGGTCATGGTCGATGCGCCCCTTCCGGAAGGCCGGATACCGGCTGCCGCCAGAATGCGGGGTCGGCTGGTCGGTCGGCCACGGCCGAAAGTCCCTGACAGCGCCGCCTCAAGGCCTCCGTGCTCGGTCGGCGGCCACGGTGCGCCGGTCAGAGCGGGCCGACGTGGGTGATCCGCAGCACCGGCTCGCCGGCCTCGTCGGAGGCCGCGGCATCGATCTCGGCGGTGATGCCCCAATCGTGGTCGCCCACAGGATCATCGAAGATCTGGCGCGCGTGCCAGGTCTCGGGTCCTGCCTCGCCGCCCCGTACCTGCGGAGGGACGATGGTGATCAACTCGGCGGCCCGCGCGTTCGGACCGATGCCGATGTCGGCGTACTCCTCGAAGTAGTCCTCGATGGCCGACTGCCACTGCGCCACCCCGTATCCGCCGTCATCGTCGAGGTCGCCGAGCACATCGAACGCACGCCGCGACGCAAGCTCGACGCGGCGGAACATCGCGTTGCGCACCATGACGGTGAAGGCGCGACGATTCGCCGTGATCCCCCGGCTCGCCGTGCCCGGCCGGACCTCGCCGCCGGCGCCACCCGTCCCGGCCTCGTCCTCGTCGGGGTGCGCCAGGGCCTCCCATTCGGCGAGCAGGCTCGAATCGACGCCGCGCACCAGTTCGCCGATCCAGGAGATGATGTCGACGAGCTGCTCGGTGCGGGCCGAGACCGGCACCGTGCGGCGGAGCGCCCGGTATCCCTGCGCGAGATAACGCAGCACCACGCCCTCGCTGCGGCCGAGCTGGTACTCGGCGATGTATTCGGAGAACGTCATCGCGCGCGAGAACATCTCCCGGATCACGGATTTCGGCTCGACCTGGTATTCGGCGACCCAGGGGTGGCCGCGCCGATACGTCTCGTACGCCGCCTCCATCAGGTCCGCCAACGGCTTCGGGTAGTCGATCGCGTCCAGGCGGTTCATACGCTCTTCGTATTCGAGGCCGTCCGCCTTCATCGCGGCCATCGCCTCGTCCCGGGCCCGCTTCCGCTGCGCGACGAGCACCGGCGTCGGCCCGGGGAGGGTCGCCTCGATCACGCTGATCACGTCGAGCGCGTAGTCGTCGGCCCCGGAGTCCAGCAGCTCGATCGCGGCGAGGGCGAGCGGGGAGAGCGGCTGATCGAGGGCGAAGTCCAGTTGCAGGTCTTCGGTGAGCACGAATCGCCGGCCGCGCGCATCGGGCACCTCGAGCCGGCGCACGATCCCGGCGTCGAGCAGCGACCGCCCGATGCCGATGGTCCGCCGGATGAGTTGGATCTGCCGGCGGCGCGGCTCGTGCGAGGACTCGATGAGCTCGCGCAGGGCCGCGGCCGCGTCCGAATCGCGCGACAGCATGGCCAGCACCACCATGTGCGTGATCCGCAGGTGCGGCGTCAGGGCCTCTGGTTCGGCGGCCACCAGCTTGTCGAATGTCTGCTCGGTCCAACTGATCTCGCCGTCCGCGGACTTGCCGGCCGGCGCCTTCTTCCGTGCGGACGCCTTGCCGCCGGGCTTCCCTGGTTTCCCGGCCTTCTCGGCCTTGGCGACCGCCTTCGCCTCGGCCTTGGCCTTCTCCACGGCGCGAGCGGGCGCGAGAACCGTGACGTAGCCGTCGGTGTCGTACCCGGCGCGGCCCGCCCGGCCGGCGATCTGGTGGAACTCGCGCGCATTGAGAATGCGCGAGCGGTGGCCGTCGTACTTGGCCAGGGCGGTCAGCAGCACGGTGCGGATGGGCACGTTGATGCCGACACCGAGCGTGTCCGTCCCGCAGATCACCGCGAGAAGCCCAGCCTGCGCGAGCCTTTCGACGAGCCGCCGGTAGCGTGGAAGCATCCCGGCGTGGTGCACGCCGATCCCCGCCCGCACCAGGCGCGACAGCGTCCGCCCGAAACCCTTGGCAAATCGGAACTCTCCGATCACCTCCGCGATCCGGTCACGTTGCTCCCGGCTCACCAGGCCCAGCCCGACCAGGCCCTGCGCCTGTTCCACGGCGGCAGCCTGCGTGAAATGCACGACATACACCGGCGCGCGGTCCGCCTCGACGAGCCGGCGCACCGCCTCCGGCACGTCGTACAGGTGGTATTCGAAGTGCAGCGGCACGGGGCGTTGCACACCGGTGATCAACGCGGTCTGCCGGCCGGTCCGCTTCGTGAGATCGTCTGCCACCGCGGTGATGTCGCCCAAGGTGCCGGACATCAGCACGAACTGCGTCTGCGGAAGTTCGAGCAGCGGCACCTGCCACGCCCAGCCGCGCTGCCGGTCCCCGTAATAGTGGAACTCGTCGAGAACGGCGACGCCCACCTCGGCGTCGCGCCCGCCACGTAACGCCACGCCGGCGAGAATCTCTGCGGTGCAACAGATGATGGGCGCATCGACGTTCACCGACGAGTCGCCGGTGAGCATGCCCACTCGGTCGGCGCCGAAGACGTCGACCATCTCGAAGAACTTCTCGCTCACCAGCGCCTTGACCGGTGCCGTGTACCACGCGCGGCGGCCGGTCGCCAGGCCCGCGTACAGCGCCGCGATCGCGACCATGGTCTTGCCGGAGCCGGTCGGCGTTGCGAGCACCACGTTGTCGCCCGTCACCAGCGACAGTGCTGCCTCGTCCTGGTGCGGATACAGTGGTCGCCCGCCGGCCTCGGCCCACGCGGCGAACGCTTCGTAGATTTCGTCGGGGTCCGCGCCGGACTCGGCGGACTCGGCGGGCCGCAGTTGGCCGGGGGCAACGGGTGTGCTCGTGATCGTCACCTCGTCCCCCTCTCCGACGCGGCCGCGGCCGACGGGTCGCCGACGGGTCAAGGCTACCGAGCCGGCCAGGCGCGCCCGACCGAGGCGAGGGTGCGCCCTCCGCGACATGTGCACAATGGAATGCGGCGCCGGCGAGTATGACGTTGTTCCCGCGGTCGGCCCGCGAACATCGTCATACTCGGATCGCCGGCGACAGGAGGAAGTGGATCGATGACGGATGGGCCGCTGATCGTTCAGTCGGACAAGACGCTGCTGCTGGAGGTCGCGCACGCGAATGCGCCGGCGGCGCGCGCCGCCATCGCGCCGTTCGCCGAGCTGGAACGCTCGCCGGAGCATGTGCACACCTACCGGATCACGCCGCTGGCGCTGTGGAACGCGCGTGCCGCCGGTTATGACGCCGAACAGGTGGTCGATGCCCTCGTCCGCTGGTCGAAGTTCCCTGTGCCGCAAGCACTCCTGGTCGACGTGGTGGATACCATGTCCCGCTACGGACGGCTGGTGCTGCAGGCGCACCCGGCGCACGGCCTGGTGCTGGTCGGGAATGACGCGGCCGTGCTGGCAGAGGTGTTGCGGAACAAGAAGATCACGCCGATGCTCGGCGAGAAGATCGATGCAGCAACGGTTCTCGTACATCCGTCCGAGCGCGGGCGGCTGAAGCAGGCGCTGCTCAAGGTCGGCTGGCCGGCGGAGGACGAGGCCGGATATGTCGACGGGCAGGCGCATCCGATCACGCTGCGCCGCGAGGGCTGGCACCTGCGCGATTACCAGGTGGCGGCCGCGGACGGCTTCTGGGAGGGCGGGTCCGGTGTCGTCGTGCTGCCCTGCGGCGCGGGGAAGACGCTGGTCGGTGTCGCGGCGATGGAGCGGGCGCAGGCCACCACGCTGATCCTGGTGACGAACACCGTCGCGGGGCATCAGTGGCGGCGAGAACTGTTGGCGCGCACCACGTTGACCGAGGACGAGATCGGCGAGTACTCCGGCGACCGCAAGGAGATCCGGCCCGTCACGATCGCCACCTACCAGGTGCTGATCCGCAGGATCGGCGGCGAGTACCGGCACCTGTCGCTGCTGGATTCGCACGACTGGGGGCTGATCATCTACGACGAGGTGCACCTGCTGCCGGCGCCGGTCTTCCGGATGACGGCGGACCTGCAGTCGCGGCGTCGGCTGGGGCTCACCGCGACGCTGGTGCGCGAGGACGGGCGGGAGACAGACGTGTTCTCGCTGATCGGGCCGAAACGGTTCGACGCGCCGTGGAAGGACATCGAGTCGCAGGGCTGGATCGCGCCGGCCGACTGCACCGAGGTGCGCGTGACCATGACGCAGGCCGAGCGCATGGCGTACGCCGTGGCCGAACCGGAGGAGCAGTATCGGCTGGCTTCGACCGCGCGCACCAAGATCGCCGTGGTGGAGGCCATCCTCGCGCGGCACCCGGACGAGCCGAGGCTGGTGATCGGCGCGTATCTGGACCAGCTCGAGGAGATCGGGGCGGCGTTGCAGGCGCCCGTGGTGCAGGGCTCGACCCGGAACGCCGAGCGGGAGCGTCTGTTCGACGCGTTCCGCGCCGGCGAGATACCGGTGCTGGTCGTGTCGAAGATCGCGAACTTCGCGATCGACCTGCCGGAGGCGTCGGTCGCCGTGCAGATGTCCGGAACATTCGGATCCCGCCAGGAGGAGGCGCAACGGCTCGGCCGGGTCACCCGCCCGAAACACGATGGACGCCAAGCGCATTTCTACGCGGTGGTCTCGCGGGACACGGTGGACACGGAGTACGCCGCGCATCGGCAACGGTTCCTCGCCGAGCAGGGGTACGCGTATCGCATCGTCGATGCCGACGACATCCTCGGGCCTGCTCTGCCGGAGATCCCGGACTGAGAGCAGGACAATCCCCGGGCCGCTCCGCTTGACGCGGGCCGACGGGACAAAGGTCGGCAGCCCGGGGATCGGGTGGTTGTCCTTCTCGCGCCAGGCCACCACAGCGGAGGTCCGGCATGTGGCGTCCTAGCGGACAACCACCTCACGAGTCCTAGAGCTATGCAACTTCGGACCACCTCCTCTCCCGTGTACCGACGAGGCTAGCGACGCGCGCGCGACAGTGCAACGACGACGCGCCAGAATGATGGCCATGACCGTTCTCTCGCCACCGATTCCGCCGACGGCCACCGCGATCACGGCGCTGGCCGCCGCCACCGACCGGCTGCTCGCCACGATCGACGCCATGCCGGCGGGCGCCTTCACTGAGCCGTCCGTGCTTCCGGGCTGGAGCCGCGCGCACGTCCTCGCCCACCTCGCGCTGAACGCCAAGGGCCTGGCCGGGGTGCTCACCACGATCGGTCAGCCGGATCCGCTGCCCATGTATGCGTCGAACGAACGCCGCGATGGCGACATCGACCGCCTCGCCGCGCAACCACCGGCGCGCATCGCGGACCGTGTCGCCGTGGGCGCGTCGATGCTGGCCGCGCACCTCGGCGCCGGGCCTACCCCCGAGGATGCCCTCGACGCGGTCGGCCATGCGGGGCTCGGCAGTGCGGAACGGGGCATAGAGACGGGCGGCACGGACCTCGTCATTGACGTTTTCACTCGGGCCGCGGCGGATGCGAGCAACGCGATCGCGAACTGGTCCGTCGACGGAGTCTTCCAGCGCATTCCCGGCGCACCAGCGATGGATGCGGCGCAGATCCCGTACATGCGCTGGCGCGAGGTCGAGATCCACCATGCGGACCTGGGTCTCGGTTACCGGCCGGCGAATTGGCCGAGCGAGTTCGCGGACTACCTCTTCGATACGGCGGCATACGACCGGGACCCGGAAACGGGTATGACGCTGTCCGTTTCCGACGGTCGAACCATGACGGTGGGCGGTGGCGGGCCGGTGGTCCGCGGCAGCGCGGCCGACCTCGCGTGGTGGCTGGTCGGGCGCGGCACCGGCGAGGGTCTCATCGTCGACGGCGGAGAGCCGCTGCCGCCACTCAGCCCCTGGCGCCGGCGCTAGCCTCGGCCGAGCAACACAACGGCCCGACACCCCGCGAGGGGGTATCGGGCCGCTGCGATCGAACTGCGTGAAACGAACGGGCACAGAGATTTAGAAGTCCATGCCGCCCATGTCGCCGCCGCCCGGAGCCGCCGGGGCGGCCTTCTCCGGTTTGTCCGCGACCACGGCTTCCGTGGTCAGGAACAGCGCCGCGATCGACGCTGCGTTCTGCAGCGCCGAGCGAGTGACCTTGGCCGGGTCGATGATGCCCGCGGCCACCAGGTCCTTGTACTCGCCCGTCGCGGCGTCCAAGCCCTCGCCCGCGGGAAGGTGCTTGACCTTGTCCGCCACGACGCCGCCCTCGAGACCAGCGTTGATCGCGATCTGCTTCAGCGGGGCCTCGACGGCCGCCGCCACGATCGCCGCACCGGTCGCCTCGTCGCCCTCGAGCTTGAGACCCGGCAACGCCTCCTTGGCGGCCTGGATCAGCGCGACGCCACCACCGGCGACGATGCCCTCCTCCACGGCAGCCTTCGCGTTGCGCACGGCATCCTCGATGCGGTGCTTGCGCTCCTTGAGCTCCACCTCGGTCGCCGCACCGGCCTTGATCACCGCAACGCCACCGGCCAGCTTGGCCAGCCGCTCCTGCAGCTTCTCGCGGTCGTAGTCGGAGTCCGACTTCTCGATCTCGGAGCGGATCTGCGCGACCCGGCCCGCGATCTGGTCGGCATCCCCGGCGCCGTCGACGATCGTGGTCTCGTCCTTGGTCACGACGACCTTGCGGGCGGTGCCCAGCATGTCGAGCGTCGCGTTCTCCAGCTTGAGGCCGACGTCCTCGGTGATCACCTGGCCACCGGTGAGGATCGCGATGTCCTGCAGCATGGCCTTACGGCGGTCGCCGAAGCCCGGAGCCTTGACGGCGACGGACTTGAACGTGCCCTTGATCTTGTTGACGACCAGGGTGGCCAGGGCTTCGCCCTCGACATCCTCGGCGATGATCAGCAGCGGCTTACCGGCCTGCATGATCTTCTCGAGCACCGGTAGCAGGTCCTTGACCGCGGAGATCTTCGAGCCGTAGAGCAAGATGTACGGATCGTCCAGAACCGCTTCCTGACGCTCCAGGTCCGTCGCGAAATACAGTGACGTGTAACCCTTGTCGAAGCGCATGCCCTCGGTGAGCTCCAGCTCCAGCCCGAAGGTCTGCGACTCCTCGACGGTGATCACGCCCTCCTTGCCGACCTTGTCCATCGCCTCGGCGATGAGCTCGCCGATCGCGGTGTCGGCCGCGGAAATCGAGGCGGTCGCAGCGATCTGCTCCTTGGTCTCGACCTCCTTGGCGTCGGTCAAGAGCTGCTCCGCGATCGCCGCGGACGCCTTCTCGATGCCCTTCTTCAGCGCGATCGGGTTGGCGCCGGCCGCCACGTTGCGCAGGCCCTCACGGACCATCGCCTGGGCGAGAACCGTTGCGGTGGTGGTACCGTCGCCCGCCACGTCATCGGTCTTCTTGGCAACTTCCTTGACGAGCTCGGCACCGATCTTCTCGTACGGATCCTCGAGCTCGATCTCCTTGGCGATCGACACACCATCGTTGGTGATGGTCGGCGCGCCCCACTTCTTCTCCAGGACGACGTTGCGGCCCTTGGGGCCGAGGGTCACCCGGACGGCGTCGGCGAGGGTGTTCATCCCGCGCTCGAGCCCGCGACGCGCTTCCTCTTCGAAAGCGATCAGCTTGGCCATGAGGTGTTTCTTCCTCCAGATGTTCGCCTGCCCCGCGCCGGGCCGGGTAGGCCCACCGAGATGGCAGTGACAGCAGGTTGTCTGGTCGCCTCAGCGCCCGCGACGGACGGATCGGGCACGCACCGGGCATACGACCCGGCCGCGACCGACCCTCACCGAAGAGACCTAGCACTCGAAGCACTCGAGTGCCAGAGACCAGTTTGGCACTCTCCCCCCGAGAGTGCAAGCGATCGGAGGGCGTCATATCCGTTTCATACGGTTCTCCCGAGTATGACGCTGTTCGCGGCGGCGTGGCCGCCGCCGGGAGGCCGCCATCGGAAGCCGCCACGCACTGGGACAGGTGCCGCCGACCGCTCAAGTTCCGCTCATGTTCCGCGGAGTGAAGCCGAACAGGATGAAGGACCGAGGGAAGAGGCGGGCAGCCGATGAGCGACACGGCGTCAACCAGCCCAGCCGGCGTACGGTGGGCACCGGCGGAGACCGCGCACCCGACGCCCCGCACGAGCCGAATCGGTGCGTGGCTCGCGAATCGCGGCATCCGGACCAAGATCCTCGGCGTACTCGTCGTGTTCGGTTGCGTGTGTGTGGCCGGCGCGGGAGTGGCGCTGGCCACCCTTCGCGGCACCGCCGCCGACCTGGGTGCGATCGCGCAGTCGCAGCAGGACACGTTGGAGCCGGTGCACCGGATCGACACGCTCGTCGCCCAGGACCGCGAGGCCGTCGCACGCGCCGCGATGACCACCGCGCCGGCCGCGAAACAGCAGTGGCTCTCAGCGATTTCGTCCACCGATGTGGAGATCGTGCGCCTGATCGACTCGCTCGGCGCGAGCCTGCAGGGCGACGCGGGGTGGGCCGAGTTCACGACGGCGTGGCAGGAGTACACGCGCGCCCGCGACACGGTGCTCATGCCCATCGTCATGGCCGGCGACAGGGCCGGCTTCGAAAAGGTCGATGGCGCGACCGTCAAGCCGCTCAGCGACCGGGCGAGCGCCGGCCTGGACCGAGCCGTGTCCGATATCGCCACGCGCTTCGACGCGACGGCCCACGCCGCCGTCGATCGCGCGACCCGGGCCACGGTCACCGTGCTCCTCACGTTCCTCATCGGCGGCGCGATCGCCGTCATACTGACTCTGTTGATCGCGCAGGCGATCCGGCGTCCGCTCGCGAGGGTGCAGCAATCGCTGGAGGCCATGGCGCGGCGCGATCTGACCGTTCCGGCCGGCGTCACATCGACCGACGAGGTCGGCCGGATGGCGAGCGCATTGACGTCCGCGCAGCAGAACGTGCGCGAGGTGATCGCCGCGGTGGCCTCGTCCGCGCAAGCGGTTGCCGCCTCAGCGGAAGAACTCTCGGCGTCGACGGTGCAGATTTCGGCGGCGGCCGAGGAGACGTTCGCGCAGGCCGGCGCCGTGTCGTCGGCCTCCGATGGTGTGTCGCTGAACGTGCATACGGTGGCGGCCGGCGCAGAACAAATGGACTCGTCGATCCGCGAGATCGCCGAGAACGCGAACGAGGCGGCAAAGGTTGCCTCCTCTGCCATGTCGGCGGCCGAGCAGACCAACGAGACCGTGGCGAGGCTCGGAGCCTCGTCCCAGGAGATCGGGACGGTGGTCAAGGTGATCACCTCGATCGCGCAGCAGACGAACCTGCTTGCCCTGAACGCCACGATCGAGGCAGCGCGAGCCGGCGAGGCGGGACGCGGGTTCGCCGTCGTGGCGAACGAGGTCAAGGAGCTCGCGCAGGAGACGGCGCGGGCGACCGAAGGCATCGTGTCCCGGGTGGAGGCGATCCAGGCAGACACCTCCAGCGCGGTCCACGCCATCGGCGAGATCGCATCGGTAATCTCCTCGATCAACGACTTCTCGCTCACGATCGCCTCCGCGGTAGAGGAACAGACCGCCACCACGCAGCAGATGAGCCGGAGCGTCGCCGAGGCGGCGGCCGGCACGAGCGAGATCTCCTCGAACATCAGCGGTGTCGCGGTCGCCACGTCGTCGACGATGGAGGCGGTGACGCAAACCCGGTTCGCCGTCGACGAACTCGCGCGCATGTCGGCGGAGTTGCGTTCCCAGGTCGGCGCTTTCACGTACTGAACGCCGCCCGCCGAACGTCACGTTCTGAGCACAGCGTTGAGGCGCGTTACGGATACCGCGAATTGCGCCACGGATATGACGATGTTCCGCGGCTGGGCGACGTCAGGGCAGACGACCCCAGCTGCGGAGCGCTTCGAGGAGCCCGTCCGTGAGCGGAAGGGCTTCGAGCTCGGCGCGGGTCACCCAGCGCAGGTCGGCCGCATCCGAGGCGGCGCGGCCGGGCTCCGCACTCGCCTCCGCGGCAGGGTCGCCCGGGGCGGGGTTGCACGGGGCGGGCTCGGCCACGAGAACTGCGTCATAGTCGAAGATCCCGTAGACGGTGCCGGGTGCACCCGGCCTCTCGACGGAGCCCACGAGTGCGCCGACCCGGACCGTGAGCCCGGTCTCTTCGAGGATTTCGCGCGCGACGGCTTGCTCGTCGGTCTCTCCCGGTTCGACCTTGCCGCCGGGCACCGCCCACAGGCCCTTCGCCGGCTCGTGGCCGCGCTGCACCATGAGCAGCCGCCCGGAAGTGTCGAACACGATCGCCCCCACCGCGCGGACGCGGCGCGGCCCGAGAGTTGCGCCATCCTTAGCAGACTCAGCCGATTCGATTCCGGACGCATGCACGGCATCATTACCCACGCCCCGACGGTAGCAGCGCGATCGCCGTGGCTGTCTCGCCGAACCTACCGCTCGCAGCACCCGACCTGCGATAATGGCCGGGTGTAGGGAGGTGGACGGCCGATGGGCAAGCCATTGGAGCTCGACCGCGAGGCAATCGCCGCGCTGTGCCGGAAATTCGGCGTCGCGCGGCTGGCCGTGTTCGGCTCGGCAACCACGGACCGATTCGATCCCGAGCGGTCGGATGTGGACTTCCTCGTAGAATTCCGTCCTGGGATGGCTTCTTTGTCGACATACTTCGGATTGAAAGACGCGCTGGAAGACTTTTTCGGTCGTTCAGTCGACCTCGTATCGCCTGAGGCGCTGCGTAATCCGTACTTCGCCGCCACCGTCGAAGAAACCCGCGAGGAGTTGTATGCAGCCTAGGTCGAAGGCATTGCTCTGGGACGCGCGCGAAGCCGCCCGGGCCGCCCAATCATTCATTGGCCAAGACGAGTTTTCCTCATACCAGGCGAACAACCTGCTCCGATCAGCCGTGGAGCGGCAGCTCACGATCGTCGGCGAAGCGTTGGCACAGCTGCGGACCATCGATCCCGAAACTGCCGCGCTCGTACCGGACGTTTCGAAGATCGTCGGTTTCAGGAATGTTTTGGTGCACGGTTATGGCGAAATCGACCAGGAACTCGTGTGGACGGCTGCATCACGGGACTCGTCGCGGCTGATCAGCGCAATATCAGCCCTTCTCGACGAGGGCGCGCCCACCGAATGATGGAACACCCCGCTCGATAGGTCGATAGGCGCGTGATCGTGTGCTGTGCACACAGCGACGGTCACGTGGTGGATAGCAGCGGGCGTCACGGACGTGACGCGTTCTTCCGCATGGCGCGGCCGAGGGCGATGCGGCGGCCGGCGATCGCGGTGCCTTTGGTTACGCCGCCGTCCGGGTTCGCGGAGCGCACGAGAACGTATGGGCCCATGGGCTTTCCGCTGCGCGTGCGACGCGGGGCACGCAGGGTGATCCGCGCGCCGAGGAGTGAGCGGTCGGCCGGCCCCGGCAGGGTGAGGCGGAGCGGCCGGATCGTGCGGTCCTCGGGCGCGACGTCGATCGTGGCCCGGCCCTCCTTACCGAAGACTGCGCGGCTGATGGCGATGCGGTCGATCTGCCCGTGTACCGAGGCGGCAGCCATCGCCTGCCTGCCGAGCGCCGCGAGCACGGCGAGTTCCCGTCCGTAGTAAGCGGTTCCGGCCGAACCAACGCCGAACAGCAACAGCAGAATCACGTCGAAGACCAACCACGGCGCGGTCGGGCTCGCCGGGACCGGGCTCCACGGGCTCAGCACCCAGATCCGCACCGTGTCACCGGCTTTCGGCTGCGGTGCGGATGCCGGGACGCACCATCGCGCGGTTCTACGCTGCCCGCTCCCCCACTCGAGCGTCACACTGGCCGCGACGCAGCTGTCCGCCAACCCGGTTCCTGTCGCGGCCGTGGCGCCACGATCGGGCAGTGGCGAGATCAGCGTCATACGCGCCGAAACCGGTTGCACCAACCCAACTCCCGCCAACACGCGGGGAGCGAGCAGCAGGCCGAGCGCCAGCGCGAGAACCGCGACCAGGGCCGCGGACGCCATCTTCGCCCCGACCAGCGTTCGCGCCGGCCGAATGGTCGCCGCATCGAGCGGGCCGACGGTCGACGTCTGGTCTGGCTGCACACGTCGACGCTACGGGATCGGCGGCGCCCGAACGCGCCCAGCCGCGGGACGCCGCCCACGCCCAGGAAAACCACGCCTGTGGCCGCATTTTGCATGGCAAAATAGACCGTGTGGTTCACGCGCTCCGCCCGCCGGCACCGCGTCGGCAAAGCCCATGCCTTGCACGTCACGAACACGGCGGACCCGGTAGTGGACGACGACGGCATCGGATGGATCGGCCCCGACGACAGAGGCATCGAACTGGAGGTCTACCTCGTGGAACGCCCCGACCTGTTCCTTGTGATTCACGTGATGCCCACCGAGCTCCGAAGGAGGAAATGAAATGGCTCGCCCCACGTTTACCAAGAAGCAGATCGGCCCCGACATCGACCTGGACGTCGAAGAAGTCTTCCTGGATGACGGCAGCCGCCTGACCGAGGCACGTGCCGCGGCACTCGCGGAGCACGCCATGCTACGGATACACGAATCACGATCGGGTCGGCCGTCGCTCTCTGGAGAAAGGCGTAGCACCCCAAACCTGACCGTCCGCGTCCCGCCCAGCACTCGGCAGGCGCTTCAAGAGATCGCAAGCCGCGACGGACGACCACTGGCCGAAATCGGGCGGGAAGCCTTCGACGAATACATCGAGCGCCACCGGCGGGCATCCTGACGACGGTGCGCACCGCAGCGCGGACATCCGGGGATGACGCTATTCCCGTGCCCGGCCCACCCAGGAAGACCGCGCCCGCCCGACCGCAACAGCGCATGCACGCCGTTTACCGATGTAAACTGATGCCGTGAACTTCGATGTCGATTGGCGGCACGGCGCCAGGCACATGTGGGCGAAGCATCGCGCCACCGTCCAACAGGCGAACGAGGCGTTGGCCGACGACGGCCTCGTGATAGCCGACCCCGATCCCAAGAGCACATCCGGCGTCAGTGCCAGAGTCCTCGGATACTCACCCGCTGCCGGGGCAGTCCTGGTGGTGATCCTGGTCCACCGCACTGACCGCCCCAGCGCTTGGTGGGGCGCCAATGGCTGGCGTGCGAATCCCACCGACACCCGCACTTACGCCGAACACCAGGACGAAGGAACCAGCAATGACTAGCCATCTCTCACACGACGACGCTCGCACGCTCGTCCAAACCGTCGCATCCGAGGCCGACCGCACCGCCGACGAGCCCATGCCCGCCGACACCCACTGGACACGACCCGGCAAGACCGTCACCATAGCCACTCGCCTGTCCCCGGCGCACGCAGCCGAGATCGAGCAGTTGGCCGCACGCCTGGGCGTCCCGGTCTCGGCACTCATCCGTGGGTGGATTCTCGCCGCACTCGGCGCGAGCAGCACACAGACCGTCCACGACGCCGTAGAGCGCCTCGCTGCCGACGTCGAACGGCTCCGCGAAATCGTCGCCTAACGCGGCCCGCGCGGTGATCCAGCATGCCGCCGACCTGTGACCCGCGAGCGTATTGCCTCGTGTCAAGATGCGCGCGTGATCTGATTCGTTGACTCATTGCGGGATGCGCGCGTAGTTCTCGGCTCGGCCGGGGGTTTCGGCGGGGCGGCGCGTTTGCTGGTGGTGATCTTCAGGAGCTTGTCGGTGAGGGCCTGGATCTGTCGTTGCACGGCGGCGGGGTTGATCGTCGGGTAGGTGTCGTCGAGGATCGCCTTGTCCTCGGCGCCGACCGTGTCGTCGGTTTTCGTGCGGGCGTAGGGCGTGGTGGCGGTGTCGTACTTTTTGGTGACCTTGGCGCCGTCGCGGACTTTTAAGATCAGCTTCTGCTGCGGGTAGAAGTAGTTCGTCAGCAGCGACTGCAAGGCCCAGATCTCGTTGAGTAGCAACAGTTCTGCCGGCGTGTCGTAGCGGTGGTAGCCGACGATGGTGCGCACCACTGCCCAGTTCTTCTGTTCCACGTGCGCGCCGTCGTTGGACACGTTCGGCCGGCCCCGGGTGAAGGTGATCTCCCGTGCCTCGCACCAGGCCAAAAGGTGATGGTTGATGAACTCGCTCCCGTTGTCCGAGTCGACCCCGATGATCGGGAACGGCATGATGCGGGCGATGTCGTCCATCGCGGCCACGACCCATTTGCGGGCCTTGTTGCGGACCGAGCGGTTCTCGGTCCAGCCGGTGGCGATGTCGGTGACGGTGAGCGTGTAGGCGTGCTCGCCGGTGGCGTTGCCGCCCTCGTGGCCGACCAGGTCGATCTCCACGAACCCGGGCCTCGCGTCGTCCCAGTCGGCCCAGGTGCGGATCGGGATCTGCGATTTGAGCAGCGACCCCGGCTTGGTATGCGAACGGCCCCTCAGCGCCATCTTGGCCCGGTCCGCGGCCAGCCGCCGATCGATCGTGGCCGGCGAGATGCGGATCAGCATCGCGGCCTGCCCGTCGGTAATGTCCAGCTCATTGAAGTGTCGCAGCACGGGCACCAGTTCCGACAGCGTCGGACCCAGCCGCTTGCCCGACGCCGCCCCGAGCACGGCCCAGCAGAACCGCAGTGCCGCAATGATCTCCGAGCTGTAGAGCGGCTTCCGCGGCTCGCGCGGCTTGACGATTTTCGGCCTCAGTGCCGTCGCGAGCGCCTTCCGGGCATGGTTGCGATGCCACCCGGTCGTGGCACACAACTCGTCGAGGATCCTGCCCTTGCCCGTCTTGTCCGACCGCTTGTAGCGGGTCGCGATCGTCTTGGTCACAGCCTGCCGTTGGCGGGGCGAAAGTCCCATCACCAGGACCTACCGAAACCAGACAACCCGGACCGGCAGGCGCGCCCAACGCGCGCATGCCCACATGAGTCAACGAACAGGGCTACGCGCGCATTTTTGATGAGTCAACGCGTCGTCTTGATGCTTGACAGCCGGTGCGCCACCATCACCGAGTGGCTCGACGTCCTTCGGCCCGCCGCTTTTCAGCGCAGCGAGTGGTGATGACGATTGATTGCAGAACTCACAGGGTCTAAGCTCGATGAATGTGGAGCGTGGACGTCGAGCTGATCAGCGGTTGCCTCGACTCGCTCGATAGGGGCTCCTGGGGGCAGGTGATCGCCGCGATCGAGATACTGGCGGATCGAGGCCCGCAGCTGGGGTGACCGCTGGTCGACACGGTCGTCGCATCGAGGCACCGGAACATGAAGGAATTGCGGCCCGGATCGTCAGGCGCGTCGGAACTGCGCATCCTGTTCGCATTCGATCCGGAGCGTCGCGCGATCATGCTGATCGCAGGCGACAAGGCCGGCGATTGGGAACGCTGGTATGGGAAGAATATCCCGCTGGCTGACGACTTGTTTGATCGTCATATCGGGGATCTGAGAGGGGAGTGACGACGATGGCCTTGGATTTCAAGGACTACATGGCGGAGCGCTCGGTGAGCCCCACGGATCGTCGGGACATCGATGCGCATAAGGCGCAGATGCTCGTGGAGGTTCGCGCATACCGGCTCCGCGAGCTACGCGAACGTGCTGGGCTGACCCAGGCCCAGCTAGCCGAGCGCATCGGCGTTGGGCAGCGTCAGGTATCGAAGATCGAACGGGGCGACCTCGACAACGCGAAGATCGGGACCATCCGTGGGTACCTGATGGCCGTCGGCGGTGACCTTGCCATCGAATACGTACTCGGCGATGAGCGGATCCGCGTTGCGTGACGGTCCTAGACAGACTTGCCAGGAGTCTTAGTCGCAGCCGGGCCACAGTCGGGGAGGGGGTGACGCGTGAAGCCTCCGAATGACGTGAGTTCCTGGCGGCCTGCATCTGGCCGCGCCGTTCGGCGGGCGAACGCGCACGGCTACTCTCGTACGAGCGCCGCCGGGTGGGTGCTGACAATCCTCATAGCAGTGCCGGCCGTCGCGCTGTGGCTCGGTTTGGTGTACATCTCGGACGGGCTTGGTGTGTCATGGAGCGATCTTGGCTATTCCGTCCGTCGCGAACATCGTCGGATCTCTGCCGGGCAGACGCGGACGTTGCACCTGCGGACGTGGTTCCCTGACCGGGCCGGCCGTACGACCGCACAGTGGGCGGTGTCCGACGGCGAGGTATCCGTCACCGGCAAAACCTCCACGATCACGTTCACCAGCGATGAATGCTCAATGGAGATCTTCTCGTGCCCGGTCACCCGGCTCGGCAATGCACGCGCCACGGTCAGCAACAGTGAGGTGATCCTCGGAGTGGCCTGCTCGGCCCGCGAGCTCGAGCTCCTGGCCCGCGTCCTGCGGTGGCGACCCACGACGTCATAGGTGTCAACGAACACGACATCGCGCCGAGTGGCAGGCCGCTTCGCTGTCGAAGCTGCGAACAACGGTGCCAGACCGCGAGCGTCGTCGCCTGGATCGCGTACGCCTTGATGAGCGTGCTGCCGAGCGTGGCGAGGGTCAGCGACGGCACGCGACTTGTCACCCGTCTGACGACGACGTTGACGACGACTCCGGCAACCACAGCGGCAGCGAGCGCCCCCCAGATCGATAGCCCTTGACCGCAGGGAACGGAATATTTGAAGTGGGACGAACAGCGCGGCGGCTCGACGGCCAGTACCGTAAATCGGCCACAGCAGCACGTTCACTACCGCAGCCACGCCGATGAAGCGGTGACTCGGAGTCGTCGTGCGTCGTTCGGCCACGAACTGGTTGACGAACAGATCCAACTCGCTGCGAACACCGCGAATCTTCCGGTGTCCACGATTATCCGGCTCTGGACACTCGATCGGCTGCACGCGGAACGCACCGGCGGCACCGTGACCGACCGGCTCGCCCGGCTCGAACACGCGGTATTCCGCCGCAGCGCCGCCTGACCAGCGCAACCTGGCCTCGGGCGCCCTGCGCCATTCGCGTACTGCTTGTTGCTGTTACCGCCGCGATGTGGCGGGACGCCGGGTCATGGCTAGGCCGCTGGGCGGTGTCCACTGGCTCCGCAGAAGGACGCGCCATGACCCCGGCCAACGACGTCCAGTAGCCGAATCCGCTACCGGGGCGGAGCCTGCCACGGGTTGACCAGCTCGATGCCGGTCCCAGTGAAGTCGCTGGTGTTGCGGGTGGCCAAGATGGCTTCCCGGGCCGCGCAGACCGCGGCGATCTGCGCGTCGGCCATGGCGATGGGGTGTCCGGACGCCTCGCTGTCGGCAACGATCGTCCCGTAGCGACGCGCGGCCCGGGTCTCGAACGGCAGGATCACGTCCTGAAAGTCGCCGAAAACCTCGGCCGCCGTCGCGGCGAGCAGATCCCTTCGACGACCTGCGGGTAGCCGAGCGATCCCGTACTCGACTTCGGCCAGCGTGATGGATGTCGTATGTAACCGCCCGGCGGTCGCGGCCCAGGCAAGAACCGCCGGGTCGGGGTCTTCGCGCATCATCTCGAAGATGACGTTGGTGTTTACGACGATCATGACGGGGCGGGCAGCTCGGCGGCGGGAGGCCGGTCCCGGCGAGGGGGAAGGTTCAACTCGACGCCGCCGATGGAGGCGAAGCGTTGCCGGATGGCCTGGGCGAGGTTGACCCGGTCATCGTCATCGGCGGTGACGGCGTCGGTAAGGATCGCTCGGACCTCGGCCTCCATGGATCGTCCATGCTGCGCGGCCCGCACCTTGAGGCGCCCGGCAACATCGTCGTCTAGGTCTCGCACGCTGATCGCAGCCATGACGCGACACCTCCTGCAAGCAATGCTAGCAGCATGTTTCCGCTGACCGATTCGCCATCGGTTTACTTCAGGTTGAGCGGTGGCAGCCTGTTCTCGAGGAGACTGCGCTCCAAGACACGAGCGTCGTCGGCGGTCGCACTCTCGATCCAGGCCACTTCCGTGTCGGTGAACCACGCATTCACGGCGGCGATCTCGCCGGGCGTCATCACTGAAGGGCGCGAGCGCGCGCGGGCTCGGGTGACGCCGAAGAGCATGACGGCGACGGAGGCTCGCAGTGTGCTGCGGGACAGGTCTGCCGTCTGCCTTCGATGTGTGCTGAGCCGGCTTCTCAAACTTGTTGCGACGCCAATGTAGACGCACTCAGCATTCTTGAACCAGGTATAGACACCGGGTCCGGCTGGGATCTCTCGACGCCGCAAAGCCATATTGGCGTGCCGCGGCGCAGCGAAGAGATCAGACCGTTCGGCCATCTGCAAGGGCACCCCCAACATCTCGACGGTCGCCGACAGCATTCCGTCTCGTGCTTTGGCCGGACTGGATTGCCGCTCATGAACCGAATTGACAGGTCCAAGACCATTATTTCTCTCGGGGGTGCGCACCAGGCGTTATTCGACGAGCAGTATGCCAGGCCGCGCGCCCGCCGTTCGCGGCAATGCAACGGTCGTCATCCGTCATGCCATCCGTGCAAAGTGGGACGTCACGCGACGATCTGGTGGCGGAGGTGCTGTAGATCTCGGGCGATTCTGTCGACGGTCTCGCGGGCGGATTCCGACCCGGAGCGGAGTTGGTCGAGGATCCAGCCGCGAACCAGGGCTGAAGCTGGAATGTCCAGAGCGGCCGCATACTCAGCAAGTTCTTCGAACTCGCTGGGATTGAGCCGGACGGACAGCACTTTGGCGCGCTGTCCTCCTGGGCGGGTTGCGCTGGGGGAGAGCGGTCGGTCCATTGTCGCCTCGGCCTCGTCGCGGTAGCTGCGAAGGTCGTGGTCGCTGATTTCGGTCATGGCTGCCTCTCACGGTATTGGCGGAGCGGCGCGCCCGTGGTCTTCCAGGCCGAAGCGCCTTGCTGCACCCCGTCTCGCCGGCGCACGCCACCACGGTGATGACGGTGCGTGCGCTTGGCGAGTACCCGACGGTGCGCACGCTGTTTCCGTGTGCCGAGTTCGGGTCTGGCTCGTCGACGAGTCGGCCCGGGTCGTTGATCGCTTCGATTGTCCATTCCGGGTCGATGTCAAATGCTCCTGGGTAACGCACGGAGCGGGTGCGTATATGCATTGCGACCTCGTCGGTCCATTCGATCCGCTCGATCGCATACATTGTATGACGCATTCGTGGGATTGCAATACGCAACCCATCGCAGGTGTTCGGGAACAGCAGCGCCAACGCGGAGACCCACGAGCTGCTGGTCCACACGGCGGAATACACCTTCGACCAGTACGAGCGGTGGATGGACGCTACCTTGTCTAATGCGCTGCTTGCTCCCTGAATAGCCCGTGGCATCACAGCGCCGACAGCAGAACCGCAAGGCTCGGGGGCGCATCGTGTCGCCTTGCGACTGGACGTGTGCAAAGCGCGGCCGGTCGGATTCCGTGTTCGCCGCAGGCGCGGCGGATCGGCGCCCGAGCGCGACGGCGTGCCCGCGACAGCGGTGCTTGACCGACGAAGCGCTCGACGACCGTCGGTCTGGCCGCTCCCGCGCGGGCGGTGCCAGAATCGAGTAGGCGGCAACCCTGGCGCGATGCGTCGCACGGATCTGCCCCGATAGTGCGGTGATCGATGAGCGAACTGCGTGGCACGTACACGGTGTACAGCATCGGCTGCGCCGGGGTGTGGGGCGCGATCCTCGTCCTCGGGCGCCGCCGGCTGGACGCGCCGACCTGGCGGGCACTTCGGCTGGTCTGCGGCGGGTGGTGGATGGGCTGGACGTCGGCCACCATTGCCCGGGCCGGGTTTCCACCGCCCAAGCCGCTCACGCCTGCAGGGGCGACAATGCTCCGCAACGTCTCGATGGCACTCGTGGCGCTCGGCCTCGCCGACGTCGTTCGCCTCTTCGTGTCGGGCAAGCGGGTTGCCCCAATGTTGCCGGCCGATCGGGCGAGGCCGCCCCGGACGTTTATTGGCTGATCGCGGTCGCCGGCCTCGACGCGCCGGTGCGGCCGCGCGGCGCCCGCGTCGAGACCCAAGAACATGGAGGAACTTCGACCTGGTTCGCCCGGCAGATCAGAGCTTCGCATCCTGTTCGCCTTCGATCCCGAATGCCGGGCATCATGTTGGTCGCCGAAGTCAAGTCGGCGCTACGCGTGCATCGCGATTTCGGCGGCAGGGGTTCAGTAGTGCATCGAATCACGTTGTCCGAGAGACGCTTGCGCCGAATTGGTCACGTGTATAGCATCTAGGTCGTGCGTATAACAGGTGCGCAGCACGATCCACCGGTGTCGGACCTCACCACGCGGGCCCGGATCCGCAATGCTGCGATCGCGTGTTTCGCGGAGCATGGCTTCGATGCCTCGTTCCGCGCGATCGCTTCGCGCGCGGGCGTCTCACCTGGTCTGATTACGCACCACTTCGGCTCGAAGGAGGCACTTCGTGTCGAATGTGACGCCGAGGTGCTGCGCCGGTACCAGGCACTCAAGTCCAGCAGTGTCGCTGATCCGAGCGGCTACCTCTTCAAGCATCTGGCCGAACCGGGCCCCGCGGCGCAGCTGATCGTGTACATGCTCCGGGCGATCCACGCCGGTGGAAACCCGGCGCGGGAGTTCCTCGAGCACCTGGTCGACAACGCCCGCGAGATCATGAAGACCAGCGTGGAGTCAGGTCTCGTGCGCCCATCGCGCGACGAGGAAGCCCGCACGCGGTACATGGCCTATCAGACCATGGGGGCGATGCTCATCCAGTTCCTTACGATGCCGGATCGTTCCCCCGATGCGTTCATCGAATCGATGCGCGACACCCGGCAGAACCAGATCCTGCCCAGCCTCGAGTTGTTCACCGAGGGCTTCCTCGCCGATCGCTCCATGCTCGACGACTACCTGCGGCACCTCGAACACTCGCCGGACTCCGCCGCCAGTCCCCATTCCCAGAGCGCCTCACGGCAGCCGCCCACGGCGCCCTCACCAACACGTTCAAGGAAGCCAACATGACCACTGACGACATGGCCGTCGACGTCGAGGGGCTGACGAAGTCCTTCGGGCGTGTCCACGCATTACGTGGCCTGGACCTGCGGGTTCCCGCTGGGCAGGTCACCGGGTTCCTCGGCCCTAACGGGGCAGGTAAGACGACGACGATCCGCATCCTGCTCGGCCTGTTGAAGGCCGATGGCGGACGCGCCTCGATGCTCGGCGGTGATCCGTGGTCGGACGCGGTGCGCCTGCACAAGAACATCGCGTACGTGCCTGGCGACGTCATGCTCTGGCCGAACCTTACTGGCGGCGAGGCGATCGACATCCTGTGCCGGCTGTCCGGTCCGCTCGACGTCAAGCGCAAGCAGACGATGCTCGAACGCTTCGAACTCGACCCGACGAAGAAGGCCCGCGCGTACTCCAAGGGCAACCGCCAGAAGGTCGCGCTCGTCGCTGCGTTGGCCTCGAATGCGCAGCTGCTGTTGCTCGACGAGCCGACGAGCGGCCTCGATCCGATCATGGAGGCCGCCTTCACCGAATCGATCCGGGAGGTGAAGGCGCAAGGGCGGTCGGTCCTGCTGTCGAGCCACATCTTCGCCGAGGTGGAGAAGCTCGCCGACCGGATCACCATCATCCGGGAGGGTGCCACCGTCGAGACGGGCACCATGGCGGAGCTGCGCCACCTGACCCGCACGCGGGTCACGGTGGTGCTTGATCAAGGTGCGGACGGCCTTGCCACCATGCCGGGTGTCCACGACTTCGCTACCTCCGACGGGCATATCACCTTCGCGGTAGACGAGGCAGAGCTGCCGACGGTGCTCACGGCCGTTGCCGCGCGCGGCCCGCGCTCGCTCGTCGCGAACCCGCCGTCGCTCGAGGAGCTGTTCCTGCGCCACTACGGCGACGAGATGGCGGCCCTGTCGGCAGGGAGCAAGAAATGACGACCGCCGGGCGGGCACCCATAGCGGCGCCGCGAACCACCCACATCGCTCGATCGGCCGACCAACGCTCACCGGCCGACAGGTTCGCGGGCCTCGGCACGATGGTGCGACTGGTGCTCCGGCGAAACCGCGTGCGGCTGATCGTCTGGCTCGTCGTGCTCGTCGGCATGTATCAGTACATCGTCAGCTACTACAAATCCGTCTTCCCCACCCAGCAGTCGCTCGACGACTTCGCCAAGCTGTCCAATACTCCCGGCATCAGGGCGCTCACCGGCCTGTCACCCGCGGCGAACACCATGGGTGGTGCCGTCTGGACCAAGGGCTGGATGACGGTGGTCCTCGCCCTCGCAATCGGCGTGATGTTCCTGGTCACGCGCAGCGGGAGGGCCGATGAGGAGGCCGGCCGCACCGAGCTGCTGCGCTCGCGGGTGCTGGGGGTGCACGCATACTCGGTGGCGTCATGGCTGGTCAACGGCGGTCTGTGCGTGGCTGTCGGCGTGTTCATCGCGCTGGTGTCGATCGGCGGATCGCTCGACCCGGCAGGGACGGGTGCAGCCGGGTCGCTGATCCTCGGGGCGTCGGTGGCGGGCGTCGGACTCGTCGGCCTCGGAGTCGGGGCAGTCGCCGGGCAGATGTCGTCGACCTCCCGCGGCGCCAACTCGCTCGGCTCGACCGTCATCATCGTGTTCTACGTACTCCGCATGATCGGTGACCTCGGCGACGGCAGACTCTCATGGGTGTCGCCGATCGGATGGGCCCAGCAGATGCGCCCATACTCGGACAACCGGTGGTGGCCGTTCCTGCTGCTCCTCGCGCTCACCGCGGTGCTACTTACGGTGGCGAGCCGACTCGAGGCCCGACGCGACTTCGGTGCGGGGCTCGTGCCGGAACGCCCCGGGAAGGCCGGGGCGCCGACCCGCTATGCCACGCCGATCGGCCTGGCGCTGCGGCTGCAGCGCAACCCGATCATCGGCTGGACCATCGCGATCGTGCTCGGCGGGATGCTCTTGGGATCGGTCGTGCAGGCGATGACCAATCTGCTGTCCGACGCCGGTTCGGGCGCCGAGAAACTGTTGCGCGGCACGGGCGTCAACGCCCTGTTGTCCCTGCTGGTGAGCATGATCGCGCTCGTCACCATCATCTTCGCCCTGCAGACCACAGTGTCGCTGCGGTCCGACGAAGCGTCCGGAATCATCGAGCCGCAGCTGGCCGGCGCGATCTCCCGCTGGCGGTGGAGCCTGCAGCGGCTGACCATCCCGACCGTGTGGTCGACGGTGTTGCTCGCCCTCGGCGGCTACCTGATCGGTGCGGTCGACGGCGCCGCGCTCCACGATTCCTCGCAGGGCGGCCGACTCGCGATGGCGGCACTGGCGTACTGGCCCGCCGTCATGGTCTTCGTCGGGCTTGCCGTCCTGCTCTGGGGCTACCTGCCTCGGCTGGCGACACCGATCACCTGGGGCGTCATGGCCGCGATGTGGTTCATCACGATGTTCGGCGAGGTGTTCCGACTGCCGCACTGGCTCCTGGGCAACCTGCCGCTGTCCGCAACGCCGTACCAACCGCTCAAGCCGATGGCCTGGACGCCGCTGGTCGTCATGATCCTCATCGCCGTCGCGCTGATCTGGATCGGAATCGACCGGTTCGCCCGCAGGGACATCCAGACCGGCTGAGCCATCACCAACGTCGGGCAGCGGCGCCGCGAACTCACCGGGAATTAGCCCGGCCACGGTACCCGTCGTCGTGGCCGCGTCGGCGTCACCGGTTGTGTTTCCGGTTGCGTCGCGGTGGGCAGCGAGTATGACGGCCGGTACGCGTTCCGGGCCGGGAGCATTCGGCAGCAACGGGACTCTCCACCGACCGGTGCCGAGGTAGTGCCGAACGGCCCTGCCGATGGCATCCGGCGGAAGGGACCATGAAGGTCCGATCAAGGAGACGCACATGACGACGACAAAGGTTGACCTGAAGCGGGACCTGCGCGGGTTGTACAGCGCAACCCGGACCCCGACGTTGGTCGAGGTGCCCGAGCTGACGTTCCTGATGATCGACGGGCATGGCGACCCGAATACGTCGACCGGGTACCGCGACGCGGTCTCGGCGTTGTTCTCGGTCGCCTACGCCGCCCGGTTCGCGCTCAAACGCGCCGGCGTGCTCGACTACGGTGTGATGCCCCTGGAGGGGTTGTGGTGGGTGCCGGACATGACCGCGTTCTCGACCGCGGACAAGTCCGCCTGGGACTGGACGATGATGATCCTCCAGCCGGATCAGGTCACCGAGGCCGTGATCGGCGACGCCAAAGCCAAGGCCGCCGGTAAGGCACCCGCCGAGGTGCTGGGGCGGCTGCGGTTGGAACGCTTCGCCGAGAACCGGGCCGCGCAAGTGCTTCATGTCGGCCCCTACAGCGCGGAGGGTCCGACGATCGCGGCGCTGCACGCCTACATCGCCGAGCAGGGAGCGCAGCTCTCCGGGAAGCACCACGAGATCTATCTCGGCGACCCGGCCCGCTCCGCCCCCGACAAACTCAGGACGATCCTGCGCCAGCCGATTCGCTGACAATGAACGCCCGCACCGCCACCCGCCCCTTGGCCGCCGCAAGGATCGCGACCGGCCAGACGTTCGCACCGGTGAGGCGGCCCGATGCCTGAGCCGCTCGTCACCGACCGACGCGCGCGGACGCCGGCGCCAAGCGCACCGCAGGTTCTGCAGCGGCTGCGCGCGCTCGCGGACCGAAGCCGACTTGCTGGCATGGCGCGCTACGGAATTGCGACCGAGCACGCCTACGGCGTGACCGTCGCCGAGTTGCGCATGCTGGCGCGCGAACTCGGCCGTAACCACGTCCTGGCCCACGCGCTGTGGGGCTCGGGCGTGCACGAGGCGCGGGTCCTGGCAGGCATGATCGATGATCCCTCGTTGGTTGACGCGGAGCAGATGGACCGGTGGGCGGAGGACTTCGACTCGTGGGACCTATGTGATCAGGTATGCGCCAACCTGTTTCGCCGGACTCCGCTTGCCAACGCAGAGGTGCGCGAATGGACGGGCCGCCGCGAACCATTCGTCAAGCGTGCCGGGTTTGCGCTGATCGCCGGCTTGACCGTGGCAGACAAACACGCGCCCGACGAACGCTTCGCGGGGTTTCTGCCGCTGATCGCACGCGAGGCCGACGACGAGCGGCAGATCGTGCGCAAAGGGGTGAGTTGGGCATTGCGCCAGATCGGTAAACGCGACCGCCACCTCAACGCGCTCGCGATCGACATCGCGCTTGAGCTGCGCGGCCGGACCAGCCGCGCCGCTCGATGGGTCGGCGCCGACGCACTGCGCGAGTTACACAGTACGCGGGTACAAGAAAATCTCACGCCCGCCTGAGCGCGCCGCCTTCGCGCCAACCCCATCGCGCCCTTGCTCGCGGCAGGCGACCCGGCGCTACGCGGCCGGCGTCATCCGGCGGCGGCCATTGCTGCCTTGGGTGTGAGCACAAACGCGAGCAGGTACAGCACGGCCACGACGATGAGGAGGTTGCGGTACCCCGTGATGAGGACGGCGTACTCGAGGCAACCGCCGACGATCGCGCCGAGGAGATTCGCCGCGAACGCTGACCGTGAGTCATCGGAGGCAGCGAACCGTTTGGAGAACGCCACATTCGCGAGGTAGATGGGCAAGAAGGCGATCAGTATCGCCAGGATGAGCCGAGGCGCGAACGGCAGCGACAGCAGCCACTCGGCCTTGACTACCCAGGCGAGCGCCAGCGCCAGCGCTATGCCGCCGAACACCACCGGTAGGGGCGGGGTGCGCACCCAGCGGGTGGTCTCCACGGCGGCAAGCACCACGATCAGCACACCGCCGAAGGCCACGGCGTTCACCAGCCAGGTGGTACCGAAGAGCAGCGCGAACGATCCGATGTTCTTCGTCTCCAGCAGGAGGAAAGCCGCTCCCATGAAAAACAAGTCGACGAACGGTTTCATCGAGCGCAGTGGACCGCCGAGCCCTCGCACCGCGATCAGCGAGAGCAACAGGATCCCACCGAGCGTCCACAGGTACAGCGGCGGGATGAAGCCGCCCTTGAAATACAGGAACGGTCGGTCGTCAGTGGCGGGAGCGATGACGGCCCCGGAGGGGTGATAGTCCGAGACGCAGGACTGATCCGACGCATTGAGTGCAGCCGTGATCGTGGCGGTGGCGCCACCGAACTCATCCACGCACGGCGTGTGCCCGAATGCGCGTTGCACGGTGCCCGCCAGCCGATCGATCAGCCAATCGTCCCGATAGTAGTTGTACATGGCGAATACGCCGTCGGGCTGGAGGTGACGCCGCGCCGTTTGCATTGCCTGCTCGGTGAACAGGAACGATTCCAACCGGATCTGCGACGCGCCGCTGACCAGGGTGAGCGAGTCGGGGAGCGCGAAAAGGATCAGGTCGTATTTCGTCGAGGTGTCCTGCAGGAACGCCCGCCCGTCGTTGACATGCACAGCGACCCGCGGGTCCTGATACGCGCGATCCGGGTCGCGTTCCTCACCGATCTGCAGCATCCGTGGGTCGATATCCACCGCGTCGATATGCTTGGCGCCCTTCGACAGTGCGATGGCCACGTCCGATCCGGAACCTGCGCCCACGATGAGCACGTTGTCCAACGGATTGCCCGGTGCCCGGTCGTACGGTGCGGAATACAAGCGGTGCGCGGGCTCGTCGGTCAGTTTCCAGGACGCCGGCGCCATGAGCTGGTGTGGAACGCCATTGACAGAGATGTTCAGCAATGGGACGCCATTGTCGGTGGATGCCTGCGTGGTCACCTTGTAATACGGCGACCAGGTGACGCTGGGAGTGAGCGTCTCGATCAGCAGCGCCACCGTCATGCCGGCACCGGCGATCAGCGGCAGAACGCGACGCCATCCTCCGATCAGCGCGATGAACGCGATGGCCGCCACCGCACCCCAAACCACCGACGGCGCCCGCAGGAACGACAGCGCGGTGAACGATGCGATACCGATCAGCGACCCGATCAGGTCGTACCGATATGCGGTCAGCGGACGCAGCCTGGCGAAGCAGCGTCCCACCACCTCCGCCGGTCCGGCCAGGACCGCCGCGACCAGGATGAAGATCACCGGCAGCACCAGCCAGGCCGGCGGGCCGGTCGTGTTCAGGGAGGTGAAGTAGATGACCTCGTTGCCCGATCGGTTGATGGTGACCGGCCAGATCCGTACCGCGATCACCAGTACCGCCAGCACCACCGGTGCGTAGGGCAGCCACGACCACCGTCGACGTGAGATCAGGAACCCGATTCCGATGCCGAGGAAGGAGCCGAGCAGCACGAAGTTCGAGAAGTACGACAGGTGCACCACGTTCGCGCCGAGCCAACGGATCAGCGCCAGCTCGCAGAACAGCATGAGCGCACTGCCGGTGATCAGGCGCGCCACCACGACCGGCCTGCTGTGCTGGTCGGCGCTGTCGGGGCTCGGCGTGGCGGCCCGTCTCGCTGCGCGAGCGTCCCCGCTCAATGCGTCATCTGCTGTATTAATAGATCACCTCCGCGATGAGTGTCAGCGGGGCCGAACCGAGCGTGACCGGCGCCGCGGCGAATCCGGCGGCAGCGTGCCGCGGCGTCGATTTCCAGGCCTGCGAAGCACCGCCTCATCGTCCGTCAACGTTCGCATCGTCCGAGCATGAACCTAGGCAGGCAGTGTTGTCACCCCGTTGGCACCCCATCGGCGACCACTACGGAGTTTGCCGCGTGGTGGCTGGCCCGCGTATCGGTGACGATCGTCGTCGTGAGTCCGCGGAGTCACGATCAGGAAACCGATCCACGTTCATGACGCCGCAGAACGGTTTCGGCAGAGGCACCGCGATCGGCCGGAAAACCTCGCGGAGTGTGGTGGGTCGGGCGTTGTCCGATCAGGTGCCCGATCAGCCGATCGCCGCGTACCCGGCGAGGGAGGTGGTGGAGCCGATGCTCTGCACCAGCCACAGCGTGCCGTTCGGGGTCTGCGCGGCGGCCATGAGATCCGGTTGGAAGACGACGGAAACCATCTGCCCCAGCGGGTTGGCGACCTCGCCGGAGTGCACCGGCCAGGGCAGCGGCAGTGTGACGTCCGCCGTGGGGTGCCAGGTCAGAGTTCTCGCGCTCACGTCGGGAACCAGGACTGTGCGGCCGGAGGTGGTGATCAATTCGACCTGGGTGTTTCCGGGGACCAGAAGCGTGGCCGGATCGATCGCTGTGCCGGCTGGCGTGAGCGGCGCGGACAGCCCGGCCGGTAGCGGGATCGGCAGTTGCTCGATTCGGGATTGGTGCGTCCGGGTGGCGACATCCAGGCTGGTGCCGGCCACGGTCAGCGCGACCGGCCCGGAGGCGCCCGCCGGAAGTGGAATCTCCGCAAGCGGCTTCATGTCCAGCGAGAACTGCTGCAGGAAAGGCACATTCGCCCGGCCGACGATGGCGGACGTCGCGGTGAAGGTGAGTGCGGAGATCCACGATCCCTCGCTCTCCGAGGACGGGGCGCCGGCGACCGCCAGCGGCAGGGTGCGGGTCCGTATCGCCCCGGTCGCCGGGTCGACGCCAATCAGGGCGTAGTCGCTGCCGTACCAGATCGACTTGTCGGGCGCGACGGCGACGAACGACTCCAGGGCGCCGATCTGGCCGTCCAGGCCGTCGGAGGCCGGTGCGGGAAGTGGAAAGCGATCAAGGACCGCCCCGGTTGTTGCGCTCGCCTCGTACAGCGCCGTCGGTCCGTTCAGCGACATCGGCACGTACCACAGCGCGTCGCGGAACGGGTCGAACGCCAGACTGTGCACCGCTGACGGCAGGCGGACCGTGGCGATCCGGGCGGCATACGGCGGTGCGGCCACCCCCGAAAAACCGCCGCCGGGCCGCGAATGTCCGGACGATTCCGACGCCACGGTATCCCGCGGGCCCGCCGGAGGCGCGGCAGTGCGAGTCGAGCCGGACGGCACGACGATCTGGACGGATGAGGCCGGCCCGCCGCCGGTAGCCGGTCGAACCCCACCGCAGCCAGCAAGTATCACCGCGCCCGCCGCGAGGACCGCGATCAGCGACGATCGGCGATGTCGAAACGGCGCACGGTGACGCGACTCGCGCGGCCCTGCCGCAGCCCGGACGAACATCGTGCTCATGCCCTTCAGACGCTTCCCACCCACCGCCAGGTTGCATCCGCACCGCGCTTCGACGCCAACACCACGAGCAGCACGAGAGTGCCTCGGAACAAGGCGGTCACACAGGTCGCACCAGCCGGTCGCACCAGCGCGCCGCGTCGAAGATCGACGACGACACGCCATCCGAGCCGATCGTCACCACCCGCAGTGCCGCCGCGCCGGAATGCTCATGCGGCGAGGGGATGATGGCGGGTGTGGCCGCCGGTACTGCTGATCAGTCCCCGGCCAGGGATGTCGGCCGGGCGGGCGGCACGCTGCCTTTCGGCGCGGTCATGGCCACCGGCGCCGTGTCGCAGCTGAGCGGGCTGGCCGGGCTTCCGGCCCTGCAGGAGCCGTTGCTCGTGCTGACGATCGTCATCGCGGTGGTGGTCACCGGCCCCGGGATCGCCCGCTTGGTGCGTGGTCGCCGTCCGCGGCCGACGCTGGTCGCACGGTTCGGACTCTTCACCGTTCCGGTCGGCCTGGCGGTCATCGCGGTCGGGCTCGCCGCTAGGTCCGGGTCCGGGTTCGCCGGAAGGTCCGGGGCTGCGTTCGTCGTCGGGGCGATCGCCGGTGTGACAACGGTCCTCCTCACGGCTGCGGTGTGCGTGGCTATCGCGAAAGACCGCCCCGCCCTGAGCGCGGTCAACGGGGTGTGGTTCATCGCGCCGGCCGCGTTCCTCGCGGATGCCGTGGCGGCGGCCGCACTCGCGGCACGCTTCGGCCCGCGCCCGGAAGCGTGGTTCGTATGGATCGGTCTCGCCGCCGTCACGCTGGGCACCGCCGGCTACGGTGCGTTGCTCGCGGTGTGCGTGGCGCGCGCGTGGGCGCACGGGCTTTCCGGAGCGCCGCGGGCGGCGTGGTGGATCGTGGTCGGCTGCGGTGGTCTGGCAGCCCTGGCCCTCGGCCGCGTCGCCGAAGCCGTCGAGGCCATCAAATCCATCGCGGCAGCGGGCATCTCCGACGTGGCTGAGCCCGGGATCCCGCACCTCCTCGACGCGGCGAGCCTGACCTGCGGGATCGTGGCGACGATCGCGCTGGTTCCGGTCGCGGTCGGCAGCGTCCGTTTCCTCATTCGCCTGCGGCGGCGCCTCGTTCGCCTGCCGCGACGCCTCGGCCGCGCGCCGTGGCCACCGGCGTTCTCCACCGGCGTCTACGCGCTCGGCTGCGCCGAGGTGGCGGCGACGTTCCGCTCGTCACCGGTGCTGGTGCTCGCGCGGATCGCTGCCGTCGAGACGCTCGTCGTGTGGGTCGTGATTGCGGGCATCCATGTGCTGGGGTGGTTGCGCCACGCCCGCACGGTGGCAGTGTGAGGCAATGATCGATGTCGGGCAGCTGCCGGGCGCATTCGGCGCCTTCACTGCACTGCTCGATCGGTACGGCTATATCGCGGTCGCGGCGGCGATATTCCTGGAAGACTTCGGGATTCCGGTTCCCGGCGAGACGATCCTCATCGCCGCCGCGGTGGACGCCGGGGCCGGTGGCCTGAACGTCATCATCCTCGGTCTGGTGGCCTGGGTCGCCGCGATCGCCGGGGACAACGTGGGATACCTGATCGGCCACGCCGGCGGGCGCCCGCTCGCGCTGAAATACGGAAAGTACGTGTTTCTCACCGAATCTCGGCTCACCAGGGTCGAAGGCTTCTTCGCGCGGTACGGCGGCGCGGTCGTCACGTTCGCGCGCTTCGTGGAGGGACTACGTCAGCTCAACGGCATCGCCGCCGGCATCTCGAAGATGGCCTGGGTCAAGTTCCTCGCGTTCAACCTGCTCGGCGCCGCCCTGTGGTGCGGTCTGTGGATCACCCTCGGCTACCTGGCCGGCGATCACATCAGTGCCTTTTATGACGTGTTCCGGCGGTATGAGGTCTACGTCGGGATCGGCGTGGTTGTCGCGATCGCGCTGCTGGTCGCACGGGGATTGGTGCGCTATCGCCGCCGTCGTCACCAAGAATGATCGAGTATGACGATGTTCCGTGCCGGGTCGGATATTCCGGCGGCGCGACCCACCGGCGGCGGCGTTCAGCCTGCAGCGAATCGTTGTCGGGATCGGCTCCGACACGTCTACCGTCACGACTATGGGCGAAGTGATCATGTTCCCCGCGCCACGGCCCGAGCAGCGCGCGTCACAGGCAGTGTCGTCACAAGCAGTGTCACAGCCTGCCGCACCGCGGTCGCAGCCGAAGGAGCCGGAGCAGGCGGGACACCAGCGGCAGCTGGCCGGGCCAGAACCGTTGTGGCGCAAGGTTGTCGGCGAGCAATTGCGTGCGGAGCGAAACGATCGTGGTGAGCGCATCGCCGATGTCGCGGAACGCGCCGGCATGTCGCCGCAGTACCTGTCCGAGATCGAACGGGGCCGCAAGGATCCGTCGTCGGAGATGCTGGCGGCCGTCGCGGGTGCGCTGGGCCTGACTCTGCGCGAGTTGTCGCGTCGCGTCGCGCGACGTTACGACGTCATCGCCGTCTCACCGTCGGTGCGACCGCGTGGAGTTCAGCCGACCGGGCCGCTCTGCCTTGCGGCGTGAGCGTCACGTCTCGCGGTTCGTCAGGATGGAATCGATCACGCCGTACTCCAGCGCGGCCTGCGGCGTGAGGATGAGGTCGCGGTCGGTGTCCTCACGCACCTGCGCTGGCGTGCGGTGGGTGTGCGTGGCCAGGATCTCCTCCAGCATGATGCGCACCCGCTCGACCTCGTCGGCTTCGAGCACCAGGTCCGGGATCGCGCCGTGACTCTGCGCCGCCGGGGCGTGGATGACAACTCGTCCGTGCGGCAACATGTGTCGCCGCCCCGGCGCGCCGCCCGCGAGCAGCACCGCCGCCGTCGCGGCCGCCTCGCCGACACAGGTCGTCTCGACCCGAGGGCGGATGTACTGCATCGCGTCGTAGATCGCCAGCGTGGCCGGGATAGATCCGCCGGACGAGTTGATATACAGGTGGATCGGCTGATCCGCGCTCTCCGACTCCAGGTGGATCAGCTGCGCGATGACGGCGTTCGCGACACCGTCGTCGATGGCGGTGCCGAGGTAGATGACGCGTTCGGCCAGCAGCCGGCTGTAGACGTCGACGGTCCGCTCACCCTGCGGTGTGCGGGTGGTCACGTAGGGGATGGTGTAGCTGCTCATGGCCGGACCCCCAGCCCGACGGTGTGTGCCGGTCGCGGCAGGATCTGCCAGGCCGATTCGACGATCTCGTCGACGAAGCCGTAGTCCCGCGCTTCGGCGGCGCTGAACCACCGGTCGCGCCGGGAGTCTCGCTCGATGGTGGCGATGTCCTGGCCGGTGTCCTCGGCGATCAATGCCAGCACGGTGTCTCGGGTGTGCCGTAGATCGTCCGCCTGGATGGCGATGTCCATCGCGGTGCCGCCGAAACCGCCAGATCCCTGGTGCAGCAGGACTTTTGCGTTCGGCAGCGTGTAACGCTTCCCTTTCGCGCCCGCGCTCAGCAGGAACTGCCCGGCGCTGTAGGCCATGCCGAGATTGATCGTCGCAACGTCGTTCGGAATCGCCCGCATGCAGTCGCGGATGGCCAGCATGCCGGGCACCGACCCGCCCGGCGAGTTGATGAGCAGCCGGATATCCGCGACCGGGTTCTCGGTGGAAAGTAGCACCAGGCCGCTGCACAGCCGGTTGCTGTTCCAATCCTCGAGCACTTCGCCGAGCAGCAGCGTGCGGTGCTCGAACAAGCGGCGGTAGATCTCTTCGTCCAACCGGTACCCCGGTCGTCGCTGTTTCTCGTTCATGTATCGAGCGTGCCCCGGACGCGGGCGACCGCACGGCCCACGCTGCTCACGGCAGATCCGCCCGGAGCGGGGCGGTGCGGCCGCCGTGGTTGGCGACGCGCTTGGCGGCTCGCTATGCCTTGCGGCCGACGAGGTGGAAGACGCGGCTGAGCTGCCGGTAGGGGTCGCGGCGGCTCGCCTCGAACTCGACCTCGGCGATGGCCGGCCACTGCGCTGGGTCGTTGAGGGCGCTGTCGTCCAGCGCGCGGCTGGCGCCGAACTCCAGCAGGTCCACGAACAGCCAGACGCCGTACCGCGCAACAGGTTCCACGCCGCCGGCGCGCAGCAAATTGCTCAGCGATTCCACGGTGTCCGCACGGGCTGGCACGCCGAGCACGCCGATCTCGCGATCGGAGTCGAACGCGGCGAGTGCGTCACCCCACCGCCCCTCGAGTGCCGGCCGGAGCGCCATGGTCGCCGCGTTGCCGGTCATGATCGACACGATGCCGCCCGGCGCGGCGAGCCGGCACAGTTCGGCGACCATCGGATCGGGCCGGTCCAGGTAGCCGAGTACGCCATGGCACAGCACCCCGTCGAATACCCGGCCCCCGGTGGCAGCGCCGGCGGATTCACCCGGCGCCTCGATCAGCGCGACCCGCTCGCGCGCGGCCGGATCGAGTCGCGCCAACCGTTCCCGTGCCTTGTCCAGCATCGCCGGCGAGGGATCGAGAAGCGTGACATGGTAACCGATCTCGGCCAGCTGGAGCGATTGGTGCCCGGCGCCGCCGCCCACGTCCAGCACCGCCGCCGGGGGAGCGGGCAGGTGCTCGACGAGCTGCCGGTGCAGCACCCGCGTGCGCACGAAGCCCTTGGCCGTGGCATAGGCGTCGTCGGCGAAGGCGCCCGCCACGGTCGGGTCGCCGAAGGCACCGGGATGCACGCCGTCACGTTACCGCCGCAGGCGCGAACAGCGTCATACACGGAGATTCGGCGATGTGCGGGCACCGTCACACGACACGACCCCACAGAGCGCTGACGTTGCAATCGCTTGATCCCCGAATCGCGGCCCGAACCGCGGTCCGAACGGTCAGTGCGCGGCGCTCGGCCAGTAGTAGCTGTCCGGCAGCGGGCGCGCGCCGAAGATGGCCTGGCCCACCCGCACCACCGTCGCGCCCTCCTCGATCGCCACCGGGTAGTCGCCGGACATGCCCATGGACAAGCCCCCGGGGCCGACGAGATCGGGATCCTCGTCGCGCGCGCGGTCGCGCAGGTCCCTGAGCAGCCGGAAACAGCCGCGGACGCGCTCCGTGTCGGTCGTGGACATAGCCAGCGTCATCAGCCCCTGCACCGTCAGAGACGGGTACGCCCGCAACTCCCGCAGGAACGGCAACGCGGCGGCCGGCGGCAACCCGTATTTGGAATCCTCGCCGGACGTGTTGACCTGGACGTACACGTCGAGGGAGCGGCCCGCCGCCTGCAGCCGGCGATCAAGCGTCTCGGCGAGTTTGAGCCGGTCGAGGGCATGGAACTCCGCGGCGAACGGGACCATGTCCTTCACCTTGTTCGTCTGCAAATGGCCAATGATCGCCCAGGAGATGTCGAGGTCGGCCATCGCTTCGGACTTCCGCTTGGCCTCCTGCACCTTGTTCTCGCCGAGTTCGTGGCAGCCCGCCTGCACGGCCAGCCGCAGGCGCTCCTCGGGCACCGTCTTACTCACCGCCAGCAGCCGGACATCGCCGGGGTTGCGGCCCGCGTGCAGGGCAGTCGCGTCGATCGTCGCCTGGACCGCGGCCAGGTTCGCGGCGAAGTCCGTTACCGTCGATGCCTGCGGGAATGCGGTTGCCGGGGGAGTTGCGTCATCGGATTCGGCCACGGCCTCAAGCCTACGGTGCGGCCTGCCGCCGGTTCACGGTGCGGCCCGCGATGGGTCAGGTGCGGCCCGCGGTCTGCCGACGGAGCGAGTATGACGATGTTCGCCGCTGCGCGAGGGGGCGCCGGACGATGAGCTGCGCGGTTGATTGCGCGGTTGATGAGGCCCACACCCCGACCGGCGATGCACTGCGTCGACCTGCCCTAGAATCGACCGGGCCCGTCGGTACGCGCCCGGCGGCGCCCCGTGTGCATCGCATGATCAACCCCGGCGAGGAGTCCTGTCCGTGAAAAGCACCGTCGAGCACCTGAACCCGACCCGGGTCAAGCTCACCGTCGAGGTCGGGTTCGACGAGTTGAAGCCGCATTTCGACAAGGCGTACAAGGCTCTTGCCGGTCAGGTGAAGATTCCCGGGTTCCGCCCGGGGAAGGTGCCCGCGAAGATCCTGGAGGCGCGGCTCGGCCGCGGCAGCATCCTGACGGAGGTCGTCAACGACGCGGTCCCGGCGAAGTACGGCGAGGCGGTCGGCAAGGAAGAGCTCAGCGTGCTCGGGCAGCCGGACATCGAGATCAGCAAGATCGAGGACGGCGAGGTCCTCGAGTTCACCGCCGAGGTCGACGTCCGGCCGGAGATCACCCTGCCCGAGCTGTCGAGCATCAGCGTCACCGTCGACGACCTCGAGGTCACCGAGTCGGATATCGACGAGCAGGTCGAGGCGCTGCGCGATCGCTTCGCGACGACGGTCACGGTCGATCGGCCGGCGGCCGACGGCGACCAGGTGACGGTGAATCTGCGCGCCTCGATCGGTGGTGAGCCGCTGGCCGACGCCACCGCGGACGGGCTCACCTACCGCGTCGGCAGCGGCGAGTTGATCGACGGCATCGACGAAGCGGTGACCGGGTTGTCCGCCGGCGACTCGGCCTCGTTCACGAGCCCATTGGTCGCCGGTGAGCACGCGGGCGAGGACGCCGATATAGAGGTGTCCGTCACGGCCGTCGCCGAGCGCACCCTTCCCGAGATCGATGACGACTTCGCCCAACTGGCCAGCGAATTCGATACCGTCGCCGCCCTGCGGGACGACTTGAAGGAGAAGATCACCCGGGTCAAGAATCTGCAGCGGGCCGGCGACGCGCGCGACAAGGTCCTTTCGCACCTGCTCGAGGTCACCGAGATCCCGGTCCCGGAGGGCGCCCGCAAGGCGGAGATCGAGGGCCGTCAGCACGAGGCGGTGCACTCGTTCGGACACGACGAGGATGCGCTCGCCGCCCATCTGGAGAGCATCGGCCAGACCCGGGAGGAGCTCGACGCAGAGATCGAGACGTCCGCCGACGAGGCGGTGCGCACCCAGCTGCTGCTCGATGCGCTCGCCGACGCGACCGCCGCGACCGTGACCCAGCAGGAGTTCTCCGAGCGCGTGATGTACAACGCGCAACGATTCGGGATGCGTCCGGACGAGTACTTCCAGCAGCTGCAGCAGGCCGGGCAGCTCGGCGGTGTGTTCGCCGAGGTGCGGCGCGGCAAGGCGCTGATGTCGGTCGTCCAGCAGGCGACCATCACCAGCCTGTCCGGGGAGACGCTGGACTTCGCGACGCTGTTCGGCATCGAGGCGGTCGACGAGCCAGTCGACGAGCCAGTCGAAGAGCCGTCCGACGACTCGGTTGATGTCGAGAGCACGGCGGCGGGGGATACGGCGGCCGAGGCAGACGCTGCGCCGGAAGGTGAATCACCGCAATCCGCGCTCACCGCGGACTGAGCGGCACCCGCACGGGCGCCGTCACGCTGACAGCGAACATGGCCCCGCGATGGCGGCGCGGCGCCGGTGGCCGTCGCTAGGGTCGGAGATGAGCACACGGCGGGTGCGCCCAGAAGGTCATCGGGCGCCCTGACGCCGGGGTCACACGCACGGCCCTCACCGGCGGTGGGCGACCTGGAACTGCGGTTTTCTACCAGCATCTTTCTTGCGAGGAGACGACGTGACAAAGGCCCATCCGCTGGCCGCGATCGAACAGGCCGCGCCCGAGATCCTGCCCGCGGTGATGCGTGGCACGCCGGGCATGTCGCTCAGCGACAGCGTGTCCGAGCGGCTGCTGCGGGAACGCATCATCATCCTCGGCACGGAAGTGAAGGACACCAACGCGAACGAGATCACGGCGCAGCTGCTGCTGCTGGCCGCCGAGGATCCGGAGAAGGACATCACGCTGTACATCAACTCCCCGGGCGGCAGCGTCACGGCGGGGATGGCGATCTACGACACGATGATGCTGATCGAGCCGGATGTCGCTACGACAGCCATGGGCTTGGCGGCGTCGATGGGGCAGTTCCTGCTCACCGCCGGGGCGCCGGGCAAGCGTTCGGCGCTCCCGCATGCACGGATCCTGATGCACCAGCCGAGCGCCGGCGTGGGCGGCACGGCGGCCGATATCGCCATTCAGGCGGACATGCTCGAGCGGTCGAAGCGCGAGATGGCTGAGCTCATCGCGCAGCACACCGGGCAGACCGTTGAGCGGATCATCGCGGATTCCGATCGCGACCGGTGGTTCACGGCGCCGGAGGCGTTGGAGTACGGCTTCATCGACAAGGTCATCTCGCGCGCCGCATCCGAAGCTGCGACGAGCAAGTGACCGGGACAACCGAGCGGAGAGTGGATCGACGATGACGACATTCAGGGGCCACGCCCCCGACGTTCGGCTGGAGGCGCACGGCAACGCGTTCGACCGGGCCCTGGCGTCGCCACAGGCGCGATACATCCTGCCGTCCTTCGTGGAACGCACGAGCTACGGGGTGAAGGAGTCCAACCCGTACAACAAGCTCTTCGAGGAGCGCATCATCTTCCTCGGCGTCCAGATCGACGATGCCTCCGCCAATGACGTGATGGCGCAGCTCCTGACGTTGGAGTCGACGGATCCGGACCGCGAGATCACCATGTACATCAACTCGCCAGGCGGATCGTTCACGTCGATGACGGCGATCTACGACACCATGCAGTTCGTCCGGCCGCATATTCAGACGGTCTGCCTCGGGCAGGCGGCGTCCGCGGCTGCGGTGCTGCTGGCGGCCGGGACCCCGGGTCGGCGACTCGCGCTGCCGAACTCCCGCATCCTGATCCACCAGCCGGCGATGGAGGGCGCGTACGGGCAGGTGTCGGACCTAGCGATCCAGGCCGCCGAGATCCAGCGCATGCGCACCGCCATGGAGGAGATCCTCGCCCGCCACTCCAACAAACGGCCGGAAGAGATTCGCGCGGACGTCGACCGGGACAAGATCCTGACGGCCGAAGAGGCGAAGGCCTACGGGTTGGTCGACGAGGTCCTGACGTACCGCAAGCTCGACGAGTGAACCGGTGCGGCGGCCGCGCGGCGCGCCGCGCAATCGCCGCCCGGAAACCATTCACGGCGACTAGTCTTGGCCGATAAGGTGAAGTAGCGGGTTGCCCGTGACGGTGATGAGCGAGAGGCGCAATGGCACGTATCGGTGAAGGGGGCGATCTGCTCAAGTGCTCTTTCTGTGGGAAGAGCCAGAAGCAGGTGCGCAAGCTGATCGCCGGACCCGGCGTGTACATCTGCGACGAGTGCATCGAGCTGTGCAACGAGATCATCGAGGAGGAACTCGCCGAGACCAGTGAGGTCCGCCTCGACGAGCTCCCCAAACCGGCGGCGATCCGCGAGTACCTCGACCAGTACGTCATCGGTCAGGACGCCGCGAAGAAGGCCCTGTCGGTGGCTGTGTACAACCACTACAAGCGCATCAAGGCCGGCCCGGACCGCGGCCCGGAACCTGTGGATATCGCGAAGTCGAACATCCTGCTGCTTGGCCCGACCGGTTGCGGCAAGACGTATCTCGCGCAAACGCTCGCGAAGATGCTCAACGTGCCGTTCGCGCTCGTGGACGCGACCGCGCTGACCGAGGCGGGATACGTGGGCGAGGATGTCGAGAACATCCTGCTCAAACTGATCCAGGCCGCCGATTATGACGTGAAGCGGGCCGAGACCGGCATCATCTACATCGACGAGGTCGACAAGATCGCCCGGAAGTCCGAGAACCCGTCGATCACCCGCGATGTCTCGGGCGAGGGTGTGCAACAGGCCCTGCTCAAGATCCTCGAGGGGACGACGGCCGCGGTGCCGCCGCAGGGTGGGCGCAAACATCCGCATCAGGAATTCATCCAGATCGATACGACGAACGTGCTGTTCATCGTCGCGGGTGCCTTCGCCGGGCTCGAAAAGATCATCGGTGAACGGGTGGGGAAGCGCGGACTCGGGTTCGGCGCGGAGGTTCGCAGCAAGTTCGATATCGACAACTCGGACGTGTTCGCGGAAGTGATGCCGGAGGACCTCATCAAATTCGGTCTGATCCCCGAATTCATCGGACGCCTGCCGGTCGTATCCAACGTGAAACACCTTGACAAGGAGTCGTTGATCGCGATTCTTACCGAGCCGCGGGATGCGCTGTCCAAGCAATACCAGCGCCTGTTCGAGATGGACGGCGTCACACTCGAATTCGAGACCGACGCGCTCGTGGCGATCGCGGACGAAGCGATCCTGCGCGGGACGGGGGCGCGTGGGCTGCGGGCGATCATCGAAGAAGTCTTGATGCCGGCGATGTACGACGTACCCAGCCGCGACGACGTGGAACGGGTCGTGGTCACCGCGCAAACGGTGCGGGACAACGTCTATCCCACGATCGTTCCGCGGCGGCGGCCGGCGGAGCCGCAGGAGAAGAGCGCCTGACCCGCAGGCGGCAGTGCCGGTCGGGCACGGACGCGCTCAATCGTACGCACGGTTCACCGCATTCGATCGGTGATCAGTTTGTGGTCGGCGGCTGGCATGCCGTGATGTAGTCGGCGATCGCCTTCAATGCGTTGGAGACCTGTGCGTCGGCGAGTACGTCAGGAACATCGTGCGCGGACTTCCCGGCGATCTTGTTCGCCGCATCACGAAGAACCCCGAAGGGTGTCAACAGCGGCCCCGGCAGATGTTTGGCGATCTCGTCGAACGTCGCGGTGACATCGGCCTGGGTGATGCCGCTCGGCTTTCCCGTCCCCGTGGAAGGCGCCGGTGATGCTGTCGGCGTCGGTGATGCAGCCGACTGCGGCGCGGCCGATGACCCTGCTGTGGGCGCAGCTGTCCGGCCGGTCGCCGTGGGCTTGGTGCCGGATGCTGCCGCGGTGCCGGATACGGACCCGGATGTGGACGTCGAAATGGGCGCCGAAGTGGACCCGGACACGGACGCCGTGGAACCCTTCAACGCCGCGGCGAACAGATCGGTGACGGCCGCCTGTGCGCGGATCGCCGCGCTGCATGCGGCGGACAGGCCCGGAAGCGTCGAGTCCGCGCCGCCCGCGGTGCCGGCCGACGTGCCGCCCGTGGCACCGACGGTCGGGGCCGGGGTCGTATCGGGCGCGGACCACACCGACGGCGCGGTCTGGGTGACTGATGCGCTCGGATCGGAGGTGTTGCCCGCGGCCACGGTGCCGGAGCAGGCCGAGGCTAGTAGCACCGCGACCGCGAGAAACCCCAGACGTACGTGTGGAATCAGTTCCCGCCTCCGCAGTGCGCATCGGTGTACTTCGACAGGTCGTCCATCGCCTTGGTGACTTCCGGCGTCCCCATGATCTCGGCCGCCTTGGCCAGCGATTGCCCCGTGGCCGCCACCGCGGCCTTGTGCAGCACGTCGACCACACCCTTGAGCTCCGGCGGCACCTCGCCGAGGTCGGCGAATGCCTTGTTCACGTCATCCGCGGTCACCTGCTGGCCGCCCATGATCGGTGCGAGCATGAGCATCCCGAATCCCATGGCGATTCCGGCGGCCGCCAGGCAGCCGGGGTCGAGCCCGGGGATGTTCGTCAGGTTCGATAGATCGGTCGGCAGGGTGAGGTCCGGCGACGATGCACCGTCCGTGCTGCTGGATTCGCCCGATTGCTGGCTGGCGCCGTCGGTCGTCGTGTCCTGCGGGGTGCCGGCCGAGCCGCCTGTCGCTGACGACTGGGCCGTGTTCGCGACGCCTCCGCCCGTCACTCCCTGCGGAGTGCCTGTCACTTGGGACGCGCATCCAGTCGTGACTAACGCGGCGGCACAGACGAGCGACAGCAGGGCAGATCGTGTACGCATGACGGTCTCCTAGGCTTTGCCCCGTCGCCACTGCGCCGAGGGTTGGCGGGAATCGTACGACACACGATTCGCGACGGTCGAGAGTCTTTTGGACGTAGATCCGGCGGCGTTGATGTGCACCGACGTTAATGTGCACAGAGTTGATGTACTCAGGGCCGGACCGCCGGACGCTGCGGGATTCATCGACGCGGCACGGCCTGTTTCCGCACCATCCGGATCTCCAGGATGCCGGTCGCGTCGTTCCGCTCCGCGCCGTCCGGGATGAAACCCTGGTTCACGTAGAACGCCGACGCGCGCGGATTGTCCCGGTAGACCCAGAGCGACGCCGGCTTCCCTTCGAGCACGGCATCGAGGAGTTTCGTCGAGACGCCGGTGCCGTAGTGGGCCGCGCGTACGTAGATCGCGTACAGCTCGAGGTCGGTGGGCGGGTCGTCGTCGCGTGACGGGCCGGCGATCGCGACCCCGATCACTTCGCTGTCGCGCTCTGCCAGCATGTGCCGGGCGGTGCCGCGCTCGATCTCGGCGCGCCGCGTCCCCGCCAGCGCCGCTTCGTCGAGGCCGTCCAGCCGGTCCGCACCCCATAGGGCTGCATACGCCTCGCGCCAGCAGGCGACATGGCAGGCGTTGAACGCTTCCGCATCCTGCGGAAGCGCTTCGCGGACCGCTGCAGGCACCGTCATCGAAACACCCACTTCGAACTCGTCGGACCGGGGCGTCGGGCTCGAAAGAGTCGGGAACATGGCAGGAGCCCGCACCCCCCGCAGTGTTCCCCACAGTAGTGCACGGTGCGCGATGGTTGCCGGGCTAGGCCGACCGGGCGCCGCCGCGGTCGGGCAGCCCGTGGCGCGCCCCGATCGTCGATCTGAGTGCGGATGGCACGATGGGGGTGTGGCGGTCTACCGGGACTCGGCAATTGTGCTGCGCGTGGTCAAACTCGGCGAGGCCGATCGGATCGTGACGCTGCTCGGCCGCCGCAGCGGGCGGGTGCGGGCCGTGGCGAAGGGGGTTCGCCGGACCAGGAGCCGCTTCGGGGGGCGTCTCGAACCATTCAGCCACGTCGATGTTCAGCTCTACGCCGGGCGCAGCCTGGACATCGTCACCCAAGCGGTGTCGCTGGATCCGTTCGGGCCGGTGATCGCTGCCGACTACGCCCGCTACACGGCGGCAACGGTGATCGCGGAGGCGGCCGACCGGCTGATCGGTGAGGATCGAGAGCCGTGGCTCCGGCTCTACCTGCTGGTGGTCTCCGCCCTGCGCGCGCTCGCCGAGCCCGCTGCCGAACCCACCGCCGGGCTCGCTGCCGAACCCACCGCGGATGTCGGCGCGGACCGCGACGGTCACCCCGCCGATCGATTGGCTGAGCAACTGGAAGGAGGGCGGCCGGACGCACGTCGACGCGATCCGGGGCTGGTGATGGACGCCTTCCTGCTCCGCTCGATGGCGCTGGCCGGCTGGGCGCCCGCACTGCGCGACTGCGCCCGCTGCTCGGCGCCGGGGCCGCACGCGGCGTTCCACGTCTCGTCGGGCGGCGCACTGTGCGCCATCTGCCGGGGCGTCGGTTTCAGCCGTCCCGCCCCCGCGAGCATCGAGCTGATGGATGCGCTCGCCACCGGGGATTGGGCCGCCGCCGAGCGCAGTGCGCCGGAACACCGCAGGGAGGCGTCCGGGCTGGTCGCCGCGCTCATGCAGTGCCACCTGGAGCGCGGGCTGAAGTCGTTGCCGCTGGTCGATCGGGGATCGGGTATGACGGCGTTCACGGCCGAGTTCGCCGCCCCCGTGGCGCCCGCCAGGCCCGCGATCGGGGCCGAGCGCATGACCCAGGTCGCCCTGCCGTGAGAGCCGCCGGGCGCGCTCGTCGCGCCGACCGCGCTGCGGCGGTGACGGCCCGCCCCGGGCCGCCGCGGCCGCCGGAACCCCATCCGTCCGGCGCCCGCCCCCCGGTGCTGCCGCCCGGTTCGGTGCCCAGGCACGTCGCGCTCGTCATGGACGGTAACGGCCGCTGGGCCAACGCTCGGGGCCTGCCGCGGACGGAGGGGCATCGGCGCGGTGAGGCGGCCCTGTTCGACGTCGTCGCGGGTGCCATCGAGATCGGTGTCACACACCTGTCGGCGTACGCGTTCTCCACAGAGAATTGGCGGCGTTCCCCGGACGAGGTGCACTTCCTGATGGGGTTCAACCGGGATGTGATCCGTCGGCGCCGCGACGAGATGCACGCGATGGGGGTCCGCGTCCGATGGGCCGGGCGCCGGCCCAAGCTGTGGCGCAGCGTGATCCGCGAGCTGGAGATCGCCGAGGATCTCACCTCTGCCAACCGCGTGCTCACCCTGACGATGTGCGTGAACTACGGCGGGCGGGCCGAGATCGCCGACGCCGCAAGAGGTATGGCGCGCGACGTGGCGGCCGGGAGGCTCGACCCGGAGAAGGTTACGGAGAAGGTCTTCGCGCGGTATCTCGACGAGCCCGATATGCCGGATGTGGATCTCTTCCTGCGGTCCTCCGGTGAGCAGCGCACCAGCAACTTCCTGATCTGGCAGTCCGCGTACGCGGAGATGGTGTTCCTGGACACGCTGTTCCCCGACTTCGACCGCCGCGATCTGTGGCACGCGTGTGAGATCTACGCGGGCCGGCGGCGCCGGTTCGGGGGAGCGGCCGAGGGTGCGGATGCGCAGGCGCGCCCCGAACCGCCCATGGTGTAGCCTCCGCCGGCCCCTCCACCTTCCCCGCACCGCCAGTCTTCGGACGGCCCCTCCGCCGGTTAAGGGTCCGCTACGCCGCTCCAGGCCCTTGACCGCCTCCCCCCGCCTGACATGCGCCGCTAACGGGAACGACACCCCAGACCGGACCATAACCCGCCCGAGTTATGTTACTAATTCAAGTCAAGGAGGACGTCCGTGGCACTGTTCGGTAAATGCCGAGTGGGGTTACGCTTACGGATGGCCACCGCGGTCCCTCAACTATTCCGAGAAACTCCATATAAGACAATAGGCCGGCAGCATTCTTCTCCATTTTTGATCGCAGTACCTGGTCTGAGCCGTCGACGGTCGTATCCTCTGCGGTATAGCTTTCGGAGCCGGCGTCTGGTTCCGCGGGAACCGCGGCAACTTGAAACACTGTAGTCCACTTAGTTGGTGCCTGCCCATATCGGCTGAAGAGATTTTCGCGCTCTTCCTGAATATATTCACGCCTGCCCAACAAGTTGCCGATGAACGCAAATTCAAGGTGCCCCAAACCGCACGGCAATATTCGAATAGACACGCTGTCGCCGACGAAGGCGCGCACGGCGCGAACGATAGCTTCGAGTTGATGGTGCGAGATTCCACCCATCATAGCCGCCAAGCCCGCATCCCTCTCGCGGATTGCGGCTTTATTGTCCGCTGTGCGCTTAGTAGACGATGAGCTTCGTGAGGCGTATTGGCTCGCTGCCCCTTCTTGCATGGAATAGATCGACTTCGAAAGATGGAGGAGGCGTTGCACACGACTCTCAAAAAATTCAGCGTCAAGGAGCTGTACTTCGCAGTTCACGCGAATGATCTGGCCGGGAAGCAATGCCGACTGGATTTCCCCGACCTGCCACTTCGCCGCATCTCGAGACTCTGGCGGCAAATCGGTTACATACGCGTTCTCGTCCGCGAGTCGTTCGAACGCATCGAATGTGAGGTCCTGGAGTGATCGCGATTCCTCGTATTGCGACGAACTCGCTCGTTCGCCCCTGCCCCCGATCCCAAGGATCAAAGCTTGTGCGCCACCAGTCATTGTGTTGGCGCTTGACGCACGAACCTGCTCTATTATTCCTCCTGCGAGTTGCGCGAGCAGGGATCGCACACGGTCGATGTCGACATACAAGAATTCCTTAAGCGTAGGTGCTTCAGTCATGATGCCCATCTAACCGCTTGGGACTGGGTTCTGCAGGGGTCGTATTTGCGACTTGCAGGGTTGCCGGTGTCGCTGCGGTCGCCGGCGGACCGCCAGACGACGTGGTGCGCCGCGGTCTGCGCGGCCCCGGAAGCTACCTTGACGACCCGCAACACCAGCGACTTCACCGGGACCGGCATCGTCCTAGTCAACCCGTGGCCGGGCCTGCCCTCGGTAGCAGGTCCTCCTGCGACAAGACGCGGACGTTCTCGTGCGGCGCCCGAGCTGGCCGGCGGAGCTGAGAAGCTAGAGGGTGTCACCGCATCGGATCGCTCCGTCGGAACGCCGATCCTTCGTGGAATATCGCATAGGTGAAGGGGTCAGAGACCCTCGATCTCATAGCGACGCTCGATCCTCGCAGTCACGCGCCCCCAGTCGCTGCTTGCGACTTGCGCTTGGTGAGTTCTGAACGCCGCGGCATCGCGGAACAGTTCATCCACGTGCCACACCATGGGATCGTCGGTCGGGGTCACGCGGAATGGGTGACAGCCGACTTCGGCATACGTCAGCTCGACGTGGCGGGCAAGATGCTCGACGACGATGGCAACGTCGTTGCTGCTGCGGCACACGAGATGTCCGCTGAGATGAACGACGGTCATGGAGCCAATCTTCCACATCACACGTAGGTGAGACGTCCGGGTATGTCCGATCGACGGTGGATCTGGTTGGCGTTTAACTAGTTAGGCCGGCGTGATGTCGACGTTCATGGCTGCCCGCTTGGCGGTCGTCTCGGCGGCGATGACGTCCGAAGCTCCGCCGGCGGCAGCGGTTCGGGGGAGCGGCGGAGGGCGCCGTATAGGGTCGGGGGATGATGTTGAGCGGTGCCGGGGTCTTGCTGTGGCTGGTCAGCCTGTTCGTGACGTGTTTCGTGCTGTACTGGGTGATTCGCCTGGCGGTGCGGCACGCGCTACGGGATGCGCAGTCGAAACCCTGGCCGGGCCCGAACCCGGGTCCGAATCCAGGCCCGACCCCGTGGCCCAATCCCGGCCCGTACCGACAGTAGGAGTTCGCCACCGGGGCCATCGACGGCCGCGCAAGGTCCGGACCGGAACAACGTCATAGGCGGGTGGCCAGCGCGAAGGATCGGAGCGCGGTGGCGAGCTCGGGCTGCAGAAAGGTGAACCCGGAGCTCTCTAGCATCGACGGCAGCGCGCGCTGGCCGGTGAGGATCTCCCCGGCGAAGTCGCCGAGCGCGGCCCGCAGCGCCAGCGGCGGGATCGCCCACGGCGTGGGGCGGCGCAGCACGGCGCCGAGCGCGCGGGTGAACTCGGCGTTGGTCACCGGCATCGGCGCGGTGAGGTTGACCGGGCCGTGCACCGCTCGAGAATCGCTGCCGCGCAACAGGAACCGTACCGCGGCGATGTGGTCGACGATCGAGATCCACGGCCACCATTGCTGCCCGGAGCCGAGCCGGCCGCCGAGCAGCGCCTTGGTGAGCAGCACCAGGCGGGGAAGCATCCCGCCGTCGGGCCCGAGCACGAGCCCGGTGCGCAGATTCACCACGCGCACGCCCGCCGCCGTTGCCGCGCCGGTCGCCGCCTCCCAGTCGGCACACAGCCGGGCGAGGAAACCCGCCCCGGGACCGTCGGCCTCGGTGACCGTATCGTCCCCGCGGTCACCGTAATATCCGACGGCGGAGGCATTGACCAGGGTCGGCACCGACAGCTTCGCGCAGGCGGCGGCGAGCAGTTCGGTCGGCTCGATGCGGGAGGCGCGCAGCACCTCGCGTCTGGCATCGGTCCACCGGCGATCGCCGATCCCGGCGCCGCAGAAGTTGACGACGGTGTCCGCCCCGTCGATCGCGGCGAACGGGACGACGCCGGCCACCGGATCCCACCCGGCTTCGTCCGGCCCACGCGGGGCACGCCGCACGAGCGCTGTCACCCGGTCGCCGGACTGCCGGAGCGCCTGGGTGAGGTGCCGGCCCAGGAATCCGCTGCCGCCGGCGATCACCACGCGCATGGCTGGCTCCTCTCCGGCCCGCCCGGCAACCGACCCGGCCGGGCCTCTCAGGACCGGACTCTCAGATCCCAAATCTCCGGGGTCAGATCCCGAGATCCGGCTCGAAATCTCCGTCCTCGATGCGCCGTTTGACGGCGGCGAGGTAGCGCGTCGCCTCGGCTCCGTCGACGATCCGCTGGTCGTAGGACAGCGCGAGGGCCGCGATAGAGCGCACCGCGATCACATCGTTGCCATCGGCGTCCGTCACGACGACGGGCCGCTTGTTCACCGAGCCCACAGCCAGGATGGCCGCCTGCGGGGGCACCACGATCGGCGTGTCGATGAGCGCTCCGGACGGCCCCGCGCTGGTGACCGTGAACGTCGCCCCCGACAGCTCGTCCGGGCCGAGCGCGCCGCTCGCCGTGCGCTCCACCAGGTCGGCGATGCGCCGCGCGAGCCCGGTGAGGCCGAGATCGTCGGCCCGGTGGACGACCGGCGCGACCTGGCCGCGGGGCGTGTCGACGGTGACGCCGAGGTCGACCGTCGGGTGGTAGGTGATCTCGGTGAGGTCGTCGGACACCGACGCGTTGACGATCGGGTTGGCCTTCGCCGCCTCGACCGCCGCCTTCACGAAGAACGGCAGGTACGTCAGCTCGGCGCCTTCGCGCGCGCGGAATGCGGCGCCCGTCCGGTCGCGCAGCGCCGCGACCCGGGTGACGTCGACCTCGATGATGGTCGTGGTCTGCGCGGATCCGGTCACCGCGGCCATCATGCTGCGCGCCATGGCCTGCCGGATGCGGGGCGCCGGCTGCGTGGTGCCGGCCAGCGCCTGGGTTGCGGCGGCGGGTATGACGCTGTGTTGCGGCGCAGCCGCCGGTGCTGCTGTCGTCGGAGCTGGGGCGGACGGTGCGGGCGCCGGCGGTACAGACGTCACCGCTGGTGCGGACGGCGGTTCGGCCGGCTCGTGCTCCGCGGCGACCTTCTGGGCTTCTGCCGCGGCCAGCACATCCTCGCGACGGATGCGCCCGCCCACGCCGGTCCCGGCGACTGCGGCGAGATCCACTCCGTGATCGGCGGCGAGCTTACGGACGACCGGGGTGATGTAGCCGATGCCGCGGTCCGTGCCGACGCCGTTGGCCGGTGCAGGGGCCGGTGCATGGACAGCGGGCGCCGCCGCGACGACCGGTTCCGGCGTGGGCATAGGCGTCGGCGCCGCGGCGGGCTCGGCAGGGGGTGCCGCGGTTGCCGCGGGGGCCACTGGGGCCGCTGGGGACACAGCCGAGGGTTCCGGGGCCGGCGGTTCCGTAGCGCCGGCGGCGACCGCAGCTGCGCTTCCGATGACGGCGATCGGCGAGCCGACCTCGACGGTCGCGTCCTCGGCCGCGAGGATCTGCAGCAGGGTTCCGGCCACCGGTGACGGCACCTCGGCGTCGACCTTGTCGGTGGCGATCTCGACGAGCGGGTCGTCCTCGGCGACGGTGTCGCCCACCGCCTTCAGCCAGCGGGTGATCGTGCCCTCGGTGACAGACTCGCCCATGGCGGGCATCACCACCGTCGTCCCGGGGCCGGCCAGTGCGGGCGTCGTCGGTGCCGGTTCCGCGATTGCGGCGTCCGGAGGCGCCGCGACATCCGGAACCGTACTCGAGACCGGCTCATCTGCAACGGATTCCGACGCAGTGGGCTCCGGCGCCTGCCCTGGACCGGGAGCGGCCGCTTGCGCAGACACCGGTGCCGCTCCCGCGGTCGGTGCGGGGGCCTCTGCACGAACGTCGTCATCCGAGGCGGACCCGCCCGAGCCGTCACCGATGAGGGCGAGCTCCGCCCCGACCTCGACGGTCTCGTCCTCCTGAACCAGGATCTTCTCGAGGATCCCTGCGTACGGGGCCGGCACCTCCGTGTCCACCTTGTCGGTGGACACCTCGAGTAGCGGCTCGTCCTCGGCGACCGTGTCGCCCTCCTTCTTGAGCCACCGGGTGACCGTGCCTTCGGTGACGCTCTCGCCGAGGGCCGGCATCTTCACGGAGTGGGACATGGGGCGGGCTCCTTGGGTGGCGGATCAGCGCGACGTCGAGCGGGTTGCGGTCTGGGCGGGGTTAGCTGTGCACATGCAGCGGCTTTCCGGCCATCGCCAGCATCGTCTCGCCGATGGCCTCGTACTGCGTGGGATGACCATGGACGTAGGGCGCCACGTCCTCGGGGTAGGCCTCCCAGTTGACGATGAGCTGGGCCTCGCCGAGAATCTCGCCGATCCGGGCGCCCACCATGTGGAAGCCGACGACCGGGCCGTCCTTGGCGCGCACCACCTTGATGCCGCCCGCGGTGCGCAGGATGTCGGTCTTCGCATTGCCGGCGGTGTTGTAGATCAACGTCTCCACCTCGCCGTATTCGTCGGTCGCCTGCTGCTCGGTGAGCCCGATGGAGGCGATCTGCGGATCGCAGTAGGTGATCCGCGGAACCCGGGAATCGGGCACCACGATGGGGCTGAGCCCGGCGATCTCCTCGGCGACGAAGATGCCCTGCTGGAACCCGCGATGCGCGAGCTGCAGGCCGGGGACGATGTCGCCCACCGCGTAGACGTTCGGGAGGTTGGTCGCCAGGCGTTCGTTCGTGAGCACGAAGCCGCGGTCCATCTCGACGCCCGCCTCGGCGAACCCGCAGCCCTCGGTCGCCGGCCCACGCCCGACGGCGACCAACAACAGATCGCCGGTCAGCGACTCGCCGGATTCCAGGGTGACGGTGACGCCGCTCTCGTCCTGCGTGACGCCGGAGAACCGCACCCCCGTCTTGAAGGCGATCTTGCGCTTCTTGAAGGCGCGCTCCAGTTGCTTGCCGACCCACGGGTCCTCAGCCGGCACCAGCGAGGGCAGCGCCTCGATGATGGTGACCTCTGCGCCGAGCGAGGCCCACACGGAGGCGAACTCGACACCGATCACGCCGCCGCCCAGCACCAGTGCCTTCTGCGGGATCCACTGCAGTTCGAGGGCCTGCTCGGAGGTGATCACGCGCCCCTCGATGGCCAGACCCGGCAGGCTCTTCGAGTACGAGCCGGTCGCCAGCACCACATTGGTGCCGGTGTAGGTATCGTCCCCGACCTTCACGCTGCGGCCGCCGGTGAAGACTCCGTCACCGGCGACCACCTGCACGCCCCGCGAGGCGACCAGGCCGGTCAGACCCTTGAAGTGCTTGCCGACGATCGCGTTCTTGTACTGGTGCAGTCCGTCGACGTCCACCCCGTCGAACTTCGCCCGCAGGCCCACGGCGGACGCCTCTTTGATCTCGTCCGCGACCTCGGCGGCGTGCAGTAGGGCCTTCGTCGGCACGCATCCGCGGTGCAGGCATGTTCCGCCCAGCTTGTCCCGTTCGATGAGCACGACGGAGGAACCCAGCTCGGCGGCCCGCATCGCGCAGGCGTAGCCGGCGGATCCTCCGCCGAGGACTACCAGGTCGACGGCGGTGTCGGTCATCGTGCTCCTTGAGGTGTGTCGGATACGGGTTCTGCCGGCCTGCCGCCGGGTATCACCGAGCGCCGGACGCAACTGCGCGCCGGTACCGTCTCCATCTTGGCATTGACCCGGTGCCGCTGCGCGACCGTCCGGTGTCGGACGTGTCACGGTTCGCGCCGTTCGGGCGATCGGCGGGTGATCAGGCACACTGGTCAGGACCGGAGGACCACGGGGCGCGAGCGGGAAGGGGACGCACGTGGGTTTGTTCTCCCGACGATCTGCTCGGCGCGGAGGTGTCGCGCCCGGCCACGGCGACCGCACCGAGCGGGCGGAGGCGCAGCGCGCCCTGGAGGAGTGGGTGCTCGCGCACCGCGGGGTAGAGATCTTCGTCGAGCCGCGGACCACCGTCACCGGCACGACGATGCTGCTGGTGGCGCACGATGGCGAATTCACCAGGCGCCAGGTGGCGAATCCCGCCGCCGCGGCGGCGTTCGCTCGGGCGCACACGCTGCCGATCTACGAGGCGGCCGTGGTCGGATACCCGCAGCGCATGCGCGACTACTCGCGCCGGCAGTCCGTGCTGCGCAAACGCGCCGCCGCCGATGCCGACGGCGACCGCTGACAGCAGCAGGACGGAGATAAAAAAACCCGACCCCCAGAAGGGGTCGGGTGGGTGGATTCAGCTTATGGATGTCCGAGGGCAACGTCAATACGCTGGCAATGACCATCGCGTGCTCTCCCTCACCATCCGAGCGGCCGGCGCAGCGACCCGACCTGAACCGGCAGCTGGTGGGCTCTGAAATCTGCCGGAGTGAGCTGGCGCCACCAGTGTCGGCCAACACCGTCGGTCGGTCGGCCGCGGAGTGCGCCTGCGAGTTGATTCTTACTCGGGTTGACGACGCCGACGGGTACCGTGCCACGAGCGACGCGGATGGGGAGCGCCAGATCCGAGTCATTGGAGATGACGATCGCCGCATCGACGATGCCGTTGAGGACGTCCACGAGCAGATGCGTCGCGACGTTCACGTCAGAGCCCTTCTCCTCACGATTGCGTACCGTCGCGAGCACCATTGGGGAGCCACCGGCATCCTTGACGATCTCCAGCGGCAGGGCGCGGTCGTAGCGAAGCGACGACGGCGGCCGGAATAGGACCGGCTTGCCGCCGGAGGTCGAGCCGGCCAACGCCTGCTTCTTCGCTCGGGCCACGTAGCGGCCCAGCTCCATGACGTCGATGGACCCGGACGCGCGAAGAGCCTGGAGGTAGATGTCCTGGTCGGTCGCGGCACTCGGGCTGTCGCTCGTGTCCACGCGCGCCGTGCAGTAGACGATCCGGGAGACGACGCTGCCCGTCCATCCGGCCAAGGACTGCGCAAGCCCGCGCATGTCCAGCCACTTCCACTCTGCGGTTCCGCGCCCGAAGTGGCTGCGGCCACCGTAGTAGAGATTGAACGCGTCGACGTAGACCCCGACCCTCACGACTCGGCCTCCACTACTGGTTCTGCTGCCGCACAGGGCGCGGCGCGAAGCACGCGGGTGCGGGGGTTGGTCGGAGCTGGGCCGGTGCGGCCCTTTTTGCTTACCGGCCGGCGAGGTCGGTCAGCACGGCGAGCAGGGTCCGCACCGGCACGCCGGTGCCGCCCTCCGGCGTGTACCCGTAGGGCTTGCCCGTGTTGAACGCGGGGCCTGCCACGTCGAGGTGCGCCCAGCACAGGCCGTCCGGGACGAAATGCGCCAGGTAGTGGCCGGCCACCAGCATCCCGCCCGCCCGGTCGCTCGCCACGTTCGCGATATCCGCCAGCGGTGAGTCCAGGCCCTCCCGCAGCTCCTCCGGCAGCGGCATGGCCCAGCCGCCCTCGCCCACCTCGCGGGCCAGTTCCGCGACCCGGTCGCGCAGCTCCGCGGTGCCCATCACGCCCATGGTCCGGTTGCCGAGCGCGACGATCTGCGCGCCGGTGAGCGTCGCGACCGTCAGCAGGTAGTCGGGCTTGTCCTCGCCGGCGCGCACGATCGCATCGGCCAGGATCAGCCGTCCCTCCGCGTCGGTGTTGAGCACGTGGACGGTCTGCCCGCCGCGGTGCGTCAACACGTCCCCGGGCCGGTACGAGGACCCGGACGGCAGGTTCTCCGCCATCGGCACGGTGGCCGTGACGGCGATCGGCAGCTTCAGCGCGGACGCAGCGATGACGGCCGCCACGACCGACGCGGCGCCGGCCATGTCGCTGGTCATGTGGTCCATGCCCGCGGCCGGCTTGATCGAGATCCCGCCGGAGTCGAAGGTGATGCCCTTGCCGACCAGCGCCACGCTCGCCTTCGGTCGCGCCGGCCGGTAGGCGAGGCGCACCAGCCGCGGCGGCCGGGCCGAGCCCGAGCCCACGGCCAGAATGCCGCCGTACCCACCCCGTTCGAGCGCCCTCTCGGTGAACACCTGCACGGTGAGCCCCGCGGCCCGGCCGGCATCGGCCGCCCGTTCGGCGAACACCGCCGGCGGCAGGTCGTTCGGTGCGGTGTTCACCAGATCGCGCGCCAGGGCCACCGCCTCCGCCGCGACCGTGGCATGCCGCGCCGCGTCCCGGGAGGCGCGGTCGGCCCGCTTCGTGACGAGCGCCACCGAGCCCACCGCCGGTTCGACCGGCGCCTTGTAGCCGGTGAACCGGTAGGCGCCGAGCAGGTGCCCCTCGGTGGCGGCGGCCAGGCCGAGCGTTCCGAGGGTCGAGACGATGCGCCCGCATCCCGCGGCGGCCCGGGATGCGACGCCGGCGGCGCGGCGAATCCGCTCCGCTGTCAGCTCCGAGCGCTTGCCGAGCCCGACGGCGATGATCTTTCCGGTGGCGAAATCCTCCGGCGCCGCGAACATCGTCATCTCCGTCGATCGCCCGCGCGCGCCGGCCGCGGTCGCGAGGCGTGCCAGCGGCGCAAGGTGGGCGGCGTGGCTGTCCACCATCACTTCGCCGCCGTCGGCTTCCGGCGCATAGACGCCGATGACGAGCGCGTCGGCGCGGACGCGGTCCGGGGCGGAGGTGGTCAGCGTGATCGAGGGCATCGCGAGGGCTCCCTGGGATGGACGGCGGCGGGTGTCTGCGAAGCACCGTATCCGGTCGGAGGCGCACCACGGCGCCGGGCGGCGACCGACTACGGTGGCACCATGCGCGAATCGCACCACGGCGAGGCCGACTCGAACGACCCCGGCACGGGCACATCGTCATCCCCGGAAGGATCGCAGCCGCAGCTGCTGCACTCACCGTTACACGACGCGCACGTAGCGTTGGGCGCGACGATGGGCGCGTTCGGTGGATGGGATATGCCGATCTCGTACGCCGCCGGCGGGGTGGTCGCGGAGCACACCGCGGTGCGCACCACGGTCGGTGTGTTCGACGTCTCGCATCTGGGCAAGGCGTCCATCACCGGAGCCGGCGCTGCCGCGTTCATCAACCGCTGCCTGTCCGCCGATCTGGGCCGGATCGGGCCGGGCCAGGCGCAATACACGTTGTGCTGCAACGAGTCCGGCGGCGTGGTCGACGATCTCATCGTCTATCTCGTCGGGGATGACGACGTTCTGCTGGTGCCCAATGCGGCGAACACCGCAGCCGTGGTGGCGGCGCTGCAGGCCGCGGCGCCCGACGGGATCTCCGTCGTGAACCGGCACCGCGAGTTCGGCGTGCTGGCGGTGCAGGGGCCGCTGTCCGCGGAGGTGCTGGCCGAGGTGGGCCTGCCGACGGAGCTCGACTACATGTCCTGGCGCGACGCCGAGTTCGCCGGCGCGCCGGTGCGGGTGTGCCGGACCGGGTACACGGGGGAGCACGGGTACGAGCTGCTGCCCTCCTGGGACGGTTCCCGTCCGCTGTGGGAGGCGCTGCTAGCGGCCGCCGGTTCCCGCAGCGGGCTACCGGCCGGGCTGGGCGCGCGGGACACGCTGCGCACCGAGATGGGCTACCCGCTGCACGGGCAGGACCTGTCGCCGGACATCACGCCGCTGCAGGCCCGGGTGAGCTGGGCGGTCGGCTGGAAGAAGGACGCGTTCTTCGGGCGGGAGGCGCTGCTCGCGGAGAAGGCGGCCGGGCCGGCGCGCACGCTGTGGGGGCTCGCGGCGGTGGATCGGGGCGTGCTGCGGCCGCACCAGGACGTGAAATCGGCCGCCGGGGCGGTGATCGGGCACACGACCTCGGGAACGTTCTCGCCGACGCTGGGCCACGCAATCGCGCTGGCGCTGATCGATTCCGAGGCCGGTGTGGACGTCGATGACGACCTGACCGTCGACGTGCGCGGGCGCGCCCTTCGGGTGCGGGCGGTCAAGCCGCCCTTCGTTCCCTCGCACGTGCGGTGAGCAGTTGCGCCGAGCTCCCGCGCCGAGCGGCGAACCCTCTCGCCGAGCGGCGAATCCTCTCGCCGAGCGGTGCGAAATTGCGGACATTCCGGGCACAAACTCGTGCATATCGCACCGCTCGGCGGGGTGGGGGCGGAGTGCGGCGTGGGGCTGGGGCGGGATGCGGCGGGGTCTGACAGGAGTTGCGATAGTCGGGCGTCCTAGTATTGGGACGACCGCTTCACGGCGGCCGCACCGACGCGCAGCGCGCCAGATCGAGGAGCCCGCCACCGATGTTTTCCCGGACGCTCACCACCCATCCCACGTCGGCCGACCGGCTCGCCGAGATCCTCGCCGCGCCCGGTTTCGGCAAGTACTTCACCGACCACATGGTGCTGATCGACTGGGATGCCGACCGCGGTTGGCACGACGAACGCGTGGTTCCTTACGCCCCGTTCACGCTGGACCCGGCGACCATGCTGTTCCACTACGGCCAGGAGATCTTCGAGGGTCTCAAGGCCTACCAGCAGCCCGACAGATCGGTGGCGGCGTTCCGGCCGGAGGCCAATGCCGCTAGGTTCGCCCGGTCCGCGCACCGCATCGCATTGCCGGAATTGCCCGAGCAACTGTTCATCGACTCGCTGGCCGAACTGGTCGCCGTCGACCGCGCCTGGGTGCCGACGGCCCCGGATACGTCGCTGTACCTGCGCCCCTTCATGTTCGCGTCGGAGGTCGCGCTCGGCGTGCATCCGGCGAAGAAGGTCACCTACTGCCTGATCGCGTCGCCGGCCGGGATCTACTTCTCGCACGGCGCGACCGGGGTCACGGTCTGGCTGTCCACCGAATACGTGCGGGCTGCCCCCGGCGGCACCGGTGAGGCGAAGACGGGCGGCAACTACGCGGCGTCCCTGCTCGCCCAGGCGGAGGCGGCGCAACGCGGCTGCGACCAGGTGGTCTGGCTCGACGCGGTGGAGCGGCGCTGGGTCGAGGAGATGGGCACGAACAACCTGTGCTTCGTCTACGGGACCGAGGATGCCGGAACCGTGGAAATCGTGACGCCCGCGCTCAACGGCTCCCTGCTGCCCGGGATCACGCGCGATTCGCTGATCACACTGGCGCGTGACCTCGGCTACACGGCCACCGAGCGACGGATCTCCACCGACGAGTGGGGCAAGGCCGTCGACGCGGGCGAGATGACGGAGGTGTTCGGGTGCGGCACTGCGGCGGTGGTGACGCCGGTGGCCGCCGTCCGTTCGGCCGACGGCGAGTTCACCATCGGCGGAGGGCAGCCCGGCCCGGTGACGCTCAAGCTCCGCGAGGCGCTGGTCGCGATCCAGCAGGGCGCGGCGCCGGACCCGCACGGTTGGAGGCACACGCTCGTCCCGGGGGCGTAGGCGCGGTGTAGGCGGCCGGTCGGCCGGACTGACCGGCCCAGCCGCATCGATCGGTGAAAAACGATCGATGGAAACAACGCGAAGCGGCGGCGCACATCCCGAGATGTGCGCCGCCGCTGTCGATATCGGGGCTATCGGTGCGGCCGCGGGGTTCGCGGCTGCACCGTGCGGCGATCAGCCGCGGCTGACCTTGCCGGCCTTGATGCAGGAGGTGCATGCGTTAATCTTGCGGACCGTGCCCGGCGCCACCTGGGCGCGTACGGCCTGAATGTTCGGGTTCCAGCGGCGGTTCGTCCGACGATGCGAGTGCGAGACACTCATGCCGAAGCCGGGACCCTTGCCACACACATCACACACGGCAGCCACTGGTGGCACCCTCTCACATCGTTCGGCGACCGACACCGACCCGCCCGAAGCGTGAACGAAACTGGTGCGCTGCCGGTCGAAGGCAGTCAGAAACGGCCCAGCGCAAGCCGGGCAACCGCACCAGCATAGCGGGTCGCAATCCCTCGTGCCAAAACACCTCGACCGCGTGGCCGGCGCGTACGGGGCTCGGCACCGTTTACGGTGCGAACAGCGTCATACCCGGACCTGCCGGACGCGCCCGGTCGCTCTGTCCGGTCCGTGCGGCACGATGGGCGCAGGCTGGCCGGTAGGGAGGAGGAAGCGTGCCGCATAGCGACGTTCCCGCGATGACGACGCCGCTCAAGAACGTGGTGGGCGGGCGGACGGCGGCGCGCTTCGCGAAGGCATCGCTGCTGACCGTCGCCGACCTCTTGCGTCACTATCCGCGCAGGTACACCGAGCGCGGCAAGCTCACCGATCTGGCGGCGTTGCGGGTCGGCGAGGCGGCGACGGTGTGGGCGCGCATCGACAGGATCGAGACGCGTTCGTTGGGCAGATCGGGCCGGACCGGCCGGCCGCGCCACCTGACCAAGATCGTGGTCACCGACGGGAACCGGCGGCTCGAGTGCGCGCTGTTCAACCAGCCCTGGCTCGGGACGCGGCTGCAGCGGGGCATGGAGGCGCTGGTCTCCGGCACGGTGTCGGAGTTTCGCGGCACACTGCAGATGTCGAGCCCGGAGCTCGCCACCGCCGACGGCAGCATCGGCGACGTCGATGGCACGCTGGACGTGCTCGAGTCCTTCGCCGGCGGGATCATCCCCGTCTACCCGCAGACGGCCGGGTTGACGTCCGGGCTGCTGCAGCGGACGGTGAAGCAGGTGCTCGCCGTGCTGGGGCCGATTGCGGACCCGGTTCCGGACACCCTGCTCGCCGCGCGCGGCCTCACCGATCTGGACACCGCGCTGCGTAACGCCCACCGGCCGACCGGCCGGGAGCTCCTCGACCAGGCCCGCGATCGGCTCCGGTATGACGAAGCGCTTGCGCTGCAACTGGTGTTGGCGCGGCGGCGTGCGCTGGCTCGCGCGTTCCCGGCCGAACCGTGCCCGCGGATCGACGGAGGTTATCTCGCGGCGTTCGACGCGGCACTGCCCTTCACGCTCACCGCGGGGCAACGGTCGGTCGGCGAGGAGATTGCCGCGGACCTCGCGACGATCCACCCGATGAATCGGCTGCTGCAGGGGGAGGTCGGGTCGGGTAAGACGGTGGTCGCGCTGCGGGCCATGCTGCAGGTGCTCGATGCCGGGCGGCAGGCGGCCCTGCTGGCGCCCACCGAGGTGCTGGCGACCCAGCACGCGCGGTCGCTGCGTTCAGTGCTAGGCCCGCTCGGTGGCGGGGGCGAGCTCGGCGCTCCGCCCTACGCGATCGCCGTCGCCCTGCTCACCGGGTCGACGGCGGCGGGGGATAGGCGGCGGCTGCTGGCCGATATCGCCTCCGGCCAGCCGATGATCGTGGTCGGCACGCACGCGCTACTCTCCGAGGACGTGCTGCTGCCCAACCTCGGCCTCGCGGTGATCGACGAGCAGCACCGGTTCGGTGTGGAGCAGCGAGACGCGTTGCGGTCCAAGGACTCCGGCGCGAACCCGCCGCACGTGCTGGTGATGACGGCGACGCCCATCCCGCGCACGGTCGCCATGACGGTGTATGGCGATCTCGACGTGTCCACCCTCACCGAGCTGCCGGTCGGCCGCGCGGGCGTCGCGACGACGGTGGTGCCGGCGGCGGACAAGCCCGCCTGGCTGGAGCGCGCCTGGGTGCGGGTCCGGGAGGAAGTCGCGGCAGGACATCAGGCGTATGTCGTGTGCCCGAGGATCGGAGATGACGATGTTCCGGGGTCGGGCGATGCCGCCGGCGACGGGGCGTATGAGGACGATCCCGGCGGTGACCCGGACGACGATCTCTTCGGGGATCCCGGGGGCGGTTCCGGGGGTGGCGCCGCTGCAGAGGGCCAGCCTGCCCGCCGCCCGCCGCTCGCGGTGCTCGACGTGGCGGAGCATTTGCGCGGCGGGCCGCTGGCCGGATTGCGCCTCGCCGTGTTGCACGGACGGATGGCGCCCGGCGAGAAGGACGGCGTCATGCGCGGTTTCGCGTCCGGCGAGATCGACGTGCTGGTATCGACGACCGTGATCGAGGTCGGCGTCGATGTCGCCAATGCCTCCGTCATGATCATCATGGACGCGGATCGCTTCGGGATGTCGCAGCTGCACCAGCTGCGCGGGCGGGTCGGCCGGGGCGGTACCCCCGGGGTCTGCCTGCTCGTCACCGAGGTGTCGGGCGCCGGGCCCGGGCGCGCGAGGCTCGACGCAGTGGCCGCGACGGCGGATGGGTTCGAGCTCGCCGAGGCGGACCTGGCGCTGCGCCGTGAGGGCGACGTGCTCGGCGCCAGCCAGGCGGGACGCGCGAGCTCGCTCAGGCTGCTGTCGCTGCAGCGCGACCGCGATCTGATCGGCGTGGCGCGCGCCGACGCGACCGAGCTGGTCGGGGACGATCCGACCATGGCCGCATATCCCGGGCTCGCCGCCATGGCCGACGCGATTGTCGACGCCGACGGCCAGGACTACCTGCAGAAGGGCTGACGACGCCGCGGCCGCGGACCGGACGCCGCATGCCGCCCTCCAGCCGCGCCCGCCGCCGCGATACCGTCATACCCGCCGCGCCACTGAAACGGTCCAGATGGTTCCCGCACGCGAAACGGGGGTTCCGCCCGCCCATGTTCGACAAGATCCTGGTCGCCAACCGAGGCGAGATCGCCATCCGGGCGTTCCGCGCCGCCTACGAGTTGGGCGTCTCGTCGGTCGCCGTCTACCCGTACGAGGACCGCAACTCGACGCACCGGCAGAAGGCGGACGAGGCGTACCAGATCGGCGAGGTCGGGCACCCCGTCCGCGCCTACCTCGACGTCGACGAGATCGTCGCCGCGGCCCGGCGGGCCGGTGCCGATGCGATCTATCCCGGATACGGGTTCCTCTCCGAGAACCCGCAGCTGGCCCAGGCTTGCGCCGATGCCGGGATCACCTTCATCGGCCCGTCGGCGGCGGTGCTGGAACTCGCCGGGAACAAGTCGCGTGCGGTGGCGGCGGCGCGGGACGCGGGGCTGCCGGTGCTGGAGTCGACGCCACCCTCGGACGATGTCGACGAACTGGTCGCCGCGGCCGGCGCCGTGGGCTTCCCGATCTTCGTCAAGGCCGTCGCCGGCGGCGGCGGGCGCGGTATGCGGCGCGTGGACGACCCCGCCGAACTTCCCGAGGCGATCCGCACCGCCATGCGTGAGGCCGTCTCGGCCTTCGGCGATGCCACGGTGTTCCTGGAGCGGGCCGTGGTCGATCCGAGGCATATCGAGGTGCAGATTCTGGCGGACGCCACCGGCGCCACGGTGCACCTCTACGAGCGGGACTGCTCGGTGCAGCGGCGGAACCAGAAGGTGATCGAGGTTGCCCCCGCGGTGAACCTCGATCCGACCATCCGCGCCGCGATCTGTGCGCATGCCGTCGCCTTTGCGCGTCATATCCGTTACTGCGGCGCCGGCACGGTCGAATTCCTGCTGGGCGCCGACAACCAGGTCGCGTTCATCGAGATGAATCCGCGCATCCAGGTCGAGCACACCGTCACCGAGGAGACCACGGACGTCGACCTGGTGGCCGCGCAGATCCGCATCGCGGCCGGCGCCACGCTCGCCGAGCTGGGTCTGACCCAGGACCGGATCCGGTCGCACGGCGCCGCGTTGCAGTGCCGGATCACCAGTGAGGACCCGGCGAACGGGTTCCGCCCGGACACCGGCAAGATCATCACCTACCGCTCGCCGGGCGGCGCCGGGGTGCGGCTGGACGGCGGCACGGTGCACGCGGGCGCGGAGGTGAGCCCGCATTTCGATTCGCTGCTGGTGAAGCTGACCTGCCGCGGCGCCGACTGGGATCAGGCCCTGCGCCGGGCCCGGCGGGCGCTGGCCGAGTTTCGGGTGCGCGGCATCGCCACCAACATCCCGTTCCTGCGGGCCGTGCTGGACAACCCAGACTTCGCCGCCGGCGGGGTGACGACGTCGTTCATCGCGCAGCATCCGGACCTGCTCACTGCCCGCCAGTCCGCGGACCGCGGCACCCGCCTGCTCACCTACCTCGCCGACGTCACCGTGAACAAGCCGAACGGTTCTCGCCCGGCGATCTTGGCCGATCCGCGGGATAAGGTGCCGCCGCTACCGGAGGGTGAGGCGCCCGCCGGCTCCCGGCAACTGCTCGCGGAGCTCGGCCCGGAGGGCTTCGCCCAGGCCCTGCGCGAGCAGACCGCCCTGGCCGTGACGGACACCACGTTCCGGGACGCGCATCAGTCGCTGCTCGCCACCCGCGTTCGGTCGCGTGACCTCGTCGCGATCGCGCCGGCCGTCGCGCGGCTCACGCCGCAGCTGCTGTCCATCGAGGCGTGGGGCGGCGCCACCTATGACGTCGCCCTACGGTTCCTCGCCGAGAACCCGTGGGAGAGGCTCGAAGCGCTGTCGGAGGCGCTGCCCAACGTGTGTCTGCAGATGCTGCTGCGCGGCCGGAACATGGTCGGATACACGCCGTACCCGATCGAGGTCACCCGCAGCTTCGTCACCGCGGCCACCGAGAGCGGCATCGGCATCTTCCGCATCTTCGACGCGCTCAACGACGTCGACCAGATGCGCCCGGCCATCGACGCTGTCCGCGACACTGGCACCGCCGTCGCCGAGGTGGCGCTGTGCTACACCGCCGATCTGGTGAACCCGGCGGAGAAGCTCTACACCCTCGACTACTACCTGCGCCTGGCAGAGCGGATCGTCCAGGCCGGCGCGCACATCCTGGCCGTCAAGGACATGGCCGGGCTGCTGCGGGCTCCCGCCGCGGCAACCTTGGTGACGGCGCTGCGGGAACGGTTCGACCTGCCGGTGCACCTGCACACGCACGACACCGCCGGCGGGCAACTGGCCACGTATCTCGCCGCGATCAACGCGGGTGTGGACGCGGTCGACGCCGCCAGCGCGCCGATGGCCGGCACCACCAGCCAGCCGCCGCTCTCCGCGCTGATCGCGGCGACCGACCACACCGGCCGGGAAACCGGCCTGTCGCTGGCCGCGGCGCAGGACCTCGAACCCTACTGGGACGCCGTGCGCGCCCTGTATGCGCCGTTCGAGTCCGGGCTCCGGTCGCCGACCGGTCGGGTCTACCGGCACGAGATTCCCGGCGGGCAACTGTCCAATCTCCGCCAGCAGGCCAAGGCGCTCGGGCTCGCGGACAAGTTCGAACAGATCGAGGCCACCTACGCGGCGGCGGACGCCATGCTCGGACGCCTGGTGAAGGTCACCCCGTCCTCGAAGGTGGTGGGCGATCTGGCGCTGCACCTCGTCGGCGCCGGCGTCGACCCGGCCGCGTTCGAGGCCGACCCTGGCCGTTTCGACGTGCCCGATTCCGTCGTCGGGTTCCTGTCCGGCGAACTGGGCGAACCCGCGGGCGGCTGGCCCGAGCCGTTCCGCACGAAGGCGCTGGCCGGCCGGGTGCACCATCCACCTGTCGGCACGCTGTCCGACGAGGATCGGGCCGCTCTGCAGGCCGAGCCGCGCGCCACCCTCAACCGGCTGCTTTTCCCGGCGCCGACCCGGTCCTTCGACGAGGTGCGCGCCGAGTTCGGGGATATCGGCGTGCTGCCGACTGCGGACTATCTCTACGGTCTGCAGCCCGGAACCGAACACGTCATCGATCTGGACCGCGGCGTCCAGCTCATCGCCGGCATCGAAGCGATCGGTGAGGTCGATGAGCGCGGCATGCGGACCGTCGTCACCACGCTCAACGGCCAGTTGCGGCCGCTGCAGATCCGCGATCGATCCGTCGCCATCGACATCCCGGTCGCGGAACGGGCCGATCCGGCCAACCCGCATCACATCGCCGCTCCGTTCTCCGGCGCCGTCACCCTCATGGTGGTGGAGGGGGACCGGGTCGAGGCGGGGCAGGTCGTGGCCACGATCGAGGCGATGAAGATGGAGGCATCGATCACCGCGCAGTCGGCGGGCACGGTGCAGCGCACGGCCATCGCGTCCGTGCAGCAGGTCGAGGGCGGCGACCTTTTGGTCGTCGTCGGCTGACTCGGATCGGACGGACCGTGACCCGGATCGTCGGAGGCCGCCTGTCCGGCCGGAGGCTCGTCACCCCGGCCGGGGCTGACACCCGTCCCACGTCCGAGAAGGTGCGCGCGGCCGTCGCGAACAGCCTGGTCGCCGTCGGCGCCGTGGAGGGCGCCGCGGTGCTTGACCTGTACGCGGGGAGCGGCGCCCTCGGGCTGGAGCTGGCCTCGCGCGGCGCCGCACGGGTGGTGCTGGTGGAACGCGGCCGGGCTGCGCAAGCCGCGATTCGCGCGAATATCGAGGCGTCGAACCTGGCGGGGATGACGTTGTTCGCGGGCGATGCGGCGTCGTACGCGGTGACGCCGGGGGAGTCGTTCGACATCGTGCTCGCCGACCCGCCCTATGCCGAATCGGAGGATGCGATCCGCACGGTGCTCGGCGGCCTGGTCACCGCCGGCCGCCTGCGCCCGCAGGCGGACATCGTCCTCGAGCGATCGGCCCGCTCCCCGGAATTCGACTGGCCGGAACCGTTCGTCTCGGTCAAGACCCGCCGGTACGGCGATACCGTGGTCTGCTACGGTCGCGCACCATGACGCATGTCGTGTGCCCGGGCTCGTTCGATCCGCCGACCCTGGGGCATCTGGACATCGTGCGGCGCGCCGCGCAGCTGTTCGACCGGGTGACCGTCGCCGTGCTCATCAACCCGGATAAGTCCGGTCTCTTCACGGTCGACGAGCGGCTGGATCTGCTGCGCGTGGCCGGTTCCGGGTGGGCCAACGTGACGGTCGACTCGTTCGACGGCCTGCTGGTCGACTACTGCCGGAGAAACGGCATCGACGCGATCGTCAAGGGGCTGCGGGCGGTGTCGGACTTCGAATACGAACTCCAGATGGCGCAGATGAATGCGGGCCTGGCCGGCATCGACACGGTATTCATTCCGGCCAGCCCCGAGCACTCGTTCCTGTCCTCGTCGCTCGTCAAGCAGGTCGCGCGATACGGCGGCGATGTCTCCGCCCTGCTTCCGGCGCAGGTGACGGCGGCGCTGGCGCGCAAGCTCGGACGCTGAACCTCCGCGGCTTCCGGTGCCCTCATTCCGGTCGCCCCGCGTGCCTCCACCAGGAATCCGGGCGGACTTGCGAGACTGAACGTATAGGCGTGTGCGCGTGCGTCCGCACCGCGGTCGGCCGTCGACAGGAGGGTCACAGGTGTACCGGGTGTTCGAAGCGCTCGACCAGCTCGTCACGATCGTGGAGGAGGCGCGCGGTCTGCCCATGACGGCGTCCTGCGTCGTACCGCGGGGGGATGTGCTGGACCTGCTCGACGACATCCGGGACGCCGTGCCCGCCGAGATGGACGACGCGCAGGACGTCCTCGACCACCGCGACCAGACGCTGGACGCGGCGCAGACCGAAGCCCACCGCATGGTCGGCGACGCCCAGAACGAGGCGGCCGCCATCATGGCAACCGCCCAGGCCCAGGCGGATCGACTGGTCCGTGACGCCACGGCGCAGGCCGAGGCGGTACTCGCCCGCGCCCAGGCCGATGCCGACCGGACCATCCAAGCCGGCCAGGACCAGCACGATTCGCTCGTCGAGCGCGGCCGCGGCGAGGCGGACCGGCTGATGGCCGCCGGACGGGCCAGCTACGACCAGTCCGTGGCGGATGGGCAGGCGGAACAGGCCAGACTCGTCGGGTCGACCGAGGTGGTGCGCGCTGCGCACACCGAATCCGCGAAGATCCTCGACACCGCGCAGGACGAGGCCGACAAGCTGCGCGACGACTGCGACCGCTACGTCGACGAGCGACTCGCCGAACTCGAAGATCTGCTGACGAAGACGCTGCGGACGGTGGGCCGGGGCCGCAGCGCGCTGCGCTCCGGTGCGTCCGCCAGCTACCACGACTGATCCGACCTGTTGACACCACGACGCCTGGCTGCGACTATATTTCTGGTCTAGTCCACGGAGAGGCCGGGCTCGAGTCGGACCACGGCGAGCGGGCCATTGGCAACCTGTTATCGCGCTGTGTGGCACCGCATTCAGCGCGAGCGAACGCTTGTGACCTCGCCTTTTCGTCCATTGGTGTTGTCGCAGACGATGTTCGAGGAAATCTGTTGACACGGCGACGACAGGCTGCCACCATTTCAGTGGTCTAGTCCAGAACGAGGTCGCATTCGCACCCGACTGCGGTGAGTGGGCCTCGGGCAACCCGTCATCGCGCTGCACCGCAACGCATTCAGCACGAGGGAGCGTCCATGATTCGATCCTTCCGCCGCCTCGCCATCGCGGCGAGCACTGTCCTGGCCGCGACACTGGCGGTCACCATCGCGCCATCGGCGAGCGCAGCCAACCCCGTCGTCCAGAACGGCGACATCCTGATCGTCAACCATTCCTTCGAATCCGGAGTGGACGGCTGGCGGCCCTCCAACGGGCAGAACGAGCCGGCCAGCAAGAATTGCCAGAGCGTGCTGACCACCGACACCTCCGGGGTGACGGACGGCACCGCGGCGCTGCTGCTCGCCGGGAAACCGCCGTGCGTCAATTCCGGTGCGGTCAGCACACCGGTCCCGGTGAGCCCCGGGATGCGGTACTCGGTGTTCGTATCGATCACCTCGAACGACCTCACGTCGGTGGGTGTGCGCTGGTACGACCAGTCCGGCACACAGATCGGGTTCGACTGGACCGATCGGTCCGTCCATCACGGCGTCACCCGGTTCGATGCCTCCGCGCCGAACCGCGCTGCCACGGCCGCGATCGAGTTGGGCGCCCACAAGACCGCGCGCTTCGACAATGTCCTGTTCACCGCCGCCGCTACCAGCCTGGGCACCCAGATTCGCAGGCCCACCGTCATCTACGCCACGACGGCCGGGCGCGACGAGAACGGCCGCCCGGTGATCTTCGGAGTCGGCGAAGGCCAGCCGGGCTACTTGATGCAAATCGATATCCAGTCGCACGCGGTGGTCCGCAGCATCCCCATACCCGGTGCAGCCGGCGGGTGGACCGTCGCGCAGGCACCGGACGGCACCGTTTACGTGGGCACTTACCGGAGTGCGTCGCTGTATTCGTGGCACTTCGGCGACCCGACAATGACGAAGATCGGGATGCCCAGTTGGGGCCAGGACGTCATCTACGGGCTTTCCATCGCGCCGGACGGGACAGTTTACGGCGGAATGCATTCGGGATCAGGTGGACGGGTTTTCAAGTACGTCCCAGGCGAGGGAGTGTCCCGCATCGGTCCAGCGAACGGAGTCGTTCCGGGACTGCAGTACACCCGTAGCGTGGCGTACGAGCCAACCACCAAGACGGTGTTTGCCGGAACGGGCGTCGGCGCCCACGTGATGGGATGCACGCTGGTAGACACGCCGTGCACCGACCTGATCGGGCTGACCAGTCCGGAGGTTCGCGCGTCGAATTGGGTTTACGGCATGACGGCCTCGCCCGGCTATGTGATGGCCTGGATCGGGCCGGCATACAGCGATGGGCGAGATCACCTGGTCATCTTCAAGGTCGCCCGGGATGAGGCCGGGCAGCTGACATCGAGTGTGGTCGGGGACATCAAGGGCGTCGTGTTCAACGGATCGTCAACGGTGTACGACGGCAAGGTGTACTACACCAAGGCGGATATCAAATCGGCCGAGACGCCGCCGCCACCCGCGTGCACCACCGATCCGATGATGACGCAGAGCGTCCTGTACAGCTTCGATCTGGCGACCGGGACAGAGACGAAGATCGACACTGCGCCGGCCCAGATTGCTGCGCGAGAATGGGATTTCATCGATCTCGGTGACGCCGCCTGGCCGGGTGAGACGCTCATCGGGATGGACTCCAACGGCGTCGCCGCGCAGTACGACCCGCAGACCGGAAGGTTCGTGCGTTGGCAGGCTTCCGGTCTCCCGTCGGCGGACGTCACCATCAACTCCATGGTCGCGGGGCCGGACGGGCGCATCTGGACGAACGGATACCTGACCGGCGGCCTCGGCGCAGAGAGCCCCATGCGCTCGGACCGGCACGTCTCGTTCGGGGCGGGCGGACAGGCCGAAGCGATGACGGTTCTCGGCGATCGGATCTATCAAGGCGTGTACCCGGGCGCCACCATCCGCTCGTTCAACCCCAGCGACTTCGTTCCCGGCGATAGGCCGGTCGACGAATGCAATGTGCCGCCGACCGCGGATCCGCAGGATCGGCCGTACGGAATGCTCGGCTATCACGGCCGGATCTACTACGGCAGCCAGGCGGATTACGGGAAGTGGTCGGGTGCCTTCGGCGTCTTCGATCCCGTAGCCAAGACCGCACGAAACTTCGACATCGTGGGCCAGCAATCGGTGGTGACGATCGCGGGCTCAGGCAGTCGAATCTTCGCCGGCACCACCATTTTCGGCGGCACCGGAACAGGTTCCCCGGTGACGAGCCAGGCACGCGTCCTCGGATATGACGAGGCGACGGACGGCACCTTTACCGTCGATCTGCCGATCAGCAACATTGCCGCCGTCGGGGCCGCGGAGACCGGTGCCGACGGGACCGTGTGGTTCTACGCGCAGGGGTGGCTGTTCGGGCTCAACCCCCAGACGCTGGAATGGGTCTACTCCCGGCAGGTATTCCCCGACCTGAGCGGCGTCACATCGGCAGCGTTGACTCGAGTGGGCAGCACGATCTACGGCAACTCGGGCGGTCGGGTATTCGCGTTCGATTCCGTCGGCCTGACCAGTGGCGCACCGGATCAGGTGCGGGTCTTGTTCAACGGAGCATCCAACGGCGGCATCGCCGCCGATGTGTTCGGGAACATTTACGTGCCGTACCAGTCAACGGGAATGCTGCGACTGGTGCCGTGAGCGTCCGACCGCGGAGTCCGGGCGATTGGGCTCGTGGACGACTTTCGACTACTCTGGAACGGTTGCCCCGGGTTCGGTGAGCCCGGGCGCGCCGTCCGTTCCACCACGAGAGAGCCATGCCTCACGCCCACCTACGCGCCGCATCGCCCTGGGTCATCGACACCAGGGCGATCGGCCTGTCGAAACACGACGGTCCGGGCCTCGCGCATCGCCTAGACATCCGCGGACCGGCGCCGGACCACACCGTGTCCGGCGTGCTCGAAGTGCCGGGCGGCTCCGAGGTGTCGGTCACCGGCCTGATGGAGTCGGTGGCCGAAGGAGTGCTAGTCACCGGCGAGGTGTCCGCGCTCGCGGTGGGCTCGTGCTCACGGTGCCTTCGCGATATCGAGGTACCTGTCGTCGCGACCTTTCGAGAGATGTTCGCGTACCCCGATTCCGTCACCGCCGAGACGACCGACCCGGACGAGGTTCCGCATCTGGTCGACGAGGCCGCGGACCTCGCCCCGCTGGTCCACGACGAGCTCGTGCTGGCGATGCCGGCGATCCCGGTATGCCGACCCGATTGCCCGGGACTGTGCCCCGATTGCGGCGAGCGGATGGATGGCGTCGGGCCGGACCACCGGCATGAGACAATGGACCCTCGGTGGGCTGCGCTCGCCATGATGAAGGATACGAAGGGGAAGTAACCGTGGCCGTACCGAAGCGGAAGAAGTCCCGCGCAACGACGCGCGCGCGCCGGGCGCAGTGGAAGGCGACCGCCCCCACGCTCGTGGCGTGTTCGAACCGCGCGTGCCGGGAGCTCAAGCCCCCGCATGTCGCCTGCCCGAATTGCGGTCAGTACGACGGTCGGGTTGTTGTCGAGGTCTGAGCCTCACTCCATGACCGACCCCGGGATTGATTCGGTCCCAGGTACGTCTGCGGCACCGTGCGCCGACGGCACCCAGCGGTCGGCGCTGCTCCGGCACGTCGGGCTGGACCTGGAGCCTGACGCCCTGGAGCTGGCGCTCACCCATCGCTCGTACGCGTACGAGCACGGGGGTCTGCCAACGAACGAGCGGCTCGAGTTCCTGGGTGACTCGGTCCTGGGCATCGTCATCACCGATCAGCTGTACCGTGACCATCCCGACCTGCCCGAGGGGCAGCTCGCGAAGCTGCGGGCGTCGATCGTCAACATGCATGCCCTCGCCGTCGTCGGGACGAGCCTGGGTCTCGGCGATCTGCTGCTGCTCGGCCGTGGCGAGGAACTTACCGGCGGCCGGTCGAAGGCGTCGATCGTCTCCGATGCGGTCGAGGCCCTGCTGGGTGCGCTGTATCTGCAGCACGGGTTGGAGCCGGTACGTGCGGTGGTGCTGCGGCTGTTCCACGACCTGTTGATCGCGGCGCCGCGGCTGGGTGCCGGGCTCGATTGGAAGACCTCGCTGCAGGAACTCTCGGCCAGCAGCGGGACCGGCGTGCCCGTCTATATGGTCGATGAGTCCGGCCCTGATCACGACAAGACATTCACCGCGCGTGCGTCAGTGGGCGGCGAGGTGCTCGGTGCCGGGACCGGGCACACGAAGAAGCAGGCGGAGCAGCTGGCCGCCGCCCAGGCCTATCGGGCGATCCTCGACGGCGATACCGCGAGTGGCGCGGTCGGCGATGGCGGTGCCGACCCTGACGCAGCCGACCTTGACGCAGCCGACCCCGTCGCGGAGCGCCGTGCCGGAGCTTCCTGAGGTCGAGATCGTCCGACGCGGGCTCGCGGCGGCGCTGATCGGCCGCACGGTGGTCTCGGTCGACATCATCGGCGCCCTCGGACCCCGTTCGGTGCGCCGTCATCTCGCCGGGCCTGCGGATTTCGCGGCGGCCCTGGCCGGACACACCGTCATCGACGTCCGGCGGCGCGGCAAGTACCTGTGGTGGGTGTTGGACGGCGGTGACGCCGTGTTGGCGCACCTGGGCATGAGCGGGCAGTTCCGCGTGTATGACGTGGGCTGTGCCGACGACGGCGTGAGCCACCATGCCCCAGGCGGTACTCGTAACGTGGCTCTGGGTCCGCATACGCGTCTCCGCCTGCGGCTGGCGGGCAGCGCGGTCGGCACCGCCAACAGGGCAGGCACGGGACGCACCGCGGGCACCGAAGGCACGGCCGCGGGCCGGATCCTCGACTTCGTCGACCAGCGCACCTTCGGCGGGCTCATGTTCGTCCCCGGTGGCGCCGAATTGCCCGCCCCCATCGCGCATATCGCGCGCGATCCGCTGGATCCGGCCTTCGACCGGGTGCGGACCGTCGCCGCCATCCGCCGCAAGCACAGCGGCATCAAGCGGGTGCTGCTGGATCAGACCGTGGTGTCCGGCATCGGCAACATCTACGCCGACGAGGCGCTGTGGACCGCGCGGCTGCGCTACGACCGGCCCGCCGACAGTCTGTCGGTCCGAGCGGCCGGCGCCGTCATCGACGCCACCATCGCCGTCATGCGGTCCGCACTCGACCAAGGCGGCACCTCGTTCGACGCGCTCTACGTGAACGTCAACGGCGAATCCGGCTACTTCGACCGGTCGCTCAACGCCTACGGCCGCGCCGGGGCGCCCTGCCGCCGCTGCGGCACCCCCATCCGGCGGGAGCCGTTCATGAATCGGTCGTCCTTCTTCTGCCCCCGCTGCCAGCGCCGCGATGGCTAGATCGTTCGGTATCCAACGGCGGCCGCGGCGTCGGCGACGAGGACCCACACCGCCGTGGTGTTGAGCGGTCGGCTGAACGCGGGCTGGTGTGGGTAGGAATCGGCTGCGCGCTCGTACAGCGTGACGATCGGCCGGCCCGTCATGGTCGATGCCGATTGCAGCCCGTCGACGTCCTGCCACGTTTCCAGGATGGTCCGGGACCAATTCCGGCACGTGCGCCTGGGCGCCGCTTGAAGCGAGTGAGAGGCGCCGTTGCGTAGCGCCCAATCGCCGGTCAGGTCCAGTAGGCGCAGCGGCCGCACGGGCGACCAGGAGGTCACCGTGACGGCCGGCGTCGATTCCACGACCCTGGTGTGCTGGAACACCTCGGCCACGGCGGTGGGCAGGTCCAGCGCCGCGTAGCTCACGCCATACCCATCGTGCTCGCCACGGGGCTGGGGGTGCGGGTCGAACCGCGCGGTCGACAACGGTCCGAACGTCCGGAACTCGTTCCAGGCCAAGGCGTGTGGGCCGAACGTACCGTGGATGCGCCAGAGCGTCGGCTGCGCCAGCAACAGGTCTCTGTCGTCTCGGATGAGCGGCCTCGGCGGCGTGACCGGGTTCTTCGGACGCTCCGTCACCAACGGTCGAGTTCTCCGACCATCTCGGCCACTGCCTCGGCGTTGCCGCCCGCCAGCACGTAGTCGATGGGCGTCACATCGCCCAACTCCTCCTGCGCCGTCGTCATGAAACCCGCGATGGCGAGCGGGCTCGCATCGGCGGGAAGCGCCCGGATGATCGCGTCGAGGCCCGGGAGGAGCCGGCCGTCGTGAATCTGCCAGGCCGGAATTCGGCGCCCCGTGCGTGGCAGTGCCCATAGCCGCCCGTCGGCGACGCGGCGAGAGACCCCGCTGGCGTCGATACCGAGCCGGTTTGCCGCGGCTTCACGGGTGAGCAGACCCCTCAGCAGCTGCGCCGCCGCATCCGCCTTGGCCAGCGCTTGGTCGCGGTGGGCCGCAACCGGATCGAACGACGCCAACAGGCGGTCGGCCCGACCACCCGCGTGAGCCGCGAGGTACGCCATTTCCGTGTCGCTGATGGCGTCGGCGCCCGATAGCTCGCTGAGGGCTCGGTCCAGTTCGGCGGCGAGCTCCTGGTCCGTGACGCGGACCCCGTGCCGAGCGAGCACCTCGGTTGTTGCCGTCATCCCACACCTCCCTGCGCACGACAATGATATCAGCGTGCGCCTTCGTGCGCTCTCGCCCTGCGTCTCGGCGGCAGACGGCGGGTGGTGACGGGATCGTTCGCCGGCCCGCTGACCGGACTCAGCTGGACTGGCGGGTGAAGGTCCGTGTTGCCCACCCCACGCCGAGGGCGGCGAGCGCCGCGGCGACGCCCAATCCCACCCAGAACTGGTGGCCGTCGAAGTTGCTCAGGAACGCGGCGCGTGCCCCCTCCACCACATAGGACATCGGGTTGATCCGGGAGACGTCGTAGAGCCAGTCGGGTGCGAACCCGCGGCTGATCGGCAGCATGATCCCGGACAGCAGCATCACCGGCAGCAGCACGCCGTTCAACAGCGGCGCCAGCGCATCCTCGCTCTTCAGGATCAGCGCCACCGCGTAGGACGTGGCGGACATGGTGGCGCCCATGACGGCGACCAACGCGATCCCGACCACGATCCCGCCGACGGGTGCCCGCAGCCCCATGGCGAGACCGGCCAGCACCAGCAGCACCGCCTGGGAGGTGAGCACCACGACATCGCGCAGCACCCGCCCGGCGAGCAGCGCGAACCGGCTCATCGGGGTCACCCGCATCCGGTCGATTACCCCGTCGCGCCATTCGGACACCAGCCCGAACCCGACGAAGGCGGCCCCGAACAGGCCCAGCATGACCATGATCGCGGGGACGAAGATCTGCCACGGATTGCCGGGCGGGAAGCCTGGCACGTTGGTCAGCTTGGTGAGCAGCGGGCCGAAGAAGAAGAGGTAGAGCAGTGGCTGCGCGAGGCCCATCACGGTCCAGACCGGGTTGCGCAGGCTCAGCCGCAGCGCCCGGCGGAACACCAGGACGGTGTCGCGCACCATGGACGGTCTTGCGGGCTCCGCCGCCGCCCGGAAGGTGATGGTGCTCGCAGTCGCGGTCGTGGGAGAGGCCGCGGTCGCGGTCTTCGGAGTGGTCATGTCACGCGGCCTCGTCTTTCGTGTGGTTCGGTGTGGAGTCGTCGCGCAGGCTGCGCCCGGTGAGCGTGAGGAACACGTCGTCCAGGGTCGGCCGCTGCACGGCCAGCCCGTCCAGTTCGATCCCGGCCGCGTCGAGTTGCCGGAGCAGGTCGACGACGACCCGCTCGCCCTGCGGCACGCGGAAACTCACGGTGTGGTCGGTCGCCTCGACGGGCGCCCCGGCGGCGCACCGTCCGGCGATCACGATCGCCGCCCGGGGGTCGCCCGCCACGGTCACGGACACCAGATCGCCGGAGACCTGGCTCTTGAGCGCGTCGGGAGTGCCTTCCGCGACGATCCGGCCGTCGTCGATAACGAGGATCCGGTCGCAGAGCGCGTCCGCCTCCTCGAGGTAGTGCGTGGTGATGAAAACTGTGGTGCCGAAATCGTTACGCAGCCCCGCGATGTGTCCCCACATGTTCGAGCGACTCTGCGGGTCCAGACCCGTGGTGGGCTCGTCGAGGAAGACCAGCGACGGGCCGTGGACCAGCCCCAATGCGATGTCCAGCCGGCGTCGCTGCCCACCGGAGAGGGTCTTCACCTCCCGGCTGCCGAGATCGCCCAGTTCGAGTTGGCCGAGCAGCAGTGCGGTGCGCTCGCGCGCGACGTCGTCCGGCAGCCCGTAGAACCGCGCCTGAAACTCCAGTTCCTCGCCCACCCGGGCATCGCTGCCGGCACTGCCGCCCTGCGCGACGTAACCGATCGAGCGGCGCACGCCGACCGGATCCGCCCGCAGATCGTGGCCGGCGACGGTCGCCTCGCCCGCGGTCGGCTCGGCCAGTGTGGTCAGCATCTGCAGGGTGGTCGTCTTGCCGGCGCCGTTGGGGCCGAGGAACCCGACGATCTCGCCGGCGGAGACGTCGAAGCTCACGCCGCGCACCGCTTCCACGGTCCGGCGCCGCGTGCGGTACGTCTTCGCGAGGCCCCGTGTGCGGATCATCGCTGCGCCCCGAGCAGCATCAGATGGTGTCATATTGCATCGCCTCAATTCTAATATGACGTCATAGCGACGTCATATTGCCACTCGCGTGACGTCAGAGTCAAGTGTGTCCGGGGACGGACGACGGTGCCCTGACCCACTCGGCGCTACGGTCGATGGCGGCGCGGTGACGGGACCGCCGGGGGAAGGGTGTCCATGACGAACGAACCGGTGCGGCTCACCGCCTGGGTGCACGGACGGGTGCAGGGCGTCGGATTCCGCTGGTGGACACGCGCCCGGGCGCTGGAACTGGGCTTGACCGGCAGCGCCGCGAACAAGCCCGACGGGCGGGTCGAGGTGATCGCCGAAGGGCCGCGGGCGGCGTGCGAACGGCTCCTGGCACTGCTGCGCGGCCCCGGCACGCCGGGAGCAGTCACCCTCGTCGTGGAACGGTTCGATCCACCGCGCGGCGGCCTGGACGGCTTCCGGGAACAGTGACCCACACCCGCCGTGCCAGGGATTCAGCGCGGCGACGTGGACGGGTTCGCCGGGCGGCACAGGCGCTCCGTCGGGGTCATTCGTCGTAGAGCTGGGACTTGTCGAACCGGGCGCGCCTGGCGCGCTTGGCTCCCGGGGCATGATCATCCGCACGGTTGCCAGCCGCGCCTGTCGCGAGAACGTCGTCATATACGGCGGTTTCGCCGCCAACGGCAGCCGGACCGACTGCATCGGCAGTATCACCGGCACCGTTGGCACCGCCACGGGCCGCATCACGGTAGGCATCACCGGCGACGTCGGCAGGTCCGTCTCCGCCCGGGCCGATATAGATGTCCCCGCTCACCGGATCGGAGAACTCCCGGTAGATGAAGTACCCGATGCCCACGACCGCGATGATGCCGAACCCGATCCACTGCAGCGCGTAGGAGAAGAACGGCCCGGAATCCTGCTGCGGCAAGGCGATCGGCTGGATCACGGCCGGCGAGTCGGGGGTGAGCTGGATAAATCCGCGGTAGGCCCGCCCCGGCCCCGCCAGCTCCGAGTTGGTGGCCAGGTACTGCTCGCGGCCGTCGGGTGCGGGGACAGGTGGGCGGTGCTTGGGATCGACCAGGTCCGCCTGCACCCGCCCCGTCACCGTCACGGTGCCGGCCGGCAGCGGCGGCAGCGGCGCGGCCGCCTGGACGCTCGTGAAGGACACGTAGCCGCGGTCCACCAGCACGGCCGTGCCGTCGGCCATCACGAGCGGCACCACCACCTCCGAGGCAGGGTTGCCGGAATTGTCCTGCCGCAGCCGGACATAGACCTGCTTGCTGGCATCGAACGTGCCGGTCGCGGTCACCGTGTGCCAGATGGCGTCGGCCGGCGGCTGCGAATCGAGGGACATCAGCTGCGAGATCGGCACCGGCGCCGCCGCGATGGCCGCCGCGATCTGCGCGTTCTGCTCGGCCTGTTGCCGGCTCCGGGAAAACTGCCAGGGCGCGAGAAACAGGAACGCCGACAGCGTGAACACCGTCACGGCCAGGATCATCGCGATCCACCGCGGCGTGATCAGGAACTTCAGCCGCCGCAGCGTCGAGGCCCCGGCCGCGGCCTGCTGCTCGGAGAAGCGGCTCATGGCAGGCTCATTTCGGGCTCATGTCAACCGCGCCGCCACCGCGTCCACAATCCCCGGCGCGGCGGCTTCGAGCATCGCGAGCACCTCCCGGTACGCGGGATCGGGGGAGCCGTACGGGTCGGGGACCTCGTCGCCGTCCGCGTCCGGATCGAAGGTGCGCAGCAGATGCACGGTCGACGGGTCCGCGGCCATCCGGCGCAGCGTCGCGTAGTGACCGCGGTCCGCGGCCAGCACCAGCGCGGCGTCATCGACCAGCCGCGTCGTCACCTGCTGCGCGATGTGATCGGTCGGATAACCGGCGCCGGCCAGGACGCGGCGCGCGGGCTCGGCAGCGCCCTGACCCACGTGCCAATCGCCCGTACCGGCGGACGCGACCGTCACCCGCCCGTCGAATCCCGCCTGCGCGAACGCGCGCCGCAGCACCTGTTCGGCCATGGGGGAGCGGCAGATGTTTCCGCTGCACACGACGAGAACCTTCAGTGGTTCGACAGGGGGACGCCGCGAAGATGACGAAGATGACGTTGTTCCGGGATCATGCTGCACCCGACCATTGTGGCCTGACAGACTGAGGGCTCGGAGGCGGCATCGGGAAGGGGATCGTCATGGGCGTGCGGCTGGCCGAGGTCCTCGCGGCGCTGGACGCGGCGTACCCGCCTCGGCTTGCCGAGCCGTGGGACACCGGAATTGGCCTGACCTGCGGCGACCCGGACGACGAGGTCCGGCACGTGCTGCTGGCCGTGGACGTCGACCCGGTGACCGTGCGGCAGGCCCGCGACGTGGGCGCGCAGCTGCTCGTCACCCATCACCCGCTGCTGTTCCGGCCGGTGCAGTCCGTCGCGGCCTCGACGGCGAAGGGCTCGCTGCTGCACACGCTGATCCGTTCCGGCATCGCGCATGTCGCGGCGCACACGAACGCCGACCGCGCCCGCGGTGGGGTGAACGACGCCTTCGCCGAGGCGCTCGGGCTGGTCGATGCGGTGCCGCTGGTGCCCGTGACCCCGCCCGCGCTGGACAAGGTCGTGGTGTTCGTGCCCGTCGACCACGCCGACGCCATGGTGTCTGCGCTGGCCGCCGCGGGGGCCGGGACCATCGGCGACTACGCCGAGGCGGCCTTCGTCTCCGCCGGCGAGGGCCGGTTCACGCCCATGCCGGGGGCGCATCCGGCCATCGGAGCCGTGGGCGTGGCGGAGCGGGTCGCAGAGGCGCGCGTCGAGATGGTGCTGCCGCCCGCGCGCCGCGCCGACGTCGTCGCCGCCCTGCGCGCCGCGCACCCCTACGAGGAGCCCGCGTTCGACCTGTACGAGATGGCGCCGATGGCGCCCGCGGGCGGGGTGCGGGAGGGGCTGGGCCGCCTCGGCCGGTTGCCGGCGCCCATGACGTTGTCCGCGTTCACCGCCCATGTCGCCTCGGCCCTGCCCGCGACCGCCTGGGGCGTGCGCGCGGCCGGCGACCCCGATCGCGTCGTCGAGGCGGTCGCGGTGTGTGGTGGGGCGGGCGGATCCGAACTTCCGTCGGCAACCGCGTCCGGCGCCGATGTCTATGTCACGTCGGATCTGTCGCACCACGTCGTGGCGGAGCATGTGGTGGACCAGGCTCGCCCGGCGGTGGTGGAGGTGGCGCACTGGGCCGGGGAATGGCCGTGGCTGGCGCGGGCCGCGGCGGTGATCGAGGCGGCGTTCGGTGCGGCGGTGACGACGACCGTCTCGACGCTGCGCACCGACGCGTGGACGGTCCACGTCGCGGGGGAGCAGGACGCGCGGCGATGACGAGGCTGTGATGACGCCGCTCGCGCCCTGACGGGCGGCCGGCGCATACCATCGCGGTGAGCACCGCCGCCCGACGCCGGCGGGTCTGCCACCGCCGCGCCGGATCCAGGTGCCGGCAGTGAGGAACTGAACGACCGAGACAACCTGAACGACTGTGACGACCGAACGACCGTAACGACCTGGATGACCCTGCCGAAGGAGCGCTCCCCGTGCCCACTGCCGACCTCGCCGCGAGGCGCGCGCTGCTGAAGCTCGCGGCCACCGACCGACAGGCTGATGCCGCCGCGCACGACCGTGGCACGTTGCCGGAAATCGGCGTCATATCCGATGGATCGAAGCGCGCGGCCGAACTCGCCGGGAAGATCGCACTCGCCCAGGCCGAAGTGAGCGATATCGATGCCGCGGCAAGGAAACTCGATGCCGAGATCGACTCGGTGCGGGCGCGGGCGGCGCGCGACAACGAGCGGCTCACCTCGGGTGGCGCCGCGTCGAAGGAACTCGAGAGCCTGCAACGCGAGGTCGAGTCGCTGGCCCGGCGGCAGGCCACGCTGGAGGACGAGGCACTCGAGTTGATGGAGCGGCGTGAGGTGGCCGCCGCCGCGCTCGCCGCGGTCGAATCGGAGCTGGCCGGCGTCACAG
>MKSW01000040.1:0-12023 GCA_001897425.1 Actinobacteria bacterium 69-20 | reverse complement strand
CAATCGCTCGAAGAGATCCGGTCGGCGGCGGACGACGCGGTGGCCCGCTGCCCGGAGTGCAGCGCGATCCTGGTGCGCGACGCCTGACGCTGGTGGCGGCTCGGTGCGCTGAGCCACCGCCCCGCCTGCTCTGGTAGACCGTAGGGATGGACGCCTCCCGAGTCGCCGACTTCGTCCGGACCAACCATCACGCCGTGCTGGCGACCAGGCGTGCGAGCGGCGACGCGCAACTCTCGCCGGTGCTCGTGGTGGCCGATGACCAGGGCCGAATCCTGATCTCCACGCGCGAGACCGCCGTCAAGACCCGCAACCTGCGGCGTACCCCGCGCGCCACGGTGTGCGTGCTGCGCGACTCGTTCTTCGGCGAATGGATGCAGGTCACCGGGCCGGTCGAGATCGTGTCCCTGCCGGAGGCGATGGACCTGCTCGTCGAGTACTACCGCCGCGCCGCCGGTGAGCATAAGAACTGGGACGAGTATCGAGCGGCGATGGAGCGGGACAGGCGATGCATCGTCATCCTCACGCCCGAGGAGATCGGGCCGACCATCAGCGGGTGACGCCCACGCGCTCGCACCGGAGCGGACAGCCGGCTACCGGACCGCCACTGTGACGCTGTGGTACCCGGTAGCGCCGTCGGGTGCAGGCGGTGCGACCGCGGCGGTCTGCACCGCGCCGGTCAGATCGATGGCGCGGCAGCGCAGCACGTGGGGGCCCGAGGCCACATGCGTCGTGTCCCATCGGTAGACCCATTGCCGCCACGTGTCTTTCGACGCAGAGCCGGCGAGATCTGCCGCGCGCCAAGGCCCGTCGTCGACCTGCACCTCCACGCCGCCGACGCCGCGATGCTGTGCCCAGGCGACTCCGGCGACCGGAACGATGCCCCGCCCCAGAGAGACGTCATATCCGGGCGTGTCGATACGCGACGCAGTCTTGATCGGCGCCTGCGGAGCCCAGCCGTTCTCTGTCCAGAACGCCGTCACGTCAACGAATCTCGTCACCTCCATGTCGACCACCCACTTGGTGGCGGACACGTAGCCGTACAGGCCAGGGACCACCATGCGCACCGGGAAACCGTGGTCGATCGGCAGCGGCTGGCCGTTCATTCCGATGGCGAGCATCGCGTCCCGCCCGTCGATCAGCGTCTCCAGCGGGGTGGTGACCGTGAAGTCGTCGGCGCTGGTCGAGTACACGCAATCCGCACCGACGAGCGGCCGGGCGCGGGCGAGCAGGTCGGCGATCCGCACGCCCTGCCAGGCAGCGTTGCCGGCGAGGTTCCCGCCGACCTCGTTGGAGACGCAGGTGAGCGTGATCCAGCGCTCGATCTGCGGCATGGCGATGAGTTCCGCCCAGCCGATGGTGAAGGGGCGTTCCACCATGCCGTGCACCTTGAGATGCCACGCCTCGGTGGTCACCCGCGGCAGCGTGAACGCCGTGTCGACCCGGTAGAACGATGCATCGGGCGTCACGTAGGGCGTCAGTCCCGGCACGTCCGGGTCGATATGCGCCGGCAGGGCGGGTGGCACCGTCGCGGGCGCGGCTGCCGGCTGCGCGACGGGAATCGCCGATGACGCCGATCCACTCGCCCCGGCGCCGGGCGGCTGTGCAGTAGACGATGCTCCCGTCAGCGATGGTGGTGTCGGGGACAGGGCCGTCGAGGATCCAGATACTGGCGGCAGTCGGACGGCCGCGCGGTTCGCCTCGACGTCGGCGACGGTGGGCACCAGGCGGGACGCCACCGCGGCGAGGGCGGCTGCCACCGCACCGAACCCAGCGAGCCTGACGAACCGGCGGCGGTCGATCGGCGGCGAGCCGTGCGCCGGGTCGAAAGTCGGTGCGGCGCCGCCGGTGTCGGGCATCGGTTGCGGCATGTCGTGGTGGGGGTCGCGGTGAACGTCCCGGTGAACGTCGCCGTACGGGTCGTGGGCCGGGCGACATGCCCGGTGCAGATAGCCGAGCCCGACGGCGCCGCCGATCAGAAGCGGCACGATGCCGCCCGCCCCGGCACCGGGTCGGGTGACCACGGCGACGGCCGTCGCGGCCAGCATGGCGAGGCCGAGCAGTGCGCCCGCCCAGAAGGCGGCGCGCGCGAGCAGTCCGATAGCGGCTCCGAGGCCGGCTACGACGCAGATCATGACGACGCCGAGCGCGACCTTGTCGAAATGCCCGAAGATCCCGATCGCGAACTCCTTGACCGCGCCCGGCGTCAGGTCGATCGCGACCGCGCCCAGCGCGTCGAACGGTGCCGCGGCGGTGGGGAGGAGGGAGAGCCAGGCCGCCACGTCCGCCAACAGCTGCGCGATCGCGAGGGTCAACCCCGCGGCGACGATGCCGATCACGGCCGCCCACCGCCGACCGATGCGGCGCGCAGCATCTGGCCGGCCCGATCCGTCGATCGCCGGGAAGGCTTCGTGAACGCTCATCTGGACCGTCCCCTGGATCGTCCGCCGCCGGATACAGGGAGCCGCACAGATTCTGGGGCCGGCGGTTCCGGTGCCGCCCACGGTACGCCCGGTCGCCGAGCCGCGGCGTCAGGCGAGGGGCTTCGCGGTGGGCTCGGCGATGGAGGGCAGGGCGGACGCGCCGGCGAGGTACGCGTCGACCCCGGTGGCCGCCGACCGCCCCTCGGCGATGGCCCACACGATGAGTGACTGGCCGCGGCCGGCATCCCCGGCCACGAACACGCCCGGCACGTCGGACATGTAGTGCACGTCCCGCGCCAGGGTGCCGCGCCGCGTCACGCCGACCCCGAGATCGGCGACGAGGCCGTCGGTCTCGGGCCCGGCGAAGCCGAGCGCGAGCAACACCAGGTCGGCCTCCAGCCGGGTTTCGGTCCCCAGATCCGGGATGAAGCCGTCGCGGGTACGTCTGCCCTCCTGCATGTGGATCGCCCGGATCACACCGTCCCGCTCCTCGAACAGGGTGGAGTTGACGCCGAAGAGGCGTTCGCCGCCCTCCTCGTGGGCCGCCGCCACCCGGAGGATCAAGGGATACGTCGGCCACGGCGTCGACGGATCGCGGGTTGCCGGCGGCTGTTGCCGGATATCGATCTGCGTGACGCTGACCGCCCCTTGGCGCAAAGCCGTTCCGTAGCAGTCGGTTCCGGTGTCTCCGCCGCCGATGACGACGACCCGCTTCCCCTCGGCGGAGATGGTGGGCGCCGGGATGGTGCCCTCCACCGCCTTGTTCGCGGTGACCAGGTACTCCATCGCGAGGTGGATCCCGCCGGCGTGCCGACCCGGCAGGTCGAGATCGCGTGCGACGGTGGCGCCGGTGGCCAGCACCACCGCATCGAAGCGGGCCCGCAACTCGGCCACCGGCAGGTCCGTGCCGACCGCGCAGTCCGTGACGAATTCGATTCCTTCGCCGATCAGCTGCTCGAGTCGGCGGTCGAGGACGGACGATTCCATCTTGTACTCCGGGATGCCGTAGCGCAGCAGCCCCCCGATCCGCCCGTCGCGCTCGAAGACGGTGACGGTGTGCCCGGCCCGCCGGAGCTGTTGCGCCGCCGCCAATCCCGCCGGCCCGGAACCGACGACCGCGACGCGGTGGCCGGTCTCGATCTCCGGGGGGCGTGGTGCGATGCCACCGCTCGCGATCGCCCGGTCGGCGATCTCCTGTTCGATCAGCTTGATGGTGACCGGCTCGTCGTCCAGTCCGACCACGCAGGCGGCCTCGCACGGCGCGGGGCAGAGCCGGCCGGTGAATTCGGGGAAGTTGTTCGTGGAGTGCAGCCGCTCGGAGGCCTCGGCCCATCGGTCCTGGCGCACCAGGTCGTTCCACTCCGGGATCAGGTTGCCCACCGGGCATCCGCGGTGGCAGAACGGAACTCCGCAATCCATGCACCGCGTCGCCTGCTCGCGGGTCTGGGCGGCCGTGAACGGCTGATAGATCTCCTGCCAGTCCTGGACGCGTTCAGGGACCGGCCGCCGCGCAGGGGTCTCGCGCCGGAACGTCAGGAAGCCGTGCGGGTCAGCCATGGCTCTTCTCCATGATCAGCGCGTCGGTCTCGGCGTCCGTCAGCCCGTCGATCTCGGCCCGGCGCCGGACCCACAGCACGCGTGCGTAGTCCTGCGGCAGGATCCGTGTGAACCGCGCGGCGGCGGTCGGCCAATCCTTCAGCAGCGACCTCGCCAGCGGGCTTTCCGTCCGGGTCGCGTAGTCGTACAACGTTGTCTCGAGCCAGTTGGTGTCGTCGTCGTCCGGCCCGGAGAGCTCCACCATGTCGGGGTTGACCAGCGCCGGAGCCGCATCGAGCAGGAACGCCAGCCCGCCGCTCATGCCTGCCGCGACGTTGCGCCCGGTCCTGCCGAGCACGATCACCCGGCCGCCCGTCATGTACTCGAGCGCATGATCGCCGGTGCCTTCGCACACCAGCAGTGCTCCCGAGTTACGGACGGCGAACCGTTCCCCTACGGTGCCGCGGAGGTAAAGCGTGCCGGAGGTCGCGCCGTAGCCGATGGTGTTGCCCGCGATCACCTGGCCGTCCCCGCCCGCGGGTGCCTCCGGATGCGGCCGCACCACGACCGTCCCACCGGACAGGCCCTTGCCGACGTAGTCGTTGGCGTCGCCGGTGAGCGTGATGTCGATACCGCGCGGCAAGAACGCCCCGAGAGACTGGCCGGCGGTACCGATGAGCCTGATGTCGATGGTGCCGTCGGGCAGTCCGTCGGGCCCGCAGCGCCGGGTGACCTCGGAGCCGAGCATGGTGCCGGTGGCGCGATCCGTACCGTGGACCTCGGCGTCGATGGCGACCACAGCGTTGTTGGTAGGCACAGCGCCGCTGGTCAGCGCCGGCATCGCCTTCTCGATGAGCAAGGCGTCCAGTGTCCCGGATAGGTCGTGCTTCGGCCGCGTCGTGCAACGCAGGCCCACCGCCACGTTCGCGACAGCGAGAAGCGGGGCCAGGTCGACGCCCCGCGCGCGGCCGTCCGCGACCGCCGCAGACACGTCGAGCAGTTCGGCGTGGCCCACGGCCTCGTCGATCGACCGGAAGCCGAGGGCGGCCAGGTGCTCCCGCGCCTGCTCCGCCAGGAACAGGAAGAAGGTCTCGACGAACTCGGGCGCGCCAGGGAACCTCTTGCGCAGCAACGGATTCTGCGTGGCGATCCCCACCGGGCAGGTATCCAGATGGCACACGCGCATCATGACGCAGCCGGCCACCACCAGCGGCGCCGTGGCGAAACCGAACTCCTCCGCCCCCAGCAGCGCCGCGATCACCACATCGCGCCCGGTCTTCAGACCGCCGTCGACCTGCACCCGCACCTGGGTACGCAGCCGATTGAGCCGGAGCGTCTGCTGCACCTCGGCCAGCCCGAGCTCCCACGGCTGGCCGGCGTGTTTGAGGGAGGTGAGCGGAGCCGCTCCGGTCCCGCCGTCGTGCCCCGCGACGACGACGATGTCGGCGTGCGCCTTGGTCACTCCGGCCGCGACGGTTCCGACACCGGGCTCGGACACCAACTTCACGGATATCTGCGCGGCGGGATTGGCGCAGCGCAGGTCGTAGATCAACTGCTTCAAGTCCTCGATGGAGTAGATGTCGTGGTGCGGTGGCGGCGAGATCAGCCCGACGCCCGGCGTGGCGTGCCGGGTCGCCGCGATCCACGGGTAGACCTTGTGGCCCGGAAGTTGCCCGCCCTCACCGGGTTTCGCGCCCTGGGCCATCTTGATCTGGATTTCGCCGGCGTTCACCAGATACGCGCTGGTGACGCCGAACCGCCCGGAGGCCACCTGCTTGATGTACGAGCGACGCAGGGGATCGAGCAGGCGCTCCACGTCTTCGCCGCCCTCGCCGGTGTTCGACTTGCCGCCGAGCTTGTTCATCGCCATCGCGAGGGTCTCGTGCGCCTCCGCGGAGATCGATCCGTACGACATCGCGCCGGTGGCGAACCGTTTCACGATCTCGCTTGCCGGTTCCACCTCGTCCAACGGCACCGCCCGGCGAACACCGGTCCGCAACTCGAGCAGGCCGCGCAGCGTCCCGCCCCGGCGGTAGCCCTCCTCCACCTCGTCGGTGTACCGGCGGAACACCGACTCCTGCTTCGTCCGCGTCGAGTGCTGCAACAGGTACACCGTCTCCGGGTTGAACAGGTGCCGTTCGCCCTCCCGCCGCCACTGGTACTGGCCGCCGACCTCGAGCCCGCGGTGTTCCAGGGCCGTCGGGTTCGGGGTGAAGGCGAGCGCGTGCCGCGCGGCGGCGTCGGTCGCGATGCGGTCGATTCCGGTGCCACCGGTCCGGGTGACGGTGCCGGTGAAGTACTCGTCGAGCACGGCCTGGTCGAGCCCGAAACAGGCGAACGCCTGCGCGCACCGGTACGAGCCGACGGTCGAGATGCCCATCTTGCTCATCACCTTGAGCACGCCCTTGGTCCACCCGTGCAGCATGTTGTGCTCGGCGGTGGTCGCGTCGACCTCGCCGAGCATGCCGGCGGTGGCCAGGTCCGCGGCGGTCTCCAGCGCGAGGTACGGGTTCACCGCACCCGCGCCGTAGCCCAGCAGCAGGGCCATGTGGTGCACCTCGCGCGCGTCGCCCGCCTCGACCACCAGCGCCACCTTGGTGCGCGCCTTGGTCCGGACTAGGTGCTGGTGCACGGCGGAGGTGAGCAGCAGCGACGGGATCGGCGCATGGTCGGCGTCCGCGTCGCGATCGGTCAGCACGATGATGCCGGCCCCGCACGCGATCGCCTCGTCGACCTCGGCGCGCGCCCGTTCGATGGCGGCCGCCAGTGCCGCACCGCCCCCGGCGACCCGGTAGCGGCCGGAGATCACCGCGGCCGCATAGGCAGGGAGGTCGCCGTCGTCGTTGATGCGCACCAGCTTCGCGACGTCCGCGTTGCCGAGAATCGGTGTGGGCAGCCAGATCTGCCGGCAGGATGCGGGAGTCGCGGCAAGCAGGTTCTGCTCCGGGCCGATGACGCTCGCCATGCTCGTGACGACCTTTTCGCGCACGGCGTCCAGCGGCGGGTTCGTCACCTGGGCGAAGAGTTGGCTGAAGTAGTCGAAGAGCATCCGCGGGCGTTCCGACAGCGCGGCGCGGGGGGTGTCGTCGCCCATCGACCCGATCGCTTCGGCGCCGGACTGGGCCATCGGCCCGACCAGGACGCGCAGGTCCTCCTCGGTGTAGCCGAAGAGCTGCTGGCGGTGACGCACGTCCAGATGGCTCGGGGCGGCATGTGGGCGGCCCGGCAGGTCCGCGAGGCGCAACAGGCCGGCCTGCACCCAGTCCCGGTAGGCGTGCGCACGCGCGAGCTCGGACTTGATCTCCTCGTCAGGCACGATGCGCCCTGCGGCGGTGTCGACCAGAAACATCCGCCCCGGCGCCAACCGGCCGCGCCGCACGACCGACGACGGGGGGATCGGCAGCACCCCGGATTCGCTCGCCAGGATCACCCGGCCCTCCGCGGTCAGCCACCACCGCCCCGGCCGCAACCCGTTCCGGTCGAGCACCGCGCCGAGCAGGGTTCCGTCGGTGAACGTGACACACGCGGGGCCGTCCCACGGCTCGATCAGCGAGGCATGGAACTCGGCGAAGCCGCGAACATCGTCATGCACGTCGCCCTTGCTCTGCCAAGCCTCCGGAATCATCATCAGCACCGCGTGCGGCAGCGACCGGCCGGCGAGGTGCAGAAGTTCGAGGACCTCATCGAACGTAGCGGAATCCGACGCGTCCGGCGTGCAGATCGGGAACGCGCGGGCGAGATCGCCTGGGATCAGGTCGGTTTCGAGCAGCGACTCGCGGGCGCGCATGCGGTTGCGGTTACCGCGGATGGTGTTGATCTCGCCGTTGTGCGCGATGTATCGGAACGGATGGGCCAGCGGCCACGCCGGGAACGTGTTCGTCGAGAAGCGTGAATGCACCACAGCTATCGCGCTCGTGGTGCGGTCGTCGGTCAGGTCCGGATAGAACGGCGCGAGCTGGTCGGTGGTGAACATGCCCTTGTAGATGATGGTGCGCGCCGACAGCGACGGGAAGTACACCGCGCAACCGGCCGCGGCGGTGTCGTGCTCGATGCGCTTGCGGGCCGCGTAGACGCGCCGATCCAGGGCGAGTCCCTGCGGCCGGGCGGCGCTCCGCGTGGGCGCCGCATCGGGACCGGGACTCCCATCCGCCGGGCCCGGTGCCGCCAGGAACAGTTGCTCGATAGCCGGCATCACATCCAACGCGGCCTGACCGATACCGGACCCGACCGGATCGGTGGGAACCGCCCGCCACCCGATCAGGTCCAGATCCTCGTCGGTGACGATGTCCCGGATCATGGCCTTCGCGCGCGCCCGCTCCGCCCCGTCCGCGGGCAGGAACGCGAGCCCGGCGGCATACGCCTGCCCGGGGTCTCCGGACTCGTCGCGGACGGGCAGGTCGAAGGGACACACCGCGCGGAACAGCTCGTCGGGAATCTGCAGCAGGATGCCGGCGCCGTCGCCGACGCACGGGTCGGATCCGGCGGCGCCGCGGTGGGCGAGGTTCACCAGCGCGGTCATCGCATCGGCGATGACGGCGTGGCTTCGTCGGCCGTGGACGTCGACAATCGCCGCCACACCGCACGCATCGTGCTCGAAGGACGAGTCGTAGAGGCCGAGGCGCCCGGGAGCGGCCGGCCGGGGGGACGGTGTCGTCATCCCGGCCGGCCGCGTCGAGGTCGTGGTGCCCTGACGGGTCGTCATGCCGTTACAGGTCGTAATAGAGCGCGAATTCGTACGGGTGCGGGCGCAGCCGCACCGGGTCGATCTCGTCGGTGCGCTTCAACCGGATCCACGTCTCGATGAGATCGGGGGTGAACACGCCACCCTCGAGCAGATAGTCGTGGTCCGCTTCGAGATGGTCGATCACCGCGTCCAGCGACGCCGGAACCTGCGCGACCGTCAACGCCTCGTCGGGCGGCAACTCGTAAAGGTCCTTGTCGATGGGCTCCGGCGGCTCGATGCGGTTGCGGACGCCGTCCAGCCCGGCCATCAACTGTGCCGTGAACGACAGGTACGGGTTCCCGGACGGGTCCGGGCAGCGGAACTCGATGCGCTTGGCCTTCGGGCTGCTCCCGGTGATGGGGATGCGGATGCACGCCGACCTGTTCCGAGACGAGTACACGAGGTTCACCGGCGCCTCGTAGCCGGGCACCAGCCGCCGGTACGAGTTGACGGTCGGATTGGTGAACGCGAGCAGGCTCGGCGCATGATGCAGAATCCCGCCGATGTAGTGCCGCGCCATATCCGAGAGGCCGCCGTACCCGGCCTCGTCATAGAACAGCGGGTTGCCGTTCGCCCACAGCGACTGATGGCAGTGCATCCCAGACCCGTTGTCGCCGAAGAGGGGCTTCGGCATGAACGTCACCGACTTGCCCGCCGCCCACGCCGTGTTCTTGACGACGTACTTGAAAAACATCAGGTCGTCCGCCGCAGCCAGCAGGGTGTTGAACCGGTAGTTGATCTCCGCCTGCCCGCCGGTGCCGACCTCGTGGTGCGCGCGCTCGACACTGAATCCCGAATCTGTCAGGTTGCCCACCATGTCGTCCCGCAGGTCGCCGTAGTGGTCGTACGGCGAGACGGGGAAGTAGCCGCCCTTGGCGCGGACCTTGTAGCCCTTATTGCCGCCCGGTTCCTCGCGGCCGGAGTTCCAGGCCCCGGATTCCGAGTCCACGCGGTAGAAGGTGCCGTTAACGGCGGTGTCGTACCGGACGTCATCGAAGATGTAGAACTCCGCCTCGGCGCCGAAGTAGACGGTATCCGCGACGCCCGGGCCGGCCAGGTACTGCTCGGCCTTGCGGGCGACGTTGCGGGGGTCGCGCGAATAGGGCTGCATCGTGAGCGGGTCGTGCACGAAGAAGTTCATCGTGAGCGTCCGACGCCGCCGGAACGGGTCGACGCGCGCGGTCTTGAGGTCCGGCAGCAGCAGCATGTCGGACTCGTGGATGCCCTGGAAACCGCGGACCGATGAGCCGTCGAAGGCGATGCCCGCCGTCATGAACTCGGCGTCGACGGTCGACGCCGGGACGGTGAGATGCTGCATCACCCCCGGCAGGTCGCAGAAGCGGACGTCGAGCGCCTCGACGTCGGTGTCGGAAATGAACGAGACCAACTCGTCAACGGTGGCGAACACGGGCGGTCCCTCCCTTCGTGCCGCGGGCCCTCACGGGGAGGCCCTACCGGGGTGACGAGACACGAGATTACCCAGCGCAGGCGACCGCGGACATTACTGAATGTCTGAAAAGCGCGATCGATGCGCGGCGGCGTGCGGTATGGGCGTGGCCCGCCGATCGGGTATGACGAGCCGTGCATCCGCGCGGAATCCGGCATACTCGCAAGGAATCGAGCTTGGCGCCGCAGATTGCCATGTGGCGAACCGGGCAAGTCGCCCGGAACAGGAGGTCCGAAAACCGCCATTGACGTGCGACGGGCCTGCGCGGCGCCACGCGTTCGCCGCGGCGGACGACATGTTCCGGGGCGGGCGCGGAGCGCACACCCCGGCGGATGCTTCGACGGCTGAGCACGCACGCCGCCGGAGGCCACGGGCCACACTGGGCGGTATGGAAACGGATCCGCAGAACCCGAAGGTCCCCAAGGTCATTGTGATCACCGGCGGCAGCGACGGGATCGGCGCGGCCGCCGCCCGAGCACTCGCGCACAGGGGGCATCAGGTCGTGCTCGTGGGCCGCTCGCCGGACAAGACGGCGGCCATCGCCGCGGAGCTCGACTGCGATGCGCACGTCGCCGATTTCGCCCACCTCGGCCAGGTCCGGCAACTCGCCGCCGAACTGAGCGGCCGGTACCCGCGCATCGACGTGCTGGCAAACAACGCCGGACTGATCGCCGACAACCGGCGCACCGTCACCGACGACGGCCACGAGCTCACCTTCCAGGTGAACCATCTCGCCCCGTTCCTGTTCACCACGATGCTGCACGACCAACTCGCCGCGGCACACGGAGCCGTCATCACCACCTCCAGCGTCGCCGGCACCTCCCGCAGCGCCAGGATCGTGCTCGACGACCTGGACATGAACGACCGGTACAACGCCATGCACGCCTATCAGGCGAGCAAGCTGGCCAATGTCCTGTTCACCCGTGAGTTGGCTCGGCGTTGGGGGCCGGATGGGGTGAGCAGCGCCGCATTCCACCCGGGGCTCGTTCGCACGCAGTGGGGGCACTCCGGGCCCGCCGCCGTTCGCCTGTTCACCACCTCGCCGTTCCGGCGAGTGATGCGATCGCCCGAGCGGGGGGCGGACACCCTGGTCTGGCTGGCCACCACCACTCCCGGCACGGATTGGCAGAGCGGCGGCTACCACGCCAACCGGCGCCCGGCCAAGCCGCACGCGTCAGCCGCCGACCACGCTCTCGCGAGCGGCCTCTGGGACCGCTCCACCGAAGCCGTCGCGCGCCAGGCCAATCGCTGAGCGCACCGGAGCCGGCCGCACGACGTGACGGGCAGTGGTGGGGCGAGGCAGCCTGTAAGCCGGGTTCTGTTCCCGGGTGCCTTGCGGCGATCCCGTTCGGCGACCATCCATCTCGACCTGCCGTCGCCGGCAGGCTCTAGCGGTCTACCCGCAGACCTCGGGCGGGCCGCCCTCGAACGATCTGCGCACGCGCGGTGGCACCGGGGTGCCGCTGCGCGCTTCTTGACCTTGCTCCGGGTGGGGTTTACCGAGCCGTCCCGGTCACCCGGGGCGCTGGTGGTCTCTTACACCACCGTTTCACCCTTACCGCGATACGGCCGAAGCCGGCCCACGGCGGTTTGCTTTCTGTGGCACTGTCCCGCGGCTCACGCCGGGTTGCCGTTAGCAACCACCCTGCCCTTCGGAGCCCGGACTTTCCTCGGCGACCGACTCGTCACCGAGCCGATCGACGCGGCCGCCCGGCTGCCTCGCCCCGCCCGTCATGGTACTGGGCCCGGTCGCCCTGGTCCCCAGCCGTGCCGCCGGAAGGACCGCCTATGACGCTGTTCGCGCCGATACTCCTCCCGGGTGCCCCTCGCGAGCACGGGGCCCGTGCTTTAGGGCCTGCGCGTAAATTACATGAACGTTATTTGGGTGTCAGGGTGT
>MKSW01000039.1 GCA_001897425.1 Actinobacteria bacterium 69-20 | reverse complement strand
CCACCGCGATCAGCATCGGCGTGATCGTCTCCCGGGGCACCCGAGCCGAGGCCCGGGCTCGCCCCCTCGTCGTGTGGGAACGGGCCCGGGCGCACGCGTTCCACGCCTTCGCCGCGCAGAACACCGCCGCCGTGGGGATCGTCCTCGCCGCGGGCAGCTCGCTCGCCTTCGTGGTGACCGCCCTCTCCGTCCCCGCGCAGGGCGCGGTGTTCGCGATCGCGTTCCAGTTCAGCGCCGCCCTCGACCTCGTCGGCGTGGGCGTCGCCACCGCGCTGGCCCGCGCCGCCGCCGACGACCCGACCACCGACCGTCGGATCGTCCGCGGATTCGCCGCCCGCGTCGCCGCGATCGCGCTCCTGGTCGGGGGCGCCATGACGGCGGCGACCCCGGTGCTGTTCGGGCTGTTCGGCAAGGGCTACGATCCCGCGTACGCGGCGGGCGTGGTGGGCGTGCTCCTCGCCGCGAGCGTCATCCGACCCGGATTCGACATGTGGTCGGCCCGGATGCGGGCAGCCCGCCGTGTCACGCCCGTGCTCTGGGCGAACGCCACCTACGTGGCCCTGTTGCTGGCCCTCGTCGTCGTGCTGGTCCCCCGGTGGGGGGCGCTCGGCGCGGCCACGGCGGTGACTGCGAGCGCCCTGTGGCTCGCCGTCGTCGGCGCCGTCGGCATCCGGCGACTCGGCCGCACGTCCCTCTCCCCGCGAACGGCATCGGAAGGCGGAACGACATGACCACCCTCACCCTGCACCCCGCGATGCCGCTCCTCGGCCCGGCGGACCCGGACGCGTCGATCTGGGTCGGCGCCGTGGACGTCGCCGACCTCGCGGTCGCGGACGGTTCCGTGGCGCTCGTCGATGCCGCGGACTTCTCCCACGCCCGGCTCCTGGTCCGCGACGGGCGCGCCGTGCGCGGCTACGTCTCGCTCCCCGTCGCCGGGGGCACCGTGAGCGCGGTCGCGCTGCGGTCGGCGACAGACGACCTGCCGCCCGCCCCCCGGACCCCCGTGCCCGAGCCGGAGCCGATCACGGTGGTCCTGTGCACGCACGAACGCCCCGACTCCCTCCGCGCGGCGCTCAGGTCGATCGCCGCCCTGGACTACCCGCACCTCGAGACGGTCGTCGTCGACAACGCGCCCCGCACCTCGTCCACGCGCGACCTCATCGCGGCCGAGTTCCCGGACTTCCGGTACGTCGTCGAGGAGCGGAAGGGGCTGTCGTTCGCCCGCAACGCCGGGCTCGCAGCCGCGAGGTACCCGATCGTCGCGTACACCGACGACGACACCCTCGCCGACCCGCAGTGGCTGTGGGGCATCATGGCCGGCTTCGCGCGCGGCGACGACGTGGCGTGCGTGACCGGCGTCGTCCCGAGCGGTGAGCTGCGCAACGCGATCCAGTGCTACTTCGACGCCCGGGTGAGCTGGTCGAAGCTCACCGCCGAGCGCGTGTTCCGGATGAGCGAGCCGCCCGCCGATCTGCCCATGTTCCCTTTCTGCGTGGGCGAGTACGGCACGGGAGCGAACTTCGCCGTGCGCCGCGACGTCGCCCGCGCACTCGGATCCTTCGACACCGCGCTCGGCGCGGGCACCGAGACGCAGGGCGGTGAGGACCTGGACCTCTTCGCACGGGTGGTCTTCGCCGGGTACGCCATCGCCGTCGAACCGTCGGCCGTCATCTGGCACCGGCACCGCGACGACGTGGACGCCCTCCGCTCGCAGGCGGTCGGGTACGGCCGCGGGCTCGGCGCGTGGCTCGCGACGGTGGCCCTCCGGCCACGCATGCTGGGCGCCGCCTTCGTCCGGGCGCCGCGGGCCCTCGCCCGCCTCATCGACAAGCCCATGTCGACCGTCGACGCCGGAGGGGCCGCCACTCCGGCCCTGGACGACGAGCTCCAGGCGGTGGGACGCCTTGAGCTGCGCAGCGTGCTCGGCGGCCCCGGCGCGTACTACCGCGAGCTCCGTCGCCAGCAGGAGTCCGAGGGGCGGACGACACCGACAGGGCTCCCGCCCGAGCGCCGGTCGGCCTTCGGGCAGTTCTGGGGACTCGTCGCCGTGGTGGCGGCGGTCGCCGGTCTCCTGGCACTCATCCCCTCTCCCCCGTGGGTGCGTCTGCCCCTCGTGCTCCTCTTCGTCCTCGCCGGCCCGGGTGCGGTGCTGCGCGCGTGGGTCCCCCTGCCGCCCTTCTTTGCGCCGATGGTGGTGCCCGCGGTCGGCGTCGCGCTCGTCATCCTGGTCACGACGGCGATGGCGTTCACCGCACTGTGGAGCCCGGCGATATCGCTCCTCGCGATGGGCATGGCCGTGCTGGGTGCGGGAGTCCTGACCCTTCGCGCGAAGGCGGTGTCATGACCACGACCGTCTCGCGGCCGGCCCTCAGCCCGGCGCTCCCGTCGGCCCCGCGGAGGCCCCGGCGCACGGCACGACCATGGGCCGTCCCTGCGGTGCTCGCCCTGGTCGCGGTGGTGTGCTGGCTGGTCGCGCTGCCCTCGCTCCGCTCGGCGTCGTACAGCGGCTTCGGGCTCCTCTTCGCCGGCAGCCCCCTCTTCGCCGTCTCGATCGCGCTCATCGCCGTCGCCTTCGTCCTCGCGATCGCGCGGCGGACGTGGCGGGTGGCGGGCCTGGCCCTCATCCTGTCCGTCCTCATCCTTCGCCTCCCGACGGCGCTGGCCACCACCGAGCCGCTCTACTCGTGGACCTACAAGCACTTCGGCGTGATCGACTACATCCAGACCCACGGCGGCCTGGCACAGGGCGTGGACATCTACCAGGAGTGGCCCGGCGCGTTCAGCTTCTTCGCGTGGCTCAACACGCTCACCGGCACGACCAACGAGCAGGTCGCGCTGTGGTTCACCGTGAGCGTGCAACTGGTGCTCGCGGGGTCCGTCTATCTGCTCGCGCGATCCCTCGGGCTGAGCGTGGGCGCGGGTCTCGTGGCGGGCTACATCGCCCAGGCGGCGAACTGGGTCGGCCAGGACTACCTGTCCCCGCAGGCGCTCGCGTTCGCTCTCGGCACCGTCGTCCTCGCGCTGATGCTCGCCTCGCCGCGCTCACGCGCCGCCGCGTGGATCGGCCTCGCGCTGTTCGTCGCGATCGTCGTGAGCCACCAGCTCACGCCGTACTGGCTGATCGCGGTCGTCCTCGTGCTCACGCTGCTCGGCCGTCTGCGTCCGCGGTACATGATCGTGCTGTTCATCGTGATCGCGGTCGGGTACATGCTGCTGCACCTGCAGACCGTCCTGCAGTTCGGCAACCCGCTCAACCTCGATCTCGCCCAGAACGTGCAGACGGTGCAACGGGGCACCGAGCCGAGCGCGGGTCAGAGATTCTCCTCGTGGGGATCGCGCCTCACGGTGGTGCTCGTCTGCGGGGGCACCGCCGCGATCCTCGTCACGCGCCTCATCCGCCATCGCTCGCAGTGGCGCGAAACCGTCGCCCTCGGGGCCATCGCCTTCTCCTCGGGCCTCATCCTGGGCGGCCAGAGCTACGGAGGCGAGGCGGTGCTGCGGGTGTTCCTGTACGCGCTCCCCGGATGCGCCATCGTGCTCGCCCCG
>MKSW01000038.1 GCA_001897425.1 Actinobacteria bacterium 69-20 | reverse complement strand
CTCACCCAACCAGCCTGCCGCGAACCTCCCCAAACCTATGGGAGACACGCCCTAGCTCGCTCGCGTCGGACGGGTGCGCAGGCCAGCTGAGCTGATCGCAGGACCTTGGCCTCTTCCGGCGGCGGGCGAGGGGTTGTGATGCTCGTGGTGGATGGCGGCTGGCTGGTGTTTCGCGCCCCGGCCGCGCGGGTCGGGAGGTGGCGGTCATGTTCGTAACGCGGCGGTCCGAGTCTTCGCAGCCTGCGACAATCGGCCCGATGGTGCGAGCTCGGCGCCTAGCGTTCGCATCGTTGATCATGATCGCCGTGAACGTGCCGTGGCTGGTCGTGTCCTGGCTGGTCGGACTGGCCGCGATGGCGCTGGTCGGTGCCCGGGAGGGTCAGTTGCTGACCGAGTACGGCGCGGGCGGCTGGGTCGCCTGGGCTCTGATGCTCGCGTTCATGACGGTGCCTTCGGTTGCCGGCGTGGTCCTGGGTGTGCGAGCCCGGCGTGTCGGGGAAAGGCGCCTTTCCACGGCCGGGATCGTCGCGAACGCCGTGGTCGGTGTCGGTTGGGTGGTGCTGTCCGCCGTCCAGGTCATCGCTTGACAACCGCCGCACCAACAGCAGGAAACAACGCGCCCCCGACGTGCCGGTCGTTCTCGTGGCCGGCAAAAACCCACCGCACCACCGCCACTCCGGTCGAGATGACTGACCGGCGCGCGGCGTCGTGGGCTTCTTGCCTACATCTCGGCGAGCGCGCTGACGACGAAAACCGCGATACCGACTCGTAGGGCGATGTCGGCAAGGTTGAATGCCGGGGGATAGAACGACAGCTTGATCCAGTCGATGACGGCCCCGTGGAAAGGCCCAGGCGGGCGGGCCACCCGGTCGATGAGGTTGCCGGCCGCGCCTGCTGCTACGAGTGCGAGAGCCATCGTGCGGACGCCGGAGTGGCGGCTGAGCATCCCGTAGTAGAGACACGCGGCGACGGTGACGGCGGCGAGCAGCGTGTAGAGCGGGGTCAGTGTCGGGGCGAGACCGAAGGCGGCGCCGCGATTGCGGACCAACTCCACGCGCAGCAGCCCGCCCGCGGTTCGGCCGCCGCGCCAGGTGGCGAGCACGACCGACTTGGTGACCTGATCGGCGACCACCACAGTGATGATCACGGCGAGCATCAACACAGCACGGCAGCGGTTGCCGACAGCGACGGCACGGCCGCGGTCGGCGCATGCGTCGGGCGCGCTCCGGGATGTCATCGTGTCCCGTTTGGTCGTGTGAACGGGCCCGCTTGTCCGGGTGGCTCCCCGCGGGGTCGTTCGGCGGTCAGGCGTCGTAGCGGGATCGGTAGTGCCCGGTGGGTGCGGGCGAGGGCCCGCAGATAGGTGCGGGCCGCGCGGTAGCGGGGTGCGGGTAGCCCGGGCAGGTACAGGGAGTCGAGGAACAGGTCGGCGTCGGCGACGTCGCGTAGCGGATACGCGAAGCGGCGCCGCTCCTCGGAGATGACGTGCAGGCCGGCCTCGGCGAGCAGGCCGGGTATGTGCGGCAGCGCCGTGCCGGCCGGGTAGGCGGGGGCGGCACCGAGCGCGGCGATGAGCCCGGCGAGCAGGGCCCGGTCGGTGGTGTGCAGCGGGCCACCGGCGGGGAGGGTGGCGGCGAGTAGGCCGCCGGGGCGCAGCACCCGGACGATCTCCGCGACCACGCGGGCGGGTGGCAAGGCGACCATCAGGCTCATCGAGCACGTCACCGTGTCGATACAGCTGTCGCGAAGTGGGATCGCGGACGCGTCGGCCCGCAGCAGCGGCACGTCCTGTTCGGTGGCGTGGGCGGCGGCGAGTTCGGCGGCGGCAAGGTCGAGCCCGATCCGGCGCCGCCCGGACAGTTCGGCGAGCAGTGGCCCGCTGCCGCAGCCGATGTCCAGGACAAGCCCGCCGGGCGGCACGGCCTGCGCCAGCCACTGGTACGGGTCGCAGCCGTCATACCAGGCACGGCGCAGGATCGCCTCGGTGATCCCGGCACGTTCGCGGTGGAATCGCTCCAGGTAGCGACCCCACTGCTCGGGCGGGTGCCGGGTCGCGTCGATGACCGTGTGTTCGTCGACCACTGGGGTGCCTCCTGTCGCCGCTTCTACCAGTGGACAGCGCCGGCGAGCGCGCCGCGCGGAGAATGTCGGCATGGTGACACGATGATCGCTCCGGGTGTGCCGGGCTTCGCAGACATCGGTCGGTCTCGTCGGCTGCTGCCCGGGAGGCGTGTCGAGGAGGATGCGCTCATCCGGCAGGCGGCCTGGATCGCCCGCTGTGTGGGCCGGGGCGAGGCGGCCCCGCTGCGCCCGGACGATGTGGCCGCGTTGGCGGGCACGCTGCGACTGCTCGAATTCGCGCCCGGAGAGGTGGTTTTCGGCGCGGGCGGTCTGTCGGCGGGCGTGTGGATCGTGCGGGACGGCCGGGTGGAGTTGTCGGTGGGTTCGGGACGGCGCCGCGCGGTGGTCAGTGTGCTGCGGCCGGGGGACGTGGACGGCGACATTCCGCTGATGCTGGCCATGCCGATGCCCTATACCGGCCGGGCGGTGGCCGAGGCGCGGTGCCTGTTCCTGGCGAGCGACGACTTCGAGCGCCTGCTCGCGACCCGGCCGCCGGTCGCCAGACGGTGGCTCTCATCGGTGGCGCAGCGGCTGGCGGCGAGCCAGGCTCGCGTGCTGGGCATGCTGGGCCGGTCCCTGGTGGAGCAAACAGCCAGGCTATTGGCCGACGAGGCCGACGACGGGCGGGTCGAGTTGCCGCAGCGCACGCTCGCGGCGATGCTCGGCGTGGCGCGGCCGTCGCTCAACAAGGTGCTCAAGGGCCTGGAGCGGGCCGGATTGATCCGCACCGGCTACGCAGCGATCGAGATCCTCGACCCGGCCGGGCTGGGACGGCACCGCCGATGACGGCCCAGCACCGAATCCGTGACCCGGCATTTCGGGCGTCGGCGCGGCCGGCTCGGTGATGGTGTCAGCGAGGTGACACTGCCCGGTGCGCCGCGGCGTGCCGGGCGGCATGCTGCGGGGGTGGACGGTGACGTGTACGACCTGATCGTGATCGGAGCCGGGGCGGCGGGCTTGGCTGCGGCCGACGTCGGGGCGGCGGCCAAAGTCCGCACGCTGCTGGTCGCCGAGGGTGAGCCGGGCGGGGAGTGCACGTTCACCGGCTGTGTCCCCTCCAAGACCCTGATCGAGGCCGCCGGACGCGGCGTCGGGTTCGGCGAGGCGATCGGCGCCGTGCACCGAGCCGTGTCGACGATCGCACGCACGGAATCCGCCGAGGTGCTTGCGCGGCGCGGCATCGAGGTGCTGCGCGGGCACGCCACGTTCACGGCCGCACACCGGATTACGGTGGCCGGACGGACGATGGAGGCGCGCGGGATCGTGGTCGCCACCGGCTCGAAGCCGACCGTCCCGCCGGTGCCCGGTTTGATTGACAGCGGCTTCCTGACCACCGACACCGTATTCGACCTGACGGAACTGCCGGCCAGCATGGCCGTGCTCGGCGGCGGGGCGGTGGGCTGCGAGCTGGCGCAGGCGTTCGCCCGGCTGGGCTCCCGGGTCACCCTGGTCGAGGCCGCGCCCCGGCTGCTGCCGGCCGCGGACCCGGCCGCGTCGCGGGTGATCGAGCGGGCACTGACGGAGGCTGGCGTGTCGGTGCGGACCGGTTGCGTGCTGGACCGGGTCGACGCCCGCCCGGCCGGGCGCGGCTGCGCGTTGCACCTGCCCGGTTCCGGCCTCGTGGTCGCGGATGCGCTGCTGGTCGCCACCGGACGCGCGCCCGTCACCGATCGGCTGGATCTACCCGCCGCGGGCGTCGAAACCGATCGGCGCGGCGCCGTCATAGTCGATCGGCACATGGCCACGACCGCGCGCGGGGTGTACGCGGCGGGCGACTGCACCGGTGCGTTCCCGTTCACGCACGCCGCGTACGCGATGGGCCGCATCGCCGCCCGCAATGCGCTACGCCGACCGGGCAGGCCGGCCGATCGATTCGTCATACACGCGATCCCGCGGGTGGTGTACACCGACCCGGAGGTCGCCCAGGTCGGCTTGACGGAGCAGCGAGCCGCCGACGTGCGCGGATCGCGGGTCGTGTACCTGTCGATGCGGAACGTCGACCGGGCGGTGACCGCCGGGCGCACCGAAGGGTTCATCAAACTGATCGCCGGCCCGCGGCCGGTCACCGGGAACCTCGGCGGCGGGCGGCTTCTCGGCGCGACCATCGTCGCCAGCCGGGCCGGCGAGATGATCGACGAGATCGCCCTAGCCATGCGGGTCGGGGTGTTCACCGGCCGGCTCGCGCAAACCACCCACGCCTACCCGACCTGGTCGCTGGCCATCCAGCAGGCCGCGGCCGGCTTCTTCACCGGCAGCAGGGGCTGGCCCGCCCGCCGCGAGCAGGCCGCCGAGGATCCGGCGTGACCGACCCGACGGCAGATCCCGCGGATGCCTCGGACGGAGTGCCGGCGACGATCGTCGGCAACCTGCAACGCGGAGCGCGGCTTTTCCCGGACAGACCGCTGCTCACGGCAGGGGGGCGGACCGTCAGCTACGGCGAGTTCGCCGAGCTCGTCGAGGGGGCGGCCGCCCGCCTGGCCGTCGAAGGGCTCAGGCCTGGGGACCGGCTGGCCGTATGCCTGCCCAGCGGACTGGACATCGCCGTGGCGATCTGGGCCTGCGCCCGCGGCGGGTTCGTGTTCACCGGCCTGCCCGTCACCCTGACCCCGGACGAGCAATCGGTCCTGATAGCGCACGCCGATCCGGCGCTCGTGCTGGCCGCCGACGAGTTCCTGCCGGGGCTCTCCGGCCGCGGCTTCCCGCTGCATCCGGTGGCCGACCTCCTGACCGGCCGACGGCTGCCCTGGGACCACGAGCGGCCCCTGCCCGACCCCGCAGACGTGCATGCACTGATCTACACGTCGGGCACCTCCGGCACGCCGAAGGGCGCGACGGTCACCCACCGCGCCGCCATGCACGTCGCCGGCTGCTACCGGCGGCTGCTCGACCTGACCCCGACGGACGTCACCGCGATCTGCCTACCGTTCACCTACGTGTCCGGCCACCTCTCCCAGCTCAACCCGTTCATGCTCGCCGGCGGTTCGGCGGTGGTCCTGCCACGCTTCGACGCGACCGAACTGCTCCGGGTGCTCGGCCACCATCGTGTGACCGTCGTCGACGTGGTGCCTGCCATGTTCGCGCTATTGCTACGTCATCCCGGGTTCCGTGGCGAGCGGCTCCCAGCCTTGCGGGCGGCGTTTTTCGGCGGCGCGCCGATGCCGGCCGTGACGATCGCCGCGTTGCGAGACCGGTTGCCCGACATGACGCTTCACAACGTGTACGGGATGACGGAAACCGCCGGGTTGGTGACGATGCTCGACGACTGCGAGACCCGCCCCGGTTCGGTAGGGCGCCCCGTGCCGGGGGCCCGGGTTCGAATCGTCGATGACGCCGGCCGCGTCGCGCACGAGGGTGAGCTGCTGGTTTCCGGACCGATGGTCACCGGCGGATATTGGCGAAACCCTCGGGCCACCGCGGCCGCCCTGCGCGACGGATGGCTGCACACCGGCGACGTGGCCCGCCGCGACGACGAGGGATACCTGTACGTGCTCGGCCGGGCCGACGACATGATCAACCGCGGCGGCGCCAAGATCAACCCGGCGGACGTTCAGGCGGCCCTCGCCGCGCATCCGGCCGTGGCCGAAGCTGCCGTGTTCGCCGTTCCCGACCGGCTGGGCGGGCAGATGGTGGCAGCGTGCGTCGTGCTACACCCCGACGCGGTCGTGACCGCAGCTCAGCTGCGGGCGTTCGCCCGGACCCGGCTGCCGGTAGCGGCCCGGCCGAAACGGCTCTCGATCGTCGACGAGTTGCCCCGCGGCCGCACCGGCAAGATCGACACCGCCGCCCTGCGGACCCGGTTCGAGCGCCCCCAGTAACCGGCGCCCGCCGAAGCCGGACGGCAGCGGCAGGCCTACCGGGCGACCTCGGCCGGAGTCTGCTCGGGACTCTGCCCGGGGCTCCGCTCGGCCTCCGCGGGTACCCGCACACCGAACAGGTCCGCGGACCGCAGCCGAGTCGGGGCCACCAGCCGAAACCCGGCCGCAACAGCGATCCCCGCAGCGATCGTCATACCAGCGGCCAGCAGATACAGACGCGGCGCGGTGCCGGCAGGGAGCGGCCAGATGGTCGCCTTGATCACGTACACGATCGCGGCCAGGCCGACAGTCAGCAGCGCAGCCCGGCCCAACACCACCCGGCGACCGCGCGCGCCGCGGTGCCGCACCGTCCACACCAGCGCGGCAATCAGGGTAGCCAGATACGCGACGATGATCAGGTCCGCCCCGTAGGTGGCCAGGTCCGCGAACGCGTCCAACGGCGACCGGAACCACAGCGCACCCACCGCGACCAGACTCACCACCGCCGTCACCGCCAACGCGACCGTCGGGGTCCGGTGACGCGGATGCACCCGGCCCAGCACGCGCGGGCCCAAACCCGACCGGCCGATCGCGAACAACAGCCGCGTCGCCCCGTTCACCGTGGCCAGTTGCGCACCGAACCCGGAAGTCACCGCCGCCACCGTGATCACGGTGCCGAACCCCGGCGTGAGGAACATGTCCGCGATGCTCGCCAACGGCACCCCGTGATCCGCGGCGGCCGCCAGCGCCTGCGCCGACGGGTAGGCGATCGTCTCCACATAGGACATGCCCGTGTAGATCAGGCCCGACACGACGAGCGCCGTGACCATCGACGCCGGAATGATCCGACGCGGCACACGGGACTCCTCACCCAGCGTCGCCGCGACCTCGAAACCGGAAAACCCGGTGAACGCGAACACGATGCCCAGCCCGACCATCCCCACCGGGACCGCGTCCAGGCTGAACGGGCGCATGGACAGCCGGCCCAACGCCGTGCCGTGATAGCCGCCGCGGGCGATCACGACCACGGCGACCACCGCCACCAGCAGCAACGCGACCGCTTCCACGATGACTATCACCGCCGTGGACACACGGATCGAATACCGGGTCAGCACGATCGTCACCAGCCACAACGCCGCCGCGAACACCAACCACAGGTGCGTGCCGAGCAGACCGGGCGCGACCAGCGTCACCAGCCCGTTGGCGTTCGAGGCGAACACGGACGCAGCGAACGCCAGATACGTGAACAGCAGCAGCCACGCCGACACCAACCCATAGCCGGGGCCGAGCGCCGTCCCGTTGAACGCGTACACCGACCCGGCGCTGGCGAACTCGCGGGCAAACACCACGAACGCGTAGGCGACGAACAGCATGACGATCATTGCGCTGCCGAACGCGAACGGCCCGGCCACCCCGACGATCCCCGCCATCAACGCCGGCAGGAAGCTCACCCCCGCCGACGGTGCCTGGATCCCGACCGCCGATCCCACCGTGCCCAAGAACGCCACGCTGCCCCGGCGCAACGAATGCCCGGCCGGCTCGCGCCCGGCAGCTCGAACCGCGGTCTTCTCGATCATGAGTCGATGACACACCTGCCCGCCCGGCAACATGGCGCCGTCTGTCAGCGCGCCGACAATGTCGACAACGTCAGCCGCATCTGTGCCCCGAAAGCTCCCGGCAACCACCCGGTATCAAGGTGAAGATCGGCGCGGGGGACACATGGCGGGCATGCCATGACGGTCTCCACCAGGTCGCCAGTGAGAACGCCAACAGAATGGCATCCCGTGAGCCAACCGGGGCGCTGCTGGATTCCGGTTTTGTCTCGGTGCAGCCGAGCATCGTTGAACACCACACCGGACGCTGAGGCATTTGCCTCCAAGTCAGGAGGCTCCCCGGCGAACTCAGTGCCCGGTCGCTCCCTGTTCCGGAGTGCCGTCATCGCTCCCGTTGCTGTGCGCATCACCGTTGTCGGTCGGGTGGTCCTTCGCCGAGTTGTCGGCACCGGTGTCGCTCCGGTGGTCCTTCGCCGAGTGCCCGGTGCCGTCATGGTTCCGGTGCTTCTTCGCTGAATTGTCGGCGCCGTCATCGCTATGGTGCTTCTTCGCCGCATGCTCGGTGCCGGTGTCGCCCCGGTGCTTGTGCGACGAGTGCGATTCACCTCGGTCCCGGTTCTTGCATGCACCGTCGGACGCGACGATGCACACCTCCGCACCGTGCTCCGCACCCGCATCGGCGGATTTGGCGATGGACGAGACGGCCTTGCCGTGGTCGTCCGCGTCGGTTTTCGCCGTCGTTGCGGGCGCAAGCGCTGGCGCAGGAGCAGGCGCTTCGGCGGGAATCACCTCGGTAGTGGAGGGTCCCGAGGTGCGTGTCGACTGGGGGACGGTCACGCTGGACGCAGTCGTCGCGTCCGTATCTCCTCGGGAATGATCGAAATTCGCCGGAATGGCACTCGACGTGACCGCGGGCACACCGAGGCCGCCCAGGATCTGGTGCGCGACCCGCTGTGCCGGAGCCGGAAGCGAGCCAGTCGCCGCGGCAGCGACACCCCCACCCATGGCGAGGGCGCCGGCGGTGGCGAAGACCGCAATCCGTCCCGCGGCAGTGTGCCAAGGCTGGAATCGCCGCGCTGAGCGGGAGCGGGCCGGGACCGTCGCGTAGATCGCATCGTGGTAGGCGCGTACGGCCGCGTATTCGCCGGGTGCGGTCGACGATTCATCGGCCGGTGCGGCGGCGGCAGCGAGAACTGCGGCGACAGCCGCGTAATCCGGCGGAGCATCATCGGCCGCCAGTCCGACGAACATGCGTTCGGCCGTGGACCGATCAAGTCCCTGAGCGTTTCGGCGGGGCCGCTTCGATGTGTTCATAGCATCCTTCAGATCGTCGGCGACGTCGGTTCCGTTACGGCCGCATCGCGCTCTGCGAGGATGTCGGCGAGACGGCGCAGACCCCGGTGCGACTGCACCCGGACCGTTGCTGAACGCCGGCCGACGATCGCGGCCACTGCCGGCACATCGAGCCCTGCCACGACACGCAGCAGCACCACCTCGGCCTGCTCGGTGGGTAATTCGGAGATCAGGGCGATGGCCCTGTCGGTGCTGAAAGCCTGGTCCACCTCCCACCCCGCGTCCGGTGCGACAGCGTCGTCCGGTGGCTCCGCCGAAAGGACCTCGGGGCGGCGGCTACGTGCGCGCCGCAGGTCGATGACCCGCCGCCGCGCGATGGTGAACAACCACCCGCGGAACCCGGATTCGTCGCCGGTGAATGTCCTTAAGCCCCGGACGACATCCAGCCACACGTCGCTCGCGAGGTCGTCACACACGTCACGCGCGACCCCCCGCAGAAAGCGCAGCAGCAGGGGTTGATAGGTGCGGAACAAGATGACGAATGCTGCCTCGTCACCGCTGCGGGCGCGGGAGATCACATCATCGAGTTCGGCCATGATTTCTCCATCATCACCAACTCGCGGCGACGGTATCGCTGGCCCATACATGATCTCACCGTCACACGCCGGTGACGGTGAGATCGATTGTCGGCCGCCGGTCGCGCCGTGCCACTTCGGTCGCGCGGCCACGCCCAGAGAACTGTCAGGCACTGGCGGAACCGAACACACCCCACGAGGCCAGCAGATCGACAACCTGGTCGACGGGAAGTCCGTAGGCTCTGGCGACGCGCGCCAGCCGCTCGCCACCGAGCGTGAACTTGGTGCCGCCCCGGATGGTCGATGCGCGTGCGGCCTCGAGCAAGGGGCCCGCTTGATACGGCGGCAGTTTCGCCACTCGGAGCAGGTCGACGCTGACGATGGCCGTCGATGACGCGGCATGGGAACCTCCCGAGGGGAGGAGTTCGGCCGGCGGCACGCCATAGAAGGAGGCAAGGTCGACCAGCCGCGCCACGCTCATGGTGCGATCACCGCGCTCGTAGGAACTGAGGGTCACGCTGGTGAACGCGCCGGCGGATCCGCTCTCCACGTTCTGCAGCGTGAGTCCCCGCTGGCGTCGCGCCTCCCGCAGACGCGCACCGAGGGCGCGGGCGAAGCCGCCCTTCGGCGCTTCGCTGCCGTGGGAGTGGTGGGGGGCGGGCTGCACAGCGGCGGGGCCGCGGTCGGCGAGGCGCAATCCGGTGACGGCCGGCCCTCGCCATCGGGCACCGCCTCGGCCGGCGCCGGTTTCCGGCAGGTAGTCTTCCGCCTCAGCTGTCGAAATCGCCTGCGCGCTCACTGCCTCACCTAGCTTCCTCGGCATACCTCTTCACCCAACGGAAGAGTCTCCAGACATCAGGTACATCGCCGGAGACCCCCGTAGCGTTACGGAGCGCTGACAACTGTCTACTCTGAGCAACATTTGTGGTCCTGTTTCGCTGGCACCCGACCGGTTCCGGCCCGCCGCGACCGGCGGCAGCCGCCGCGCTACTGTATGCGTATGCGTGAAGGTTCGCAAGCACATCAATATGACGTGGATGACGAGTACGTGGCCTTGGCGGCACAGGTGTTCACCCTGTTGTCGGATGCGACGCGGATCCGGATCATCCTGGCTCTTGCCGGCGGGGAGATGATCGTCGGGGATCTGGCGGGCCGGGTCCGTAAGTCTCCGACGGTGGTGTCGCAGCATCTGGCGAAGCTGCGGTGGGCGCGGGTGGTGGCGGCTCGGCAGGACGGGAATCGGGTGTTCTACCGGCTGACCGACGAGCATGCCCGGAACCTGGTGGCGCAGGCGGTGTTCCAGGCGGAGCACGCGGTCGACGACCGGCCGCGTCATCACCGTGCAGTGACCTCGCCGGCGCGACCGGCGGCGCTCGATGGGGGCGCGTCGTGACCGGCGCGCCCGGCGCCTCGGCCGCCGGCGGGGCCACGCCGGCACTGGACGAGAACTCGGTGGCGTCCGAGCCGTGGTGGCGGCGAGTCGATCGGATGGACGCGGCGCGGACCGTGTTCGTGGCGGTATGCGCGGCCGCGGCCGGCATTACCGATGCATCCGGTGCGGCCTGGCTGGTGTCCGCCGGGATCGCGGTGGTGGGTTTGCTGGTCGGGTGTTGGCCGATCGTGGTCGAGGCGTGGCAGGACGTGCGCGGCCGGCGGATGAGCATGGAGCTGTCCATGCTGATCGCGATCGTGGCGGCGGCGGTGATCGGGCAGTGGGTCACCTCGCTGGTGATCGCCGCGTTCGTGCTGGCCGCGGAGATCCTGGAGGATCTGTCGATGGACCGCGGCCGGGACGCGGTCACCGACCTGATGGCGCTTCTGCCGCGCACGGTGCAGCTCCGGGACGGCGACCGGGTCCGTACCGTGCCGTTGGCTGATATCCGGCCCGGGCAGATCCTGCAGGTGTCTCCGGGTGGGGCGATCCCGGTGGACGGGACGGTGACGGCCGGCGGGTCGGCGGTGGATCAGTCGCGGATCACCGGCGAGTCCATGCCGGTGGACGTGACCGTCGGGGACAGTGTGTATGCGGGGTCGATCAACCAGACGGGGGCGATCGAGGTACGGGCCGTGCGGGTCGGCGCCGAGTCCTCGTACGGGCAGATCATCGAGACGGTGCGGGCGGCGCAGGCCTCGCCGGCGCCGGTGCAGCGGCTGGCCGACCGGCTTGCCGCCTGGGTGGTATATGTGGCGTTGGTCGGCGCAGCCGTCACCTATCTCGTCACACGGAATGTGACGTCGACGATTTCGGTGGTGGTCGTCGCGGGGGCGTGCGGTATCGCGGCGGGCACCCCGCTGGCGGTTCTCGCGGCGATCGGCCGCGCCGCCCGTACCGGGGCTTTGATCAAGGGCGGCACCTATCTGGAGCGGCTGTCCGCCGTCGATACCGTCATCTTCGACAAGACCGGCACCCTGACCCACGGCGCCCCGCAGGTGGTTCGGGCGCGGCCGGCTGCGGGCTTCGACCCGGACCGGGTTTTGTCGCTGGCCGCCACCGGCGAGTACTACTCGGAGCATCCGCTCGGCAAGGCGATCGTCGCCCATGCCCGCGCTGTGGGCCTGGATGTTGCAGCGCCGGGCTCGTTCGACTACCGGCCCGGTCTGGGCGTTACCGCCGACATCGGGGGCGCCGCGGTGCGCATCGGCAACGCCCGGCATGTCCCCGAAGCACCCAGCCCCGATGCACCCGGCCCGGACACCGCGGGTGGCGCGGCGACCGCGGTGCACGTCGCCGTCGGCGAGACGTATGCGGGCACGATCCTGATCGCGGACACCGCCCGCGAATCCGCGAAGAGCTGCGTCACGGACCTGCACGCCGCCGGCCTGCGCGTGTTGATGCTCACCGGCGACAGCGAGCAGGTCGCCCGCCATATCGCCGGCCAGCTGGGCATCGACCAGGTGCACGCCGAACTGCTGCCCTCCGACAAGCTCGCCGTCATCGACGCGCAGCGCGCCGTCGGGCATTCGGTGGTGATGGTCGGCGACGGCATCAACGACGCCCCCGCCCTCGCCCGCGCGGACGTGGGCATCGCCATGGGGTCGGGGACCGACATCGCCAGGGAAACAGCAGATGTCATCCTCATCGGCTCGGATCTGGCCGACCTGACCCGCACCGTTCGCATCGCGCGGCGCGCTCGCCGCATCGTGATGGTCAACTTCGCCGGCACCCTCATCGTCGATGTGGCCGGCATGATCCTCGCCGGCGTCGGCATCCTCACCCCGGTCGCCGCCGCGCTCATCCACGTGGGCAGCGAGTCCGCGTTCATCCTCAACTCCGCCCGCCTGATCCCCGGCCGCGCCCACCGCCCCGCGAAACGGGTTGCCGCCGCACAACCCTCGCCCGCCGTCATAGGAAGCGGCCCGCGCTGACCGGGATCGGGCAGCCCACCGTCTGTCACGATGACGTCGTGAACCCTGGGTGCGGCGGCGCGGGGGTGACGCGGTGATCGGCCGGCTGCTCGCGTTCGTGCTGCCGCTCGGGCTGGACTCCTTCGCGGTTGCAGCGGCGATCGGCGCGACCGGCACGGTCACCAGGCGGCTGCGGTGGAAGATCGCGCTGCTGTTTCTGGTCTTCGAGGCGGGCATGCCGTTGATCGGCGTCGCCGCCGGCGCTCCGCTCGCGCACGCGATCGGCCCGACCGCGGACTACCTCGCCGCGGCCGCCGTGATCGCGGCCGGCGCCTGGATGCTGCACGGGCATGACGACCGCGAGGAACAAGCCGCGGAGCGACTCGTCTCCGCCCGCGGCGCCGTGCTCATTGGGCTGGGCATCTCGATCAGCCTGGACGAGCTCGCCGTCGGCTTCAGCCTCGGGCTCGCACGCCTGCCGCTCGTCCCGGTGATCGCCGCGATCGGCGCGCAGGCCCTGCTGGCCGCCCAACTCGGCATCCGCCTCGGACGCCGTATCGCCGAACGCCACCGCGAACTCGCCGAGCGCGCTGCCGGCCTCGCCCTCATCGGACTCGGCGCCTACCTCATTCTCGAACAGGCACTCCGCTGACCACCGGGGGTGGCCGAATATGACGGGCCCGGCGCGCTTCGCGCGCGAGAAGCGTCATCGGCGGCCTAGATTCAGCGGGAGTCGCTGAAATCTGGGGGCGATTGTGATCGGATATCGGGTACGCCACTGGGCATCGGCGCTGCTCGCCGTCGGCGCAGTGGCCGGCGCCGCCGTCGCCTGCGGCACGCGGGGTGACCCGGATCCCGGTGGCAAGATCCTCGCCGCGTTGATGACGGTCGAACAAGCAGTCCCACACGATGCCCGAATCACGCTGCACCAGGAGTACGAGCCGCGCTGGGACTCCTGCGACGGCCGGGCCGACACCGCCGGATGGAGCAACCCCATCGTCATCGTGCAGTTCACGACCGATGAGTCGGCCGACACCCTGGTCGCCGACACCAATACGACCCTGCTCACGCAGGGATGGCAGCTCACCACCCGGTCGAGCACCGACTTCGGCCCGTCAGTGGGATGGACGCGCACGGCGGCCGGATCAACGGTGGCAAACGCGACACTGCAGCCCTTCACCGGCAGCGCGGGCCGTGCGATCACCTGGGAACTCGTGGCGACAGCTCCACCGAACGGCAGGCAAGCCAGCGGCTGCTGATCCCGGCGGCGTCGGCCAGGACCGCGGGGAGAAGGTGACGTCGACCCCGCTCGCCGCGCTGATATCGAAGCTGTGGACCACGATCTCGAATGTGCGGGTCGGCAGATAGTTGCGCACTCGCATGCCACCGCCCAGGACGGCGATCACCATCTCCGGGGCGGCGACCCTGACCTTCGCCGTGGCTTTTTCGACCAGATCGGCGACTGCCCGATCCGGTCGCGGCACCCACATCGGCCGGCACCCGACGATGCAGCGGGCGGCGGGTCGGGTCGGACCTAAGGTTCCGCTATGCGCATCGAGCAGATTCCACAGGTTGAGTTGGACGGCGTCAGCGGGATCACGATGGCGCCGCTCAACGCCGGAACATCTGCCGAGCGGGTCAAGATCGACCTCGCCGTGCTGCAGCCCGGATCGAGTTTGCCGAAGCACCCCGCTGGGCGGGAGCAGGTGTTCTACGTCGTCAGCGGAAGCGGTCGAGTCGCCGGTGACGACGATGTCGAGCACCCGATCTCGGCTGGCTGGGCGGCGGTGTGGGATCGCGGGGAACGACACACGTCGTGGGCCGACTCGATGATGACCGTGCTGATCATCCAGCGGCGCCCGGATGCCGGGTAGTCGCACACCTCATGGCGGCGAACCGCGCGGGCCCCGTATGCCGGTCGGCGACGGACACCGACGCGATGACCGGTAGCCTCCCCCGGTGCCAGTCGAGGTATTCGTAGACGAGGGGAAACGCGGCGGCTATCTGCTGTGCGCAGCTATCGTGCCGTCCGCGGACATCGCTGCGGCTCGCCGTGCGATGCGCGCGCTCAAACCGGGAAACCGCCGACGGCTGCACATGCACAGCGAGGGCGCTTCGCGGCGCCAGGAGATCCTGGCCCGGTTCGTGGCGGCGCCACCGATCAGCGCGGCCCACCTGTGGCGTGCGCCGATCCGCGGTCGACCCGAGCGCGACGTCCGTGACGACTGCTTCCGCGGACTGGTCGCCGGTGTCCTCGAGATGGGCGCTCGCCGCATCGTGGTGGAGTCATGCTCGCAAGATCGTCAAGACGAGCAGGTCATCGGCGCATGCCTTGCTGAAGCCGGCGCGATCGGCCGGGTGAGCTACGCGGTGGTTCCCGCCGACAGCGACGAACTGCTGTGGGCCGCGGACCTGATCACATGGGCATACGGAGCGGGCGGCGACGCTCGGCGCGCGATCGCGGAGCTACTGACCATCCACGACCTGCCCTAACATGCGCAAAGGCCGGGCGACCCGTCAAACGGGCGGGCTCCCGGCCTCACTTCCGAGGCTCCTCACCCCAGCGCCCTCATCATGCCACAAGCCGCAACTGCCCACCACGCTCGCGGTGCCGGACAGTCGGGTCGTCCGCAGTCGATGGGCAGCGAGCTATCTGATAAGTTCATCAAGTACTCGATTGATCGTATTGTCGATCCCAGGCCGCCGAGGCAGAAGGGCGAGCCCGTGAGCGCACCGCTGTACAAGCTCAAGGGCGAGTTCTTCAAGACCCTCGGCCATCCCGCCCGCATCCGGGTGCTGGAGCTCCTGGTCGACGGCGAGCGGTCGGTGAGCCAGCTGATGCCGGACGTCGGCCTGGAGGCATCGCACCTGTCCCAGCAGCTCGGCGTGCTCCGGCGGGCCGGGGTGGTGCGCGCCCGCAAACAGGGCAACGAAGTCATCTACTCGCTCACTTCCCCGGCCATCGCGGAGTTGATGCGGGTGGCCCGCACCGTGCTGGCCGGGATCTTGAGCGACCAGACGGAGCTGCTGGAGGACCTGGTGGCCGACGAGGCCCAGGCAAGTCCCGGCCGCAAGACACGTAGCGGCCGTACCGGCACCACCAGCCCAACCCGCACCACCCGGAACGCCCCAGCCCGAAAGCGGGGCTGACCGATGGGTTGGCCAGCGCGCATCCGCCGCATCGGGCGGATCGCCGAACACGCACCGCCGCAACCGTTACCGATCACAGCCGCGCCGGCGCTCCTCCGCGGATCGCTGCAGATCCGCTACGTCGACGTCGGATCCTGCGGCGCGTGCGAGCTGGAGATCGCCAGCGCGTTCGGCCCCATCTACGACCTGCAGCGCTACGGGATCAGCCTCGTCGCCTCACCCCGGCACGCGGACGCGCTGCTGGTGACGGGCGTGGTCACCCGCAACATGGAGGCGCCGCTGCGCCACACGCTGGCCGCCGTGCCGGAACCGCGGATCGTGATCGCGGTGGGCGACTGTGCTTGCACCGGAGGGGTTTTCACCGGCGGCTACGGCGTGGTCGGCCCGGTCTCCAGCGTCATCGACGTGGACCTCGAGATCCCCGGCTGCCCGCCTAGACCCGAGCAGATCGTCGCCGCCCTGCGCTCGATCGTCGGCCGCTGACGTGTCCGGCCAGCAAGCGGCGGAAACGCCTATGACGATGATCCGGACCGCGCTCCGACCGGACACCGATGCGGCGGGCTCGGAGCCGCAGGCAAGCCATGACGCACGGCAGGGCCACGAAGCAAGGAGCGCCGCCGCGGCAGCGTGGGGCGGCGCGGCGACGTCGTTGGTCGGGCTCGCCGGCGTGGTGTGCGGCATCGTCGCGCTGGCCGGCCGCTCCTGGTCGCTGAGCCTCGACGGTCTCTTCCCGATGGTCGGCGTGCAGCTCGAACTCACGCCGTTGGGCGGCCTCTTCATGCTGCTGACCGGTGCAGTGGCCGTGATCGTCGGCATCTACAGCGCGGGCTACACGCGCGCCGGTCACCTCGGCGGCTTCCCGCTGGCCGTGATGCCGATCTTCGTCGCGACCATGTTGCTGGTGCCCGCGGCGGGATCCGTGCCCACCTTCCTTCTGATGTGGGAACTGATGGCGGTCTCGTCGATGATGCTGGTGCTCGCCGGCCACCGACGGGCTGAGGTCCGCTCGGCGGGGGTCTACTACGCGGTCCTGACGCACCTGGGATTCATGGCGATCCTGCTCGGGCTGCTCCTGCTGAGCGCCGCGACAGGCACGACGCGGTTCGCCGAGATCTCCTTCGCCATAGGCGATGTCGGGCACGGAGCCCGCACCGTGATCTTCGTTCTGACGCTGCTCGGCTTCGGCTCCAAGGCCGGCCTGCTGCCGCTGCATGCCTGGCTGCCGCGGGCGCACGCCGAATCGCCGAGCCCGGCCTCGGCGCTGATGAGCGCCGCGATGGTCACCCTCGGCGTGTACGGCATCGTCCGCATCGACCTCGACATCCTCGGGCCAGGCCCGCGCTGGTGGGGACTGGTGATGCTCGCGGTCGGCGCGGTCTCCGCCCTGTTCGGGGTGTTGCAGGCATCGGTGGCTACCGACCTCAAACGGCTGCTGGCCTTCTCTACGACGGAGAACATGGGTCTCGTGCTGGTGGCGCTGGGCGCGGCCGCCCTGCTCACGAGCAGTGGTATGCGCGACGTGGCGGCGCTGGCCCTGGCCGCCGGGCTGCTGCACCTGCTGGTGCACGGCTCGTTCAAGATGTTGGCATTCCTGGCCGCCGGGTCGGTGCAAAACGCCACGGGCTTACGGGATCTCGACCGGCTCGGCGGGCTGGCCCGCCGCATGCCGGTGACCACGGCGCTCTTCGGCGTGGCCGCGCTCGGCGCCGCGGGGTTGCCGGTCGGGGCGGGCTTCGTCAGCGAATGGCTGCTGCTGCAGAGCCTGATCCACCGGCCCGCGGCCGGGGACACGCTCATGGCGTTGACCATGCCGTTGGCCATCGGCGTCGTCGCGCTCAGCGTGGGGGTGGGCGTGGTCACCATGGTGAAGGCGTTCGGCGTCGGATTCCTGGCGCGGCCGCGCACCGACGAGGCGGCCCACGCCCGGGAGGCCGGTGCGCCGATGCTGCTCGCGATGGCGCTCGCAGCGCTGGTCTGCACGGTGCTCGCCCTGGTTCCCGCCGCCCTGGACCCGGCCCTGCGCGCGCTCGGCCGGACCCTGCCGGTCCCGGTCGCGACTCTGGGCGGCGTCGTCATCGGTCCAGCGGGCGGATTGGGCAGCATCGCGCCCGCGGTGCTCGCCGCCGGCATGGCTAGCGCCGTCATACTCGCAGTTGCGTTGTCGCGGATCGGTTCTCGCCGCCGGCCGCCGGCACAGTCCGCCGCGCCGCTCTGGGCATGCGGCGCGGATGGGCTCACCTCGCGGATGGAGTACACGGCGAGTTCGTTCGCGCAGCCGATGCAGCGGGTGTTCCGCGGGGTGCTGCGGCCGGAGGCCGACCTGTCGGTGGTGCGCGCCGCCGGATCGGCGTACGACGTCGAGCAGATGGCCTATCGCGAGCGGCCCACCGACGCCGTCGAGGCGCACCTCTACCGTCCGGTGCTGCGCCTGGTGCGGGCCGTCGCCGGGTGGGTGCGGCGCGCGCATACCGGCAGCGTGCAGCTCTATCTCGTCTACGGCGGCGTGGGGCTGCTGATCGTGCTGGTGCTGGCCCGATGACGGTTCTCGCGATGGTCGCGCCCGCGGCGCAGGTGGCGGGCGTGCTGCTCGGTGCGCCGCTGGTGGCGGGGGTGATGCGGCAGGTCCGCGCCCGGCTGGAGGGGCGGGTCGGCGCCGGCGTCGCCCAGCCGTGGCGGGACCTCAGAAAGCACCTGCGGAAGCAGGCGATGACGCCGTCCGGCACCACGGTTGTCTTCTCCCTCGCACCGGCCGTGGTGGCCGGCAGCGCCCTGCTGATCGCGGCGATAGTGCCGCTGGTGACGACCTTTTCGCCGCTGGATCGCATGGCGGACCTGTTCGCCGTCGTCGGTCTGCTGCTGATCGGGACGGTGGCGCTCGCCCTCGGCGGCCTGGACACCGGCACCGCGTTCGGTGGGATGGGGGCCAGCCGCGGCATCACGATCGCCGCGCTCGCCGAACCCACGATCCTGCTGAGCGTGTTCGCGCTGTCGCTGCCCGCCGGGTCGTCGAACCTCGGCGTGATCGTCGCCGCGACCGCGCACGATCCGTGGACGGTGCTCAGCGTGCCGGGTGCGTTGGCGTTCGTCGCCCTGCTGACCGTGATCGTGGCCGAGACCGGGCGGCTGCCGGTCGACAACCCCAGCACCCATCTGGAACTGACGATGATCCACGAGGCGATGGAGCTGGAGTACGCCGGACCGCGGCTGGCGCTGATGGAGTGGGCGTCGGCGATGCGGCTGACGGTGCTGCTCGCGCTGCTGGCCAACCTCTTCGCGCCGTGGGGGATCGCCGGCGCGGGCTCGGGCGCGGGCGGATTCCTGTTGGCGACGGTGCTGATCGCCGCGAAGGTCGCCGTGCTCGCGCTGATCCTCGGTGGCATCGAGGTGTTCGTCGCCAAGCTGCGGCTGTTCCGGGTGCCGGAGCTGTTGGCCGGCTCGTTCGTGCTGGCCCTACTGGCCGTGACCACCTCGTCGTTCTTCGCCTCGGCGGTGGGGTGAGGTGCGGTGAACCAGGACCTCTACACGGCCGGCATGAATACGGCCGCGGGAACCCTGCTGCTCACAGCGGTTCTCGTGGTGTGGCGTCGCGAGTTGCGCGCCATGGTGATGCTTCTGGCGTGCCAGGGCGTGGCGTTGGCCGCGTTGCCGATCGTCGACGGGATCGCCCACGCCAGTGCCGAGGTGATCGGCGTCGGCGTCGCGATCCTCGCGCTGCGCGGCGTGGTGCTGCCCGCCGTGCTGCTGCGGCTGGTGGCGCGGCGGGGGCCCGCGCGGCGGGGGCCCGCGCGGTGGGTGCCCGCGCGCCGGGAGAGCGCCCCGGTGGTGGGGACGTCGCTGTCCCTGCTGATCACGGCGCTCCTCACGGTCACGGCCTTCGCGGTCACCCGGCCGATCGTGCGGCTGCAGGCGACGGTCGGGTCGATGGCCGTGCCGGTGTCCTTCGCGGTGATCCTCATCGGCATCCAGGTGATGGCCACCCGGCGCCGCGCCCTGTCCCAGACCGTGGGATTCCTGATGCTGGACAACGGGATCACCTCCGCCGCCTTCCTGCTGACCTCGGGCGTTCCGCTGGTCGTCGAGCTCGGCGCGTCGCTGGATGTGCTGTTCGTGACGCTCGTGCTCGGGCTGTTGGCGCGGCAGGTCCAGGCGCACTTTGGGGACAGCGACGTCGGCCGGCTACGGGAGTTGCGTGACTGATATGACGGCGTTGCTCGTTCTGCCGGTGGCCGCTCCGGTCGCCGCCGCCGTGTTCGCGGCCGTGTGCCGCAACCGGCGCCTGAATGCCGCCGTGGCCGCCGCCGCGGCGCTCGCGATCGGCGCATGCGGTCTGCTGCTGGCCGTTGCCCGGGGCGACGGCCCTGCCCTGGCCCTGGGCGGATTGCTGCGCGCCGATGCGCTCACCGCGGTGATGCTGGTGGTGATCGGCTCGGTCGGCGCGCCGGCCGCCTGGGCCGGGATCGGCTACGTCGACCAGGAGGTCGCGGCCGGCCACACCACGCCGCGGCGCGTACGGCTGTACGGCGTGCTCGTCCCGACATTCCTGGCGGCCATGGCGACGGCCGTCTCCGCGGCCAACATCGGCGTCATGTGGGCGGCCATCGAGGCGACCACTATCGTCACGGCCTTCCTGGTGGGGCACCGGGGCGGCCGGGCGGCGGTCGAGGCCGCCTGGAAGTACGTGGTGATCTGCTCGGTGGGCATCGCGGTGGCACTGCTCGGCACGGTGCTGGTGTACTTCGCGGCCGTGCATGCGGGCATCCCGGCGAGTCGCGCGCTGGACATCGACACCCTGCTGGCGCACGCCACCGCGCTCGACCCCGCGGTGCTGCGCGTCGCGGCCGGGCTGATGGTGATCGGCTTCGGGGCGAAGGCCGGCCTGGTGCCGTTCCACACTTGGCTCGCCGACGCGCACAGCCAGGCGCCGGCGCCGGTTTCCGCGCTGATGAGCGGAGTCCTTCTGGCAGTGGGCTTCTCGGCCGTGCTGCGCGTCAAGCCGGTCGTGGACCTGGCCGTCGGCGGCGGGTACCTGCGGACCGCGCTGCTGGTGGTGGGCCTGGCGACCGTCGCGGTCGCGGCGCTCATGTTGCTGGTGCAGCGGGACTTCAAGCGGATGCTCGCCTATTCGTCCATGGAGAACCTCGGGGTGATCGCGGTCGCCGCGGCGGTCGGCACGCCGCTCGCCATCGCCGCCCTGCTGTGGCAGGTGTTGGCGCACGGCATGGGCAAGACGGTGCTGTTCCTGTCGGCGGGCCAGATCCAGTCGGCGCACGGGTCTTCCGCGATCGCGGCGGTGCGCGGCGTGCTGGCGCGCTCCCGACTGGTCGGCGCATCGTTCGCCGTCGGCATCGCCGTGGTGGTCGCGGTCCCGCCGTTCGCCATTTTCGGCAGCGTGATCGCGGTCGGCCGGTCCATGACCGAGGTGGGGCTCGGCTGGCTGCTGGCCGTGCAGGGCACGCTGATGGTGGTCGCGTTCGCCGCGCTCGCGAGCCGCACGGTGGGCATCCTGCTGGGTGAGCCCGAGCCGTCCGCGCCGGCCATCATGACGCCGCGGTCCATCTCGCTCGCGCTGGTGATCGGCATCGCCGCGTGCCTGGCGCTGGGGCTGAGCGCCGGTCCACTGGCCGGGCTGTTCCGGGACGCGGGACTGATGCTGGCGGGGGTCCGATGAGCATCGAAATCCCGAACGCTGAGGGCGAGAACATCGTCATACTCGAATCTTTCGCGTCTCACGAGGTGGGGGCGCACCGTTCGGCGCGCGCCGTCGAGGTGGGCGAGTTGCGTGCACAGGCGGCCGAGTTGCTGGCGGCCGGCTTCCGGTTGGCGCTGGTTTCCGGGCATGACGACGGCCTCACCCTGCGGGTGGTGTACCTGTTCCTGGCGGGCGGCCCCGATCAGCGGCGGGAGTTGACGGTGACGCTGCCCGCGGCCGAGCCCGTGCTGCCGTCGCTGGCCGAATTGTCGGTACCCGCCTCTCGGTTCGAACGCGAGCTGCACGACCTGTTCGGGATCATCCCGGTGGGGCACCCGATGCCGAGAAGGCTGGTGCGCCATGCACATTGGCCCGCCGGGTGGTATCCGATGCGCCGCGATGCCGGGCCGCCACCGGAGTTCGTGGACGCCGAGCGCTTCCCGTTCCTGACGGTCGAGGGCGAGGGCGTCTACGAGATCCCGGTCGGCCCGGTGCATGCCGGGATGATCGGCCCCGGGCACTTCCGGTTCTCGGTGGTGGGCGAGACGATCCTCCGGCTCAAGGCCAGGCTCTGGTTCACGCATCGTGGCGTCGAGAAGCTGTTCGAGGGGCTGGATCCCGTGGCCTCTGGGCGCTCCGTGGAGCTGGCGGCGGCGATCGCGGGGGACACGTCGGTGGGGCACACGCTGGCGCACTGCCTGGCGGTGGAGGACGCGCTGGGGCTTGCGATGCCCGCCGGTGCGCAGCGGCTGCGCGCGATGCTGCTGGAGCTGGAGCGGCTGTACCACCACGCGAGCGACATCGGCGCGCTGGCCAACGATGTCGGGTTCGGGTTGGCGAACTCGCACGCCGGGCGGATCCGGGAGGAGTTGCTCCGCATCAACGACGCCGTGACGGGACATCGGCTGCTGCGCGGTGCGATCGGGGTCGGCCGGATTTCGGTCCGGGCGCTGCCGGACCTGGTGCGGCTGCGCGCGCTCGCGGACGATCTCGCGGACGTGGCGCGCCAAACGCTGGCGAAATCCATGGTGTACGAACGGTTTTCGGGCACTGCCGTGCTGGCGTTGCGTGACGCAGTCGACTTGGGCTGCCTCGGTCCGGCCGCGCGGGCCAGCGGCGTGGCTGTCGATGCCCGCGTCGACCATCCGTTCGCCGACCTGGCGGTGGCGCCGGTGCTCGGGGAGGGCGGCGATGTGCTCGCGCGGTTCACCGTGCGCCGGGACGAGTTCGCGCAGTCGGTGGAGCTTGTCGAGCGACTGGTCGCGGAGGCCGGGCCGCTGTCGTATGCGGCCGATGTTCCGGCCGACGGTGTTCGTGGCGGCGATGCCCGGGCCGCCGGTGCCGAGGATGACGCGCGGTCGACGGCGAGCGATGTCCGTGGCGGGGCCGCGAGCGGCGTGCTCAGTGCCGCCAGGAGTGGCGTCGGCATCGTCGAGGCGTGGCGCGGGACCGTGGTGCACCGGGTCGAACTCGACGCCGCGGGCCGGCTGCTGCGGGCGAAGGTCGTGGACCCGTCCTGGTTCAACTGGCCGGCCGTGCCGGTCTCCTTGACAGACACCATCGTCCCCGACTTCCCTTTGGTCAACAAGAGTTTCAACCTGTCGTACCCGGGCAACGATCTCTGAGCGGCCGGTAGCCCCGGCGATCGGAGCGCGGGCCGGCGGGGATGTAGGTGAGATCGGGCGGGGGCTTTCGGGCCCGGGTTGGGGCACGTGAATGCAGCACAGCGGGGAACGCGGACCGCCAATCAGTTGGCGGGTGCGTCCTGCCGTTCGGCGACTCGAGCCGGGTGCTTGCGGCGTGCGACGAGCCGATCGATGCCCCACGCCAACGCCGCGAGGGCGAGGAAGACGGCGGCGATCAGCAGGCTGTTCAGGAGCACCTGCGCGTAGCCGAGTCGGGGCGCCTCCAGGAACGGGTACGGGTACCAGTCCGTGATCGCGCCCCGGATGAGGGTCACGGCGAGCCACGCGAGGGGGTAGAGCAAGGAGCCGAGGACGACGGTGCCGGTGAGCCTGCCCCGTGGCCCGAAAGCGGCCCAGCCCAGCACGCACATCGCCGGCACCACGGTGTGCAGCAGCACGTCCGCCGCCTTCGCCCACCCGGTGAGGTCGGCGAGGCCGGCGAGCACTGTGTGGTAGACGGCGAAGGTCACCAGGATGCAGACGGGTCCGTCCAGTCGGAACGTCCGGAACCACCACGAGTCTCGTTCCGGCCGGTGCGCCAGCAGGCCGGTCGTGATTCCGACGATGATGTTCGACTGGATCGTGAAGAACGCCAACACGTTCGCGGTTCGGGCGGCAGGGTTGGGGAAGACGATCCCGGGACTGCTGGCCGCCACGACGAGCTGGATGACGAGCGCCACGGCCACCACGACCGCGGTGGCGCCGAACCAGGCCCGCGCCACACCCCGGACGGTCATGGGCGGGTCCAAGTCGCAGGCGCGGCGGCGCTCGGCCCCCGGACATGACCCACTCGCACGTCGCACCCTCCCGCCCGCTGCATCCGGCTGTCCATGTCGACTCTAGAGACGAAGCTGACATGTGTACATCAAAGCCCCGATCGACCCGTCGGGAGATCGCGTTCTCGCAGGTGCTCGGCGTCACACGCTCGCGGATGGCGCTGGAAGGCACCGGGCCGCGAGGGTCGGGGACCCGGACCGATCGGGCAGGAGGTCGGCCGGCGGGATAGGCAACTTCGGTACCGTCGATCGGGACGGCATGGCGGCCGGAGGCCGCGAACAGCGTCATACTCGATATCCCGGCTGCCGGAAATGCCCGAGTTGGATAGCCTGCGAGCCGTGCCGTATGCTGGTTCGGCTCCCAACGGCAAGCCGTTGGAGGCGGGTGAGACCGTAAAAAGCCCAGCCCCCATCGTCTAGCGGCCTAGGACTCCGCCCTTTCACGGCGGCAACACGGGTTCGAATCCCGTTGGGGGTACAGGGATGCGGCGCCGTTCAGGTACCGTGTCCAGTGCGAGGCGTTCCGGCAGGAACGTTCCGCAGCGCAGCAAGGCCCAGTGGCGCAGTTGGTTAGCGCGCCGCCCTGTCACGGCGGAGGTCGCGGGTTCAAGTCCCGTCTGGGTCGCGGGGACGTGGCCGGATTTCGGTGGTTCGCCGGATCCGGCCTCGTTTTTGGCCAGGTAGCTCAGTTGGTACGAGCGTCCGCCTGAAAAGTGGAAGGTCGCCGGTTCGATCCCGGCCCTGGCCACCCACATTGAGCTGAGAAAACGGTGAGCAGTTAGCGCAGCCGTAACTGTGCTGGCCTTGCTAAGCTGACGCCATGCACGCCCAACTGACGATCGATCCATCGCGGCAGTCTGAAGAGGAATGGCTCGCCGCGATGAAGTCGTACGTGCTCCGGGCGCGTGAGAACGGGGAGGTGGTCAGCCTCCGCTCCCGACCGGAGTTCCTGTCCCCGCAGGCCGCTGGTCTACGACTGGGCATGTCCCGCTCGACGGTCACGCGGAAGATCGAAGCAGGCGAGATCAGAGCCATCAAGGTCGGCACTCACCACCGCATCCCGCTTCGGGAGTTCGAGGCATACCGCGACAAGCTGGTTGGCTCAATGATTGCCGCCACGAGCGACGACATCGAGGCCGACCTGCATGGCGACTGATCCACCGCTGGTCTTCATCGACGCCGACACGCTGGCCCGGCCGGTCGCGTTACGCTGGTACTCGTACTTGAGCGGGCGAAGTGTGACAGTCACGCGTGAATCGCGTTCCCAGCGAGACTTCTGCGAGAGATTTCGGGCGTACCCGTCGGCGTTGTGCTCCGGCGACGGATGTCCGCGGTACACGAGTACACGATCAAAGGCCGCGGGAAGCATTCCATCCTTCTGCTGCGCTTTGCGGACTCTCAGCAACCCGTTGGCGAACATCAACGGATCAATCAGTGTGGTGCGTCAGTTGCAGACGCGTCGACGCGAACAACCCGTGGCCCGCAAGGTGCACGTTCTCGTAGTCCACAACAGTCGCCGTCTGCAGCCCGAGCGTTCGGCGGTTCCGGACGAGTTGTGCGAGCTGACCGGCTGGCATCGTGACCATGCCCGCAAGGCGATCCGGACGGCACCGGCGCCTGGTGAGCCGCAGCCGTTGACGGCAAGCTCGGCTCCGGCGGAGTCGGCGAAGCGTCGGGCTGCGCCAGAAAGTCGCGGATTGACGCGTTCGGGGCTGGCTGCGTGTTGCGATTCCTATTTTCCGCTTCCCAGGGTTAGTCCTTCAACGACTTGCTTTCCGAGAATGATGTATAGGACGATGACGGGCGCCACCACGATGACTGAGCCAGCCATCATCGAGCCCCATGCTGAGGTGTAAGTGGCGCTGGTGCCCAAGTTGAGTAGAGCACGCCCGAGGGTGAATTTAGTGTCGTCCTGAATGAAGTACAGGACCAGGGCAGTTTCATTCCACAGGAACACAACGTTGAGTATCAAGGCCGTGAGTATTCCGGGTTTAGCGAGCGGGAGCATTATATCGCGAAGCGTCCGCATGATGGACGAACCATCCATTGCGGCAGCTTCTTCGAGCTCGAAGGGGAGTGATCGGAAGTATCCGGTCAGTAGGAACACCGTGAATGGGATCTCTGTTGCCACGTAAAGGATTCCCAGCCCCACCAAGGTATTGATGAGGCCGACTTGGACATATGCTATGTACAGTGGCAGGACGATGGCGGGCAGAGGGATCCCCATGCCGATTGCGAATAGGCCAGACAGCGCGCTCGCAGACCGGTTAGGGAACCGGGCGAGTGCATACGCCGCTGGAGCCGAGATCGCCACAACAAGAACTGACGATATTCCCACCACGATGACTGTATTGAGCATGGCGAGGCCGATCTCGGAGTTCACCCATGCGTCGGAGTAGTTCTGCCATTGTGGGTGTATCGGTAATGCGAATACTTCGGTTCGTGAGAATATGTCGCTGCTTTCCTTCAGCGACGCCACGACAACCCAGATCATGAAAAAGACATTGATAACGACCCATGCCCAGATTACTGCCCGGGCGACCCGTTGAACGATGCTTATGCCGATGACACCGTGCGTTCCCGCGGCGTTCCCTGGCCTGGTAGCGCCTAGGCCTGACCGAACGGGGTTGAGTGACGTGTGCGCTGTGCGTATGTCATTCATGTCAGAACTCGATCCGGTCGCGGCGCATGAACCTTCGAATGAGCACCACGCAGACGCCTACCAATATGAGCATGACGATGCCGACGGCCGATCCTTGGCCCATCGCGTAGGTTGGGTATCTTCCGCCGACGGTCAGGTAGTACTGGTCGGTCGACAGGTTCTGTACCTGAGCGGGAAGTACCGACGACCCGAGCGTGCCAAAGGCTAGAATCAGTTCGAAGATCTTGAACGAGTTGATGACCCATAGGATCGCAGCAATGGTGACGATATCCCACGACATCGGGAGCGTCACGTACCGGAATTTTTGCCAAAGATTCGCACCCGCGAGTTCACACGCTTCGTAGTAGTCCCGTGGGATTCGGTCCATGCCGGACGCCAGCAGGATCACATAGAAGCCGGTAGTTACCCAAACGATCGTCGTGAGAAGGCTCCAGTAGATATGCCCCAGATCGAGCCACTGGGCCGTGAGTTTCGACAGACCAACTTTCGACAGGATGGAGTTGAGGATGCCGTTGGGATCGAGGACCAAGCCAAGGACGATCCCGATGGCGACGGGCGTGATCAGGTACGGGAAGAAGAGCAATGACCGCACCGTGTTTCGGAACCGCATCTCGCGCATGAATATGGTTATCGCGAAGGCGAGTATGAAGATGCCGAGCCCAGCGATGAGCAAGATCCCGATTGTGTTGACCAGCGCGCGTTGGGAAAGCGAGTTCGTGACAATCAGCGCATAGTTCTTCAGCCCGACGAACCGCATGGGGTCACCCTGCGCGCGCCACTCAGTGAGGCTGATCCATAGGGAGCCGATCGTTGGCGCAAGCATGAAGATCGCGTAGATGGCCAATGCCGGCGCGACGAAAGGCCAGAACAGCCTCTTCCTTTGGCGTTCCAGCGGCGTGGCATCGGCCTTCACCCGGAGCGTCTGCTCGGAGAGAAGAACCGGTGCCACGCCGCTGTCGGCGACCGTCATGTCAGTGCGACTTCCAGTATTCGATCGTTGCCTGCTTCATGGCCTTGATGAATCCGTCCGCGGTCTGCTTGCCGAGTAACAGGTTCTGCACTTGGGGCAGGAAGCTTTCGGTGCCGAACTGCGGGAACTCGCCAGTCACCCCGTCATACAGCTTGAAGTAGGTCTTGGCCGACTCTATCTGCTTCTTGACGCCCTCGAGCTGGGTCGGGACCTCGATGTCGGCACGCGGCGTTAGGTTCAGCGCCTTCGTGGAGATGCCAGACAGGTACTGCTTGTTCAGGAAGAACTCGATGAACTTCTTGGCGTTGTCGGCGTTCTGCGCCTTCTTCGGGATCGCAAAGCCGATCAGGTAGAGCTCGGTTGAATCGTTACCCTGCGCGTTGGTGCCTTGTGGCCACGGGAACGACGCGTAGGTCCACTTGTCGGGATTCTTCTCGGCGAATGGCGCGGTCTCACTCGGCGCCCAGCTGCCCAGCAAGAGGAAGTCGGACTTGCTCTGTCCGTTGGCCCACGCGGTCTGCTGTGCCGGCCACTTGGTGCCCGCATAATCGGGAGTGAAAAATCTAGACGAGACCAGCGACTCGACTTGCTTCGCGGCGGTCAACAAGTCCGGGTTGTCCCACGCGGCGCCCGTCTTATCGCTCACCGCGTTGTAGAAGGCCTGAGGTCCGGCGTCGCGCGCAGCTGCCCACTCCCAGAAGTAGGCGGCGTACTCGGGTGTGTCACCGTCCAGGGCCAGCGGGTGCCGCCCGGCAGCCTTCTCCTTGTTCAAGAGCTGCACGAAATCGTCCCACGTCTTGGGCGGATTCGTTGCGAAATCGGGGAACTGATTGGCGTTGTACCAGATCGACGAGGTGATGAGCTCGTACGGGATTAGGAGCGGCTGGCCGTCCTGGGTCTTGTACTGCGTCACAAAGTCCTGCGGTATCGCGCCGCCACAGATCTTGATCGACTCGCCAGTCACCTGGGCATCACACACATCCTGGAGGCCCATCGCCGAGTTCGCGGCGGAGAACGTGGCCGTCAGCTCATCCCCGTCCTGATCAACCAAGTCGGGCAGCTTGCCACTCGTCAACGCCGCGCTCACGTTCGTCAGGACGTCCCGCCCGACCCACTTCACATCGACATGGATGCCCGTGGACTTTTCAAAGGCGTCGAATGCGGTTTGCAGGACCTGCGCTTGCGGTTCGGTCTTGTTCCACATCGACCAATACGTCAACGTACCGGAGCCGCTTGACGCCCCCGATGTCTTGTCGTTGCCTGCCCCACCAGACCCGCCCGAGCTGCACGCCGCCAGAGTTCCGACCGCGAGCGCTACGGCGAGGCCGGCGCTGAGCATGCTACGTGTCGCGCGATTCGCCATGTGCAATCTCCTTTACGCAGACGACGTGCGAGGCGCGCGGAGTCCCTACTATGCGCGAACAAATGCAACATCGCTGCTATGTAGTGATTGATTCTGAGACGGGAGCTTACGGCTGCCCGGGATGCCTGTCAAGGATTTCAACAGCGCGAAGCACGGCCGCGATGCACGGTCAAGCTGACCTCACGCACGGACGACATGGCATCCGGCAGAAGCGATTTCGTCCACGGAGTCCGGCGGGGCCGACTCGTCAGTTACCAGCGTGTCGATGCTGGATATATGCGCGATCCGTGCGAATGCGCGCTTACCGACCTTGCTTCCGTCTGCGATGACGATGATCTTGCCTGCGCGGCGGGCGAGCAGGCTGTTGATGCTTGCCTCGCCCTCGTGATGTGTCGTCGCCCCATCCGACGCGTTGATCGCATCCACGCTGAGGAAACAGCAGTCCATGGTGATCTCGTCGAGGATCTTCGTAGCGAGCGGGCCGATCAGCTCGTATGACCGCTGGCGTAGCACACCGCCGACGATGACAGTGCGAATGTTCGGGCGTGTGGCCAGGTCGTATGCAATGTTCAGGGCACTGGTGACGATGGTCAGCGCAGGGTCGACCTTGAATATCTCCAAATCGGCCCGCGCTGCAAGGGTCCGTGCCAGCGCTGCGCTCGTCGTTCCGCCGTTCAGGCCGACCGTGGATCCGGCGTCGACCATGCGCGCGGCGACGGTTGCAATGCGTTGCTTTTCCTCCGCATGTCGAGACGTCTTGAATCGCAACGGCAGGTCCGCCGCCAGCTCGTTACGGACGACGCCGCCGCGCACCCGGGTCAGCAAGCCCTGGCGGGTCAGTTCGTCGAAGTCGCGCCGGACGGTGGCCTCGGAAACGTCGAGACGTAGCGCAGTCTCTCGGATCGTGAGGTGCTCCGAGTCCTGGAGGATCGACAACAGATCGCTCCATCGCGCCGCCTGGCCCATGGACCACTCCATTCGAACCTCGTGCCTGCCACGAGCGCTTGACGGAGTTGCACACGTGGGTTACAAATTATCTCGTAACATCGCACAAACTTGCAAGAGTCCGTGTCAAGTACTCTCCGTGCCACGACTCGAGATGCGCATCTGTACTGAGCGACGACGCTTCGGCAGGCGACTCAACAGACTCAAGCCTCCGAGCAGCGGCATCTACGAGTTGCGGCGATGGCAGCAGCCGGCGAAGCACCGTCGAAGGGACCCGATGATGCACAGTGCGTCCGGCGATACGGGCTGCGTCATCGGGATCGATGTAGGCGGTACGGCCATGAAAGCGGTGGTCGCGAGGCTCGACGGCACACCGCTTTTCCGGCAACGACGTCCGACCCAGCGAGCCGATGGCCCGGTCGAGGTCTTAACGCGGATCGCAGCGTTCGCCAGCGATCTCCTGGGCGACGCCCGAAGTCGCGGAATGGAACCGGTCGGTGTCGGTCTTGCGGTTCCCGGCCAGGTCGATGAGGCGCGCGGCGTCGCAGTGGGCGCTACGAACATCGGGTGGGACCAGGTGCCACTCAAGGACGAGCTCACAGCAGCCCTGGGCTTGCCGGTGGCGGTGCGACACGACGTTCGCGCGGGAGCGTTGGCCGAGGCCAGGCAAGGCGAAGGCCGAGCCCACCGGAACTTCATCTTCCTTCCTATCGGCACCGGTATCGGATGTGCCATCGTCCTTGGCGGGAAACCGTTCACCGGCGATCATTACGCCGCTGGCGAGATCGGGCACGTTCCGATACGCGGGGTCAGCGACCGTTGTCTATGCGGGCGAACAGGCTGCCTCGAAACGGTGGCATCTGCCACGGCCATCGCGCGCCGCTACTCCGAATTGTCCGGCCAGTCGACGGCGAACTCCGAGGTGGTGGCCTCCGCCGCGCGAGACGGGGACGTAATGGCTCAGGAGGTTTGGGCCCACGCGATCAGCGCTCTTGCGGACGCGATCCTCGCATCGAACACGCTGCTCGACATCGACAACTACGTCATCGGTGGTGGCCTGGCTATGGCCGGCCCACAGCTGCTCGAGCCCCTCAAGCAGGCGATAGCGCAGCGACCTCACGAGGGCTGCCGGCCGGTGCTCGTACTTGCCGGGCTCGGCGACGAAGCCGGGAGCATCGGCGCGGCGCTATCAATCATCGACGAATTGCAGCCGTCAAACGGCGAAGGAGGGTCAACATGACAACGATTCTCAGAAACGCCCGACTGGTTATCGGACGCAGAATCCTTGAAGACGCGTGGGTCTCAGTATCGGAACATCGCATCGAAGCATACGGAACGGGTCCCAAGACTGAAGGCGTCGATTTACGGGGTCGCCTGCTCGCCCCCGGCTTCATTGACATGCATGTGCACGGCGCTCTTGGATACAGCTTCGGTGATGCTGATCCGGCTGGAATATCCGCTATCGTGAACCACCACCGGCTGCACGGGACAACCACGCTGCTCGCCGGCATCGGAACAGACCTCCTCCCCCAAATGTCCTCCGCCGCGGCGAACGTCGCAGCTGCGAGCCTAGAAAACCTCGCCGGGGTGTTCTACGAGGGCCCGTTTCTGAGCGTCGAGCGGAAAGGCGCGCACGACCCGAACGAACTCAGGCGGCCGGACTCTGCCGAACTGCGCACACTGATTGAGGCGGGGGCCGGGGAGACCAAGCTCATGACCATCGCACCGGAGCTTCCCGGTGGTATCGACGCCATCCGGCAGATCCGAGCATCGGGAACTGTTGCGGCGGTCGGCCATACTGACGCCGACTACGACGTCACGAAGGCCGCGTTCGACGCGGGAGCCACCGTTGCCACGCATTTGTTCAACGGTATGCGGCCGATCCACCATCGCGACCCAGGGGTCATTGTCGCCGCGATGGAGGACGAACGCGTGACATGCGAACTGATCACCGACGGCTTCCACCTCGACGACGCAATGATCGGTTACGTCTTCAGGGCGGTGGGCGCCCACCGCGTCGCACTTATCACCGATGCCATCGAAGCAACCGGGGTCGGCGACGGAATCTATCATCGCGGCACAACGACGACCGTGGTCTCGGAAGGCCTCGCAATGTTGGAGGACGGGTCGTCCATCGCCGGAAGCACGCTAACCATGGAAAGAGCAGTCCAGCGCACCGTTCGCAACGGCGGCGTCAATATCGTCGACGCCATTACGAGCGCAACGGCCACCCCGGCGCGCACCCTCGGAATTGACAACCACGCGGGCCACATCGCCCCGGGGTATCTGGCCAACCTTGTTCTGCTCAACGATGACGTCTCGATCGAAGCGGTCATGTCCCAGGGTTCGTGGGTTTCCGGCCGATGGCTCACGCAAACAACACAGCCATGAAATCCAACTCGACTGAATCCTGGCGCTCGGCCAGTGAGAGGTGGGCAGGTTCAGTGCTGCGCCCCGATGTCAGCCGGTTTGGTAGTCGACGGTGACGGTGGCGCTGCTGGCGCCATAGCGTTGTTGCAGGTCGGCGCGGCCTCGTTGCGCGTCGGCGAGGATCGCGGCTCGTTGCAGGCTGGGCGGGGCGGAACGCATCGTCTGCGCGATGCGGGTGGCGAGTTGCCCGGTTTCCGCGTCGGGCGTGGTGGTGTTGGGCCGGGGCCGGATGGGGTCGACGCCGACCAGTACGTATTGAATGGCGACCGCGGTGCTGTCGCATCGGGTGCAGGCGACGTTGATCGCGAGGGCGCGGTTGGTGACGGTGACGTCTGCGGCGAAGCGGGCGGTGACGACCTGGATGGACACCGCTTGTGCGCTGCAGTTTTCGCAGTTCGCGTTCCAGGCGGTGGCCACGTTGTCGGCGCGGATGGACCCTGCCGCGGGCAGGAAGCGGACCTGCGCGGTGGCGGTGGCGGTGCCTGCGCAGCCGTCGCAGGTCGCGGAGGCGGTGGCGACGGTGTTGGCCTTGCCGGGCCGGTTCAAGGTCAGTGTTGCGGTCTCGTTGTCGGCCGCCTGTGGGTCGACAGCAGTGGGTTGGGCTGATGCGACCAGGTCGGATCCTGATCCCTTGGTGCCGGGGAGCGGCAGCGGCCTGATGACGTTTGCCGTCATCGCGGTGGGGGATGCGGGCGGGTCCGGCCGTACCTGGGCAACGGCGATCGGCGGACCCGTGAGACCGGCAGCGGCCACGGCGAGAGCGAGTGCGCCGATGCGTCGCGGCCAAGCACGCGAGACGCGGCGGCGCGATTGTGGGTGTGCGGTCATGGCGGATCATCTCCGGTCGGATGCGGCTGGTGGGTGGTGTCGCGCTGTTTGCGGCCGCGGTTTACGGCCCAGCGTGCGGCGCGGTGGAGCAGGGTGTAGCCGAGGAACGCGAGGCCGACGGCGGGGATCGCGGCGATCGCGGCGGCGACGGCAGCTAGGATGACGGCGAAGGGGTTACCGGCCGCCCACCCGGCTTGCGCCGCCGCCCACTGGTGCAGGATGGACGCCCAGGTGGCGGTGACAATGGTTGGCAGTTGCCACACCAACAGCGCCAGTCCTGGGGCGAGTAAGGGCACCACCAGCAGCACCCACACGGTGACGGTGATCCGCACGCCGCGGCGAAGTTGCGATATCTGCGGGTCGATATGACGGCCGGGCAGCATGCCTTCGAGGATGGGTTTCACCCGGCCGAACGGGTCCGGGATGCCGATCAGGTCGCCGAGCACGAAATAGCCGTCGAGCCGAACAAACGGCAACAGTTGTTGGGCTAGTTCGGTTTGGGCGAGCAGGCACACGACGAGCGCGACGGGCGCACCGGTCGAAACGTGCACGACACCGGCGCACACGGCCGCGATCGCCGAGAAATACACTCCGCCCAGGTCGGTGCGCAGCCGGCCGCGGCGAGATAGCCGGTAGGCGTCGGTGACGTCCGTGTAGAAGGCGGGGAAGATCACGTAGAGTCCGACGCCGATCGCGCCGGGCCGTCCGCCGCCGCGCACACAGCCTGCCGCGTGGCCGGTCTCGTGAAACAGCGCGGCGACGACCATGACGCCCAATAGCGCGAGCAGGTCCGCCGGCTCGATGATCACGCGGCGCATGGCGGCGGACAGGCTGGCGTGAAACAGCAGGTAGACATCGAGTGCCGGTAACAGCGCCACCACGCCGACCACGGGCACCGGATGAAATAGCGGAGCGAAGATCCGGCCGAGCCGCGGCACCCAGCGCGCCGGTAACAGGGTGGCGTGCAGCCGCACCCGCAGCAGCGGGTCGGCGACCGGTGCCGCCTGGGCCGGTGACGCGACTCCGGGCGGATCGTCCAGGAGCCCGAGCGGTCGTAGCTTCTGCTCGGCGAGCAGGCGCAGGCCGTCGGCGGTGAGCTCCCGACCGATCTTGCTACTCACGGCGGCCGAAGCGGCCACGGCGTCGCAGGTGCCGTCCAGAGCTGCCAAAACCTCGTACAAGACCCGGGTGACCTGAATGGCCTGCCCGTCACCGCGTACCACCAGGAAACGGGGCTGCTCGTAGCCGGACCCGTCGTAGGCGCCGGCCAGTGTGACCCCAGCGCGGCGGGTTAACGGAGCGGGGGCTGCGGCCGTCATCGCCGTCTGCATCATGGCTTCCTTTAGGCAGGTCAAACGGTGTGCGGCGGGAGCGGAGACGGCCGGGCCGGATGTGGCCGGCCGCCCCCGCGCCTGTGGTGGCGGTCAGGGATGGGCCAACACCGTCAACCACTGCGCGGCTACGGCCTGCGCGGTGGAATTGATGGTGGCGGCATTGATCGCGAACGCCAGATTGATCGCGGTCACCGGGGCGACCACGATATTGATGAGATCCAGCGTCTGGCGGGTGGGGAGTAACTCGGCAGCCTCGGCGGCCAGCTCCGGCCCGCAGATCACATCGGCGGTGGGCATCGATAACTCCTTTCGCCGTACCGACCCCGCTGGCGCCGCGTAGCCGCGACCCGCGCACCGGGGCCTGCCCGGCCGCGGGCCGCGGCCCGGGCGTCAGCCCTGCAGGGTGTTGACCTGCTGATAGGCGGCGGCCTGCGCGTTGGCGAAGATCGACGCTGCGTTCACCGCTAGCGCCGAGTTGTTCGCCCACACGTTGGCCCAGTTCACGTGGATGAAGTCGAGTGTCTCCCGGGTCGGGAGCAGCTCGGCGGTCTCCGTGCACAGTTCATCGATCGACAGTGTGGTCATAGTTTCGTCACCCCCTTCGGAATGTCGCCGGGACGGAACGGGTGTGCGCACACCGGTATTGAGGCACACCACCCGTCCGCCCGGCGTGTGCACGATGCTCGCCCGCCGTCCACGGTGTGACGGCGCACCGTCCGCCCGCCGTCCGCGGAACGTGTGCCGGCCGTCGACCGGCTATCCGCCGTATGTGCGCCCGCTATCCGCTGCATGTGCGCCGGGTGTCCGTCGCCGATACGGTGGGCGTCCGTTGTGCGCACGTACAGTGCCGCAACCTGGACTTTCGTGGCAGTCTGTGACCCATGACATCGCCCGGTCGACCCGCCTGCGGGACGCCCCCCGCCGGTGACAGTGCGGAAACCGACAGCGCCGAACCGTCCAGGACCGACGTCGACAGCGCCGTGTGGACGCTTCGCGTCTGGCGCGAAACGAGCGCTGCCGCCGGCGTGCGGGCCCGGATCATTGCCGTCACGATGGACGGGCTGCCCGCCCGGCAAACGGCGGTCACCGACTCGATCGATGACGTGCTTGCCCGGCTGCGCACCTTCCTTCAGCACACGACGGCCAACTGGTCGCCGCCGGCGGTCGACCCGCCGGCATCCCAGCCCTGACCCGCGCCGCGCCGGACCGAGCTCGATCCGCCCGTCCGGAACCGGTCACGGGCGTTGACTGTCAGTGGACATCAGATCGATCCTGAAGTCTGTCAGCAAGACCTCCCGGACGCCGGTGGGCTGGGCTCGCTGAATACCGGGAGACCCCGAAGTGTTGGGGGGTGGCCGGTGATGCGATCCGTACTCGCCTCGCCCGACTCGGGTACGCGGCTGCGCCTCCTCGGCGGGTTCACGCTGACGCTATGCAGCGATGGCACGCCGCCACCGATCCAGCACCAGGCGCACCGGCTGATTGCGCTGCTGGCGATCGCCGGCCCAGCTGACCGCCTGTGGGCGGCCGACATCCTGTGGCCAGAGGTCACCGAACAGAGCGCGCATAGCAGGCTGCGCAACGTGCTGTGGCACACCCAAACCCGTGCCCCCGGCCTCATCACCGTCGCCGAGCATCAACTCGGTCTGGATCCGCACCTGCAGATCGACGTGCACGACCTACGCGCCGCCATCACCGCCGCCCTCGACGCCGTCGCCACCCGCCGACAACTCGGCGTGCTGCGCGACTCCGGGGAACTGCTGCCCGGTTGGTATGACGACTGGGTGTCCGCCGAGCGAGAAACGCTGCGGCAACGCCAGATCAACGCCCTCGAACGCGCTGCCACCCGACTGATCGCCGCCCACCGGGCCGCGGACGCCGTCGCCCTGGCCCAAACCGCCGCCGCACTGTCACCGCTGCGCGAAAGCGCCCACCGGCTGATCATCACCGCCCACCTGAACCTCGGCAACGCTGCCGAGGCCTGGCACCAATACGAGACCTACCGCACCCTGCTCCGCCGCGAACTCGCCGTGCCACCGTCTTCGCAGATCCGAGCGCTCATCGCCCCCATCCACCCCGCCCGCCACGAGGGTGGTCCGAACCCGCCGCACCGCAACCTGAGCTGAGCCCCTATCCGCTGCGTCGTGGACACCGTCATTCCCGTCCAGCCGCGTGGTGGGGGATCGCACGGGGTGTCCGATCACGCGGGGCGATCCCGTTTATGACGATGTTCACGGCCCCGTCGTCGGGCCGTGCCCGAATGCTGGGACTCCACTGTGTCCGTGTCAGGAGATGCCTTGGCGCGACGTAGGAGTCGCGAGACCGCGGATCGCGAGCTGCCGATTTCAGTGCCGACCTCCCAGTGCCGGCCCCTCAGTACCCGCCGTATGCGCCCGATGATGACGGCGCCGCGCCACCGCCGTTCGATGCGGCTTTGGTGATTGCGGATCCCGATGGGTCGACCAGCCACCACAGAGCGCCGAACCCGTTGTTTCCTTGGCCGTTGGTTTGACCGGCCGCGCCGTCTCCTGCGTAGTAGTACAGCGGGTGGTCGTCATAGGTGACCTGCTCGGTGCCGTCGGAGCGCTTCGTCATGCCGAGATCCTTGGCCGTGGCGGAACCGGACGCGGTCGGTGCGCCATTCGTCGTTACCGGCGGCCAGGCGGCCGCGCAAGCGCCGGAGCAGGTCGACGTGCTGGACGTGTCGGCCATCCACAGGTAGACGGCCTTGCCGGACGGGCCGACCAGGTAGGTGCCGTCCGCGCCGCTGGCGGTGGAGATCACCGCCGCGGATCCGGATGCACCGGATGCCGCCACGGACGTCGATGGCGTGGTGCTTGCCGGGGCTGAATAACCGCACGCCGAAAGCACGAAGAGCGCAGTCGCAGCCCCGGCTCCCAGCGTTGACGCGCGAAACAGCCACCGCCGCCCCAAGATTCGCATCGATCTCATCGTGAAAACCCTCTTCCTCGGACTTGGCGGGTCCCGATCGCACCGATCCGGACCGGTGCGCGACCTGCCCCCATGGATACGACGCGGAGCGGCCGGTGGTTCGGTGCTGTGCGGGATTCACGGCGGCACGGTGCTTGCGCCCAAACCGGCGCGCGGGCCGTGTTGAACGTTGAACCGGCGAACCGTTGAACCGTTGAACCGGCCGGGTGCGTCCGACGTATCCATGGGCATGCGTAGCCAGTGGGTTAACAGCATGCGCGTCGGCGTCGCGGTCGCCGTTCTGGTGTCCGCGGCGGTGCATCTCTACATCTATGCCCAGGGATTCTCCGGGATTCCCGTCATCGGGCCACTGTTCCTGGCCAACGTGATCGGCGGTGTCGTCATCGCCGCGGCGGTCGGGTTCTGGCGGCACTGGATACCCTCCTTCTTCGCCGCTGGCTTCGGGCTGACAACCGTGGCCGCATACTGGGTCTCAGTGATCCATGGGCTGTTCGGCGTCAGGGAGGTCACGGGCGGGTGGCCGGAGATAGTCGCGGAAGCCGCCGAATACGCGGCCGTCGTGCTCGGCGCGACGGTCGCGATAATCCTGCGACGGCAAGCGAACTCCCGCCGCGCCAGGACCCCCGCGAAGAATCGCGCCCGGACTCGCGGCGGGCGCCTCCGGTCGCACGGACCGGCCGGTCCGGCGACGGCGCCTATGACAGCGCCTATGACGGCACCCATGACGGCACCCATGACAGCGGGCAGGACGATGCCGACGGCCGGCATCCCGGACGATCCGATGCGGCACGCGCCGCCGAAGGGGCGGACCGACCGGTGAGCCCCGAGGCGCAATTGATCCGCGAGTTGCACGACGAGCACGGCGCGGCGCTGTCGCGGTTCGTCGCCGGATTGGTCGGCGGGGACGAGACCCGGGCGCAGGACGTCGTGCAGGAGACCTTCCTTCGCGCCTGGCGCCACCCTGCTGCTCTGAGCGCCGGATCCGGGCCCACCCGTAATTGGCTGTTCACCGTCGCCCGGCGTATCGCCATTGACGATTGGCGAAGCCGCACCCGTCATCCCGAAACCTTGGCCGCCGACCCGCCGGAACTCACGCACCCGGACGACACCGCGGCGATCGCGGATCGGCAGGTGGTGATCAGTGCGCTGCGCACCCTCTCCTACCAGCACCGAGAAGTGTTGCTTGAGTGCTATTTCCGTGGTTCCAGTGTGGCGGAGGCCGCGGCCCGTCTCGATCTGCCGGAGGGGACAGTGAAATCGCGGACGCATTACGCGCTGCGCGCGCTGCGCGAGGCGCTGGACGAGATGGGAGGCCTGACATGAGCGGCCCGGGCCGTGATCCCGTACCGGACGTCGATCCGTTCGAACACGATGACGCCGCATACCTGTTGGGCGCCCTGGACGGTGTGGACCGCGCGGCGTTCGAGGCGCACCTGCTCGGCTGCACCGCGTGCACCGCGCGGGTGGCCGCACTGCGCCCGGTCGTCCGCGCGCTCGCCGCTGCCGGCGACGAGGCGCGCGATGAGGTGCGCGACGCCCTCGCCCTGTCCCTCGAGAGCACTACTAAGGACACGACTACTGGGGACACCCCTACCCCGAAGCCCGCGACCGCCACGAACGTACCGACCCCGCAGGCGGACCGTGTGGCCGGTCTGGTCAGCCTGGTCGAACGACGGCGCCGTCGTACGCGGTGGCTGTTCGGCGGCCTGGCGTCCGTCGCCGCCGCCACGATCGCGGCGCTGGCCGTTGCGCTCGCCGTACCATCGCAAGGCCCCGCGCCCACGGCTCTTGCCCAGCAGATGACGGCGACCGGCGCCGCGGCGATCCGCGCGACGGCCGCGATCGCAGCGGCGCCGTGGGGGAGCGAGATCACCATCGACTGCAGCTATGCCGGTTCGTCGCAGTACACGTCGGGTGATGTCTACCTGCTCCAGGTCGTCGACCTGTCCGGGCGATCCCACGAGATCGGCTCGTGGACGCTGGCGCGGAGCACGGAGGCACGGTTCACCAGTGGAACCGCGCTCCCGCCCGGCCAGATCCGTGCCGTGAACGTCGTCGAACCGGATGGCACCGTCGTCCTACGGCTCGCCACGTAACATCGCCCGGCGCAAGGGCCCAGGTCGCGGTCCCTGCGCCAGCGGTCGAACACGTCGCAGCTAGGCGCGTCAGCGCAGCGCCACGGCCTGGGCACGCAGCTGCCGGTGTATCGCGCCGAACGCCGAAGCCGACGGGAACGGCGACTTCGGCACCTTGATCACGACGCTGAAGTTCGGGTCGACCACGTTCGCAATCGGAGCCCGCGTGATCTGCGTCAACAGTTGGTACGCGTCCATCTCATGGATGCCCAACAACTCCGAGATCCACGTCACCATCTCCCGATGGGCCACCCGCCACGCATCCTCCATGGGCCGAGCGGAGCCGACGACCATCCAGTAGTCGTCGTTCTCCAATCGGGGCCAGCCCGGTGCGCCCCCCTTGATTAGGTCGACCAGGATGGTGGAATCCATGGCTCCTTCCACGGCGTTGCCACAGGATTCGCCCTCGCCCTGCCGATAGTGGCCGTCGCCGATGGAGAACAACGCCCCCTCGACGTTCACCCCCAGGTACACGGTCGTGCCTGCGCGCATCTCCGGTGTGTCCATATTCCCGCCGAACCGTTCCGGCACCAGGGCGGACCGTACCTCCCCGCCGGCCGGTGCCACTCCGACCGTGCCGAGCATCGGATCGAGGGGGAGCGCGATCTCCAGGTCCGCGTCGCCCCCGGTGGTCCGCGGGAAGCGGGATCGGAAGCCGACGGTGCCGGCTGCACGGTCGACCTGGTAGATCCAGGTGGTGTCGGGGAGGGCGGGCTGCATCGTCGGCGTGCGGTCGTTGCCGGTCATACCGCCGAAGAACGGAATCGTCGCCGAGGCCCCCCAATCCCGGGCGGGGGTGAGATCGACGATATGCAGGACGATGGTGTCCCCGGGCTCGGCGCCGGCCAGGTAGAAGGGCCCGGTCTGCGGGTTGCCGAAGCGAAAGTCGATGACGGCAGCCGACTTGTCGCCGACCGACCGGACCGCGCCGTTGAACGCGTCCTCCGACCAGAGTTGGAGGACGTCGCCCGGACGCACCGTATGAAGGGGCGCGACACCGCCGAACGTGTAGGCGAACTGGTCGCGGGTCGGCCGGAACGAGAACGTGGACATGGCACTCCCTACCGGGTCGTCGCGATCGACGCGGGAACGATGATCACGGACGACCTCGCAGCATGAGAGCGGAACGCCTATATACGGCACGCCCCCATCGGCCGCGCGTGGAATCGGCACCACGATGGAATCCGTCCGGAACAGCCCGGTGCATAGATCGCCCTTCCAATTTCCGATAGGATACACTCATGGCAAAGGGATCACGGCTGCAGCAGGCGGCCGATTTCGAAGCGGTCGCCGCCGCTGGGGGCGCGTTGGACAGTCGGCGGTCATTATCCGATGACGTGTACGACCACATGGTCGAATTCGTTCTGACGGCGGGACTCGCCCCCGATACGCATATCAACGTCGATTCCCTCGCGCGCGCCTGGCACGTCTCGCAAACCCCCATTCGCGAGGCGCTCGTGCGTGCGGAGGAGGCAGGACTCGTGACCCGGGAGCCGCTTCGCGGATTTCGCATCGCACCGGTGCTGAGCTCCGCGGAATTCAGCCAGCTCATGCATCTACGCATCCTGATCGAGCCGTACAGCGCTGCGGAAGCGAGTAAATCCACGGACGTCACGTTGATTCCGACCCTCGAAGCTCACATGGCCATCATGCGGCAGGCCCGGAACAAGCCGGGTGCGCAAGAATTCAGCGCCTATATGCGGGCGGACCGCGAGTTTCATGACGCCATCGCGGCCGCCAGCGGAAATCGCTTCGTGCGCCTGGCGTTGTCCACCACGGCGGTCCACGCGCACCGCTTCCGGCTGTTCGCCAGCGGCCGGGTCGACGACGCGAGCGAGACCGTTGCCGAGCATTCGGCCGTCGTCGACGCATTGCGCGTACGCAACGCCGACGCGGCGAGCACCGCGATGTACCGGCACCTTGTCTCCGTCGCGGAACGTGTCTACGCGGATTTTGGACCGCCCCGGCTGGCGCCGGTTCCGCAGCGGCAGATGAGCTAGCGACGGACGCTTTCGACCGCACTGCCGCGCCACCGGCCTCACGGGTATTTGCGTGGTCGCCACGCCGCTAGTGAATGCTGCGTGGATTTCCGCGGGAAACACTCCAACGCAACGAATCCGTCATAATCGATGCTCTGCAATGTGTTCAGGAAGGCGTCGATATTCGCGGTGCCGGTGCCCGGTACATCACGGCCGGGAATATCTGCCACCTGCACATGACGAATATCTGCAGGATGCCCGAGCACCGCGGCGATCGGATCGTCAGCGTTGACCGTCATATGGTAGAAGTCCAGCAGGATGCCGATATTGGTGCAGCCGCCCCGTTCCCGTGCTTGCTGTGCGATGTCTAGCGCCTCGGTCATCGTTCGGATGAGCGGAACGGAACCGTTCTGGCCCTTGGGGCTCAATGGTTCGACCATTACGCAGACACCGACATCCGCAAGCCGGCCCGCTGCACATGCAAGGTTATCCACGGCGGTGTCCCAATAGCGCGAGGGTTCAGCGTCGACGGGCACGTCGCCGATCGGTGCATTGGCGAGCATGACGCCGAGCCGTTGTGCCACAGCGGTGGTGGCGGCGAGGCTCGCGCGGAAATCGGGGGTGCACTCCGATTGCGCCAGAATCCCGCGGAGGCCCGGCGATCCGCCGAAGAGGTTCATAGCCACGAGCCGGATGCCGGCCTGCTGTACGGACCCGACGAACGCATCGATCGCCGCAGAACTCGGCTCGGGCGTCGACCCGAAGGGCCACCAGGATTCGATGGCCTCGAATCCGGCAGCCGCGGCTGCTGCGGGCCGATCAGCGGCCGGCCCCTCCGAGAACAGGCAGCTGATGTTCGCAGCCCACCGCCACCGTATCGGCACGCCCGTCATTGGCCCGATTCTGACGCGTCGGTGGGGGCGGCGGCCGTCATATGCGGTGACGGACCGAGATTGCGAATGAGTTCGCCGAGCGCGGCGTAAGCCCGATCACGATAGGCGACGAGTTGGTCGCGCTGTGCCGGATCGAGGCGGAAGAACCCGGCACCGGTCTTCACCCCGAGGTCGCCGGCCTGCACGAGATCGTCGAGCACCTGCGGGGGCGAGAATCGATCGGGATAGGCCGATTGCAGCGATCCGTAGGCGGCGCGGTAGACGTCCAGCCCGGCCATGTCTGCGATGGCGAACGGGCCGAACAATGCGAGACGGAAACCGAAGGAGGAGCGCACCAGGTTGTCGATGTCCTGCGCCGTGGCCACACCTTCCGCGAGCACGCGGGCGGCCTCGCTGAAGAGGGCGTACTGCAGCCGATTGACCACGAATCCGGTGGTGTCCTTGATGGCCACCGGAACCTTGCCAGCCCGGGCGAGCAGCGTCTGGGTCGCGGCGAGCGTCGCCGGATCGGTCCGCGGGTGGACGATCACCTCCACGCCGGGGATGAAGGGCGCGGGGTTCATGAAGTGGACGCCTAGGAATCGCTCCGGACCCGGCACCGCGGAAGCCAGGTCCGTGATGGCGATCGCCGACGTGTTGGTGGCGATGATCGCGTCGCCTCTGGCGGCGGCGCCGACACGCCGCAGCGTCTCGCGTTTGAGCGCGAAGTCCTCCGGAACGGCTTCCTCGACGAAATCGGCGTCGGCGACGGCGGCCTCCAGTGAGTCAGCCGCCACGACATGTTCCTCCAACAGCGCTACGGCGTCGGGCGGGAAGATTCCGGCCCGGACGAAGTCGTCGGCGTCGCGCAGGAGCCGGGCACGGCCCTGGCGGGCGATGTCCGCGGACACGTCCGCCACGAGCACCGTGGTCCCGGCCAGCGCGAACACCTGCGCGATACCGCCACCCATGTAGCCGCTGCCGATGATCGCCATGGTCCCGGTCACGATGTTGTCCATTCCTGTACGTAGCGCCACATCGGGGCACCAGATTCATCCATGGGCGAGTTCCTTCACCGCCTGGCCGTCCCCCGTGGCGGCCTCCACCGGCGCCACCTGCAGCACCCGCGACTCGCCGAGCCGGTAATCAGGGCGTGCGGGAAGGATTCGAGATCGCAGATACTCACGATTCGCGGCGCACACGCTCAACCCGTCGCCCCCGTAGTGTTCCGTGCAGATGATGCCCTGGAAGCCCACGGCGGTCGCCAGGCGAATCAGTTCGCGGTAATTGATGACGCCGTCCTGGAGCGTCGCAGGCATGGCCAGGTAACAATCACGGTCCGGGTCCTCGTATCGCAGGTAGTTCTTGACGTGCCAGTAGTTGGTGTAAGGCAAGGTCTTGACGGCCATCTCGTGCCACGATTCGACGGGTCGGTTCAGGCGAACGAGATTCCCCAGATCCGGATTCAGGCCCACATTCGACAACCCGATGTCCTCGACGAGTCGGACCGATGAATCGGCGGTCCCCAGGTAGGTGTCCTCGTACATTTCGAGCGAGAGCAGCAGGCCGACCTCGGCCGCATGTTCGCCCAGCTCACGCAGTCGTCGAACTGCGAGTCGCCATGTGTCGGCGTCATCCGCCGGATCGACGTGACCCGGCAAGGTCCAGAACCAGAGCCTGCGCTTCTGGGCCGGAGTCAACTGCTGGTGAAGCCCCACCGAGACCACAGCGCACCCGAGATGCGCTGCCGCATCGATGGTTCGGTGGGAGTAGGCGAGGTTCTCGTCGCCACAATGGGAATCGATCACGCTGCAGCGGATCGCCGATACACCGGCGGCGACCACGTCGGCCTCCCGCATCGCGGTGGCGAATTCGTCGAGCCGGGAGGGGGAGAGATCGCCGATGCGGACCCAGCAATCAGTCAGGTCGACGTCGCGGAATCCCGCGTCTGCGACCTCGCGGAACACATCGCACCAATAGGATGCGTCAACGTCCTGGACACTGCGCCCGTCCGCAGTGACGTTCGGGAAAGGCAGCATCGCGGTAGCAATCCGCCAGTCGTCGGCAACATAGGTCATCCGGAGCTCCCAGGTGTCAGCAAAGCTATCAATACGAACCGATTGGAATGAGGACGGCGTTATCTATGACGCGATACCGTGCCGCCCGGCGATCATTTCACGGCGCCCAGGGTGAGACCTTGAACGAATTTGTCCTGCGCGGTCAGGCCGGCAATGAGAACCGGAATCGAAATGACCATCGAAGCCGCACACACCTTCGCCAGGAACAGGCCCTGACTGGAGACGAAACCGGTGAGAAACACCGGCGCGGTCTGCGCGGAAACGCCGGTGAGTACGCGCGCCACCAATAATTCGTTCCAGCTGAAGATGAAGCAGATCAATGAGGTGGCGGCCATACCTGGCAGAATGACCGGCAACAGCACACGCCGCAACGTCGTCATCAGCGATGCTCCGTCGATCTCCGCCGCCTCGATCATCTCGACCGGCACATCGGCGAGGAAGGAGCGGAGCATCCATACCGCAATCGGGAGGTTCATCACCATGTAGACGATCAGCAGGAACCAGATCTTGTCGAGCCCGCCGATGTAGTTCGCCAGAAGGTACAGCGGCAGCAGTGCCGCAACGATCGGCATCATCTTCGTCGACAGGAAGAAGAACAGCACATCGCGCCATTTCACGATGGACTTGATCGACAGCGCATAGGCCGCGGGAAGCGCCAGCACGAGGACCATCACCGTCGATCCGACGGACGCGATCAGCGAGTTCACGAGCGGCCGGACCGGGCTGATCCCGGAATTGGCACCGAAGAACTCGCCATAACCTGACAGGGTCAACGGTGCCAGGAGGGAGGGTGGGTTGGTCGCTGCATCCGCCTCGGAATGGAATGACGTCAGGAGCATCCACAACACCGGCCCGGCGAAGAACAGCGCCAGCAGCCATGTTACCGCCGTGAGAAGAAGGTGACCACCAGACCTCCGGCGGCGCGTATGCACCGGGGGCGCCGGAAGGGCCGCAGGTGTCGTTGTCGCAGGCGCCGGTTCCACCACACTTGCAGGGGATCTCATCGAACCAGCTCCGTCCGGAACATCGAGAACATTGTTCGTAGCACAAACGTGGCGATGACGAGCGTCCCGGCCACCACCACAACGCCGGCGGCGGAGGCTAGGCCGTATTCGTTACTGACGTAGAAGGTCTGGTAGACGATATAGGGGAGGTTCGCGGTTCCCAGGGCGCCGGACGTGAGGGTGAACACCGCATCGAAGTTCTGCACGATGTAGATCGACCCCAAGAGGGCGCCGAGTTCGACGTACCGGCGGAGGTGGGGGAGGGTGATGAACCGGAAGATGTTGAATTCGCCGGCCCCGTCGACCCGCGCGGCCTCCACGATGTCCATCGGCTGGGATTGCAGCCCGGCAAGGATGATGAGCATCATGAACGGCGTCCATTGCCAGATCAACGACGCCTCCACCGACATCAAAGGATGCGTGGAGAGGGGATCGAGCTGGGGCGCATTCTGCTGTCCGAAGAGCGACCATATCCATGTCAGGGTCCCGTTGAGCAGACCGTAACTGGGATTCAGGATCGCGTGTTTCCACACCAGAGCCGCTGCCACCGGAACGATCAGGAACGGCGTGATCAACATCGTTCGGGCGAGCCCTCGCCCGAAGAACTTCCGATTGACGAGAAGTGCGATCGTGCCCCCGAAGAAGACGCTGACGATCACGACGGTCGCGGTGAGCAGGAAAGTGGTAATCACCGCGCTGCGCAAATCAGTGTCGGTGAACACCGTCACGTAATTGTCGAACCCGACGAATTTCGTCTCGTCCGGGAGCAGGCTGTTCCAGTGGTAGGTCGAGATCACCAGGCTTGCGAGAAAGGGCACCTGGGTCAGAGCGATCATGAAGATCAGCGCGGGCAACAGCGGGGCGCGGCGTAGCCAGGCCTGCCGACGACCGGTGCGGGCGTGCTGCGAGACCGGCGGTACCTGCTCGACACCCGTGCGGCTCATAATCCCTCCTCGGTTGGGATCCCTCACGCATGGTGAGGGATCCCAACCTCGTAGCTGCTCAGCGGATCACTTGTTCTTGTACTTGGCTCCTACAGCCTCCGCTGCCTTCTGGCCCTTGGCGAGTGCGGCGGCGACGGTGCCCTGCCCGGCGATGACGGCGCTGATATCCCTGGAGAGATCCGTGGCCAACGCGGCGAATTCGGGGATGCCGACGAACTGAACACCCGCAGCGGGCCGCGGTTGCGTGAAGGAGTTCTCGGGGCTGACGCTCTCGATCGCTTCCAGGGCAGCCTTGTAGAAGGGTGCGCCGGCCTGGAAGTCGGGGTTCTTGAACGTCGACTCACGCTTGCCGTACGGCACCTTGGCCCAGCCCAGCTTCTTCGCTACCAAGAGCTCGTAGTCTTTGGAGCTCGCCCAGGAGACAAACTTCCACGCCGCATCCTGGTGCTTCGACGCGGCCTGGATGCCCCACGCCCACGTCCACAGCCAGCCGGACGACTTCGTCAGTTTGACCGGGGATTGCGCATACCCGATCTTGCCGTGAATCGGGGAATTCGACGCCTCGATGGAGCCTCCGGAGTTGGTGGCGTCCACCCACATGGCCACCTTGCCCTGAATGAAATCGTTGAGGCATTCTGTGTAGCCGGATTGTGCGGCCCCGTCCTCGCCGTGCTCCTGAATCAGCTTGACGTAGAACTCGACCGCCTGCTGGAACGCCGGTGAATCGACCTGTGCATTCCAGTCCTTGTCGAACCATGTCCCGCCGAAGGTGTTGATCACCGTCGTCAACGGAGCGAACATCTCGCCCCATCCGGGCTGGCCGCGCAAGCAGATTCCGCGCATGCCGGGCTCCGCGTGATCGATCTTGGCGGCGAGTTCGGCGACCTGATCCCAGGTCGGGTTCGAGGGGACGGTGAGGCCCTTCGCCTCGAAAACGTCCTTGCGGTACATGAGGAACGACGATTGCCCCTCGAACGGCTCACCGTAGATCTTGCCGTCCTTGCCCTTCATCGATTCTGCCATGGCGGGGAGGATGTCGGCCTGGTCGAAAGCCGTGTCCGCGGCGATGTACTTGTCGAGCGGGGCGAGCCACCCGTTGTTCGCATAGAAGGGGATCTCATAGTTCGACAGCGTGGCAACATCGTATTGCCCGGCCTGTGACGAGAACTCCTGGCTGATCTTGGCCCGAACGTCATTCTCCGGCAACAGAGTGAAATTGACCTTGATTCCGGTCTGCTTGGTGAAGTTGTCCGGCGTGAGCTTGACCAGGTCCTCCTGTGCGGGGTTGTTGACCATGATCACGTTGATGGACTGATCAGCGGTGCCGGAAGACGCACCTTCCCCTGCACTGCTATTGGAACTCGAATCGCCTGTACCTTGAGTAGCGGACTCGCCGCCGCCGGCGCTTCCACTTGACGAACAGGCCGATACCACCAGGCCCACGGCCAGTGCAATGGCCCCAATGGCATAGCGCCTGGACAGTGATACGTGATAGCGCATTGGTGCTCCTTCTCGGTTGGACAACTTACGGACAATTCACAACTGCGATCGTTTCTGCGGTCTGAGCACGATCGGGCCGGGGCCGACGTGCGAGCAGTGGCTGTTCTTGCTGCTTCAGGCGGCAGATCCAGGTGCGACAGCCTGCCCGTCCTCGTGAGACGGCTACCTCGAGTTGGCTGTTTCGTATAGGATACATCGCATTGGGTTACTGTCAACCGGTCAGCTGCATCTGTTTCGCGCAGCACTCCCGATTAGCAGGACGACGCGAGGGCCTCGGATTCGAGCAGGCTGGCCTCGTCGGTTGCGTCCTCCCGGACCACTTCGTAGGTCGAGATCGCATCGACCTTGCGGGCGGAGTTCGACGTCGGATCGAAAGAGTAGCCGAGCCATTCGGCCGCGAGGCGGCGGGCCAACTCGAGCCCGATCACCCGCTGACCGAAGCACAGCACCTGCGCATTGTTGCTCTTGACCGCGCGTTCGACCGAGTAGCCGTCGTGCGCGGTTACGGCCCGGATCCCGGGCACCTTGTTGGCGCTGATGGCGACGCCGAGTCCGGTGCCACAGACCAGCAATGCCCGATCGGCCTTGCCCTCTTTGATCAGGCGGGCTGCGGCCACGGCGACGTGCGGATAGTCGGTGGTGCCTTCGGGATGGACGCCGACGTCGATGACGCGTGCCACGCGGCCGTCGGCCTCGAGATCGTGTTTGAGGGCTTCCTTGTAGGCAAGCCCGGCGTCGTCGCTACCGACGACGATGCGCCATTTCCGAGACATCAGGTCGTCACGTCTCCCTTCGTCCTACGGTGTTCATCGTCGATCGATCAGTGCGTCTGCCGCTGCCGTCAGGCAGAGCGCCATCGAGATCGCACCCGGATCGGGGGTGCCGATGCTGCGTTCGGCGAGCGGTCGCGCGCGGCCGACGCGTGGCGTGAGGTCCGCGGTCTTGTCCGCGGCAGAGGTGGCAACGGCGGCCGCACGGGCCCATCCATCAGCAAGCGAGGCGCCGCCCGTCATCTCCGCCGCCAACGCGTCGACGAAGGGCACGAGCGCGTCGATCATGGTCTTGTCGCCGACGGCTGCGTGTCCGAGGTCGGAGATGGCGGCGCACCCTGCCCGCAGGGCCTTGAAGACGGATTCTGCGGTGATCTCCCCGGTGTCGCCCAGTGCCCGCCCGACGCCGGTCAACCCGGCGCCCCACAGCGCGCCCGAGGTTCCGCCGGCCTCGCCAGCCCACGCCGATCCGGCTCGTTCGAGAAGTGTTGCTACGCCGGCGTCCTCGTGTGCTGCCTCGCGGGCTGCGCGGACGGCGGCGGCGATCCCCTTCACCATGCCGCGGCCGTGGTCACCGTCCCCGGCCACCGCATCGATGGCGCCTAGCATGTCCTGCGCGTCCTCCAGCGCTTCTTGCATGGCTTCCAGCGCCGCAAGGGTGCGCGCGGCGCATCGTCGCGCGGCGGGAGACGCCCCCCGAACCGGTGCGATCACGTGTGCCGCCTGGTTCGTGTGGACGATTCGGCGCTCGCCCGCCGTGGCAGGTGCCTGCGTCCCGCGGTGGAATGCGGGCGTGCGGGCGGGGGCCAGCCACAACGATTCCAATTCGGCATCGAGGGCGACCAGGGTCAGCGAGCATCCCGCCATATCGAGACTCGTCACCAGTTCACCAACCTCAGCGCCTACGACGACGTAGCCGCGATCGCGTAGCAACCGGGCGACCGAACCCCAGAGCACGAAGAGCTCCTCGTACTTCGTCGCCCCGAGCCCGTTGAGAATGGCACCGACCCGCTCGTGGCCTGCCATGGCGGCAATCTCCGCAGTCACCTGCTCGACCAGTTGCTCGGCCAGCGCGCTCGCCGTCGGCAGGGGCTCCTCCGACACGCCGGGCTCGCCGTGGATCCCGAGTCCGACGCCGACCTTCCCCCGCGGAACGGTGAACAGCCGCTCGGACGCCCCGGGCATGGTGCACCCGTCGAACGCGACACCGAGAGTGCGGGTGCGGTCATTGGCGTGTCGCGCGATGCGGACAACATCGTCGATCCCGTACCCCGCCTCGGCCGCGGCGCCCCCAATCTTGAACACCACGAAGTCGCCGGCGATGCCGCGCCTTCTCGCGACGTCATCCGAAGGCGCGCTTGCGATGTCATCGGTGACGAACAGGACCCGCGTGTCGATCCCGTCAGCGGTGAGCCGCTGCTGCGCTTGCGTGAAGTTCATGACGTCGCCCGCGTAATTGCCGGTGATGAAGACAAGGCCCGCGCCCGCTTCGACTTCGGCGCCGACCGAGACGGCGTCATCCGCAGACGGCGACGTGAAGATGTTTCCGACGACGGCCCCGTCGGCGAATCCCGGGCCGACCAGACCGCAAAACGCGGGGTAGTGCCCAGAGCCGCCCCCGACGACGACGGCCACCTTGCCTGGCCGGGTCGCCGTCGCGCGGACCACGCCGCCCCGCACACCGACCACCTCTGCCGAGTACACATCGAGGAATCCGCTGAGCGCGTCCTCCGTGAACGACGCCGGGTTGTCGAAGACGTACGTCATGGGTTGCTCACCTTCCGTGCCGGAACCCCAGGGCGCCATCGGGTGGGTTGGAGCGCGTCGAGGTCGTTGGAGCCACCATCCCAGATGATGAAAGTAACGTCAATAACGTTATAAGTACCGTCGTACATGATGCAATCCACATCGTTGACGGTGAACCGTCGGCCGGGGGCGGCCACGAGGGCGGCGATCGCGGACGTCGCCATCACCACCGCGCGGTCTATGACAAACTTGATCGCTCGTACCTTGTTCCTTGATGACGTCGACGCCGGAACTCGATCGAGATTCTCGGAGGGCTGACACGATGAAGAAGCAGAATCAGGCCCAGCACGATCTACGTAAGCTCCCCCGTGGAGAGCGACTGGATGCCATCACCAAGGCCGTCATCTCCGCTGGAACGGTGCGTATCGACGATCTCGCGGAAATGCTCGCGGTCAGCGCGATGACGATCCACCGCGACCTCGATGCCCTTGATGCGCGGGGTGTGATCCGTAAGGGCCGCGGCCAGGTCACCGCTATCGCAACGAGTTTGGTGGAGGCGAGCCCGGACTATCGTGCGCGCCAGAATGTGTCGGCGAAACGCGCTATCGCGCTGGCTGCCAGCAATTACATCGAGCCCGGCCAAGCAATAATCCTGGACGATTCGACGACCAGTCTGCACCTCGTATCTGTGCTTCTGCGCAAACAGCCCTTGACGATTATCACCAACTTCCGGCGACTGGCGGAGGAACTTGTCGGACAGCCGGGGATCACGCTCCTCACGCTGGGTGGGCAGTACTACCAGTGGTGTGACGCGTACATGGGGAGCATGACGTTGGCCGCGCTGGACCAGCTCCGCGCCGACGTCCTGCTGATGTCGACGCCGGCCATCATCGATGACGTCTGCTTCCACCAGCATTATGAGGCGGCGATGATCAAGAAGGCCATGTTCGCCGCGGCAGCGAAGCGGGTTTTGCTCGCGGATCACTCGAAGTTCGACCAGCGGGCGCTACACGCACACATGCCGCTCGGCGACTTCGACGTGGTGATCGTCGATAAGGGGACGTCACCGGCGCACGTGAAAAGACTGCGGGACAAGGGGATCGACGTCGTGATTGCGGAGGAACCGGCGAGAGCCGATCTGAAGAACTTATCCTGATTCCGTCGCAGGACGTCACGCGCCGCCGCGCCGTCCGAGGTGCGGTGTCAGTGCTGGTCAATCCATGCGAAGACGTGGTCGGCGACCTCTTCCCAGCCGGTCTGTCCGCAGAGCAGATGCGACCGACCCCGGAATTCGGCGAAGTCGAGAGTGCCGGCGGCAGGCGGGTACTTGCGCACGTTCCGCTTGATCATGGCGCGCGGGGTCAGATGGTCCTTGTCGGCCGTGATGATCAGCATGGGTGGGTGCGGCTTGGTGAAGTCGATCGCGGCTTGCCGGGTCAGCGTGCTGCGCGGCACGTTGCGGCTCTCGGGGACGGTGTAGGCCTCGAACGCGGCGTCGCTGTCCGCGCGGGTCATGGTGTTGCCGAAGGCGTAGTGGAAGCGTCGGGCGGTCATGCGGATGGGTCGGTTGCCGGCGAGCGGGTTGAGGTGGGGGAAGTTGGCGCGCAGGAAGTTCGGGCCGAAGGCAAGGACGCCGCGCGGCGTCGCGGGGCTGACGGCCACGCCGGCCATGCCGTACCCGCCGTTGATGAGTTTCTGGACGACCAGGCCGCCGACCGAATGCCCGACGAGAACCGGTTTCTCGCGCAGGGCGTCGATGATTTCCTTGTAGTAGTCGATGATCTGCCCGAAGGTCAGCGTGCCAAGCGCGGGATCCATGGCCGCGCGCAGCTGCTCCGGGGCGCCGTCGTGGTATGGCCAGGACGGTGCATGGCAGGTGTAGTCGCGGCCCTGGCTCGCGGCCCTGTTGATCCAGGGCTGCCAGCTACTGCCGCCCAGGTACATGCCATGAATGAAGACGACGATCCGGCTCAACTGACTCCTAAAGATGTGATGCGACAGGATGTCTTGTCCCGAACGGATGGAAACCTATGCCCGCTCCTTCCCGTCGTCAATGGTCAAGGGCCACCAGAGGATCCAAGCCCCGCGCATCGACAAAGCACCGACACCCCACGGGCGCGGCACGACGAGCGCGATGTCCGCGGACACAGCCTGTCCGAGTGTCCGTCATGCGCCTGAAACATCAAGGCGCACAGTTACTTTAGGAAACCTAACTCCATGTTCAAAGCTCGATAGTCTGCTCGGAGCCCGGCCGTCAACCGCCTATGACGAAGCCCCGGGGCCGGGCGGGTTCAGACAGGCTTTACCGCCGCAGGCGCGAACAACGTCATGGGCGGGAGGATATGACCTCCGGCGTCGTCCGCGCCGCCGGGCTGCGGCTTGAGGCAACCGGCCGCAACCCGCGCGGGTTTGTACGGCCTGACGCGAACGGCTCCTGCTCCCTGTGAGCGCACACAGCGCAACCGCGAGCAAGGCCGTCATATTCGCCTGGCCCCCGGCTGGGCGCGCACCTATGCTTGGCCGAGGAGACGCGGCCATGGAGCTTCGCCAGTTGCAATACTTCGTCACTCTCGCCGAGGAGTTGCACTTCGGCCGCGCCGCAGCGCGCGAGCACATCGTTCAATCCGCGCTCAGCCAGCAGATCCAGCGATTGGAGCGGGAACTGGGTGTGGCGCTCGTGGAGCGGAATACTCACCACGTTCGACTGACCCGCGCTGGGCAGGTGATGGTTGCTGAGGCGAAAGGTGTGCTGCGGTCCGTTCAGCGCGCCGTCGTCGTCGCCCGGGAGGCGAATGCGGACGCCGAGATCCTTCGCGTATCGGTTCTCGACGCCAGCTTGGACTCGATGCCGCAGGTGCTGCGCAATGTCCAGTACAACCATCCCGACCTTGTCGTCGACCGGCTCGAAGCATCGGTCCCCGCCCAATACCGGATGCTCGCCGACGGGTCGCTGGACCTCGGTTTCGGGAATGCCTCGAACGCACCGTCCGGTATTTCGTCGGAGGTCTTTCGGCTCGACGAATTGGGTGTCCTGATCGCAATGTCCAGCCCCCTGGCGGCCGGGGACACGCTGCCGGTCGGCGCGCTCGCGGACGTTCCGGTCATCTTTGCCGACGACGCGCAAGCACCGGAGTTCAACGGATTCATCACCGAGCTCTGCGGAGCGGCCGGCTTCCGCCCGGTCCGCTATCACGGCACGGTGCAGAGCATCCGCGCCGCAGCGTATCTGGTGGTGCAACAGCATTGTGTGGCAATCGTCCCGCGTTCTTGCGATCTGTTGATGCCTGAAGTGCGCTGGCTGCCGCTGACGCCGGCCGCCTGGTATCCATGGTCCTTGATGTGGCTGGATGGCCACGAGACCTGGCCGGTGCAGGAGGCGCGCAGGTCTGCACGTGCCCTGCAGCGCAAGCACCGGTGGCTCAACGGGGATTCGCGCCCCTGATCTGTCAATGTGTCGTGATTTTCTCGTCGCGTGATGACGTGAGTTCAATCTGCTGCTTTCCGCGGTATCGGCGGCGTGCTGGGCTGCACATCAGTTGAATCAGACGGTGGGTTCCGCCCGGACCGGCCGACGCGCGGTGGCTGGATCGCCTGCGCAATGGTGGCCGGACGGTTGACCCGATGGGAGCTGCCGGTATGTCTTCCGAACTTGCCGAGGAACTGGCCGCCGGTGCGGCCGCGATGGCCGAACTGTCCCGGACGGAGGACGAGTTCCGCGCGGCGTTCGACGCATTCCGGGCGGCGGATCGCGACTCGTTCCGTCGGCTCCTCGACAGACACAAGCTTGTCGAACGCTGCCGGCTGGTGTGCGAGTGGATCCGTAGCAAGGAATGCGTTCTAGTGTGTCTGGAGCTGGCCGGACCGCCGACGGAGCAGATTCCGGATCTGCGGGAGTTCGTCGACGCCGTCGTCCGGATCACCGGCGACGAGGAGTTGGTCGAGCAGCTGGCGCAGTCGGTGACGGACCGCGACCCGGATCGCTTCCGGATCGTGCTGCGCCAGGCGAAGGCCGAGGCGCTGGGGCACGTGTTGTGCCGTTGGGTGTGCGGGGTCCGGAGCCGGCTGCTGTGCCGGGTGGTGTGTTCGCCGCAGCCCGTACAGCTGACACCGCTGGAGGAGGAACTGACGGCGGCCGGACGTGCGGTGAGCGCGCTGCTTGCCGATCCTGAGGCGCTGGCGCAGGTTCAGGCGGCGATGACGAGCGGCGCGCCGAACGCCGTACGCGACATCCTGGCCCGGCTGCGACTCACCGACCAGTGCCACCTCGTCTGCGAGTGGCTGTGCGCGTGGCGATGCGTTCGGTTCTGCCTGCCCGTCGCCGTCAAGTTCCCGCCTGCGGGCGCGGACCTGTCGGAGGCGTACGAGTTCGCGCAGGTCACCGCGCGGCTGGCCGACAATCCGGACGCGCTGGGGGCACTCGCCGACGCCATGGAGCGGGGCGACAGTGCCGGATTCACTGCCGCGGTCGACGGGCTGGAACTCGGCCGGTTCGCGGTGCAGCTGTGCCACTGGGTGTGCGGTTGGATGTGCCTGCGGTGGTGCCGGATCGTGTGCCCACCGGTGCTCACGCCGTGGTTCACGCAGGTCGGCCACTTCGACATCTATGGCGACATCGACTCCGCAACGGGTCGCACCAACAAGGCGCTCGGCTACTCGGGGCTGTACTACGGCGGCGGCCCGGACTTCGCGTTCACCGGCTGCCTGGAGTTGCGCGGGTTCTGTCCGGCGGCCTCCCCGATCGACGGCACGCCGATGCGGTACCGGTTCCTGCTCGTGGGCAGCCTGGATCCGCTCACCGGCAGCCGTGTCTGCCCGGTCGACGCCGGCACCCGGCGGGTGCTGTGGCCGGTCAACGCGGGCGGGATCGCTTCCGCGGCGCAGGTTCTGACGTTCCAGTCGATCACCATCCAGGGCGCCCCGGCAGCGGACACCCCGCCGCCCGCACCGGGGGACCCGTGGTTCGGCCCGCCCGCGCACGTCATCGCGCCGGACGCCGACGGATGGATCCAGGTCGACCCGGCAAGTGTTGCGGGAGGCTTCGCCGTGCTGATCGGGTTCAACAGCCCGGACGTGGTCCCCGGCGGGATCCCACCGGCGCCGCCACCGGTCGCGGGCAGTCCGGTCCCCGCCGTGGATCAGAAGAACGGCACCGACCTGGGACTGATCTTCCAGGCCACCCGCGTCACCGGGCCGACCAGCCCGCCCGACTCCAGCAACACCCTGGCGAAGATCCACATCAACAACTGGGCAGAGGTCAACCTGCTCGACGTCACCGAGTTCCACACCGGCGGCGGAACAGCGTGCACCGGCATCACCACCGCTCTGCACGTCGAATACACCACGGATCACGCGCAGATGCGCGCCTGGGAGGCGGTCATCACCAGCGCCGCCCTGGGCAGCCCGGTCATCGTGGCCGGCGGCCCCGACGCGCTGCATCCCCGCGGTGACGCCGCCGTCGCGCCCGTCGCCATCGGCACCTTCCCGCCGTGCTCCTACACCGTCACGCTGTCCACCCGGGCCGGGCTGACCACCGGCCTGATCGACAACACCGGCCGCAGCCAGCAGAAGACGTTCTGCGTTCGCTGAGGTCGCCAGAATCGTCGCCAGAACCATTGGAGGGCAACCGATGCCGGGTCACTTCACACATATCTACACCGCACGCCGGGTCGCCGACCTGCTTGCCGAGGGCGGCTTCTCCGACTGGCCGGCGCTCGGCGAGGCCGCCGCCGGGTACGACCCCGTCACCTGCGGCAACCTGATGCGCAAGTGGGAGAAATTCACCGCCATCGGGGCGATCGGCCCCGATCTGTTCTTCTTCTCCCAGGACTGGAGCAACGACATCCTCGGCCCGCTCTCCGACGACATCATGTTGGCGCTGGCCGTGTACTACTTCTTCGACGCGGCCAGCGAGGACGACTGGGAACCGGTGCTGGCCATCCTCGACCAGGTCAATTCCACCATGGCCCGGATCATCCGGTTCCTGATCAAGATCCAGAAGATCTGGAGCGACTTCGTCGCGGTGTGGAACAAGACCATCGGCCCGCTGGTCGACACCGCCTCGGAACTGCTCGACGACCTGACCGGCGGCATCCTGTCCGAGTTCGGCACCGCCATGCAGGAATTGCTCGACGCGATCGAAGCCGTGGGCGTGCAGGAGTTGGCCACGTTCGCCGACCTGTGGGGCGCCATGAACACGGTGGTCGCGAAGGGCTACCCGGAGGAGAACTTCCTGTGGAGCGACATGACCCACTACCGGCGCACCTCGGCGATCTGCCAGGCGCTGGTGCACCAGGCCGAATTGCTGCGTGACGGCACCGACGCCGGGCAGGAAAGGTACGAGCAGTTCCTGGCGTTCAGCCTGGGCTACATGACGCACATCGGAACCGACACCATCGCGCACTCGTTCGTCAACGAACAGTGTGGCGGGCCGTACCGCGACCATCCGACCCGGCACCACTTGATCGAGAACCATGTCGATGCATGGAACTACGCCCAGAGCGGCGCCGGCGGCACGATCCCCACCGACCCCTGGGGCCGCACCGACGACTACCCCGAGGTGTCCTCCTCCGCCCTGTGGTTCGCGGTGCAGCAGACCCCCGACGACCCGCACGGCAAGCAGCGCCCGTCACCGCTGTCCGACGACCCGGACACCCGCAAGAAGCAACTCGATGTGGACGGCGAGATGCCCGCCTGGATGGCCAACGCGATCACCGCCGCGCTGATCGAAACGTTCGCGGACCATCCGCACCCGAAGATCTACCAGGGTGACGCCTTCCAGCAGCAGATCGACCAAGGCAAGCTGACCTCGGTGGTGCGATCCGTCACCGGGCACGGCCTGGACCGGCCGTTCCAGGAACTGCTCGACGACATCGCCCCGCCGTCGCCCTTCGCGGTGCCGCAAGGCTTCCCGCTGCCGTGGCAGGTCGCTACGTCCTACCGGCTGATGATCACCCTGTACAAGTTGAACTTCAACGGCGGCTGGGAACTGCCCAAACCCCGGGTACCCGACTTCATCATCGTGCCGCCGCAATCCGATTTCACCAACCTGTTCCAGCCACCCGACTTCTCCGGTGTGAACAGCGACAACCCCATTGAGGACGCCTGTGACGTGTTCATCGCGCTGGTGCAATGGATCGTCAAGGAGGTCGCCGCCGTCATCAAGCTGATCGGCGACCTGATCAAGGCCGGTCTCAGCCCCATCACATATCCGATCCGCATCCGGATCTGGGAGATCGCGATGAAGGTCTGGGACGTCGCTACCCGCGCACACGACGTCCTGGCGCACACCGGCATTCTCATGCCGCACGCCGAGGCCCGCTACCCGGACAACGGGGAACTCAAGTGGCCCAACGAGATCGACGTGCCGCTGATCACCCTGGGCGCGACCATCGACGGCACCTTCGCGCAGGCCCTGGCCGATGCCATGGACCCGTTCGGCAACCTCGACAAGAATGAGGGCCTGGTGACCAGCCACTCCGTCCGCGACCCGGCGATGCCCTACTACCCCGTCCTGCAATACCACGCGGACGATCACCCCAACGACCCGCAGCATCGACATCTGCCCGACGACTGGGAGTTCCGCCGCCCCTGGGCGTATCCCCGGTACAGCGAATTCGAACAGGGCGGCACCAACACGGCCGGCCCGACGCCGACCGAAACGTACAACCCCAACGCCTGCACACCCCCGCCCGGGCCGCCGCCGTTGAACCCGGCATACAAACCGATGCGGCCTGGCCCCTACCCGGAGGGCACCACGCCGGACCAGGTGTTCTTCCGCACCGCCGCCGGCTTCGACGCTGCCGGCCGCTACTCCTACGAGCACTCTCAGGCGCCCTGGCAGACCGATCAGGTCAACGAGGAGCTGATCGGAAGCGCGAAGCGGCTGTGGCAAAGCCCGCTCGGTGACCCGGTTCCGTTCTCCGCCTACCTGATCGGGCAGCTGGTCAACCCCACCGGGTACGCCACGCAGTTCAACCTGGACGCCGACCGCGCCTACGGCTACCTCACCTGGGACTGGATCCGCGACGGCAGCAACCCACCCGACGGCCGGACCGACCTCGGCTTCCGCTACCAGCGGCCCGTTGCGGCCCCGTGGCTAGACCGTTCCGCGTGGAAGGAGGGCACCGAGCCGATGCAACTGAACTACGTCGACCCGCCCCCGCCACCGGTGATCATCGAATCCCGCCACCAGACCGGTCAGGAGGGCCAGCCATGAACGACACCTGGAACGCGGCCGCCGCGACGTGGAGCACCCGCTCGACGGTGGAGGCCGCGGGCATCCTGAAGGACTGCCCCGGGGGTAGCGGCGGCTCGGGCGGCGGAGGCTCCGGGGGCGGCTCCGGAGGGGGCGGCTCCGGAGGGGGCGGCTCCGGAGGGGGCGGCTCCGGAGGGGGCTCGGGCGGAGGCGGGGGATGCTGCACCGCCCCGGTATGCCACTGCGACCACGCGGCGGGGACCCGACACGACACCTGCGGGTGCGGCCACGCGCATACCCACGAGTGTCATGACCATCCGGAGGATCGGGGCCCCGGCCGTGGTTGCCACTGCCACGAGCACGCCGGAGGCGGGTGCCATCACCATGACCACGATCGGGCGTGCCGTGACGCACCTGGCGCCCCGGCCGGAGCCACCGGCACCGGAACCTACGGCGGCGCAACAACTATCGGCTGGCGCAACCCCAACCGGCCCGGCCGGATCTGCGGCACCTCCACCGGGCAGGTGCCCGGCGGACTGCTCGACCCCTGCGATTTCGGCACCCCGCCGTGGAACACCTGGCCGGGCCAACGCGGCGACCTGTACCTGCCGTTCCTGTTCCTACGCGCCAACGCCGGCGACCTCGGTGCCCGCCCGGTCGTCGGTCCGTTCTGGGAAAGCCCCGATGTCCTGCTGCTGGCCGGGGTCGATCCCTCCACCGCCCCGGCGGTACCCCCGGACCTCGGCCAGACCGCACTCGCCGGGCAGCCCAACACGGTCTACGCGCACGTCTGGAACTTCGGCCTCGCACAGGCTCCGAACGTGGTGGTGGAGTTCTACTGGTGCGATCCCCGGCTGGGCATCAATCCCGACGGGGTCCACCTGATCGGCTACGGCGAGGTCTCGCTCGGCGCGCGCGGCAGCGGCAAGTCCCACGCGATCGTCAAGTGCCCTTCCGCCTGGGTGCCCACCTTCCTCAACGGCGGGCACGAATGCCTGCTGGTGCGGGCCTGGGACATCACCAGCGACGGCCTGGGCACACCCCCGTGGGACGCAGCGTTGAACCGGCACATCGGCCAGCGCAACATCCACGTCATCGCGGCCGGCGCCGGGCCGCACGCGCTGACCGCCGGATCACCCCTGCTGCTACCGGTACCCGCCGCCCCGCTCACGCTCAAGGTCGGCCCGCTGTACGGCGAACCGGCCGTGGTCAGTGTCGGCCGGGTGGCCCCGTACGAGATGCCGTGGCTGCAGCAACGCACCGGAACGCGCGGCCTGTTCCCGGCCCAGGCGGCACCCACCGGCGCCGTCCTGCTCTCGCCGCCCACCGCCATCGGCGGCGGCCCGACCGCCGGCAATGGCGACGCCGACCACCAACACGTCATCGGCGACGACCAGCAGCTCGACTTCACCACCGGCGATCTCGCCCCTGCGCCGGGCCAGGCGCACGTGTATCGCGTCACCGCGGCCCAACAGGGCCAGGTGTTCGGCGGCTACACCGTGGTCCTACTCGGATAGTCGCGGCCACCGCCGGCCCACCTGCCCCGACCCGGATCCCCCCGGCAGCATCGGGGTCCGGGCCGGGCTCCTGCACGAGAACATCGTCATCGGCGAGATCCTCGACCGAGGGGAAGGCCACCGCTTCGATCCGTGCCTACTCGGCGGATGAGCCGCCCATCGCTGTCGGCGACCGCCTATGACGAAGTTCCGGGACCGGGCGGGTTCAGGCAGCCTCACCGCCGCAGGCGCGAACGACGTCATGGGCGAGATGACATGAACGCCGGCGCCGTCCGCGCCCCCGGGCGGGCTCAGGGCACGCATGAGTCAACCTGTCTGCGGATGAAGTCGGCCATTCCCGGTACGGTGTAGGAGATTTGGCCGTGTTCGGGGGCATAGATCAGGCCCTTGCTGATGAGGTTGGCGCGGGCGGGTCCTAGCTGAGACGGTTCTTTACCCAGGCGGCTGGCGATCTCGCCAGTGAAGGACGGTCCGGCGCCGTCGCTAGACATGGCGATGAGGTAATTACGCTCGGCCTTGGTCGCCCGGTCCCACCTTGCCCGAAAGAATCCGTCGTCCAGCGCACGGCGGCCGGCGTTGACGGCGGCGAGCGCGTCGGAGCGGCTGATAGCGTCGGGGCGGGCGGCGATGTCCCAGGCGGCGCTGCCGAATTCCTGCAGGAAGTATGGGTATCCGGCGCTCTCACTTACCAGGAGTGAGACGGCTTCTGGGTCCCAGGTGACGTTTTCGGTTCGGGCCGGGGCTTCGAGTACCTCGCCGGAATCACCGGTTGAGAGTTGCGAGATGGGTCGGTAGTCGTAAAGCCGCTCGGCGTAGCTGGTCGCCTCTGACAGCAGCCGGATCACTGAGGGCAGCCCGGCCCCGATCACATAGAACGGTCGGGCCGTCTGGCCGGCCTGATGGACAGCGTGGGTCAACGCCTGCAGGATTGGCGTCGGAGCGTCTTGCAACTCGTCGATGAACAACGCCACTCCGACCCGGCGTTCCGTGGCTGCGTCGGTGAGGTCGATGGCGACATCGAGCAGGTTGGTCTCGAAGTCGCTGGAGTCGGCGCGCCCGTGGTGAGGGGCGAACTCAATGGAGGCAGAGATCCCACCGCTGGTGTCTACCTTGGCGGTGAAGGATTGGATCGTTCCGAACGCCGCACGTGCTCGATCGGTGAGATTGTGGCGCCAGGAACTTGCGCGGTAGGCGTCTCGGAGGGCCCGGGCCAGCTGGAATTCGAAGGTTTCGGACACCGAGCGCCGCGCTTCAAGGCGCACGGTGAACCACTCCGCAGCTTCGGCGCGATCGGCCATGGCGTGCAGCAGAACCGTCTTGCCGACGCCCCGCAGCCCGGTGAGGATCACTCCGCGCCCGTCCATGCCCCGACTGGTGCGAGCGATCAGCGTGTCCATCAGCTCGAGTTCGCCATCCCGGCCGACCAGCGCGCGAGGCCGCCGACCCGCGCCCGGGTTGTACGGATTGAGGACCGGATCCATGTAGGGAAATATAGCGGCATCTATCCTGATTGGGCTATACATTGCTAGAAATTCATAGAAGCAGCGTCTCCATGTGCAAGATGCGAGACTGAAACGCCGGCGATGCTACATGGCCCGAACGCGAAGGTTCTGGCCACGCGCAATCCTTGACAACCGCCTATGACGACGTTCCGGGGCCGGGCGGGTTCAGACAGGCTTTGCCGCCGCGGGCGCGAACGACGTCATGGGCGTGGAGTTACGACCGCAAGCGCGGGCGCGCCCGCCACTGGGCGAACGCGGATCGTCCACCTCGCCCCATGGACGATCCGCCGCCCATCCCCGAGCCCAAGCAGCCCGAGCCCGCCGCCGCCCGCGAATTCCAAGCCTCAGCAGTTCCCCTCCTCGAGGTCGATGTCCACGGTGATCCGGCGAATCCTGACCCGACGGACCTTCGCCCCGCCGCGATCGATGCAGCCGAGATCGAGGCAGTCGAGCAGTGTTTCGGCGGCGCCGGTGCAGTCGTGCCCGCCGCCGTGCCGGCACGGAGGATGCAGTTGGTCGGGGTCGAGTTCGTAGGACATCCCACCGACCACGATGCCGTCCGCGCGGCCCAGCACGTGGACCGTTCGGTCCGCGGCTGCCCGCACGTCGGCCGCGGTGAAGGCGGCGCCCTCGACGATCCGCATCGTTACGGTGCGAGACTGCCCGGCGCCCAGGGAGAATGCCGCACCGCCCGCGTTGACGAACTCCAGCCGCCACCGGCGGCTCGACAGCAGCTCAGGCAACCGCGCCTCGACAGTCATCCGGCTCGTTTGCCCCATCGGGTTGCGCAATTCGAATGTCCGATCGGCGAACGACTCGACCAGCCCGGTGGTGCCGCCGCCGGACACCGGCGCCACGTTGCGTTGCCCGATGTTGTTGTCGTGCGGCACAAGTCGCCAGTCGGGGATCGAGTCGCCCGGTTTGATGTGGTCGACGTTGCTCTCGTCACCGGTCGCCGAGACCAGCATGAACATGCATTCGTGGCCGATGTGGCGCGGGATCCATTCGAACGGGCCGACCGTCACCGAGCCGGCGTTGTTGGCCGGCACATTCGCGGCGGGCAGGGAAGCCGTGGTCATGGCCTCCCACTCGCTCGGCCAGGCCAGCCCGGCGTTCGGGTCGGCGTGGTACGCCTGGACCGTCACGCCCGTCGCCGTCTGGAAGCCGCGGTTCTTGATGGTGACGTAGGCGTAGTTCGTCACGCCGACGATCGGCTCCTCGTGGGTGGTGCCGTTGTCCGGGTTGCGGCGGTTCCAGATCGACTGGTTCGCCCACCAGACCGGCTGATATTGGTATTCGCCCGCCCGTCCGTCGTCGATGTAGACGTCCACGGTGGGCGGGTCGCCGATGTTGTTGTTCGGCGTCGCGGTGCCGGCCCGCTGGAAGGCGCCCTGCTGCTCGAAGGCCCACCTGATCACCTTCCGGTACGCGCCGCCGGTGATGTTCTCGCTGGTCCAGTCGTCGGCATCGGCGGTCTGCAGCACGCCCGCGAATATCTCCCCGGAGGTGGGATTCGTGGCCGGAGTGAGGGTGCTGATCGCCTTGAGGATCAGGTAGATCGTCATCCGCGAAGCGAACTGGCGGGTGGCGAGATCCGCCGAGTCCCCGCCGATCGACCGGTAGATCCGGAACATGGTGGTGGACAGGATCTGCTCGTTGTTGTACCCGCCTCCGTCGCCGGAGCCGAACGGGTTCAGCGCGATCGAGCCGCCGTAGCCCCATCCCGCGGCCGGGGTGCGGTCGTGCCGGCGGACCGAGCTCGCCGGCAACTCGGTGAACGCCCAGGGGAAGCTGAGGAACCGGTCCGGCGCGTTGGTCTCTGGGTCGGCGAGGATGACGGCGATGCTGTCTCCGGCGCTGTGCGAGAACTTGAAATTCGCGCTGCTGACGTGGTTGTAGAGCACTCCGTGGCCGCCCAGCTCGTGCAGTGCGACACGGAGATCCGCGGCGATGCCGAGCGGGTTGGTCGTATCGGTGGTGTCCACCAGCGCGAATGTCGTCTGCAGGATCCCGCTGCCGCCGCTGACCCCGACGCAATGCGCATTGATGACGTTTCCGCCGAGGCCGCGGTGGTCGACCGGGGTCGGGAATGTGGTGCCCCCGAAGTATCCCGAGCGGCTGAACCCCATGCTGTCGGCGAGCCGGAAGAACCGGTCGCAATGCTCGTAGGCGTTGGTGGCGGCGAAGTTGTCGGTCCGCGCGTCGAAATCGAAGTTGTTGCCGGATGTCTCGGTCGGCGGCGCAACGGTGGGCGCCTCCACGTCGCTGAGAGTGACGTTGTCGCCGGTGAGGGATTGCACGCCGGCCACCGGAGCGACCAACCCCTCCAGCGTCTTCGCCACCCGGACCGGGTTGAGCGTGGTATTCGTCGCGGTGGGCGCCGGTCCGCCGTTGGTCGTGATCGGGTCGATGTCGAACACCAGCCCGGTCACGTCATCGACGAACGGCCGCAAATAGAGCGCGGCGAGGGTCTCGACATCCAGCAGCGCGACCCAGTGCAGCTGCCGGAAACCCGCTGTGGGCAAAGCGAAGTCGACCCGCACGCACACGTAGTGCCGGCCGTCCACGAACGAGTCCGGGACCGGGGGCAGCGGCAGCCGGGGGAGATACGTGTCGCCGGCGGCGTCGGTCACGCCTGCCGACTCGGCAACGCCGATGACGGGTGGCTCCGGGTCCCGCTGTACGGCCGCTCGCGAGAACTGCAGCACCACGAGCCGCCGATTCGCGATCTCGGGCAGTGCCTGTTTCCCACCGGTCCGATCGCTGCCCACTCCCAACGCTCCGGCGAGCTGTCGCGGGTCGATCTGCAGCGCGCGTTTCGCTGCCGCCGCAGATGGTTTCGCGACGTGGACGTCGCGGTGCGCGGTCGATTGGGCGGTGAGCACCTGCTGGTCTGCCGGCCGCATCTGGACGGCGAGTCCCGCCTCCCAGATCGGCAGACCTAGCACGGTTTGGTCGTAGGCGACGGTGGTGAGGCCGCCGAGCGGCTTCTCCGCCGCGAAGCGGAACTCGACAGGATCGCCGGTCGGGAGCGGGTCGGGCGCCCGATCCAGCCGGGCCAGCGCGGCCTGTGGGATCTGCAGGAGGTCCGCGAAGGTGTGCAGGTATTCCGCTGCGATCAATTGCGCGGTCGCGGCGGTGGCGACGAATGGAGCGCCGAGATGCGACATTCCGCGGACGGCGCCGGCGGTGTCCAGATCGAGATAGGCATTGGCGGCCGATGAATATTCGGACGGCATGATTGTTCACCTTCCCTGAGCATCACCGTAGATGCTCGTGTTGAAACGCACATTCCCCATCGAGGCCGGGCGCGACTATCGCGCGGCAAGCGATGAGCAGACATGGAGACGGTGCGCGAACGGCGCCTCTCTCCGACGACAAGTATTGGTGCGCAAGAAGTGTCCGATCGGAACCACGTTCTTGTTCCGGACCTGGTAACCCGTCGGCCGGGTATTTTCGCAGCCACGAGGATGACGGCCGGCCTCGCCCGAGAAATGAACCAGCACCGGGGACGGCGGGCTATGCCGATGTGCCGTTCACGCTCCGGCATTCCGGTCGGGCGTGCGCACTCGAATCAATGTGAGAATCAACGTGAACAGTTGGCCATTCGCCCCGCCCTCGTTTCGGCTGATGCGGAATAGCGCGGTCCGCCCGGGTTCACCGGGGCGATGGCGGTGCCAGTCCTGGGTTGGGCTCGATGTGTGGCGCCCGTGTGATCTAGAACACAGATTGTCAGAACCGGCGACTAGGGTACAAAGTCCCTATCGGGCAAGGACTTTCGGCCTGAATCGGACTTTCATGATCGGCCCGGTCCCGGTTCGGAACGTCTGTGCCGCCGCAGGCGCGAACGGCGTCATGGGCGGGCAGCATCACAAGCGGGCAGCGTCACGAGCGGGCGGTCGGCATCGCTGGCTCCGTCGGGGCCGCGGCGGGAGGTGCGGTGGCGGTGTCACCGGCCGGCGGCGCGCTTCGGTCGAGCACGCAGGCTTGCGTGAGGCCCCACGACACGCGATCGCCGGCGCGGATGTCCGTCGATCCGGGGACGTGCACGGCGAGCGACCGTCCGCCGCCGGCCAAGGTGCACACCATCTCGGCGCCGGCGAACGCGACCGTCTCGACAGTAGCGTCGAGCGGAAGCGCACCGGGCGCGTCCAGTCGAATCCACTCCGGTCGTACGGCGAGCGACACGTCACGCCGGGCGATCTGGGCCGCGCCGCCGGATGACTGTTGGTTCGCGCCGCCGAGGATGACGCCGCACACGACAACGCCGCCGACGCGGACCGTCGAGGAATCCAGCACGTCCGCGTCGACCAGCGAGCAGGGTCCCGTCAGCCGGGCGATCCAGGCGTCGGCGGGATGCGCGTAGATCTCCTTCGCGGTGGCGACCTGCACCAGATGCGCGTCGCGGATCGCCGCGATGCGGTCGGAGACCGCGAACGCCTCCACCGGGTCGTGCGTCACGTACACCGCTGCCGCCTCCGTACGTTCCAGTTGCTCGCGAATCTGCGACTGCAGACCGGCGCGGAGACCGCTGTCGAGGTTCGCGGTCGGTTCGTCGAACAGGAACAGTCGAGGCTTACGGGCCAGGGCGCGGGCCAGGCCGACGCGTTGCTGTTGGCCGCCCGACAGCAGGTTGGGGCGCCGGTGCTCGAAGCCCGCCAGCCCGACCCGTTCGAGGAGTTCCGCGGCGCGGGCGCGCGCCTCGGCCTTATCCATGCCCTGCCGCCGCAGCGGATAGGCGACCGTGTCCAGGGCATCCATATGTGGCCACAGCCCGTAGCTCTGGAACACCACTCCGACGCCGCGCTGTTCGATGGGAAGCGACCGCCGGCCGCTCGCTACGAGAATGTCATCGATCCGGATCTCGCCGCCGCTGATGGGTACGAAGCCCGCGACGGCGTTCAGCAGTGTCGTCTTTCCGGACCCTGACGGGCCGAGGACCGCCAGCACCTCGCCCCGCCCGACCTGCAGGCTGATGCCGTCCAGCGCGCTCACGGCGCCGTAGCGGACGACGAGTTGGTCGACGCTCAGTGCCGTCACCACGAACCTCCACTGGAGAAACCGAGGATGCCGCGAAGCCGTCGCGACACGATGAGCGGGACGGCGCACAGCAGGATCACGATCGTCAGCCATAGGGCGATCGCCGAGGTCGTCGCGAGATCGCCGCCCTCTTCTGCGTTGAGCACGACGACGCCGATCGTTTCCGTGCCCGGCACGTACAGCAGGGACGAGACGGTGAGCTCGTGCAGGCTGTAGAGGAAGACGAGCAGCCAGGCGGCGAGCATCGACGGGCGTATCGCGGGCCAGACCGACACCCACCACGCCCGCCATGCCGACGCGCCGCTCGCGCGGGCGGCCAGCGCGGGCTCCGGGCTGAGCTGGCTGAGGGCGGCACCGATCGGCTGCTGGGCCAGCGCCCAGAATCGGGACAGGTACGCCACCAGGATGATCGCGATGGTGCCGTACAGGAACTTGCTGAAGGTCAACAGGATCGCAATGGCGACGGCGGATCCGGGGACGGCATAGGGCACCGCGATCAGCGCGCCGAGCGCGCGTCCGCCGCGGCGCAGGCCGAGCCGCCCGGCGAGCACGCCGGCGACCACCAGGATGGTCGCGGTCAGCACCGCGAGCAACAGGCTGCGCAGGAATCCGCTGATCGCATCGCCCTGCAGTGCCGTGGCGAGATGCTCGAACGACCAGTGCGCTGGCACCGGGCTCTCGCCGTACACCTTCGTGATGGCGATGCTGATCAGCCCTAACAAGGGGAACAGGCTGACGACGAAGATGTACAGGCCGATCAGCACCGCCACGGCCGTGTGCCACGGGCGCCGTTGGATGACGAGCGGGGTGGTGTGCCGGTTCGCGGCCACCCCGGCCGCGGCGAACCGGCTGGTCACCGCGAACACGATGAGTGCGGCCACGATGAGCAGCGCGGATAGCGCGATGGGATCGGCCAGGCCGTTCGTGGAGAACGACATCGCCTGGTAGATCTCGGTGGTGATGGTCGGGTAGCGGGCCGGGATGGCCAGCACCGCCGGGACTCCGAAATCGCTGGCGCACGAGATGAAGCACAGCGCCGTGGCCGCGATGATGGCCGGCCGCAGTAGCGGGAAGGTGATGGTCCATAGGGTGGTCCACGGCGGCGCACCGCTGGCGCGGGCCGCCCGTTCCGCATCGCCGCTGCCGCGGGTCCTGGTGGCCGCCGCGATGATCAGGAACGCGATCGGAACCTGCTGCACGCCCAGCAGAATCGTGGTTCCGGCGGCGCCGAACAGCCAGTTCATCTGCAGGCCGATCAGGTGCTGGGCGAGCCCGGCCGCCGTGTATGCCTGGGTGACCGACAGCGCGGAGACGAACGGCGGGATGAGGATCGGCAGCAGCAGTCCGCCGGCGAGCACGGCCTGTGCCGGCACGCGGAGCCGCCAGAACGCGACCGCCGATCCGCCGCCGATGATCAGCGCGAGTACCGTGCCGCCGACGGAGGTGATGACGGTGCCTTCTATGGCGGCCGTCATCTGCGATTCGTTCCACAGATCGGCGATGATCGACGGCGCGGCGATCACTTCGTACAGCATCCGGCCGATCGGCCAGGCGACCAGGACCGCGACGCCGACGAGGACGATGGTCCACTCCCCGCCGACGCGCAGCAGTCGAGAGCGTGGGGCCGCGCCCGATGCGGACACCGGGCGCGGCCCCACGGGGCCCTCGGCCAACTGCGCGGTCGGCAGGGTCACCTCGATCAGCCGCCGAACACCTTGGTGAAGTCACCGAGGATCGTCGACCGTTGGCTGACGAGATCCTGGAACGGGACCGTGGCGATCTTGGTTCCCGCGGGCACCGCCCCGGAGCTGTCGAGCGCGGGGGAGTAGCCGAGCTTCGCCAACTCCGCCTGGCCGTCGGCGGTGAGCAGCCAGTCGAGGAAGTTCTTCGCGACCGGGTTGGTGCTGCCCTTGATCATGGCGGCGGGGGCCGGGACAGGGATGGCCCCGCTCGCCGGCCACACGATGGTCACGGGCGATCCCTTCGTCTTGAGCGGGCGGTAGACCGAGTCGAGGGTGATCCCGATAGGCCTTGCGCCGCTGGCGATGTCGTTGCCGACGGTGTTGGTGGACTGCACGATCTTCACGTCGTTCGCCTTGAGCTTGGTGAAGAAGTCGGCGCCGGCGAGCTTCGGCATCTCGGCGGCCATCGCAAGTGTGGTGCCGGAGTAGGAGGGATCGCCGATCTCGATCTTTCCCTTGTATGCCGGATTGGTCAGGTCCGACCAGTCCTTCGGCACCGGGGTGAGCCCGTCCTTGTAGACGATCACGTTGTAGAAGTCGAGCGGCCCGAACCAGCCTTGGCCGGAGTTGCCCGCGGGAAGCTGGCTGGCGGCGGGCGGCACGTAATCGCCGAGGATGCCGTCGCTGGCGAGTTGTGGCATGACGGTCGGGTCCGCCAACAGCATCGCATCGGCGCGTACTCCGCCGGCCTTCTGCTCGGCCTCCATGCGGGTGACGAGCTTGCCGGTGCCGGCGGCGACGATCGAGATCGTCTCATTCGGGAAAGCGGTATGGAAGGCGTCTTGCAGCGCCGTGCCGTTCGCCGCCGTGACGGCGGCGTAGATCGTCGCCTTGCCGGCGGGCGGAGGCGTCGCGGCGGAGGTGGACGAGGTGTCCGCCGGCGCACTCGACGAGCTGGAACTGGATGACGAGCTCGAACCGGGCGACGAGCTTGATGAGGAGGAATTCGAGGACGGACCCGGCGCCGGCGAACTGGAATTGGTCGATCCCGAATTCGCCGACGAGCATGCCGCGAGGCCGAATGCCGCCGAGACCGCGATCACCGTGACGAGCGTACGTTTCATGCTTCCTCCTTGAGGACTGTCGGTGTGCTCTTCCGACGGCTACGGACTGGCGTCATCACCGTGTGTAGACGGCATCGCCACGAGATCGCGGTCGAAGGCTCACTTACGTGAGATTTGGGTGCACATGTGTCCATTTGTAACGAACGTCTGGGCGCGTGTCAAGGGCAAAGCCGAGGGAGTCCGGCCCAACGCCGCGCGTGGGTGGCGGTCCGCCGAACGCGGTGTGCCGCGGCGGTTGCCTAGTGAAAGAGCGCGAGAAGTTCCATGGGAGAAGCGATTTCAGCGTCAGCTTCGATACCACGGACGGGCGTGCCGGGCCCTCCCGGCGACGACATCAGCACCGCCGCACCGAGTCCGGCGCGTCGCGCGCCCAGGATGTCGCGGTTGTACTTGTCGCCGACGAACCACGTCGCCGCCGGATCGGCGCCGATGGCGCGGACCGCGGCGAGCATGATCTCCCGGTCCGGCTTGCGGATTCCGACCTCGTCCGAGTAGATCTCGGCGTCGAACAGTCCGGCGAGCCAATCGGCGCGCAGCTGTCGGCGCGCGGCCTCGGCGGCCAGGCAGTTGCTCACCAGCGCGGTGCGGATGCCCAGATCGCGGAGTGCGAGCAATAGATCGCGGCTCTCCGGCTTTGCGGGGCGATGCAGGGTGGCCGTCTCGAAGCACTCGCACAAACGCGCGGCCGTCGTAGCGTCCTCCAGCAGGGCGCGGCGGGGCGCCTCGGGCCAGTCGCAGCAGACCAGCTCCCAGAACTCGGTGTAGGTGATCTCGCGGGGATGGATGCGGCGCGATTGGGACTGCTTCCACGACTCGTAGGCGCGGGCCCCGGCCCGGAGATCCGCCTCGACATCGATGACGGGAAGCGCGCCGCCGATGTGCCGCACGACCTCCTCGGCCACGACGGCGAAACCGGTGTCGTCGTGGACGATATCGGCGATCACCCCGCCGAAATCGAACAGCACGGCCTGCGGGCGCTGGCCGATCGCGGCGATCACCGCAGGTCTCCGGACAGCGTTCGTGCGCCCGGCGAGAGGGCGATCTCGTCGCCGCGACGGACCGGCCGCACGGGCGTCGTCACACCGGGGAAGTGGTCCGGGTGGTTGGTGTGGACGGGGATCACCATGCCGGGCCGCACCGCGTCTACCAGCCAGCGCAGGTCGTCCTCCCACGCGTGCCCGCGCGAGGAGATCGTCTCGAGGCGGATCCCGAGTTGCCGCATCCACGTGACGAGCACCGGCCAACCCGGATCCGCGGGACCGTACGGATAACCGTCGAGGTAGGCGTAGACGTCGCCGGGGCCCGCACCGATATCGAGAAGGCGAGCGCGCTCGCTGCTGCGCAGTTCGCACAGGAACGCGGCCGGGTCGGCGGCCACGTCGGCGGCACGAACGCGTCGCACGGTCGGGGGCGGCGCGGTCTGGGGCGCGATCGGCGGCTGCGTAGGTGGCTGCGGGTCGTCCCGCATACCCTCCGAGTCGTCCCACACGGCGATGTCCTCGATACGTGGACAGGGCAGACCGGCTGAGGCGGCGGCATGCCAGATCGCGACGGTGCGGGGGCTGGCGACGAGCAGCCGCCCGTGCGCCTTCGCGACGACCTGCACATCCGCATGGCGTTCGAGATTGCGTTCGTCGAAGGAGCAATACAGGCCGCGGTGGGCGCTCGTCGCGAGATCGCTGAGGAGTGAGGCGATCTCGCGCTCCGCAACCTGGGCGCACTGCACGGTGCGGGCGTCCGGCGGCTGTGCACCGGACGCGTCCGTGATCAGGACGTCCACGCCCGCACACGCGTCGGCGAAGGCCTGCATCGCCTCGGGGTGTCGTCCGTGCCGACGCCAGTCGCCGGTGTAGGCCATGGTGCCGTCCGGGGTCTCGACGAGAACGCCTGCGGCGCCTGGGATGTCATGGTCCACCAGGATCACGTGGAGCACCAGGTCGCCGACCGAGCGCGCGACCCCGGGAACCACACCGGTGACCGCGGCATGAACGGCGGGTAGGGCGCCGGCAGCCACGAGCGCGCCGTGCAGCCGGGCACCGGCGTCGCTCATGATCACCGGGACGTTCCGGGCGACGAACTCGAGCAGTGCCATGTGGTCGTCGTGCAGGTGGGACACGAAGACCGCCAGATCGGTACCCGGTTCGTCATCAACCAGTGGATAGCCGTCCAAGGCGAATCCCGGCGCGCGCAGTGCCCGTGTCGCGTCCGACACCGTCACGAACGGGGCGAGATCGCCTCGCTCGTACAAACTCTCGACCAGCGGCGCCATCCCGGCGCGGAGATAGTCGGGCAGCATCGAGCCCGGTCGCGGCGGCTGGAAGGCGTTGAACAGGGTGCGATCTCGGACGATGCCCGGATTGCCGACGATTCCGATGTCGAGTAGCAATCGGCCGGCCCGGCCACGCACCAGGATGTGGACGCCGCCGACGGTGTCCGTGCCGCCGAGGAAGAGCAGCGAGGTTCGCGCGGCGGCCTTGCTGCGCGGTTGCCCGATGGGCGCTGTCATCCGCATCTCCTCCATCGGTCGGACGGACGGCGGCGGACCGGGATCCGTCGTCATGACACGCGATGACGAGTCCGTTCGACGAGCCGTGCCCCGAACGTTCGGGCGCGTCTCGCCGGGGTACCCGCTACATCGCCAGAATCGCTCGCGCCAAGGTCGCGTCGATGACGAGCGTCTTCAGCACGCCGGAACGGAGGACGGCAGCGACACCGTCGGCCTTCTCCTGGCCGGCCGCCACGCCGACGACCTCGGGAATATGCAGCAGCTGGTCGAACGTCACCCCGATGACGCGGTCGGCAGCGGGGGGCCCGAGCGGCTTCCCGTTGCGGGACACGAACCTTCCGCAGACGTCTCCCACCGGGTCTGCCGCTAAGAACTGGTCGAGCTCGTCCGCGCTCAGCCGCATGCCGTTCACCAGATGACGGGACGAGTAGAGCCCGTAGCACCCGATGCCGACGAAGGCGACCTGGACCTCGGCGGCCGACGCGATGGCCTCCCTGATGACGCTCTGTTCCAGGAACGCGCGCTGTGCCGCGGCCGACTCGACCAGGGCGGGCGCGTAGAGCCGCTCCGGGCGGGCCCCCAACTTCCTGGCCACCGCACGCAAGACGCTGTCGCCCGAATCGAGCGTGTCTAGCACGCCCAGGCCGCCGACGAGCGGCAGCAGCCGCGGCGCAGGCCGAAGCGGTGTGGAATCCAGGAATGTCGCCACCGATTGCAACGTCCTGCCCCAGGAGATCCCGATGGTCGTCGCCTCTGACGCACGCTCGCGCAGCAGGAGTGCCGCCGCACGCGCGACTTCGTCCAACGCATCGTCCGCGCGGGCCGCCAGGACGACCGCGGACGCGAGCCCGAAGCGCTCCTCGATGGCATGTTCCAGGTCGGGCTCACGGGTCGGCGTGTCGTCCGGGTCGTGGATGATGATCTCCACGATCTGTTGCTCCCGGGCCTGAGCGAGGATGCGCGAGACGTTCGAGCGCGAGACGCCCAGTTCGTCGGCCACCTGCGACTGGGTGCGACCCTCGAGGTAGTAGAGCCGCGCCGCTTGACGCAGCACGTCCGCCCCTCGTGACGAACGCATGACGCCTCCTCCGACAGCACCCTCGCAATCATCACATTTGTGTCGTGAGCGTACCGCCTGCGCCGGCCTGATGGGCCTCCGCGGCGGTCCCTCAGGTGATGGAGGTGTCGCTCAACATCGCGGCGAGTTGTGCCAACACCTCGTCGGCATCCTCGCCCGCGGACCGCAGGATCACCTCGTCGCCCTTGTTCGCGCCCAAGGTCAACACCTGCAGGATGCTGGCGGCGTCCACGGGCTCGCGGCCTTCCTTCGCGATGGTGACCGGGAGGCCGCAGGTCGCCACCCGGCGCACGAACGCGGCCGCGGGTCTCGCGTGCAGCCCCGTCTCGAAACCGACGATCACCCTTAACTCAGACACCACAGCACCTCGTTCACGGTTGCGTCCGGCACTCGGACCTACTGGAAAGCCACTGTCTCACATATGTGCATTGAGCGTGCACAAAAGTCTTGCAGCGACCTGCGTCACATGCTACCGTCGGCGCACAAGCCACAGCCTCAGTGCCCGCGCGACGGTTTCCAGACACCCCCGAAACGTCGCCGAGGTTCGTTTCTGATCCACCAAGGAGGCGTTCCGTGAATCCACTGCTGCTGGCAGTGACCAACCCGCCCACTGTCGGTGCCACCAACCCGATCATGAAGGCCCTGACATGGTTCGCGACACACTTCATAGGCCTGTTCAATGCGTCCGCGAAAAGTTTCACCGGCCTGATCACCGGTATCCTGCCGCTACTGATCGTGTTACTCACCGCGATGTACGCGGTCACGACCTGGATTGGCGAAGAGCGAGTCACCGGAGCCGTGCGCTGGTCGGGCAAATATGCCGTCACGCGCTACACGATCATGCCCATCCTGTCGATGATCATGCTCACCAACCCCATGGCTTACACGTTCGGCCGGTTTCTTCCGGAACGGTATAAGCCGGCATTCTACGATTCCGCGGTCTCGTTCTGCCATCCCGTGACGTCGTTCTTCCCGCATGCGAACGCGGGGGAGATATTCGTATGGGCGGGAGTTTCGGCCGGCGTCCTGAAGGTGAATCCTAATGCTTTCGCCAAACTGGCCGTGCTGTACTTCATCGTCGGAATCGTCGTCATCTTCATCCGCGGCGTCGTCACCCAGTGGATCACTACATTGCTGATCCGCCGTGGGTCGTACAAGGAAGTCTTCGCCCAGTTCGATCTCGCGTATGCCGAGGGGCACATCCAAGGGGATCTGGCATGAGCTACCAAACCGTTCGTATCACGCGCGGACGCGGCGGGTGGGGAGACGGCCTCACGCTGACCCCGACCGCGGACAAGGATGTGGTGCTGTCCGTCACGAACGGCGGGATCCATCCCGTCGCGGCCCGGATCGCCGAGTTGTCGGGTAGCACTGCCGTCGATGGGTTCGTCAACCACGTCGATGACGACCGGGTGCTGTGTGCCGTCATCAATTGTGGTGGCACCGCCCGTATCGGTGTCTATCCACGCAAACGGATTCCGACCGTCGACATCTATCCCGGATCGCCCTCGGGGCCGCTTGCCCAATTCATCACCGAGGACATCTTCGTATCGGCGGTGGGCGTCGATCAGGTCGCCGTCGTGGCAGAGCGGGAACTGGCCTACGCCGGGGAGCGCGAAGGCGGGCACGTGGCCGACGGCGGGTCGTCCACAGGCAGGCCGTCCACAGGCGGAGGCTCACGGTCCGGCTCTCTGTTGGGCGGCGGCTCCAGCGCGCCGCCCGCGTTCAAGCCGGTGGCCGCCGGCGGCGGTTTCACCGGAGTCGTCGTCAAGTTCGGCGGCGGAATCGGATACGTGATCAATTCCTTGCTCGCCGCCGGTCGCCAGGCGCTTCAGTTGACGCTGCAGACGATCATCCCGTTCATGGCGTACGTGTCGCTGCTGATCGGCATCGTCACCTATACGGGCGTGTCGAACTGGATCGCCAAGGTCGTATCGCCGATGGTCGGCAACCCGATCGGCCTGGTGCTGCTGGGCATCATCACCGCCATCCCGGTGCTGTCCCCGATCCTCGGGCCCGGTGCCGCCATCGCCCAGGTCATCGGTGTGCTCATGGGTACCCAGATCGCCACGGGTGCGCTCGCGGTGCAATACGCCTTGCCGACGCTCTTCGCGATCGACGGCCAGGTGGGATGCGACTTCGTGCCGGTCGGCCTGTCACTCGGCGAGGCGAAACCTGAAACGGTGGCGGTCGGCGTTCCTGCGGTGCTCTTCTCGCGCCTCATCACGTCGCCGATCGCTGTGATCATCGCCTACCTCGCCGGATTCCTGGTCGCATGATGCGACGCGATGGCGGTGCCCCGGTATGACGATCCTGAGTGAGTGCGTGTGGAGCGCGACGGTGACCGCCATCGGCGCGGATGCGGCGGACATGTTCGGCGCCGGCGTCTTCATCCTTTTCGGAGAGCCGGTGCCGGACGCGCTCGCGGAGGTGAGCGTGGTGCACGTGGCTGACGGCCCGCCACGTCGACCGATCGAGATGGGCGACCGATTAGTGATCGGCTCGACATCTGCATCGATCGAGGCGGTGGGCCAGTTGGCATCGGCCAATCTGACCGAACTCGGGCACCTCACGGTCTACGTCGGGCAGAGTGATGACGCCGTGCTGCCTGGGGCCGTCCGAACGGGATCCGCCGCGTTCACCCCGCAGGTCGGGGATCGCATCGAAATCGTCGGCGGCTAGGAATCCGAGGAGCCCCCAGATGCACAACCCCTCCGGCCTCGCCGTTCTGCTGATCGTTGCGTTCGTTCTGTCGTTCGGATTGAGCTACCTGCAACACCGGGCGTATTCGAAAGCGGTGCGCGAGATGGCCATCGAATATGACGATCCGGGGCTGCGGCTTGTCTCGGGTCGGGGTAAGGGATTCCTCCGGGGCGCGGCCGTGATCCTGGTGGTCGACCTCCGCCGTCGGCAGATCGTCGCGGCCCGTCGCATGGTGGGCTCGACCGTATTCGCGCGATTCAAACCCGATGTGGATCTCCTCGGGCCGGTGGCGACGGTGGCGCAGCGGATATCCGACAAGCACATGGACAAGGCCGTGGAGCAGGCAGTCGGGCTGCTCGCGCAGAATCCTGGCCCGGTGTCCCGAAGTGGGTTCCTGGGGCCCGCGCGCGGCCATGCTCGGCGTTGACCCGCGCGCGCGTCCGAGCCGCGCCGGACACGGCATCGGGAACGGCATCGGACACGGCATCAGTTCAAAGGGGGTCGTGTCTCGGATGCGGAGCCGAACAACATTCATAGGCACGGGTGTGGGGCGCGGGTCGGCCGTGGGTCCGGCGGTCGTCGTCGGCGGGCGCCCGTCACCGCCCGCCGACGAAACGGTTCCGGCCGATCTCGACGAAGTGATGGGCCTGCTCGAGGGCACGCTCGCGGTGCTCGCGGATTCCTTCCGCACTCGAGCAGAGTCGATGGACGGCGAGATCGCGGAGATCTTCGAGGCGACCGCAATGATGGCCGAGGACCCGACCCTCCGCGTCCGGTCGCGAGAATTGATCGAGTCCGGACTCGGGCCGGCGACGGCGATCGATCGGGTCACCCAGCAGATGGCGGACGCGCTCAGTGCGGCGGGCGGTTATCTGGCCGAGCGGGTCACGGATCTGATGAGCATCCGGGACCGTGTGATCGCGCGCCTGCTGAACTTGCCCGAACCGGGCATCCCGATCTTGTCGGCGCCGTCCGTCATCCTCGCCTGCGATCTCGCGCCGGCGGACACGGCGCTGATCGACCTGAACCTTGTCCTCGGCATCGCGACCGAGCAGGGCGGCCCGACCGGTCACGTGGCGATCATCGCGGGTCAGTACGGCATCCCGTGTGTCATTGGGGCGCCAGGCGTGACAGGCATTCCATCCGGGTCGTCCACGGTCGTCGACGCCGCGCGGGGAATCGTCATCTCCGATCCCTCGCCGGAGGACGTGGCAGCAGTCACCAGGCGACGAGAGGCCGAGCTCCGGCGAGCCGAGGATTCCGGCGCAGGCGAGACGGCGGACGGCCACAAGGTCGAGGTCCTCGCCAACATCGGTGCGGAACGCGACGTCGATCGCGCCCTGGCGACAGTGCACGACGGCATCGGGCTGTTCCGCACGGAGTTCCTGTACCTCGATCGTCGAACGGCTCCGGGCGTCGACGAGCAGGCGGACCGCTACCGCAAGGTCCTGCGCGCCTATGCGGGACGAAAGGTCGTCGTCCGGACTCTGGATGCAGGCGCGGATAAGCCGCTCGCGTTCGCGTCACTCGCAACAGAATCGAATCCGGCGCTCGGCGTTCGAGGCTATCGCACGTCGCGGGTTCACCCGGAGTTGCTGTCGGACCAACTGACGGCCCTCGCCCGGGCTGCCGAGGATTGCGATACCGAATGCTGGGTGATGGCGCCGATGGTGTCGACCCCGCAGGAGGCGGCGGAGTTCGCGGCCACGGCGCGAGCTCATGGGCTGGCGAAGGTCGGCGTCATGATCGAAGTTCCGAGTGCGGCGCTACAGGCGTCCCGGATTCTGGAGCACGTCGATTTCCTGTCGTTGGGTACGAATGATCTTGCCCAATACACGATGGCTGCCGACCGGCTGAGCAGCGAACTGGCAGATTTGATCAATCCCTGGCAACCCGCGGTCCTTCATTTGGTGGCGACGACCGTCCGCGCGGGATTAGCGGCGGCGAAACCCGTCGGTGTCTGCGGCGAGTCCGCGTCGGACCCCGTCATGGCATTGGTCCTGAGCGGATTGGGGGTGACCAGTCTTTCCATGTCCCCGGCGGCGGCGGGAGCGGTGCGTTTCGCATTGCAGCATCACAGCCTTGCCGAATGTCGGCAGATCGCGTCGGTCGCCCTGGAGGCGGCCTCAGCCACGGAGGCGTATTCGAGTGCGGTCGCCGAAATCGATCCGGAGGTCCGGGCCGAGTTGGACATCGTTTCTTGAAACGCGGTATGTGATGGCCGGTGCGACATTCATTTCCCGTCATGATCTGGCTGCGGGATGGTCGATGAGGACGTATCTATTCGGAGGTAACGGTCGCGGACTATGCGCGTGCGCATGTGTTCCGTTGACGTGTTTGGCGCAGGACAGTTCGGGCCGTTTGGTTGATTCTCGGGCACGGTACCCGTTGGCACCGCCTCAGCCGCATGCTAACGTCACTATTGTGAATCTAGATCTGCACAGATGTGACGCAGTCGCCGGTGTTGGGCTGCGCGCATCCGGCGCGTGCGCCTCCGCGTCGTGGCGAGGCTCCCGGCGTCGGTCCCGGCATCACTTCCGGCATCACTTCCGGCATCATTCCCGGCGCCGCCCGGCCGAAACTCAGCAGGCGGACCCCGCTCCGTCGGCGCGTCAATAGAAGGAATGGTCCCGATGGGGTATGCGACGAGGCTCGCCGCGCGTGAGCAGGATCTCGGCCGGCCGGTCTTGGTGGGCATCGTCGGTGCCGGCCAGATGGGCAGCGGGCTGATCGCCCAGATCTCCCGGGCCAGGGGGATAGAGGTCGCGGCGGTCGCCGATATCGCGACGGACCGGGCCGTCCGAGCATTGAAGGCGGCAGGCAGAGACGACGTGTTCGTGGCTGTCGACGTCCGGGAGGCGGTCGATGCCGTCGAACATCGCCGAGCGGTCGTGCTGGCCGATGGCCTCCAACTGGCGGACCTGCCGCTGGACATCGTTGTCGAGGTCTCCGGCGTGCCGGACGTGGCCGCGCAGGTGGCGCTCTCCTGTCTGCTCAAGCGGCGCGATGTCGCACTCATGACGGTCGAAGCCGACGTGACGGTCGGCCAGTTGCTCTCGTCGCTCGCGCGCGCCGGCGACGCCGTCTACACGGTGTGCCGCGGTGACGAACCCGTGGAATGCCTCAAACTCGTCGAGTTCGCCGATGATCTCGGTCTCAAGGTGGTCGCGGCCGGCAAGGGGAAGAACAACCCGATGCGCCCGACCGACACCCCGGATGACGTCGCCGACGAGGCGATGCGCAAGCACATGAATCCGAAGATGCTGTGCTCCTTCACCGACGGCACCAAGACACAGATCGAAATGGCCGCGCTCGCCAACGCGACGGGGTTCACCGTCGACATGCCCGGAATGCACGGCGTGGCATGCGATGTCGCCGACCTTGCGACCACGCTGGTCCCGAAGGCCGCCGGCGGGATCGTCGACTCGACCGGGCCGGTCGTCGAGTACGTCACCGGCAATGTCGCGCCCGGCGTGTTCGTGATCGTCAAGTCCGAGGACGACGTGGTGACGGCCGAGTTGGAGTATCTCAAGCTGGGCAAAGGCCCGTTCTTCGCGCTGTACCGGCCCTATCACCTCGCGTCGATCGAGGCGCTGCAATCCGTCGGGGAGGCCGTGCTCGACCGCATGCCGTCGTTCCAGGCCACGCAGTGGCGCGCCGAGGTGATCGCCCACGCGAAGGCCGACCTGGAGTCCGGCACCGTCCTCGAGGGCATCGGCGGACATCACGTCCACGGAACGGTGCACGACGCGGCCGAGGCGCGGGCGAGTCGTGGCCTGCCGATCGGGCTCGCCGCCGGATGCCGACTGGTCCGCGACGTGGCGCGGGGCCAGATGCTCACCTATGACGACGTCGCCGTCGACGAGACCCGACCGTTGGTGGCGCTCCGACGATTGCAGGACGCGCTGCAGCTCACCGGGGTCCTTCCGGAGACCACGGCCGATGTCGTGAGGGGACTGGTGCGGTCATGACGGGCCAGCTTGTTTCGAATGCCGAGTCCGCGCGTCGGGCCCTCGGCACGATGTGGCGCATTCGCCTGTTCGAGGAGGCCGTCGAGGAGCTGTACGGCCGCGGCCTGATGCACGGAACGATGCACCTGTCGGTCGGCCAGGAGGCGTCCTCGACCGGTAGCTGCCTCCCACTGCGGCCGACCGACATGATCACCTCGACGCACCGCGGCCACGGCCACTGCATCGCCAAGGGTGCCGATCTCGAACGGATGATGGCGGAGCTCCTGGCGAAGGACACCGGCTACTGCCGCGGGCGCGGCGGTTCCATGCACATCGCGGACGTGGCCACCGGGAACCTGGGCGCCAACGGGATCGTCGCGGGCGGCATCCCGATCGCCACGGGCGCCGCGCTCGCGCAGCGAATGCAGGGCACCGACACCGTCGTCATCAGCTTCTTCGGAGACGGGGCCGTGAACGAGGGCGCATTCCACGAGGGCGTGAACCTCGCCGCCATCTGGGATCTCCCGGTGGTATTCGTCTGCGAGAACAACCTGTACGGGATGTCGATGTCGTCGGCGAAGTCGACCCGGCTCGCGCACATCAGCGAGCGCGCGGCGGCGTACGGCATCCCGGGAGTCACCGTAGACGGCAACGACATCCAGGCCGTGTACGACGCGGTCGGTGCCGCGGTCGATCGCGCGAGGCGCGGCGAAGGACCGACGCTGGTCGAGTCGGAGACCTACCGCTGGCGGGGCCACTCCAAGAGCGACAAGAACCTGTACCGCACCCGCGAAGAAATAGAGGAATGGAAGACGCGGGACCCGATCGCGCGCTTCGAGAAGACGGTGACGGACGCCGGAACCCTCGACCAGGCCGCGGTGGACTCGATGCGATCGGAGGCGCGGGAGGCGATCCGCGACGCCGTGCGCCGCGCCAGTGCCGCGCCACCGGCTCGCGCGGAGGACCTGCTGACCTCGGTCTACGCGGAATGAGGGGGAGAAGGGGCATGTCAGCGACGATCCCAGCGACCACGAGTGCGCCCGAGAGTGCGGCGCCGGAGTCCCCAGGGGCGCCGGCGCGGCCGAACGCCCATGTGACGCTCGTGCCGCCGACCCGCCCGACGGAGCCCAGCGCGGTGCGCGGCGCGGGGCAGGACGCCTCGCGCGCCGCCGGCAGCCGGGTGATCACGTACGCCGAAGCCGTGCGCGAAGCGATGGCGGAGGCGATGACGGCCGACGACCGGGTATTCCTCTTTGGCGAGGACGTCGGCGTCTACGGCGGGGCGTTCGGTGTCAGCGCCGGGTTGTTCGAGCGGTTCGGGCCCGAACGGGTGCGCGACACCCCCATCTCCGAGCTGGGCATCGTCGGAGCCGCCGTCGGGGCGGCGCTCGCGGGCATGCGGCCGATCGTCGAGATCCAGTTCTCCGACTTCACCAACCAGGCCATGGATCAGATCGTCAACCAGGCGGCGAAGATCCACTTCATGCTCGGCGGTGCGGTGCACGTGCCGCTGGTGTTGCGGGCGCCCGGCGGGTCGGGAACCGGTGCCGCGGCACAGCATTCACAGAGTCTCGAGGCGTGGTTCGCCCACGTCCCCGGGCTCAAAGTCGTGATGCCCGCAACGCCGGCGGATGCGAAGGGGCTGCTACTCGCCGCGATCGACGACCCGAACCCCGTCATCTTCCTGGAACACAAGCTGCTCTACCCGACCACCGGCGAGGTGGCCGAGGGTGCCGGGCGGATCCCGCTGGGACAGGCGGCGGTGCGCCGCACGGGTGACGACGTGACCATTGTCGCCACCAGCGTGATGGTGCCCCGAGCGCTGCAGGCCGCCGAGGAACTCGCCGCGGACGGGATCGAGGCCACGGTGGTCGATCCCCGGACGATCAAGCCCTTGGACGCGCCGACCATTCTGACTGCGGTCAAGCGGACCGGCCGCGTACTGCTGGTGCAGGAGGCTCCGGGGACGGCCGGATTCATGGCCGAGATCGCGGCTCGCATCGCCGAGTCGGATGCGCTGTATTACCTGCTGGCGCCGATCCGCCGGTTGTGCGGACTCGATGCGCCGATACCGTATGCGCCGCAACTGGAGAAGGCGTCGGTGCCGCAGGTTCCGGGCATCGTCGCGGCCGCCCGCGATCTGATGAAGGACCTGTGATGCGGGACGTCGCGCTGGTCATGCCGAAGATGTCCATGACCATGGAGCAGGGCCAGATCGTGGTCTGGCACTTCGAACCGGGCGCGCATGTGCGCGCCGGCGACCCGGTCTGCGATGTGCTCACCGACAAGGTCGACATGGAGGTGGAGTCCCCGGTCGAGGGCACCTTGGCGCGCATCGTCGCGGACGTCGGCGCCACGATCCCGGTGGGAGACCCCATCGCGTACATCGCCACCGAGGCCGACGAGCTGCTCGAAGGCCTGATCGGCCCCGATGGCGTCGTGGGGGGTGCGGGCGACACGGACGCGGCACCCATCGGCGCGGGCGCGCCGGTGGAGCCGGGATCGAACGGCGCCGACCGGCTGGCCACCCCGCCGTCCCGTCAGGGCCCCCGACCGGTGGTGCCCGGGGCGCGTAGCCGCGCGGCGCAGTTGAAGATCGACCTCGCCACCATCACCGGCACGGGCACGGGCGGCCTCATCACGATGGCCGATGTGGACCGTGCCGCGCAGGCGATCGCGACGAAAGCACCGTCCTCGGCACAGCGGTCCGCCGTCGTGCCAACTGCAACGGGCGCGACACTACCTGCTGCGTCATATGTCTCGGCTGCGCCCCCGGTACCCGATGCACCGCCCACGGGATCGCCGCCGCTCTCGACGGCCGGTCCGCGGCTCGACGGTGCCCGACCCGACGGTGCCCGATTCGACAGCGCGCTCGAGACCTACCGCCGAAGCGTGCGGCAGACCGTTGCCCGGGTCATGACCGAGAGTGCCACCGTCCCCCAGTTCACCGCCTACGCCGATCTCGACCTCCGCCCGCTCGCTGCCGCCCGCCGCGGCATCGGCTGGACCACCCTGCTCGCGGTGGCCTTCGCGAAAACCCTGCGCCTGCACCTGGAGTTGGCCAGCACCTGGGTCGACGGCCAGCCGCAACCCGCCGACCGCATCGGCATCGCGCTCGCCGTCGACACCCCTGTCGGCCTACTGGCTCCGGTCGTCATCGACGCGGATCGTCGCCCGGCCGACGACGTCGAGCGAGACGTCCGGCGCGTCGTCGCATCCGCGCGGGACGGCCATCTCGGCCCGGACGCTATGTCGGGTGCGACCGCCACCTTGTCGAACCTCGGCACCTTCGGTGTGACGAGGTTCCAAGCGCTGGTCACGCCGCCGCAGGTCTGCGCCCTGTCGGTCGGCGCTATCGGCGAGATGCCGTTCGCCGCCGGTGGCGGCACGCTCGGGGTACGGCTCGGCTGCACCGTGGGCCTGACCGTCGATCACCGTGCCGCCGACGGCGCCGACGCCGGCCGCTTCCTCGCCGACCTCGCTGATCTGTTCCGCCGGCCCGACAGCCTCCTCGCGCCGGGCTGATCCCTCTGCGCCAGCCGTTCCAGCGCGGCATCGAGTATGACGATGTTCGCGGCTCACGCCGCCGCTTCCGAGCAGCAACAGCACGAAGGGCGCATCCCTGCGCGCGCACTTGATCGTGTTCACGGTGCACCCGTCGGTCCCGGAGCTCCAGCGGATGAGAGTATGCGCAGCGTGTCCTGTCCCGCTTGCCGGTCGCTCCCGGTCAGCGCGAGCCACGCAGGGTGCATCGGGTCGGCCAGCTCGCGTGCGAGGTGGGCGATCCGTTTGCGGTCGCTTCCGTGCAGCCGCCGCGCTTCGGCCGCATGGTCATGGATGCATGCGGCCAGCACGGCCGCGTCCTGCAGATGACGGCTGGCTTCGTTGCTGTCGGAAAGATGCGCGGCGCCTTTCAAGATCAGCGCGCCAAGCTCGTCCGGAACACTGAACCTGACGATCAGCACGTCGTCCGAGACCTGATAGATCATCGTGCGTCGGAGGGCTTGGGTTCCGCCATCGACGCGGAACATGGGGCGCCCGCGAAGCCGTTGCCGAGCCCGCGGCGGCGCGTGATCGGCGATCATGACGTCGATCTTCTCAACACCGGCGCTGCCCGGGCGCTCGAACCGGTAGTGCGGGGCCGCCTTGTCGCGCGGGTCGGACGGTGCACGAAGCTTGTATCCGAGGCCAGTGATCCGCTGGTGCGCCTCGCTGACGACGGTCGGGTCGACCTCGACATGCAGGAGCAGGTCGACATCGTCGGTGGGGCGCACCACGTCGATGTCGTGGGCAAGCGCGTGAAGCTGGACCATGGAGCCGCCGATGAGGGTCCATTTCACCGCCGGCAGCACCTGCGCAAGCTCGAAGGCGCACGGCCACGGCCTTGTCCAGCCGCCGGGCGGGTTCGGCAGAGAGACCATGCGCCTGCTGACCGTCACCGCAGAGCCGCCAGCCGCGTGCCGATGAAGGCGAGACCGGCGGCCCTTTCCCGCGGGTCAAGACTGCCGGCGAGATCCAGAGCGACCGTGACTAGATCGGCGACGCGGCCCTCCGGCAGGCCGCCCGCCACGCGGAGCGTCACATTCCCGCCGGGATCCTCGACCAGGAAGAACCGTTCGACGAGCTTCGCGACACCTGACCGGTCGACGTACCCGTCCACTGTCTGCCGGGCCGAACCGGCAAGCCCCAACGCGGCTGCGATTCCCGCGTCCGCGTCGACCGCCGAGCCGGCCGTCAGCACCAGATGCTCACGCAGCTCGGCGAGAAACGACGCAGACGCGCGGTAGTTGGTGGCACTTGATCGCCGTGCGGTTGCGCGCACCAGGGCGGGCGCCGACATACCGCGCAATCTTGCTTTGAGCCGGGACCGCTCGGTCGCCCCCAACCTGCCTGTCGTTCCCATCCGAACGAAATCCAATGCCGCCTGTACGGTCTCCGACGACCACGGCCGGCCACGGCCCACGCCTTGCGCGTGAAGGCGCTGCGCCGACCGGGCATCGATCAGCATCGATGCCCCCACCACATCGGCGCGGTGCAGACGGCCCGACGCGACCAGGCGCTGGATCTGACGCGCGCCGACGCCGAGCAGAGACGCAGCGTCCTTGGTTGTCATGAGGGCTGCCCCTATCGCCATGACATAAATAGTCGCACTAGCGACCTATTATGTCAATGAGCCTGTGTTCTGTTGCCCGGCGCATGACGTAGCCGGCCGGGGACCAGGTCGCGAAACCGGCAGCCGTTCGGGTGCGGCAGCGAGTATGACGATGTTCGCGGCTCGCGCCGCCGGTCTCGTTCCGGAAGCGCTCGAAGTCCGATTTCGCTGACCACATCGGGCGTTTCGCTCGGCGCGGCCGGTTGACACCCCGCGTGGCCGGACGCTACGAAGGCCATACCCGTCTGCATCACCCGTCACACATGTCACTTCAGTGTCGGACGTTGCCGGCGCCTAGGAGGGGAGAACAGGTGACGCCGAGAATCCGGGGGATAGCGCTCGTCGCATCGGCCGCACTGGTGTGGGCGCTGGCCGTGGCTGTCGCGCCCACCGCGGCGGCGGCCCCGATCGCACACCCCGCGGCGGCCCCGCACCTCGCGGTGCCGCCACCCACTGCACCGCCGAAAGCACCACCCCCGTTCACCGGCCCCCTGCCCAGCGGCGATCTACTCGTCCCCAACTTCGGCTTCGAGGGCGGGACGGCCGACTGGACCCGTTCCTGCTCGGCCGCCTCGGGCGTCACCACCGATCAACGCGCCGAAGGGAACCAGGCGGCGTACCTGCGCAGCATCGCGAGCTGCCCCGTGCCGACCATCACCAGCGCGCCGCTGCCGGCCACGCCCGGCCTGCGGTACACCGCCTTCCTGCAGACCCTGTCGCAGTCCGGCACGGCCACGGTGAACCTGGTCTTCCTCGACGCCGCGCGCAGAGTGATCGGCCAAGGGCCCCCGACCCACACCGGGCAGGCGCGCTGGACCATGCTCCGCCCGAGCGGCATCGCGCCGGAGAAGGCCAGATACGTCGCCGTCCGCATCGGCGCGACCACGTCGAGTGGCGGCACCGTGTACGCTGACGACGTCCGCATCTCCCGCCAGTTCACCGATCTCGGCCCGCAGTTGTATGACACCTACGTCCGGGCAATCACTTTCGGCAAGGACGCCGGTGGGCGTGACGTCGTCTATGCCGTCACCGACGGAAACGGTAGCGTCCCAGCGCATCTGGTCGTCGTCGAGGTCGCCACCGGGGTGATCCAGCGGTGGTTCAACCTCAATACCTCGTCCCCGTCGGGCTCCTGGGCGGCCACCACCGCCACCGACGGCACGATCTACGTCGCGAGCTTCCAGCCCGGCGCGCTCTGGGCGTACAAACCCGGCGCGCCGGTGCCGGTGCGGGTCGCGACCATCCTCGGCGACCAGATCCCGTTCGCCATCGCCCCCGGCACCAACGCCAGCGTCTATGTCGGCGGCTACCCGGACGGCGTCGTCTACAAGTACATGCCGGGCAAGGGCCTGACCACCTTCGTCAACGCCAAGAAGCTCACCGGACAACAGTACGTTCGGAGCCTCGCCGTCGACCTGACCACTCGTATCGTGTATGTGGGCGTCGGAACCAAGGCGGGCCTGCTCGCCTGCAACGAGCAGGGCGCCACCTGCACCGACATCACCCCGCCGGCCTTCCGCGGCCAGCAGTTCGCCTACCAGATCGCCGCCGGCCCGGGGAAGGCCTTCGTCTATCTCTCGCCGAGCAATGATCTCGTCGTCCTCGATGTCACCAAGCAAAGCGGCGGAAGCATCCGCGCGACGGTCGCGTCGACCATCAAAGGCGTCTCCTACCCGGGCGCGTCCCCGGCCTTCGACGGCAAGGCCTACTACCGCGACGGCAACGGGCTGCTCGTGGCCTACGACCTCGCCACGGACACCACCACCCAGATCGCAACGTCCTATCCGGCGCCCCGCGGTTGGGCCTCGCTCGCCCTCGCCGACCAGTCCCGGTACCCCGGGCAAACCGTCCTGAGCGCGGGATCGATCACCGGCGGCCTGCAGATCGCCGGCGCCAACCCCACCACCGGCGCGGCCCTGCGCAAGAGCGTGACCGGCATGCCCGGCGCGAGCGTCGGCATCGAAACCCTGCAGCGCGGCCCGGACGAGAACGTCTATGCCAGCGGTTATCTCGTCGGCGGATTGGCATCGTATACCCCGATGCGCGCGGACCGAACGTCGTCATATCAGGGGATCGGTCAGGCCGAGGGAATGGCCACCTTGGGGGGCTACCTTTACCTCGGCATCTACCCGGGCGCGTCGATAGGCGCCTACAGTCCGAGCCAGCCGGTCGCCGCGGGGGCGAACCCGAAGAAGATCTGCGATCTCGCAGCGCAGCGGCAGGACCGGCCCTACGGCATGGTCGCCGGCGGCGGGAAGCTCTACATCGGCACCATGGGCGGCTACGGAAACCTGAAGGGCGGGCTCACCGTCTACGACCCGGCGACCGGGCAGTGCACCTTCAAGGGCGACCTCGTCGGCGACGAGAGCATCGTGAGCCTCGCCTACCAGGACGGCATCGTGTACGGCGGCTCGCTGGTGTGGGGCGGCCTCGGCATCGCCCCGACCCAGACACACGCTCGGCTCGTCATCTACGACACGCGGACCGACCAGGCCCGCACCGTGCCGCTCCCGGTGACGGCGGCGTCGGTGCAGGGACTGATGGTCGGGCCGAGCCGCAACATCTGGATGATGGCGCAGGACTGGCTGCTCATCTACAGCCCGTCGCTCGGGCGATTCGTCTACCAGGGCAAGCCTTTTGGCGATGTGGGGTACCCGAAGCCGCCGCTCACGTCCACCAACCGGATATCCGCCTATGACGTTTTTCTCGCGCGCGGCGCGGATGGCGGGATCTATGGCACGTACCACGGGCGGTACTTCTTCAAGCTCGACCCGCGCACCGCGAAGGCGACCGTGCTCTACCAGGGCGCGGTGGGCGGGCTGACCACCGACGCGTTCGGGAATCTGTACTTCATCCGGGCCGGCGACCGCCTCGTGCGCTACGTGCCGTAACCCTCCTGCCGCACTGACTCCTCGGCTGCGGGGCGGTCGGCGTGGGGAGCATTCGGTCGCCGGCGAGGTCGGGACATAGGGCCCGGGCGCTTCGTGACCAACGGCTCGGTCCGGCGCGGGTGCGGCGCAGCACGCTGAAGATCGTGCGGATGGACATGAGGGCTGCCGACCCGGCGCGCGATCCGGCACTTGATACACCGGCCGACCCGGGGCTCGACATGGCGCTCGCCGCGAGCCTTTCCGCCGACGAGGTCGCCCGGCGCCTCGGTGTCGGACCGGACGGGCTCACTACGCAGCAGGCGTCGGCCAGGCGCGAGCGGTTCGGGAGCAATGTCGTTGCGTCCCACCATGTCGGCATCCTCGCGGTCCTCACACGGCAGGTGCGCTCCCCGCTGCTCGCCCTGCTCGTCGCCGCGGCGACCGCCTCGTACTTCGTCGGCGAACGATCGGACGCGGTGATCATCGGCGTCATCGTCGTGTTGTCCGTGGGGCTCGGCTTCGCCAACGAGTTCCGCGCCGAGCGGGCGGCGGAGGCGCTGCACTCGCAGATCCGGAAGACCGCCCTGGTCACTCGGGGCGGCGTGCCCATCCGCGTCGACGTGCGTGAATTGGTGCCCGGCGACATAGTGCACCTGCAACTCGGGGACATCGTCCCGGCGGACCTGCGCCTGCTCACCACGACCGGCCTGGAATGCGACGAATCCGTGCTCACCGGGGAGTCCGTCCCCGTCGCCAAATCCGTAGCGCCGGTGTCGGCCGCCGTATCCTTCGCGGAGCTCACCTCGTGCGCGCTGATGGGAACCGTCGTGCACGGTGGATCCGGGTCGGGCGTCATCGTCGGCACAGGGACGCGAAGCGAGTTCGGCGCGATCGCGGCGGGACTCACGGGGCGTCCGCTCGACACCGAGTTCCAGGTGGGCTTAAGGCGCTTCTCCACCCTGCTCGTCTACATCGCGGGAGCGCTCACCGGGTCGATCTTCGTCGTCAACATCGCGCTGCACCGGCCGATCATCGATGCGCTGCTGTTCTCGCTGGCCATCGCCGTGGGGATCACGCCGCAGTTGCTCCCGGCCGTCGTGTCCACCAGCCTTGCCGCCGGGTCCCGGCGGATGCGGCAGCGCAAGGTGCTGGTGAAAAGGCTTGTGTGCATCGAGGATCTCGGCGATATCGATGTGCTGTTCACCGACAAGACCGGCACCTTGACGGACGGCCACATCCGCTTCATGCGGGCGTTGCCGGTGCCCGGGCGCACCGGGGCGGACGTCGTCCGGTACGGCCTCGCAGCAAGCGATGTCGCCGTCGCCGGGGAGACGGCGGTGGGCGGCAACGCGCTCGACGACGCGCTGTGGGAATCGCCCCTCGGAGCCGCCCAGCGCACGCAGGCGAGCGCCGTCACCCGCCTCGGCGAACTCCCGTTCGACCACGAGCGCCGTATGACATCCACGGTGATACAAGGGCTCTCGAAAACCACCGAACTCGTGACAAAAGGAGCGCCGGAGGCCGTTCTGCAGCGGTGCCGCGACATCCCGCCCATCGCCCAGCGCGCGCTCGCGGCGGAGGACGCGGCGGGCAACCGGGTGATCGCTGTCGCCGTGCGGTCCTTCGACGGCACCGGTGCGCCCGCGCCGGCCGATGAACGCGATCTCGAATTAATAGGTCTTTTGGTCTTCCTTGACCCGCCGAAGCCCAGCGCGGCGGCGGCACTGACCCGCCTCGGCGACCTGGGGATCGCCGTCAAGATCGTTACCGGGGACAACGCGACCGTCGCGCTCACCGTCTGCCGGGAACTCGGCATGGCGTCCCCCACGGCGCTCACCGGCGTCGAGATCGACCGGATGACGGATGCCGACCTGACCGAGTCCCTTTCCCGCACCACCGTTTTCGCGCGGGTGAGCCCCGAACAGAAGGCCAGGATCGTGCGGCTGCAACGCACCACCAGGCAGGACGTCGCGTTCCTCGGCGACGGCGTGAACGACGCGCTCGCCCTGCACGGCGCCGATGTCGGCATCTCCGTCGACACCGCCACCGACGTCGCCAAGGACGCGGCCGACGTCATCCTGCTGGAGAAGGACCTGAACGTCCTGGCCGACGGCGTCGTGGAAGGCCGGCGAATCTTCGCCAACACGATCAAGTACGTGCTGATGGGAACGTCCAGCAACTTCGGCAACATGTTCAGCGCAGCCGGCGCATCCGCGTTCCTGACGTTCCTGCCCATGCTGCCGTCGCAGATCCTGCTGAACAACCTGCTCTACGACACGAGCCAGCTCGCGATCCCGACCGACGAGGTGGACGCCGACCAACTCCGCCGGCCCTCGCACTGGGACATCTCGCTCATCCGCCGGTTCATGCTGCTGTTCGGCCCGATCAGCTCGATCTTCGACTTCGCGACGTTCGGCGTCATGCTGTGGATGCTGCACGCCGGCCCGGCCGAGTTCCGCTCCGGCTGGTTCGTCGAATCCCTCGCGACCCAGACGCTCGTCATCTTCGCGATCCGGACCAGGCGGGTCCCGTTCTATCGCAGCCGCCCCAGCCTGCCGCTCGCCCTCGCCGCGATCGGCGTGGTGGTGGTCGGGGCCGTTCTGCCGGCCAGTCCGCTCGGGCCGCTGCTCGGCTTCGCGGTGCTGCCGTTCCGGTTCTTCGCGGTGCTCACGCTGATGGTCGCCGTGTATCTCGTGCTCATCGAGATCGGCAAATCGTGGTTCTACCGGTGGCAGTCCGCAGCCGCCCGCCCGCCCCGGCGGCGCATCGACCGGCGGCACCTGCGCCGCCGCGCAGCGGCCTTCAGCAGCGCCTTCCGCGGTGCGATCAGTAAGGGCATCCAGCAGCACTGAGCAGCGGCCCGCCGCCTGTTGTCAACGTGCTACGTTGTCGACATGACGGTGAATGTGTCGGTGCGTCTGGACGACGGCCTCGCCGGCCGGCTTCGGCTTCAGTCGCGCGCGGCGGGCGAGACGATGTCGGAGCGCTTGCGCAGATACGCCGAGGAGGGCGTGCGGCACGACGACCATCCACTCATCGTCTTCCGGGACGGGCCGGCCGGCCGGCGCGCGGGCCTCATCGGCGGCCCTGACGTGTGGGAGATCGCCATGTGGCTCGATGATTATGGTGAAACAGGCGGCGCCGCAGCCGATCTCATCGCGGACGGTGCGGTGACGCGCGCTCAGCTAGATGCCGCCCGGGCCTACCGCGCCGCGTTTCCGGACGAAATCCAGGCCCGCATCGATCTGCACCGCGAACGGACTCGAAGCGCCGATATCCGGTGAGGCTGCTGCTGGATGAGATGTTCTCGCCGGCGCTGCGAGATGCCTTGACGGACAAGGGAATCACCGCGGTCCATGTCCGGGACATCGGTCTTGCGGGTGCGCCGGATGCTGAGGTCTTCCGCGCCGCGCAGGAGGCGCGATACGCACTGCTCACCGAGAACCTCGTGGACTTCCTCCGCATCGCCGCCGACTACGCGATCCGCGGCGATCACCACCACGGCCTGGTGATTTCGCTGTCCACGCGCTTCGCACGACGGGCCGCTGGCGTGCCGGCGCTGGTTCGCGCGATTGCTGCCATCGGGGGAGACGACATGACGGACCAGATCCGTTACCTCCAGCGCATTCCCGGAGAAACGCCGCACCGCCTATGACGATGTTCGCGGGCCGGGCCGCTTCGTCAGGGGCATGCCGCGACGGGCGCGAAGCCCGTCATACCCGGTTCGGCGGGTCGGGCGGCGACGGGGCGGGGATGTTCGTATCGTCGGCCTCGTCGCCGGTCGCGTCTGTTGTGTCGACGACGCCTGCGGCCTCGGAGTCTGCGTCGATAGCGGTTGCTGCGCAGGTGCTCTCGTCGGGCTTGTCCGGCTCTTCGCGACCTGCCGACGGGCGGAACTGCACGATCGCGAACCAGATCAGCCCGATGACTGTCATGGCGAGCGCCACGAAGAAGTTGAGCCGGAGGCCGAGGAAGTACGCGGAGGAATCGACCCGGATGGTCTCCTCGAAGATGCGGTAGCCCGAATAGCCGGCGATGTACAGGGCGAACAGGCCCTGCGGCCGGATCCGCCGGTGATGGCCGAGCCAGACGAGCACCGCGGCCCACGCGAGGTCGAAGATCAGCTCGTACAGGAAGGACGGCTGGAAGGTGCCGATACCCGCGGTCACGTCGGCAGCCGGGATGCCACCACGCAGTTGGGCCTCCGGGCTGATCCCCACGGCCCACGGCAGGGAGCTCGGCTTGCCGAACAGCTCCTGGTTGAAGTAGTTGCCGATCCGCCCGATCGCCTGCGCGACCAGCAGCGCGGGCGCGACCGCGTTCATGAACTCGCCGACGCCGGCTCCGGACCGGCGCACCCGCCAGGCGCCGACCACCGCGGCGAGCGCGACGCCGCCCCAGATGCCCAGGCCGCCGTTCCACACCGCTAAGGGGCCCCACCAGGTCTTCGGGGTGATGTCGAACGGCGTGGTGATGTCGAAATAGATGCGCCCGCCGACGATCCCGGCCGGCACGCCCCAGATGGCGACCTCGTAGACGAGCTCGCCGTCGCCGCCGGCGGCCTGCCATCGGCGCCGAGTGATGTAGATGGCGAGCGCGATGCCGATCACGTACATCAGCCCGTAGAAGTGCACGTACAGCGGCCCGATCGGGAAGCCGTCGATCGGGGGGCTGGGGATATAGGTGAGGTGCTGCGGCGCTGCCGCGAACGGCGTCATATCCGTCGCCATGCTTGCCGTCACTGCCACCGTCGTGCCCATTGCGCGCCCGGATCGCGAGTTTCATCCATGTGCGTTCTCCACCCGACCATCTTGCCGCGCCGTGCCGCGGGCGCGCCGCCCGAACGGTCGCGCGCAGCTTCGCCGGGCGTCATTCGGGCGTTTCGTTCACCATGGAGACATGGGCGCGCATGGTGCGTACTGGGTGGCGGTCGGGATCGGCGCCGTCCTCACCGTGCTGGCGTGTGTGGTGGCACGGCGGTCGTCGGCGCGCGTCGCGCTGGTGATCAGCCGGTGCCTCGCGGTGGTGCTGGCCGCGACTGCGGTCGCGTTCTACCTCGGGCCGGTGGTGGACGGCACGTTCACGGTGCGGAACTCGCTGCCGCTGCAGCTGTGCGATGTGGCCGCGATCATCGTGGTAGTCACATGCTGGTTCCCGCGCTGGCGCCTCGGGTTCGAGCTGACGTATTTCTGGGGGCTCGCGGGGACGCTGCAGGGCGTCGTCACGCCGGACCTCGGCGCGTCGTTCCCGCACCTGGAGTTCTTCGTCTTCGTCGTCGCGCACATCGGAATCGTCATGGCCGCTTTGTATCTCGCGATCGGGATGCGGGCCGCGCCACGGCGGTTCGCGCCGCTGTGGGTGTTCGGGATCACCGTCGGTCTCGCCGCGGTGGATGCGGTTGCCGACTGGAAGCTGGGCGCGAACTACATGTACCTGGCGCACATCCCGCCGAGCGCGTCGTTGTTGTCGGTGCTCGGCCCGTGGCCGGTCTACATCGCGTCCGCGGCCGGGGTCGCCGTGGTGCTGTTCGCGGTGCTGGACGCGCCGTTCTGGCTGCGGCGCCGCATCGCGGGTTCGGGGCGGAACAGTTCTCGCGTCACAGTTGCCGCTGGGGCGATCGCTTCGCCCGGCGTCATGGCCTCCCTCGAGGCCGCTGCTTCGTCCGACGTGACGGGCACCCCCGGCGTCACTGCCTTCCCCGACGTCGCAGCGCGGCCTCCGGGACGTACCGCCAGCCCGGAAGATGCGCCTCCGCGTAGGCCAACTCCCGCTGGATCTGATCGATGACGAACGGCTCGAGCAGCGCCTCGTCGAGCAGATCGCCCGCGATCGATCGGTAGGCGGCGAGGAACTCCGTCGAGACCGACTCCGTCCAGCCGATCACCGCCTGCTCGGAGATTTCGGGGTGATGCCGGCGCAGCACGTGACCGACGTTCTCCAGCGACATCAGCATGCCGGCGACGTCGTAGGCCGCCGGCCGGTGCGCGATCCTGTCCTCGGCGCTCACCGTCGGATTCCCGTCGAAGTCGATCACGTACATGCGGCCGGACGCGTCCCGGAGGATCTGCCCGATATGGAAATCTCCGTGTGTCGCAACGGGTCCGGTAGGTGTATCGGCCAGGGCGAGATGCATGCGGGCGGTGAGGCTGCCGAGGTCGACGGCGAACGAGCAGGATCGCTCCGGCCCCGGACCGGGCGCAGGTCCGGCGCTCGCGGCGACCGCGTCGACTCGGGTGCAGGCTGCGGCCTCGGCCAGGCACCACGTCCACCCGTCGGTGGCGTGCGGGATCAGGCTGGTCGTGACAGCGACCGGAACCCAGTGTCCGTCGGGCGTCTGCCACTCCACCATGGCCCAGATCGGCGGCATGGCGTCGAATCCCGCGGCGATCAGCCGGCGCAGCCGCTCGGACGCCGGATGCTGGCCGCGCAACGGTCCGGTCGTCCACTTCACCACCGCGCGTTCCGCCACCACGACGGATCTGTTCGTCTGGTCGACGGTGATCGGCCGTTCGACGTGCGGTAGGTCGACAAGCGATAGGTCGACGCGCGGTAGGTCGGCGATGGGCACGGTTCCGCGGACCACGCGGAACCCCGGCGGCGCGTCCTGCCGCTGGGCGAGCCACGTGATCAGCCCCGAGCTCGGGTGCTCACCGACCGGATGCACCATGTACCGATCGCCGTGCCGCTCAACGGCCAGCGGAAAGTCGTCCATGTCCGCCTCAGTGGCGCGTGGCCCGGTACTTGAGCCCGGTGGCCTCGATGACGTCGGCGCCCACCCGCAGCCCGTCGCGAGCGCGGATGGCCGCACCGGCAGACGCGGCGCGCCGCCGAACGTCGTCATCGGAGAGCAGCGACTGCACCGCGTCGAGGAGCTCCTGGTCGGCGAACGTGTAGGTGGAAAGCCTGACGCCGTAACCGGTTTCGTGGACGCGCTGGGCGTTGTCGTATTGGTCCCAAAACAATGGCAGGACGATCATCGGTTTGCCGAAGTGCATGGCCTCGGTGACGGTGTTGTTGCCGCCGTGCGTGATTACGAGGTCGGCCTGCGGAATGATGCTGGTCTGCGGCAGGAACTCGGCGCCGACCATGTTCCCGGCGAGGCGGATCTCCTTCGCGCGCGGTCCCATGCTGACGATCACGTGGTGCTGGGTGCCGCCCAACAGGTCGATGAGCCGTTGCAGCAGGCCGATGTCCGCGCCGCCCAGGGATCCGAGCGACAGATAGATCACTCCGCGGCCACCGCTACGGTCGGCGAACCGTGCCGGCAGCGCCCAGGGCTCGTCCGTTTCGCGCACGCTGGAATCCATCCGGTGCCAGGTCGCGTCGAGCGGCCGGTCTGTGACGTAGTCGAGTTCTTCCGGGTAGACGTACAGGTTCGCATCGGCGGAGGTGTGCACGAAGTCGCGGGCCGGGAGCGGGGGCGCGCCCTGTTGCTGGACCCATTCGTCGAAGGTGGACCACATGGCGCCGTGCGTGCGGTCGAACCGGTCCAGGAATTCCGCCCACCCGGAGCGGTCCGCCGCGGGGTAGCCCGAGAAGACCGGCGCGATACCGGGGCCGCGGATCTCCAGCGGGTTGCACGACACGATGCGGACGTACGCCGCGCGGGAGGTCACCAGCGCGGGGAAGGTGATGACGTTGTCCAGCGCGATCACGTCGGGGCGCTGGTCGGCGATGATGCGCTCGAGCTGGGGCTGCACGAAACGGGCGCCGTCGATCAGCGCCTGGTACGTCGGCTGCACGAAGGATTCGAGCTGGTCGATCGTCGGCTTGCGGAACTCGGGCGCCGTGTCGTTGATGAAATCGATCCAGAACTGGCCGGCGGCATCGCCGCTGGCTGCCGGATCGGGCTCCGCGAGATCGACGAGCGCCTCGACGAACCCGAACGGTTCGAGTTTGCCGGCCCAAGATCGTTCGGAGGCGAACACCACCCGATGCCCGCGGTCGAGGAGCACCTTTCCGAGCCCGATGCACTGATTGGTCGGCCCATAGGCCGATTCCGGCATGAACAGGACGGTCAGGCCCTCGGCCATGGCTGGCCCCTCTCGCGGTCGTCGCGGCTTGCGGCCGGTCGTCGCCCCTGATGTGCAGCCGCACGGTCACGCGACCGCGGCGAGTTGGACGGTGGCCCGACCGGTGCATCGTATTCTTCATCTACCGATCCCCGTCCGTATGGCGCTCGTGTCTGTGTCCTGACGCGTGTTCGTGCGCGCCGCGGGATCACTTGCGTAGAACAGGGGCACATATGCGAGCCGCATTCGCCGGGCGGGTTCTTGCCGTCGCCGCGGCACTCGTGGTCGGCAGTGGAGTGCTGGCCGCGCCGGTCGTTGTGGCCGCGCCGGTCGCTGCAGCGAGCGGTACGGCAGCGGCCCGTCCAGGGGACGCGGTGCCCGATCCGGGCGGCTCAGGCCGCATCGCGATGGTCGACCCGTATGTCCCACCGATCGGCGCGCACGGCACCCAACGTGCCGGCGCCGCAGCGGATGTCGTGGCCAGCGCCGCACTGCCCGAACGCATCGGCGGCGCCGACCGGTATGCCACCGCCGGTCAGATCGCGACCCAGTTCGGCACGGCCGATGCGGTGGTGGTGGCCAACGGCTCGACCGCCAAGGGTGGGTTCGATGCGCTGGCTGCGAACTACCTCGCAGGTGAGGTCCACGCGCCCATCGTCCTGACGTCGGGCCAGACGCTGGAACCCACGGCGGCCGCGGCGGTCCGAGCGGTGCTCACCGGGTCGACAGACCCAGCGATCTACGTCATGGGCGGTACCGACTCGGTGTCGGATGCCGTGGCGACAGCGCTGGGGTCGATCGCGGCTGACGTCACCGGTGCGCCGGGGGAGTACGTGCACCGCGTCGCGGGCGACAGCCGTTATGCCACAGCGGCTCTCGCTGCGCAGGCGATCGACACCGCCATGCCCGGCACGGTGAACCTGGGTGTCAGCCCGAGCTATTCGTTGACGACCGCGATCCTCGCGTCCGGCGCGGTGAATGCCGACGCGTTGGCCGCCGGGCCGCTGAGCAACGCCTGGGGCCTCCCGGTGCTGCTCACCCCGGACACGAGCCTGCCGACGGCCGCGGCCGATGCGATCCAGGCGCTGGGCATCCAGCAGCTCATCGTCCTCGGCGGCGCGGACCGGATCTCGGACGGCGTCATCGCCCAGGCGAAATCCGCTGGGGTGCAGCGTGTTCAGCGGATCGCCGGCGCCAACCGGTTCGCGACCGCGGCGTCGCTCTACAGCTACGCGCGCAAGACCTTCACCAATGCCGATGGCGTGCACTACGCCGCCGGCACCCGGGCATTCCTCGCGAACGGCCTCACCGGGTTCCCGGACGCGCTCGCCGTCGGGCCGCTGGCCGGTGCGCTCGGAGCCCCGCTGCTGACCGTCCCCGCCGCCGCCATCGACACGTCCACGCTCACCTCCCTGGCCGGCGCGAAGGGTGCGATCACGGCGGTCACGGTGCTCGGGACCGCGCCGACCATCGGCCAAGCCGTGCTGATCACGGCGAAGGCCGCGCTGAGCCTGAACATCGCGCAGACCTCTGCCGGCACGATCGCCGACGATGCCCACGCGAGGTTCCTGGCGGCCGCGGCGGGGCTCTCGACGTTCACGGCGAAACTCACCCTCGCGATGACGTACCTGCCGCATGGCGGCAAGGAGATCGCATCCCTGGACACGAACCCGGCGCACGGGCTGGACAACGCGGCCGGGCTCACCTGGTTCCCGACCTGCACGGTGTGGATCGACGACACCCTGCCGGACAACGCCATTCTCGACATCCTGCGGCACGAGTACATCCACGCGCTGCAGTGTCGCGCCGCCAACAACGGCGTCACGCTGGGATACGCCAGCGACGACACGGCCATCGGCGGGATCGAGCGCGGTGCCGACGCGGGCGCATACCTGTTGGGCGTCAATTACATGTACTACGTCGACTACGCGGCAACCGCTACGCCGCTTCGGGTTTCGGAGATCGCCAACGCGCAGCGACTGCTCGCCCTGTTCAAGATCAGTTATGTGGTCGGCTGAGCCGCAACGAGTATGACGCTGTTCTCGGCCGCGCCCGCGCGATAGACCGCGGTCGGCGCGGCGATGTCCGGTCAGGGCGCGGTGAACTGCTCGGTCGGGGCGATCGCGTCGCTGCCCGGCGGGGCGCTCCGGTGTGTGTCGACCCGCGCGTTGGGCCGCGCGTTCGTTAAGGCCCGCAGCGCATTGCCGATCGCCGCCAGGTCGACCGCCTCCTGGCTCAGCGCGCCGAAGAGCGGCGGCAGATGCCCGAACGCCGCGACGCCCATCAGCACGATGCTCAGGCCGATGCCGATCCAGATGCTCTGCAGCGCAATGGCTACCGTCCGCCGCCCGATCGCCACGAGGTCGGCGACCAGCCCGAGGCGATCCTTCAGCAGCACTGCGAGCGCCGACTGCGCCGCGGCAGTGGTCCCGCGTGCACCCATGGCGACACCGATGTCCGCGGCGGCGAGCACCGGCGCGTCGTTCACCCCGTCGCCGACCATCATGATCGGTCGCGCCCGTTCCGTGCGGACCGCGGTCACCTTGTCGACGGGCAGGCACTCCGGTCGCACGTCGGTCACCCCCACCTGCCGGGCGATCGCCTGCGCGGTGGGCTCCGCATCGCCGGTGAGCATCATGACGTGTTCGATCCCCAGCGCGCGGAGACGACCGACGACCTGGGCGGCGTCCGGGCGCGGTGGGTCGGCCAGCAGCAGCGCGCCCGCGTAGCGCCCGTCGATGCCGACGTAGACCGCGAGCTCGCCACCGGACAGGTCGAGTTCCTCGACGGCGCCGGTGGTTTCGGCGACGAAAGCGGGTTTGCCCACCACGACCTCGTGTCGTCCGACGGTCGCCCTGACACCATGCGTCGCCCACTCTTCCGCGTCCGCAACATCGGCGAGCGGAAGATCGCGGTCGACTGCCGCCTGGGTGACGGACGCGGCGAGCACATGTGAGGAGTGCTGTTCGGCGGCGGCCGCCGCTGCGAGCACCTCGTCCCCGGTAGCGTCATTGCCGGTTGCCGTGACGACCCGCAGCAGTATGGGCCTGCCGTCCGTCAGCGTGCCCGTCTTGTCGAACGCGACGGTGCGCACGTGTGCGGCGAGCTCGAGCGCGGTGCCGTTCTTCACGATGATCCCGTGTTTGGCGGCGCGGCTCATCCCGCCGAGGAAGGCCACCGGGGCGGCCAGCAGTAGCGGACACGGGGTCGCGACGACGAGCACCGCGGCGAACCGGACCGCGTCTCCGGAGACGATCCACGCGACGGCGGCGATCGCATAGGACACCACGGTGAACGGCAGGGCGTACCGGTCGGCGAGGCGAACCAGCGGCGACCTGCCCTCCGTCGCCTCCCGGACCAGGTCGACGATCTGCGAATACTGGCTGGTGGCGGCGGTCGACGTGGCCGTCATCAGGATGGCCGCCGTTCCGTTCACGGCGCCGCTCATCACCGGTTCGCCCGTCACTCGTTCCACCGGCAGGCTCTCGCCGGTGAGCGACGACTCGTCGAAGGACGCCGATTCGGAGCGCAGGACGCCGTCCACGGGCACGATCTCCGACGGACGCACGAGAAGCACATCGCCCGGCTGCACTGTGTCGACGGGAATGTCGACGATCGCTGAGCCTCGGGTGCTGTCGCCGTCATCGGAACTCTCGCAACCACCGGGACTCTCGCAACCACCGGGACTCTCGACGCGGTCGGCTTTTTCGGATTGGCCGGCATTTTCGGCACTGTTGGAACTGACAGTGCGATGTGCCACCCGCGGCGCCCGGGTCATCAGCGCGGTCAGCTCCCGCTTCGCCCGGTGGCTCGCGTACTCGTCCAGCGCCTCGCCGCCGGTCAACATGATCACGATCACCATGGCGGCGGCGTACTCGCCGACGGCGAGGGTCGCGACGATGGCGGTCAACGCCAGGATGTCGATGCCGGTGTGGCCGCGCAGCAGATCGCGGACGATGCGGACCCCTAGACGCAGCGCGATCACCGCGGCGAACACGATCACCGTCCAGCGCGCCACAGAACTCGCGCCGAACCATGCGGCGACGGCCGCCGCGCAGCCGACGACCCCCGTCGCCGTCAGTAGCGCCACCTGCCCGCGGAACTCCGGCGTCCGCGACGACGGGGGCGCGGGCGTGCGCTGGTCCGAGACGACGCCGGAGTCGGCTCGCGCAGATGGCGGCATGTAGGGCCTCCCCCTCCTGTGCTGCCGTCGTGAGGCCGGCGCGGTCGGCAGCGCGCGCCGGCCGGTTCCGGTGCCGGTATGCACTACTCGCCACGGTAGCCAGCCCGGCGTCGGTGCGGCCGGGGCACTTCGTCCCGCCCGGGGGGACCTTGGGCTCTAACGGCGCGCCCCTGTCCCGTGCTGCGCTAAGGGTGTCGGTTTTTGAATTACGCGACCGCGAAGGAGCAGCGAAATGAATGCATCGGTAGCGACCACGCCCATCGTCGTCGGCGTCGACGGGTCTTCGGCGGGAATACGTGCCGTGCGGTGGGCGGCCCGTGAAGCCAAGCGGCAGGGGGTTCCGCTCAGCCTGGTGCACTCCGTTCCACGGTTGCCACGGGATCCCTACCCGACCGCTGCGCTGTACATCAACGACCTGCGGACGGCGGCGCGCGCGGACGGGGCGAAGTTCCTTGCGGAAGCCGATGCCGCCGCGGCGGAGGTCGCCGACGGGGTGAAGGTGACCGAGGTGCAACACGTCGGGGGGCCGACCGAAGTGCTCAGTCGCGAGTCCGCCGCAGCGCGGATGGTCGTCATCGGGGCGACCGGGCGGATCGGGCTGGCCGATCTCATGATCGGCTCGACGGCGCTGGGGCTGCCCGCGCGGTCGCACGCCCCGGTCGTGATCGTGCGCGACCGCGCGGATGGATCGCCGGCGGACTCCGGTCCCGTCGTGGTGGCCGTGTCGGGTTCGCCGCTCGACGAGGCGCCACTGGAATTCGCCTTCGAGTACGCGTCGAAGAGCGGCGCTGAGCTCATCGCGGTGCATTCCTGGAGCGATGCCACGCTGCCCGAGTTCGACCGTGTGGCGGGCGGATCGGACGCCTGGCTGAAGATCGTCGAGCGTGAGAAGCGGCTGCTGGCGGAGGGTCTGGCCGGCTACGCGGAGCGGTATCCGGATGTGGTCACGCAGAGCGTTGTCGTCTACGACCGGCCCGCCCGGGCACTGGTGGACTACTCCGAGACGGCACAACTCCTGGTCGTCGGCACCCGCGGCCGTGGCCCGTTGACCGGCGCGTTCCTCGGCTCCACGAGCCGTGCGGTCGGCAAGTTGGCTCAGTGCCCCGTTGCGATCGTCCGCCAGTACGACTGACCGGCTCGCTGAGGATCCCTCACGGGCGTGTCGCCGACCTGAGCGGTCAATAGGCACAGCCAGGTCGGCGACACGCCCGTTTCCTGTGCCCAACTCCCGCTGTGCCCATCTCCCGTGCCCGCTTGCTTCCGAGGACCGCTCGGCGGGGCGCTGGCGCAGCGTAGATGCATGGCGGCGCATGCGTCGCCGAACAGCGTCATACTCGATGCCGACCTGATGCGGCAGCGGCCAACGGCGGCCGTCGGCGATTGCCGCGCACTCATGCCACAAAGCGGCCGGCCGCCCTACGGCGTACCGGCCGCTCCGTAACCCCTCCCGGCGGGGCGACTCAGATGAAGAGAAGCTGTGCGCCCGCGGTCTTCTCGATGAAGTCGGCGGCACTGATGATGCCCTCGACATCGTCACGCAGGTCGGCCTCGGTGAGGCCGTTCATGTCGGCGGACATGCGGCAACCCCACAGGTGACCGCCGGACGCGACGATCTGGTCGAGGAACTCCGGGACGTCGGGAACGTCCACCGACGCGATCGCCTTCCGCATGCGCTTCGTGGCCATGCCCGTCATGCCGGGAATGCCGCCCAGGCCCTGCCACATGTGCGTGGCTGTATTGCCGAGCGGGGTGAACTTCAGCTTGCGCATGCGGCTCTTCGTGATCAGGTCGAAACCCCAGAACGTGAAGAACAGATGGGCTGTCACGCCCTCGCCGAGCGCCGAATTCGCGAGAATCAGCCCGGGGTAAGCCATGTCGAGGTTGCCCTTCGAGCAGATGATGGCCAGCGTCCGCCCGGAGGTATCGGTGTCGAAGTCCGGGACGATCAGCGGCTGTGTTGCGGTCATGGTGGTGCTCCTATTCCAGTGTCAGACGCATCCGCGTGGTTTGGGCACGCCGGCGATGTAGGCCATCTTCTTGGCGGGTTTCGCCGGGAACAGGGTGAAGAGGTCTTTGATGGGGATGCCGGTGAGCATGCTGACCCGGCGCACGGTGGGGGATTCGTGCTGGGATTGGAAGTCGGATCGCACCAGTCGGATCGCCTCCCAGTGCCGGACCGTCATCTCGATCCCGATCTGCGCGGCCAGCTTCTCGGCAAGCTCCGCGTCCCATTCCTCGGGGTCGGTGAGGAATCCCTCAGCGTCGACGTGGATCTCGCGATCCCCGATGGTGGTGGTCGTCATTTCGTCACATCCTTGAGTTGGCTGTGGGTCTTCGATTCGGACGTCGGTTTGCGCGCCGGCAGCGGTATCGGTCGGCCGGGGAGTAGCACGTGCCAGTAGATCCAGCGGAAGGCGAGTTTGCCCCAGTGGTTGATCCGGCTCTCACCGAGCAGCCGCATCGGGCCGATGCGGGACAGCGGATACCTGCCCGGCAGCGGTTCCTCCGTGTAGTTGAAGTCGATGAGAAGTGCCTTGCCGCTGCCGGATTCGATGAAGCAGTTGGCGTGGCCGTCGAATCGCGCCTTCTCCGGCTGGCCGCGCAGCATCGCGGAGAAGTTCTCGGTGAACACCTCGGCCGCGAAGTGCGCGACGGAGCCGGCCTTCGACGTGGGGATGTTGCCGGCGTCGCCGACCGCGTAGATGTTGTCGTAGCCGGTGGCGCGCAGCGTCCCCTGATCGACCGGCACGTAATTCAATTCGTCGCCGAGGCCCGACCGTGCGATGAAGTCCGCGCCCATGTTGAGCGGCACGGTCACCAGCATGTCGAACGGGATGCGGCGATCGTCATAGGAGACAAGCTCAGACGTCTCGTCGTCGATGTGTTCGACGAGGAAGTCGGGCTCCAGGTGGATGCCGCGCGCATCGAGCATCGAGCCGAGGTGTTCGGACGCCACCGGCTTGGTGAACGCACCGGAAAGCGGTGTCACGTAGGTGATGTCGACACGGCTACGCGCACCGCGGCGACGCAGGTCGGCATCGGCCAGGAAGGTGAACTCCATGGGCGCGACCGGGCATTTGATCGGGGTGTCCACGATATGGACGACCAGTCGGCCCCGGTGGAAGTCCCGCCAGGCGCGGCGCAGATCGACGGCCCCGTCGAAGGAGTAGAAGTCGAAGATCTTCTTCTTCCACAGTGGGCCGTCCATGCCCGGCGTCTGGTCCGGCCGCGGCGTGGTCCCGGTCGCGATGACGAGGTGGTCATAGGTCAGGCGCCGTCCGTCGCCGAGCAGCACCACGTTCTCGGCGGGCAGCACCCGGTCGATCTCACCGCTGACCATCTCGATGCCCGGGGCGAGCGCCCGGTGCCGCGACCGCGTGAGTGCACGGGTGCCGTCGCGCCGACCGAACGGCAAGAGCAGGTAACCGGGTTGGTAGCGGTGGGCGTCGTCGCGGTCCACCACGGTGATGCGAAGGTCCTCGCGAGAGTGCTTGCGGCGCAGCTTGTTCGCGATCACCGTCCCCGCGGTCCCGCCGCCGAGGATCAATAGCCTGGTCATGACGACCGCCCTCCCGTGAGCATGGTCCGCCGCCGCTGGTACTCCTCGTCATCGAGTTCGCCGCGCGCGAAGCGCATATCGAGAACCTGCAACGGACCTTGTAATGAGCCGAGGCCGGGCGGCGCCGCGGACGAGCGCCGGTCACGCACCAGAAGGTAGGTGACCACCACGACCCCGGCGCAGATCAGCGCGACCGAAATGGCCATCATGACCGGGCCGAACCAGAGCATGTGGCCGCCGTTTCCGTACCAGCCCATCATCACCGCACTCCTCGCTGTGTGGTCCTTACCTGCCACACTGCCGCCTCTGCGCGAGCCCGGACAGGGTCCTTCGGCCCGCCGCCGTACGCCGAAGGTCGTAGCCTGCCGCTATCATGCGATGTGCGCCTGACCAGCACGTTTATGACGACGTGTCAGGCTGAACGTGATCGACGTCACGTGCCCAGGGGACCCGTTCGGGACCTCTGCGGCCCGGTCTGGGACCGAAGTCCCTACCGCCGCGGCGCAATTTCCGCTGAACTCTTTCCGAGGAAGCGGTGCCAGCCGCTCGTCATCATGGAGAGGTCACCGCAATGAGTATCCGCAGTAAAGAAGAGGCGAAAGCGTCCGCACCGGTGCGCGCCCCTCAGGGCGACAACGCCCAGGCTCTCGGCGGAGGAGTCGCAGCGAGAATGCTTGTGCTGGCCACGATCGGCTTCGCGCTGTGCTTCTGGGCCTGGGCGCTCATCAGCCCGCTCGGCCCCGGATTCGGCAAACAGTTCGGGCTGTCCTCCGTCGAGCAGGCGCTGATGGTCGCCGTCCCCGTCGTGGTGGGGTCGCTGGGCCGCATCCCGGTGGGTGCGCTGACCGACCGGCTCGGCGCTAAGACGATGTTCCCCATCATCGCCGGGCTCACGATCCTTCCGGTGCTCTTCGTCGGTTTCGTGGGCGTGAACTACTGGCTCGTGCTGATCGGCGGATTCTTCCTCGGTGTCGGCGGTACTTCGTTCGCCGTCGGCGTCCCGCTGGTCAACGGCTGGTACCCACCGGCCCGACGCGGCACGGCGGTCGGCATCTTCGGTGCCGGCATGGGCGGCACCGCCATCGCCGCATTCACGACGGTGAAGATCGCCGACAAGTGGGGCCATGCGGCGCCGTTCGCCCTCGTCGCGGTGCTGCTCGCCATCTACGCCCTGATCGCCCGGGCGATGCTGGTCAACCCGCCGGCCCATGGGAAATCGACTGCGGCCGGGTCGATCTGGGCTCGCGCTTGGAACACGCTCAAGGATCCCGTCACGCTCCGGCTGAGCTGGCTCTACGCGCTGGGATTCGGCGGGTTCGTGGCATTCTCGGTGTACCTGCCGACCTACCTCGTCAACAGCTACGGCATGACGCGTGGCGACGCCGCGCTGCGCACCGCCGGCTTCGTGGTGCTCGCGGTGGTGGCACGCCCGATCGGCGGGTACCTCTCCGACAAGGTGGGGGCGCTCAAGGTCCTGACCACAGGCTTCGCGCTCACGGCGGTCTTCGCCTACGGCGCGGCGATGGGACTGCACCTCATGCCGCAGGGGACGGTGATGCTCCTCGGTCTGGCCGTGGTACTCGGCGCGGAGGCGGGCGCGGTGTTCGCCCTCGTCGCCGAGTTGGTGGAGCCGGCTCGGGTGGGTGCCGTCACCGGCATCGTCGGCGCCGCAGGCGGTCTCGGTGGGTTCATCCCGCCGTTGGTGATGGGGCTCGTGTACGGGCAGAGCGGGCACTACTCGCTCGGCCTGGGCCTGCTGGCCGGCGTTGCGCTGGGGACCGCGGTCTTCACGTGGCTCGGCTTCACCGAGGCGCGCGCGGTCGAGAAGCACGGCAAGTAGACCGCTTCGGCGCCGCCCCGGAGCCTGTTCGGCCCCGGGGCGGCGCCGTCGGTTCTGCCCTACCATCGGGTCATGGCCGGCCACCGCATCAGCGTCCCCGACCTCGTCGGGTTCGGTTGGGAGGAAGCCCGCGATATGGCGCGGGCGGCTGGATTGACGCCGCGGGCCGTCGGCCCCGATGGTCAGGCCGTGAACGGCAACGGGGGAGTGGTCATCGATCAGGCGCCGGCGGCCGGCGACTCCGTCGCCCACGGCGCGGATCTCGCCCTGCGCGTCGCGTTCGGCGGCGGCCCGTCCGGCAATCGCGAGCCGCGGCACCCGCTGCCGAATCCGCGTGAGTTCGAGGACTGGCTCAACATGCCGGATGCCGATATGCCCGGTTCGCGCAGTCGCAGCCATGATCGGGAACCTGCCCTCGTCGGGCACTGACCCCGCGCCCGGCCGGTGCATCGCAATCGGTGGGTCGCCCATGACGCTGTCGATGCGCGATCATCGACTGGCCGGACCGGTCGCCTCGGCAAAGGGATCCCGGCTGGTGATTCCGGTGAAGCGACGGAAGTCTCGGTCCGCGGTGAAGATCGTGGTCACTCCGTGTTGGCGCATAAGCGCTGCGATGTGCGAGTCGGTCACCAGGTTGCCACGGATCGTGTCGGCGCCGACGAGGTCTTGATACGCCTGCCAGAACCCTTCTGCCTCTCCGGGACACCGCACGTGCGCACGTCCGATGAACTGACTCAGGTTCCGTCGCGCCTCAGCTGGATCGAGCGGCTGATCGAAGATGTTCGGGTGGGTGGCGATCCGAAGATAGGCCATGGCCACCGGCCAGAACAGGTAGACCAGGCCGGGTCCGGCGGCCAATTGCGCGAGCAACGCGGCGGCCGCGTCGTGGCGGGGGCTTTGCTCGTCGGAGGCGTACAGCAGGATGTTGGCGTCGATGGTCACACTCATCGGGCAGACCCGTACTGCGCGCCGGAGAGTCGTTCGACGGTATCGCGATCCTCCAGGTCGGTACGGGCACCCATCGGGCGTGAAATCCATTCCAGCGGCAGCGGTCTCGGCTGCTGAGTTTCTTCGGCAAGCGCCTTGGCCAACAACTCGGAGGCAAGGGCACCCAGAGACTCACCCCTGCCTCGTTGATAGTCCTTGAGCTGCTTCAGCACCGAACTGTCGATGTCGAGTGTCGTTCGCATGCATCAGATGCTACACCGATTGGCATCTGATGATCGGGCCTGTGCCAGCCAGCCCGTCCGACACTCGCGAACCGGCCCTCGCCGAGTAGTGGCGCCGAACCTCGCAGATATGCGTTGCAATCGATATGTGTTCCATGACATAGTTGAGGGGTGATCATCGACTAGCCGAGCGATTTCGGGGATTGGCTCGACCGGTTGGACGCCAAAGCGAAGGCCGGCGACCAACACGCCCGCACCGTTCGGCGCTGGGTGCTGGCGGCCTTGGCCGAGTTGCAGTCGCTGACAGCCGCACCGCAGCGGAGTGACGAGACGGCATCGTTGAAGTGGGTTCGCCAGTCCCACCGCTACCCGGTCTGGCGCACCTCGCATCCGTTCGTTGCCGGCGTGGCGGTGCGGGTCATCTGCTACTTCCCGCCCGAGCAGCCGGACACTGTAGTCGTGGCCCTGTTCGCGGCCGACAAAGCCACGATGGGCGACGTGTTCTACGACAGTGTCGGTGCCCGCGCCGACGCATCGATCGACCGGTGGTACCGGCAAATGAAGGACAAGCCATGAAGAACGATCAAGCCGCATTCGTACACGGCAATGAACACTTGACGCGCCTACTAGCCGACCCGGACACCGCCGCCGACATCGCACAGGCCCGCGCCGAGATTCGTGAGATGGACCGTGCGCACGCCATGAGCCTGGCCATGATCCGCAAGGCCGGCGACCTGACCCAAATGGACATGGCCGCCAAGCTCGGAGTCGGACAAGGCACCGTCTCCCGGCTGGAAAACCGCAACGACATGTTGCTGTCCACGCTGTTCGGCTACCTCACGGCTGCCGGTGCCGAGACTGCCCGGATCGTGGTCGGCATCCACGGCCAGGAAGTCGACCTCGACCTTGCCAGTCTCCCCAATCCGAGCAAGGCCGCCGAGCAGGGCGCCCCGGACAGTCAGCAATGAGAAACCCCGCTGGCATGCCCATTCGGCATGTCAGCGGGCAGCCCGACCGGTGCGGCCGATCGTTCGATGCCAGCCCGTCGGGGAATCTGCCGGTCAGGACACGGTGTCTGCGGGCGGCAGGGTGTCGCCGCGGAGGCGGATCGTGCCGACGGGGGCGCCGCGGCCGAGCACGGGCGGCCGGCCCCACGCCGCCGGCGCCTCGGTGTCGACGCCCCAGAAGGCGAGGATCGCGCGCACCAGCGGCGGAGCCGCCCGAAGGCCGCCGTCGTGGATCTTGAACGCGGCCGCGCGGCCGTCCGGAAGGGCCAGGGCATAGATCCCTTCGGCGCCGTCCTTGACGACCAGGCCGGGGGTGGTGCGCATCGCCTCCGTGACGTCCCGGCCCACACCGCCGACCAGCACGGGATGGGCACGCATCGCCGCGGCGGCGCATCCGTCGGCGGAGTCGGGGTCGGCGGACGCCAGTCGCGAGAACGCTCGCGCCAGCCCGGTGAGGCCGACCGCATGGGTGGGTGCCCCACAGCCGTCGATGCCGGTGGCCAGAATCCGATCTCCGGTGAGGTCCTCGACGCAGTCGCGGATTGCCGCCTGCAGCGGGTGATCCGGCGCGAGGTAGCTGCCTAGCGGCCAGTCGTTCGCCACGCAGGTCGCGAGCATCGCCGAGTGTTTGCCGGAGCACTCGTGGTGCAGGGCATCGGCCCGGCCGCCGCCCTGCACGTAGCGGTCGCGCGCATCGTCCGCGCCGGGCAGGGCGGGAGGGCATTGCAGCGAGCCGGCGTCGATGCCAGTACCGGCGAGAATCCCTGATATGACGGCGATGTGGGCCTCGGTCGCGTCGTGACTGGAACAGCCGACCGCCAGCTCCGCCCCGCGCAGGTGTAGCCCCGCGCGGACCATCGCGGTGGCCTGCAGCGGCTTGAGTGCCGACCTGGCAAAGGCGACGACGCCCGCATTGCCCCAGACGTGCGCCGGCCCGGATGCCGAGTCGAGGACGACGACGGACGCCTCATGGACCGACTCGACCAGCCCGGACCGAACGACCTCGACCGCGACCGTCATCCCGAGACCTCCATCGCTACAACACCTTCGACAGGAAGGCTCGGGTGCGTCCGTGTTGCGGGTTCCCGATCACGTCGCCCGGCGCACCCATTTCCACGACGACCCCGCCGTCCATGAATGCCACCGTATCCGCGACCTCCCGCGCGAAGCCCATCTCGTGTGTCACGACGACCATCGTCATCCCGGCGTCGGCGAGATCCCGCATCACGTCGAGCACCTCGCCCACCAGCTCCGGGTCCAGCGCCGACGTCGGCTCGTCGAACAGCATCAGCTTCGGCGAGAGGGCCAGCGCACGTGCGATCGCCACCCGCTGTTGCTGGCCGCCGGACAACTGTTCCGGATAGGCAGAAGCCTTGTCCGCCAACCCGACTCGGTCCAGCAGTTCCCGAGCGCGCTGTTGCGCCTGCGGTTTTTTGGCCCCGGCAGTGAGAACGGGTGCGCACGTGATGTTGTCGAGCACCGTCATATGCGGAAATAGGTTGAACTGCTGGAACACCATGCCGATGTTCCGGCGCTGCCGCGCCGCGTCCTTCGGAGGCATCTCGTGCAGGGCGCCGCCGCGCTCTCGGTAGCCGATGAGTTCGCCGTCCACCCACAGCCGGCCCGCGTTCACCTTCTCCAGGTGGTTGATGCACCGCAGGAACGTGGACTTGCCCGAACCCGACGGACCGATCAGGCACAGCACCTCGCCGCGCCCGACGCGGAGCGAGATCCCTTTGAGCACATCGAGACTCCCGTAGTTCTTCCAGACGTCCTCGGCCAGGACCATGTCCGGGACCCGAGCGCCGGCGCCGCCCGCGGCCGCATCACCGGCCTGCCCCTGAGTCGGATCGGTCGTCATCCGTGTGCTCCCGCCCGGCGTAGGCCCTTCGCGAAATGTTTCTCCAGGAAGTACTGCCCGACCATCAGCACCGACGTGAAGGCGAGGTACCAGGTGGAGGCGACGAGCAGCAACGGGATGGGCGTGAACGTCTCGGCGGAGATGTCGCGCGACCGCGTGTAGAGGTCCATCGTGAACGGGACCGCCGTCACCAGTGAGGTCGTCTTCAGCATCGAGATCACCTCGTTGCCCGTCGGCGGGATGATGATGCGCATCGCCTGCGGCAGGGTGATGTGCCGCATCGTCTGCCACCAGGTGAGCCCGAGCGCGGTGGCCGCCTCGATCTGACCGTGGTTCACGGAAATGATTCCGGCGCGGACGATCTCGGCCATGTACGCGGCCTCGTTCAGACCGAGCCCGATCACCGCCAGCCAGAACACCGAGATGGCGTCGGCCGACGTGATGGTGAAAAATGTTGGCCCGAACGGGATCCCGACGCGGATCGACTTGTAGATCGTGGCGAACAGGCCCCAGAGCACGAGCTGCACGTAGACCGGGGTACCGCGGAAGATCCACAGGTACGTCCAGGACACGCCGCGCAGCACGGCGTTCGGCGACAGCCGCATCACCGCCATCAGCACGCCGACCAGGATCGCCAGGATCATGGACAGCACCGTGAGCTCCAACGTGACGGTCGCAGCCTTCGAGATCCGTTGGTCGAAGATGTATTTCGCGTAGTAGTCCCAGCTGTAGGCCGGGTTCGTCGCGGCTCCGTACAGGAACAGCACCACGACGATGATGAGCACGATGGCCGCGGTCCACCTGCCGGGATGCCGCAACGGGATCGCGTCGATCCGATGCGGCCCGCCCGCGCCGGCAACCGGCGCGGGCGACACCGCATCGACGTTCACAGCGGACATGTCAGCTGCCTGCGCCAGAGCCGGCGCCGTTGATCGTGATGTCGGTGATCTTGCCCGACTCGACACCCCATTTCGACATGATGGCGTCGTACTCGCCGTCCTTCTGGATGTCGACGATCGCTTTCTGCAGCGCGTCTTTCAGCGAGCCGGAGCTCTTCGCGACCGGCAGGCCGTAGAGGAACTTCTCGTACTCCGGGCCGGCCTGCGTCAGTTTCCCGCCGGTCTGCTTGATCGCGTAGTTGGTGACGGGGGCGTCGGCGGTCAGCCCGTCGGCGCGACCCAGGATGACAGCGTTCGTGGCATCGTCCTGCGTGTCGTAGCCGAGCACCTTGATGGCGGGTTTCCCGGCGTCGGTGCACGCCTTGGTCTTGGCCGGCAGGTCGTCCAGGATCTCGGTGGTCCCGTTCTGGGCGGCGATCGTCAGCCCGCAGGCGCTGTTCGGGTCGATCGTCTTCCCGGCCTTGGCGGCCCATTGGATGCCGGCGGTGTAGTAGTTCACCATGTCGACAACCTTTTCCCGCTCGGCGGTGTCGAAGAACGACGACAGGCCGATGTCGTACTTCCCGCCGGTGATGCCCGGGATGATCGTGTCGAAGGTCGCGGCCTGGTAGGTGACGGTGAGACCGAGTTTCGCGGCGACCGCGTTGAGGAAGTCGATCTCCCAACCGATCGCGTTGCCGTTCGCGTCCTTGTACTCATTGGGCGCATACGTCAGGTCGCTGCCGACCACGAAATGCCCTGCGGTCTTGATCTTCTCGGGCACCAGTGCCGCGGCGTCCTTGTCGACGGCGGGTGCCGAACTGGAGGAGCCGGACGACGAGGATGACGAGGATGACGAGGTCGGGGCACCGCCCGACTCGGAATTGTTGACGCATCCGGCCAGTAGTGCGGCGGTGAGTGCGGAGACGGCGGTGATGCTCAGGATTCGGCGACGGTACACGTGGGGCTCCTTATCGAATGGGCTGTCAGGTGGGCTGTTGCGCGGATTGTGGAGTGGGTCTGCGGGGTATGGACGGTTCCTCGGCTGTTCTCGGTAGGTCGGAGTGAGGGTGGAAGCGCTGCGCCGTCATACCCGGGCGGTCTCGCGGCGGTACACGCTCCGCCCGGCGAAGAACGTCTGCTCCGTGCGGATGGTGCCGATCTCCTCGCTCGGCAGGTCGAAGGGGTTGCGATCGGCGATGGTGAGGTCGGCCGCGTATCCGAGGCGGATGGCCCCGGTCTCGCGGTGCCGTCCGTTGATGCGCGCGGAGCCGGAGGTGTAGGCCGCGAGCGCCTGGGCGAGGGTCAGCCGTTGGTTCGGCAGGAAGACGTCGGGGTGCCAGTCGGCGGTGCCGGCGGGGTGCTGCCGGTTCACCGCGACGTGGATGCCGGCCCACGGATCCGCCGAGGTCACCGGCCAGTCCGATCCGGCGCAGAGGTCGGCCCCCTGTGCCGCCAGCGACGTGAACGGGTACTGCTGCGCCGCGCGTTCGGCGCCCAGCAGGGGGATGTCGAGGTCGGTCATCTGGGGGTCGTAGGCGGCCCACAGCGGTTGGATGTTGGCGGCCACGCGCAGGGCGCCGAAGCGCGGCACGTCGTCGGGGTGGACGACTTGCAGGTGCGCGATATGGTGTGTGGCGCCGCCGTTTCCGTTGGTTCGACGGGCGGCCTGGACGGCGTCGAGGCATTCTCGCACGGCCCGATCCCCGATTGCGTGGAAGTGCACCTGGAAGTCTGCGGCGTCGAGTTCCGTGACGTACTCGGCGAGCCGTGCCGGGTCGAGGAACGACCGCCCACGATGTGTGCCCGGTAGCCCGGATTCGGGCTCGAGGTACGGGTCGATCATCGCGGCGGTGCGGTTCTCCGGCACACCGTCCTGCATGATCTTGACCGTCGTCGCGCGGAAGAGATCGTGTCGGTACCGCTCTCGCAGCGCCACCAGGTCGGCGATCTGTTCGCTCCCGCGGTCGCGGTCCCACCACAGCGCGCCGTTCACCCGCGCCGTGAGATCACCGCGCCGGATCGCCCGCTGGTAGACCTCGAGTTCGCGGCTGCTGTGGTTGCCGTAGTCGCCGATCAGCGCGTCCTGCCATCCGGTGATCCCGACGCTGTGCAGGTAGCGCTGCGCCTCGAGGAAGCCCGCGTAGAGGTCGTCCAGCGAGGGCGGCGGGGCGAGCCGCAGGAGGAGTTGCTGGGCCCCCTCGTGCAGCACACCGCTCGGCGTTCCGTCGGCCTCCCGTTCGATGTGCCCGTCGGCGGGATCCGGTGTGCCGGAGTCGATTCCGGCGACGTCGAGCGCACGGGTGTTGGCCCAGACGGCATGGTGGTCGCGGTTCGCGAGAACCACGGGCCGGTCGGCGCAGACGCCGTCCAGGTCGCGCCGGTCGGGGCGTGCCGCGAGGAACGCGGCCTGCGCCCAGCCGCCGCCGACGATCCACGGCGCGCCGGGATGCGAGTCCGCGTAGCTTCGAACGGTGTCCAGGTACCCGGCGCGATCGCGCGCAGCGGAGAGGTCGCAGCCGAGGCGCTCGACGCCGCCCTCGGTGGGATGCACGTGCGCGTCGTTGAAACCGGGCAGCAGCAACCGGTCCGCGAGGTCGATCACACGGGTGCCTGCGCCGATTCCGGCGCGAACGGCGTCATACCCGAGGGCGGTGATCCGGCCGCCCGCTACGCCGACGTCGGTACGCACCGCGCGCGGCGTCACGCCGTCGAAGATCGCGCCCTGTACGAAGGCGATCTCGAGTTCGGGGTGGCCCATGCCGGCGCTCCTGGATCGGTGGATTCCTCGAACCTAATCGATTAGGTTACGGGTATTCATAGCATTCCGGCCGCACCTCGACAAGGGTTGGCTCGAAAGATCCGAAAGGGAGGTGACGGGATGCCAGTAACCCTGGCCGATGTCGCGCGAGCCGCGGGCGTATCGACGGCCACCGCGTCGGTGGCGCTCAACGGCAAGGCGGGGGTGTCCGACGAGGTGCGCCGGCGGATCCGAGAAATCGCTGAGCGCATGGACTATCGCCCCAGCAGCGTGGGGCGTGCGCTGCGGCGGGCGCGGACCGGCATGGTGGGTCTGTACATGCCGAACACGGCGAGCACGTTCGGGTACTACACCGAGACCACGCGGGGCGTCGCCGAAGCGCTGCACCGGCACGACCTCTCGCTGGTGATCCTGCCGAGCTCGCACGAGACCGGTTCCACGGAAGGCTTTCCCGATGTCGACGGGTACATCCTGATCGAGCCGCACGCGCACGATCGCGGTGTGCCGGCGATCCTTCACCAAGCGCTCCCGGTGGTGTCCGGGGACACGCCGCCGCGCGGCGCGGGCAGCCCGTGGGGGCTGGTCGAGTCGCCGAACGATGCGAGCACCCGGGCGGTCTTCGACCGGTTCCGCGCCCGCGGCGCGCGCCGGCCCGGACTGATCCTCATCGAACGGATCTCGACGTGGTCGCTCGACCTGGAACGCAGCTATCGAACCTGGTGCGGGGAACAGGGTTTGCAGCCGCGGGTGGCGCTGACGAGCGCGCGCAGCAGCAACTCAAAGCTGTTGAGCGACCTCGCGGAATGGTTCGATCCGGACGGCGGGACGGACGCGGTGCTGGCGGGCGGCGACGGCATCGCGGTCCGGATCGCCGGCCTATTGCGGAGTCTGGGTCACGTGGTCGGCGACAGCGTGCTGCTGGCGTCCGGCGTCGACAGTCCGCTGATGGAGTTCCACACGCCCCGCATCACGGCGGTGGACCTGCAACCGCGTCACTTCGGCACAGTATGCGCGGACCTGCTGGTCGAGTTGATCGGGACCGAGCGGCCCGCCGAACCGGTCCGCCGGCTCGTGAGTGCGCCGCTGATCGCGCGCGAGAGCGGTTGAGCTGGCAGGACTGTCGCGGCCCGGTCGAGCTATGCCGGCTGGTCTGTGCCCGGCCGACCTATCCCCGCCGGTCTACCCCGCTATGCCCGCGCCTTGACCACCGTCAGCACGATCGCGGCGTCGGTCACCGCGGCCACCGAGTGGCGGGCATTCGGCACCACCAGGAGATCCCCCTGCCGGCCCTCCCAACTCGTCTCCGCAGACACCAGCCGGATCCGCCCCTGCAGCACCTGAACGGTTGCCTCGCCGGGGTTGTCGTGCTCGGCCAGCTCGGTGCCGGCGCGCAGCGCGACCACCGTCTGCCGTAAGGCGCAATCGCTGCCGCCGTACACGGTCTCCGCCGCGCGCCCGGCAGGCGCCGCGCTGGCCCTGGTCTGCTGCTGGCGGGCGATCGCGTCGAGGCTGAACTTCTGCATGATGTGGCCTCCAGGGCTCTGCGGGCGTGCCGTTGCTGGCATCCATCATCGCCTGTTCCCGCGCGCGGCGCGCGGGCAGCAGGCGGAGCGATGGGGCGGGGCGATCGGATGGGGCGATCCGACAGGGTGATCGGACGGGGCGCTACGGTGGCCCGGTGACAGCTACCGTCGAAGAACCCGTTGTCGCCTCCGTGCACGGCCGGCTCGGGCACATCCGGCTCAACCGGCCGTCGAAGATCAATGCACTGAACCTGGAAATGATCGGCGCGGTGCGGATGTACCTGCACCGATGGGCGGCCGATGAGTCGGTGATGGCCGTGCTCATCGACGGGGCGGGGGATCGCGGGCTCTGCGCGGGCGGCGACATCGCCGCCGTCTATGACGGAATCCGCGGGGAATCGCCTGCGCCGCAAGAGTTTTGGGCCGATGAATATCGGATGAACCTGGAGATCTCCGATTACGCCAAGCCCGTGGTCGCCGTGATGCACGGCATCACCTTCGGCGGGGGCATCGGCATCTCCGGACATGCCCGCATCCGCGTCGTCACGGAATCGTCCCAGCTCGCCATGCCGGAAACGGCGATCGGGCTGTCGCCGGATGTCGGCGGGCTCTATCTCTTGTCGCGCGCGCCGGGCGAGATGGGAACGCATGCCGCACTCACCGGCGCACGGCTCGGACCCGGGGACGCGATCGCGGCCGGGCTCGCCGACTTCTTCGTGCCGGCGGCGAGTCTCGAGGCGATGGTCACGTCGCTCCGGGGCATCGAAACCGCCGATGACGCTTCTCGTATCGTTTCCTCGTTCGCCGCAGCTCCGCCCCCGGGGGTGATCTGGCCGGCGTGCCGGCGCTGGATCGACACGTGCTACCGCGGCGGCGACCCGCGGGCGATCCTTTCCGCGCTGCGCTCCGATCCGGACCCGGCGGCGCGCCAGGCGGCCCAAACCCTAGCCGGCATGTCTCCCACCGCCGTCGCGGTGACGCTGGCGGCGATCCGCCGGGCGGCGTCGATGGCGCTCGCCGAGGTACTGGAACAGGACCTCGTGCTGTCCGTGCGCTTCGCGGCGCACCACGACTTCCCCGAAGGCATCCGGGCGCAGATCATCGACAAGGACCGGCAGCCGCGCTGGCAGCCGGCGCACCTGGACGACGTCACCGACGCCCAGGTGGCCGCATTCTTCGCGCCCTGATCGGGAAGTTCAGCCGGCCGGAACCGCGGCTCCCTGCGCGGTGTCGGGCTCAGCATCCGGCTCCGCCGTCGGCGCGACGAACTGTGCGTTGTACAGGGCGAAGTACGCTCCGCGCCGCTGTAGCAACTGCGCGTGGTTGCCCTGCTCGACGATCCGGCCCTGCTCCATCACCAGGATCACGTCGGCGTCCCGGATCGTCGAGAGTCGGTGCGCGATCACGAAACTCGTCCGGTTCGTGCGCAGCGCCGCCATCGCGTGCTGCACCAGGACCTCCGTGCGGGTGTCCACCGAACTGGTCGCCTCGTCGAGGATCAGCAGGGCGGGGTCGGCGAGGAAGGCGCGGGCGATCGTGAGGAGTTGCTTCTGCCCGGCGGAGATGTTGCTGGCCTCCTCGTCGATGACCGTGTCGTAGCCGTCCGGCAGCGAGCGCACGAACCGGTCCACGTACGTCGCCTGCGCGGCGGCCAGGATCTCCTGCTCCGATGCGCCGGGCCGCCCGTAGGCGATGTTGTCGCGGATCGTCCCGCCGAACAGCCACGTGTCCTGGAGCACCATGCCGATTTTCGAGCGTAGGCCGTCGCGCGTCATGGTCGTCGTATCCGTGCCGTCCAGCGTGATCCTGCCGCGGTCGAGTTCGTAGAAGCGCATGATCAGGTTCACCAGGGTGGTCTTGCCGGCGCCGGTCGGACCCACGATCGCCACCATGTGTCCCGGCTCGGCGACCAGCGACAGGTCGGTGATCAGGGGCTTGTCCGCCTCGTACGAGAACGAGATGTTCTCGAACTCGACACGACCGCGGGTGGCCGTCACCGTGACCGGGTGCTCGGGGTCCGGCGTTTGCTCGGGTTCATCGAGCAGCTCGAACACCCGTTCCGCAGACGCGACGCCCGACTGCAGCACGTTCGCCATGGACGCGAGCTGGGACAGCGGTTGGGTGAACTGCCGGGAGTACTGGATGAACGCCTGCACGTCGCCCAACGTCATGGACCCCGAGGCGACTCGAAGCCCGCCGACCACCGCGACCAGCACGTAGGTGAGGTTCCCGATGAACATCATCGCCGGCATGATGATGCCCGAGATGAACTGCGCCTTGAACGATGCCTCGTACAGCGCGGCATTCTTGTCGGCGAACTGCTTCTCCGCGGCGCGGCGATGGCCGAACACGTTGACCAGCGAGTGGCCGGTGAACGCCTCCTCGACCTGCGCGTTCAGATCACCGGTGTAGCGCCACTGGGCGATGAACTTCTGCTGGCTCCGTTTCGCGATCTGCGCCGCGGTGACCGCCGACAGCGGCACGGCGATGAGGGCGATGACGGCCAACACCGGGGAGATCACGAACATCATCACCAGCACGCCGATCACCGTCAGCACGCTGTTGAGGATCTGAGACATGGTTTGCTGCAACGATTGCGACACGTTGTCGATGTCGTTCGTGACGCGGCTGAGGATCTCGCCGCGCGGCTGCTTGTCGAAGTACTTGAGCGGCAGCCGGTTCAGCTTCGTCTCCACGTCGGCGCGCAGCTGCAGCACCGCGCCCTGGACGATGTAGTTCAGGATGTAGCCCTGCGCCCACATCAGGATCGACGAGACGACGTACAGCATCACGACCCACATCAGAACGACCGCCAGGGCGTGGAAGTCGATGCCGACACCGGGAACGGCGTTCATCCCGGAGAGCAGATCCGCGAAGTTGTTCTGCCCGCTGGCCCGCAACATGGCAATGACCTGGTCGCGGGTGGCGCCCGGCGGAAGGTTCGGGATCTTGCCCAGTTGGGCGCCGATGAAACCGTCGAAGATGATGTTCGTCGCGCGCCCGAGGATCTTCGGGCCGATCACCGACAGCGTGATGCTCGCGATCGACAGCAGGAACACCGCGATCACCTTGCCGCGCTGCGGTGCGAGCCGGCCGACGAGGCGCCTGGCCGAAGGGCCGAAGTTCAACGCCTTTTCGGCGGGGGCGGCGCCGCCCCACGGGCCGTGGCCGTGCCGGCCGCTACGGGATCGAGCCTCACGCTTGATCATTTCGGCGTCGGAGGGACCGCTGTCCGCCGGGCCGGTGGCGGCCCCGTCCGACGCCGGCGACCCTGCGGCGCCGTTGGTGTGGCCGTTTTCGTTCGAGTGGCCGTTGACGTCGCTCATGCCGCCGCCTCCGCCGCGAGCTGGGACTCCACGATCTCCGCGTATGTCGGGCAGGTGTCGACGAGCTCGTCATGCGTCCCGGTGCCGACGACCTCGCCGTTCTCCAGGACGACTATCTGGTCCGCGTCCTTGATGGTGGAGACCCGTTGGGCCACGATGATCACGCTGGAACTCCGCGTGAACGGCCGCAGCGCCGCACGCAGCCGTGCGTCCGTCGCCACATCCAAGGCGGAGAACGATTCGTCGAACAGGTAGATCTCCGGTTTTCGCACGAGCGCGCGCGCAATCGCGAGACGTTGCCGCTGGCCCCCCGACACGTTGGTGCCGCCCTGCGCGATGGGCGCGTTCAGCCCGCCCGGCATGGCCGCGACGAAATCCCGCGCCTGCGCGATATCGAGTGCGTGCCACAGCTCCTCGTCCGTCGCGTCCTGGTTTCCGTACCGCAGGTTGGATGCCACGGTGCCGGAGAACAGGTAGGACCGCTGCGGCACCAGGGACATCCGGGACCACAGCACATCCGGCTCCATATCGCGCACGTCCGTACCGTCGACCAGCACCTGCCCGGCCGACACGTCGAACAGTCGCGGCACCAGCGAGATCAGCGTCGACTTCCCCGAGCCGGTCGAGCCGATGATCGCCGTGGTCCGCCCCGGCGCGGCCGTGAGGTTGACGCGCCGCAGCACCGGCTCGTCCGCGCCCGGATACGCGAACGTCATATCCCGGAACTCCACCGCACCCGTGTTCGACGCCGGTGTGATCGGCGAAACCGGCGGCAGCACCGACGTTTCGGTATCCAGTACCTCGCCGATCCGCTCGGCGCAGACGGCGGCCCGGGGGACCATCACCATCATGAACGTGGCCATCATGACGGACATCAGGATCTGGATGAGGTAGGACAGGAACGCCGTCAGCGTGCCGACCTCCATGTCGCCGTTCGCGATCCGCTGGCCGCCGAACCACAGCACGGCGACCGACGATGCGTTCATCACCAGCATCACGGTCGGGAACATGAGCGCCATGAGTTTGCCGACCTTGAGCGCCGTCCCGGTCAGCTCGTCATTGGCGACGCCGAACCGATCGGTCTCGAAGGGTTCCCGGACGAACGCACGGACGACCCGGACGCCGGTGATCTGCTCGCGCAGCACCCGGTTGACGGCGTCGATCTTCTTCTGCATCAGCCGGAACTGCGGGACCATCCGGATGACGATCAGCCCGACGGCGATCAGCAGCACCGGCACGGCCACCACCAGCAGCCAGGACAGGCCGACGTCCTGCCGCAGGGCCATGATGATGCCGCCCACGCACATGATCGGCGCGACGACCATCAACGTGCAGGTCATCACGACGAGCGTCTGCACCTGCGTCACGTCGTTGGTGTTGCGGGTGATCAGCGAGGGCGCGCCGAACTTCTGGATCTCCCGGTCGGAGAAGGTGCCGACCCGCTGGAACAGTGCGTCGCGCACGTCCCGGCCGAAGGCCATCGCGGTGCGCGCCCCGAAGAACACGGCCGTAATGGAGCAGGCGATCTGCACGATGGTCACGCCGAGCATCACGGCGCCCATCCCGAGGATGTAGTGCGTGTTGCCCTTGGCGACGCCCTGGTCGATGATGTCGGCGTTCAGGCTCGGCAGGTACAACGCCGCGATGGTGCCGACAAGTTGCAGGACGACGACCGCGGTCAGTGCACCGGCGTACGGGCGCAAGTAGCGGCGAAGAAGGCGTAACAGCATGGGCGGTATCAGCTTTCGGGTCGGGTGATGCCGTGCAGCAGCACGTCGGTGATCTCCTCGGGCGTGAGGCGATCACCGTAGGTGATCATTCGGTGTGTTCCGGCGAACGCCATGAGCCGCAGCAGGTGTGCGGCGCGAGCCGGGCTGCACCTAAGCCGGTCGCGGTCGGGTGCCAGGACGTCGGTGAGTGCATCCAGCACCTCCGCCTGGCGACGGTCCCGCTCCTGGTAGGGGTTGCGGTGCGGCTTGGCGTCACTCCCGGCGTCGCCGGGCTCCGGTGCGGGGCCGCGCTTGTGCCACGCGATCATCACGTCGAACACGGACGAGAGCCACTCGGTGAGTACGGTGGCGCAGTAATGCACCCGCTCGGCCAGCGGCGCCGCCGCCGGTGCGGATCGGATCGCGGACACAGTCTCGCTGACGTCCAGGACGTGTTCGACCACGGCGTCGAGCAGCTGCTCCTTGGTGTCGAACACGCGGAAGATGGTGCCCTCCGCGATGCCTGCGGCGTCGGCGATCTGACGTGTGGTGACGCCGCGGCCGAACTCCCGCAGCAGCGGCGTAGCGGCAGCGACGATCGCGGCGCGGCGCTCGTCCGCGGGCAGTGCGGGAGCGCGCAGCGGGCGGGCGTCGGTGTCCTCATCGACGGTCCCTGACGAGGGCACGCTGGTGGGCACGGCGGGCTGCACGGGCGGTTGCAGACTAGTTGTCATATCGTTCACCACGATATCTGAGTGAGCACTCACTCACAATACGACGGGTCCGCCTATGACGATGTTCGCGCTGCGCGAACGGCGCTGCCGTCATATCAGCACCGCAGTTAGATCGGCACCGCGGTCACATCCGTACTGTGACGCGAGCCCTAGGGCCAACGGTGCCGAGCCCGATACAGTGCGGGCCGTGTACCACGTCCCGGCGGCGAGCCTCCAGTGATCACGGCGTGGGCGTTGGTGCGCTTCACCCACGTCATCTTCGCGATGGCCTGGGTCGGCGGACAGTTGACGCTGAGCCTCCTCTTGATCCCGTTGTTGCAGCGCAAGCTCTCGCCCGAATTGGCGGCCTCAGTCCGCACCTCGTTCGGGAAGACCTTCGGCATCTACACTCTCGCACTGTTCCTGCCGCTACAGGTCGCGACGGGAATAGCGCTCGCGATGCACGCCGGAGTCACCTGGGCCAGCCTGCTGCAACCCGGCTACGGGCGCACGCTATTGGCGAAACTCGTTGTCTTCGCGCTGGTTCTGGCGATCTCCGGCGTCCACGGTTACCTCCAAGGGACCGGCCGCAAGCAGGCCGCGCGGTCGCTCGCGCTCGCCTCGCTCATCGGCTCGGTGGTCATCGTTCTGCTGGCCGTCGCGCTCGCCAGTCACTGATCCTCCGGAAATGACGAGATGTCAAGCGGTGCACAGACTGTGCACCCGCGCATCGCAAGCGCGTGCACGGTTGCGCATTGTGCGCCAGACGGCGCCCAGTGGCTTGCCCCGCTGAACCGGCACCGCGACCATGGGTCGCGAACAGCGTCATACCCGCTGTCTTCTCCGTTGCAGTGTCAGGAGTGTGCCGTGTCTGTCGACAGCAAGACCATCAATGCCGAGCCGTATCGGATCAAGGCCGTCGAGCCGATGCGCGTCACCACCCGCGAGCATCGGCAGGGAGCGCTGGAGAGCGCCGGCTACAACACCTTCCTGCTGCGCAGCGAGGACGTCTTCATCGACCTGCTGACGGACTCCGGCACCTCGGCGATGAGCGACACGCAGTGGGCGGCGCTGATGCGCGGCGACGAGGCCTACGCGGGCTCGCGATCGTTCTACGCGCTCGAGAAGGCCGTGCAGGACGTGTACGGCTTCCCCTATGTCGTGCCGACGCACCAGGGCCGCGGGGCCGAGCACCTGATCTCGCAGATCCTCATCACTCCGGGCCAGTACACCCCCGGCAACATGTACTTCACCACCACCCGGGCGCATCAGGAGCTTGCCGGCGCGACGTTCGTCGACATCATCAACGACAAGGCGCACGACCCGACGGCCGCCGGCGCGTTCAAGGGCGACATCGATCTCGGCAAGCTGCAGAAGCTGATCGACGACGTCGGCCCGGACAAGATCGCGTACGTCAACGTGGCCGTGACGGTGAACCTCGCTGGGGGCCAACCGGTCTCGATGGAGAACCTGCGGGCGGTCTACGAGTTGTGCCATCCGCTCGGCATTCTCGTCTGGTCGGACGCGACGCGGTGCGTCGAGAACGCCTACTTCATCCAGCAGCGCGAGGCCGGCTACGCGGACAGGACCGTCGCCGAGATCCTGCGCGAGATGATGTCGTACTTCGACGGCTGCACCATGTCCGGGAAGAAGGACAACCTCGTCAACATCGGCGGATTCCTGGCCATGCGCGACGAGGGCATCCTGCAGAAGGCGCGCTCGCTGGTGGTGCTGTTCGAGGGCATGCCCTCCTACGGCGGGATGGCAGGGCGCGATATGGAGGCGATGAGCGTCGGCATCCGCGAGATGGTCGACGACGCCTACATCGCGCATCGCGTGCGCCAGGTCGAGTACCTCGGCACGCTGCTGGACGAGGAGGGCGTCCCGATCGTGAAACCGATTGGGGGACATGGAGTGTTCCTCGACGCGCGGGCGTTCCTGCCGCACCTGGAGCAGGACCTCTTCCCCGCGCAGGCGTTGGCCGCGGAGCTCTACCTGGATTCGGGGGTCCGTTCCATGGAGCGCGGCATCGTCTCCGCGGGCCGCGACCCGGCCACCGGCGACCACCGCCGGCCCAAGCTGGAACTCGTGCGGCTGACCGTTCCCCGCCGCGTCTACACCGATCGACACATGGAGGTGGTGGCGGATTCGGTGATCCGCCTCTACCGGCGTCGCTCCGAGATCCGGGGCTTGGAGATGGTGTACGAGCCGGAGACGTTGCGCTTCTTCACGGCCCGCTTCGCGCCGCTCGGCGCGTAGCGCCGGCGCTACACCGTCGAATGGGAGTCCTGCAGAGCCTGGGCGCCTCAAAGCTCTGCAAGACTCCCACTCGACGTGGTTCGGTGGCCTATCGCAGGCGGCTTGCTACCGTTTTCCCATGACGGCAGCCGGGCAGCACACGGGCGACGGCGACCAACTGGACGCGATCGACCGGGCGCTGCTCCGCGAGCTGATCGGCGAGCCTCGACTGTCCGTCGTCGAACTCGCCAAGCGCCTCGGCGTGGTGCGAGCCACGGTGCAGAGCCGTCTCGACAGGTTGACGCGGCGCGGCGTCGTGTCCGGTGGTGGGATCGCGCTCGACGTCGCCCGCATCGGCTACCCGCTCACCGCCTTCGTGGGCCTGCAGATCCGTCAAGGGCACGGGGCGGAGGTCCGCGCACGGCTGCAGAAGTTCGCCGAGGTCCTGGAGATCCACACCACTGCAGGGAGTTTCGACCTGCTCTGCCGTGTTGCGGCGAAGAGCAGCGCGGACATGCAACGCACCATCGACCGGATCGTCGACCACCCGACGATCGTCCGGTCGACCACCTCTGTGGTGCTGTCCACGCCGATGTCGTATCGGGTGCTGCCGCTCATCGCGGGCACCGTGGAGGCTTGAGCGCGGACCGTCGAGCACTGACTTCGGACGCCCGGCCGCCTGCTGCGTAACGCCGGCCGCGGGACCTACCCGCAGCGGTTATCCAGCGAAATTAATGGTGTTGTAACAGGTTCCGGCGTGCGCGCCGCTGCCCGCCGGGAGGCACATCGTCACGATCCCGACGTGCGTGTACTTCGCGTTCAGGATGTTCGCGCGGTGACCTGGCGATCCCATGTACGACTGGAAGATCTGGTCGGCCCCGATCCCGGCCGAGAAGAGCGCCACGTTCTCGCCCCACGTCGTCGCCCCCGGGTAGTAGCGGCCGATCATCGAGTTCAGGCCCGGGTTGTGCGCCAGGCTGTAACCGGTCTTGCCAGTGGCCATCGCCGTGGACCAGTACGCAGCGAGATTGGTGAGCCCCCCGCTCAATGTGAGCGGTGCGAGCCCGGCGCTCGCTCGCGCGGAGTTGACCAGGCTCGCCATGCGGCCGTCAAAGCTCGCCTGCCGCTGCGGGCCGCTCGCCGGCGGCGGATTCGGTGCCGGTGCCGGGCTCGGCGCGGTGGTCGTCGGCGGTTTCGGGGCGGGCGGGGCGGGCTTGCTCGTCGGCGGCGGTGCCTTGGTGGTGGTCGCCGGCGGTGGTGCCTTGGTGGTGGGCGTCGGCCTCGGTGGCGTGCTCGCCGGCGGTTTCGGGACGGGTGTTGTCGCCGGCTTCGGCGTACTCGACGCGATGGGTTTCGCGGCGGTCGCCGCGAGAGCGGCCGCCGGAGTGGTTGCGTGGGTCGTCGCCGTGACCGTCGGAGTCGTCGCGACCGGAGATGACGCTGTTCGCGAGCTTTCGCTCGATGTGGCTTCGGGTGTCCCGCCGATGGACGGGTCGGCGCCGGCCGGAATGTCGGCCGATTCGGGATCGAAGGCGCGCACCGGGCGATTGGCGTTGAGCGCGCGGATATCAGCCACGTCGGACAGCCCCTGCGCTGCGGCCGCAGACGGTCCGGCGTCCGCGATGCCGGCAACGGAGGATGTTGTGGAGGCCGATTCCGCAGCCGCTGCGGGGGCGATGCCGGGAGCCGACACCTCCGCTGCCGAGCAGCCGGACAGCGCCGCTGTGGCCAGTACCAGCGCGCCCGCCATGCCTAGCCGGATTCGGCGGCGACGGGAGCGCCGAGGTTCGAGGCTGGCGCGCGCTGCCGGAGCCGTCACGGCGGCAGGATCGGACATACCGCCGTCGGCGCCGCATCGGGAGCGGAATGGTCGGTTCACGCAACAACCTCGCCATCCGGTCAAACGCACGCTGCGTAGTTGGTCGAGTACTTAATGTAATCGACAAACGCCGAGCGAAGTTGAGGTTCCGGGCGTGGAAAATCTCACGAAGGCGCGCGTTGATCTGCGGAAAGCTCCGAAACCGGACGATCTGCGCGCCCGCCGCGGAATACTGGACGCGTGGCAGACATGCGCGCGATGAATCAGCGGGTAATCGAGAAGTTCCGGACCGGCGGCGATATGGGCGGCATGCCCAGGGCGCGCATGCTCCTGCTCACCACCACCGGCCGGCACACCGGCCAGCCGCACACCACACCGATGATGTTCGTCCGGGTGGACGGGGCGCTGCTGGTGGTCGCGTCCAACTCCGGCGCCTCCCGGGATCCGGACTGGTATTGCAATCTCGTCGCGAACCCGTCTGTGACCGTGGAGATCGGCACCGTGGAGATCGGCACCGGGGAGATCGGCTCAGAGCATTTCGCAGCGATCGCCAGGCCTGTCGGCGCCGACCGACGTTCCGCGTTATGGCAGGACGTGATCGGCCAGATCCCGATGTATGCACAGCACCAGGCGTCCACGTCCCGCGAGATTCCGCTGGTCGAATTGATCCGGCCCGAATCGGGCTGATCCCGGCGAATGCGTGCCGGTCCCGGCCGGCCCTATAAGCCGGCACGCGTCCCGCTCACTGTGCCGACGTGCCGTGGCTGGCAGGCTCTTCATCATCGCCGGCAGCGTGCCGGGCCAGCACGTACAGCAGATCGGAGACACGGTTCAGGTACGCGCGCACATGCTCGTTGACCATCGCCTCCGCCTCGGCCTGGTACGCGATGAGGCGCCGCTCCGCACGCCGGACTTGCGTCCGCGCCAGGTCGAGCGCCGCCGACACGGGATTCGCGCCGGGCACCACGAACACCGGGCGCAGCGGCCGTTCGGCCATCAGGTGATCGATGCGTGTTTCCAGGCGCGCCACCATGTCCGGCGTCACCAGCGAGATGCCCGGCACCAGTTGGTAGCGCCCGTGCGGGTTGGCCGCGAGATCCGCGCCGGCGACGAAGAGTTCGCGCTGCACGGCGAGGATGTCGGCGGCAAGATCGGCATCGTCCGCGGCCGCCCGCGCCACACCGAGCGCGGCCACGGTCTCGTCGATGCTGCCGACCGCCTCGATCAGCGGCGAGGCCTTGGAGGTGCGACCGCCGAACAGCAGCCCGGTCGAGCCGTCGTCACCGAGTTTGGTGTAGATGCGGCTGGTGCTCATGATGAACCCTCCTGCATCGGCGCCCGCGCGCCGTAGGCTGATTCGATGGGTGGGACGGTGTCGTACCAGGGTGCCGGATCGGTGAAGAACTCCTCGGTCCGGATGTCCACGGTCGCGGCGCCGAGCGGCTCGGCGGCGGCTTGGCAGGCGGTCACGAAACCCGACGGCCCGGCCGCGAAAACCTCTACGCCGCGCAGGGTTTCGAATTCTCCGGGCAGGAGCGCGGGGATCCGGGTATGACGCTGTTCTCGGGCATCGCGCGTGCAGGTGAGCCGGTAGTCGAACTGCGGCACGTTCCGGCACCACTCCTCGAACCGCTCGCGGTCGATCGCGTCGCGTGCGGTGCGCCCGGAGAAGAACAACGTCACGCGGCGCCCGGCTGCACCCTCCGGCCGGCTCGGATCGAGCAGCGCCTCCGCCAGCGCCCGCACCGGCGCCAGGCCGGAGCCGGCGCCCAACAGCAGCACCGGTGACGTCGCCTCGTCGGGGGTGGTGAACGTGCCGAACGGGCCCTCGACGGACACCTCGTCATAGACGGAGATTTCATGCGCCCAGGTGCTGGTCCGGCCGCCGGGGACGAGCGTCACCAGCACACTGAGCCGGCCGTCGGCCCGCGGAGCATTGGCCACCGAGTAGGAGCGTTGCGGTACGGCGTACCGGTCGTCCGCGAACAGGATGTACTGCCCGGGCCGGTACGGCAGTACCTCGCCGATCGGCTCCAGCCACAGCTCGCGGATCACCGGCGTCACCATCGCGGCCGACCGCACGCGATAGCGGTAGGTGTCCCACTGGGTGTCCGTCACCACAACAGCTTTCGTCATCCGTAGGGTCCACCGCGCGGGGGATGCGGCGGCGGCCGGTCGCCCCGACCGTCTCCACTGTGACACGATCAGCGACACGATCGGCAATGCGATCGGCAATGCGGTCGGCGGCACGGTCGGCGCGCGCCCACCATGTGCGACCATACGGCGGCCGTACGACGGCTGTGCGGCGATCGCCCGAGGGCCGCATCGCGCCGAACGACCCGCCTCGCCGGCCGGCCGAAGAGACAGACACCGGCGAGGCGGATACCGACGAGACGGGCACCGACCCGACCGATGGAGAGATGTGAGATGACGTCGTTCCCAACCGGTTTCCTGTGGGGAACCAGTACCGCCGCCTACCAGATCGAGGGCGCGGTTTCGGAAGACGGTCGCGGGCCGTCGATCTGGGACACGTTCGCGCACACGCCCGGAAAGACCGTCGGCGGCGAGACGGGCGATGTCGCAGCCGATCACTACCATCGCCACGCCGAGGACGTCGCGATCATGCGCGATCTCGGCGTGGGCGCCTACCGCTTCTCCATGTCCTGGTCCCGGATGCAGCCGGCCGGGACGGGCCAGCTGAACCCCGGTGGTGTCGCGTTCTACGACCGGCTGCTCGACGAGGTGCACGCCGCCGGTATCCGGCCGTGGGCCACTCTGTACCACTGGGATCTGCCGCAGCCGTTGGAGGACGCGGGCGGTTGGCCCGAGCGGGACACGGCGCACCGCTTCGCCGACTATGCCGCCGCGGTGCACGCGCGCTTCGCCGACCGGATCGCGGACTGGCTTACGTTGAACGAGCCCTGGTGCAGCGCGTTCCTCGGCTACTTCAACGGCGTGCACGCGCCCGGACGCACCGAGCCGACGGCGTCGCTGCGCGCCATGCACCATCTGCTGCTGGGCCACGGGATGGCGGTGGCGCAGATGCGAACCGCCCGGCCGGAGCAGCGATATGGGTTGTCCCTCAACCTCTATCCGGTTGACCCTCGATCCGAGTCGCGGCAGGACGCGGATGCGGCCCGGCGGGTGGACGGGATCAGCAACAGGCTGTTCACCGACCCGGTGCTGGCCGGCAGCTACCCCGCGGACATCGTCGCCGACCTCGGCGCCGACTGGCCGGCCGACGCGATCCGCGCCGACGACGTGGCCACCATCGCCGCGCCCCTCGACATGCTCGGGATCAACTACTACACCAGGCATGTCGTGTTCGGCGGGGAACCGGAAGCGTCCACCACGGGGCTCGACAACGGATGGATCGGGTGCGCCGGGGTCGGCAAGGCCATGCGCGGATACCCGGTGACCAGCATGGGCTGGGAGATCGACCCCGCGGGCCTCTACGACGTGCTCACGCGTCTGCGCGACCGATACCCGGGCTTGCCGCCGGTCTACATCACCGAGAATGGCGCCTCCTTCGACGATGTCGTGACGGCCGACGGGCAGGTGCACGACGCGGCGCGGGTGGACTATCTCGACGCGCACTTCCGGCAGGCGCGGCGCGTGATCGACGCCGGGGTGCCGCTCCGCGGCTATTTCGTGTGGAGCCTCATCGACAACTTCGAATGGGCCTTCGGCACCACCCGGCGCTTCGGCGTGGTGCACGTCGACTACCCGACGCAGCGGCGCACCGTCAAGGACAGCGGCCGATTCCTCGGGCGCGTCGCCACGGCCAACGCGATTCCCGACCGCCGGTAACGCGCGCGGCACGGTCCCGTCGCGTACATCGCCGGGTATGACGCTGTTCCGGGTGCCTGTGGCACCCCGCGGCGGTAGCGTCGCAGCCAGGGCTCCACAGAGCACAAGATCACAGGGCACAAGACGGGATATGGCATGACCTACGACGTGACCGCGGTGCGCGCGCATTTCCCTTCCCTTGCAACGGGAACCGCGTATTTCGACGGACCGGGCGGTACGCAGACCCCGGACACCGTCGGGGATGCGATCCGCGCGACCATCGTCGGGCCGCTGTCCAATCGGGGCACCGTCACCGTCGCCGAACGCAATGCCGAGAACAGCGTCATCTCCGCGCGGGAGGCGATCGCGGACCTCTTGGCGGCGAAACCGGGCGGGGTGGTGTTCGGTCGCAGCACCACCGCGCTGCACTACATCTTCTCCCGGGCACTGGCGAGGACCTGGGGCGCGGGCGACGAGGTGGTCGTGTCCCGGCTCGACCATGACGCGAACGTGCGGCCATGGGTGCAGGCCGCCCAGGCCGCCGGCGCCACCGTGCGATGGATCGACTTCGACGCGGAGACCGCCGAACTTGACGTGGATCATGTCGCCGCAGCTGTCTCGCAGCGAACGAAACTCGTTGCGGTGACGGGAGCGTCGAACCTCATCGGGACCCGGCCGGACATTGCCGCCATCGCTGAGGTGGTGCACGCGCAGGGCGCGCTGCTCTCCGTGGACGGGGTGCACCTGACGCCGCACGCCCCGATCGATGTCGGCGCGCTCGGGGCGGACTTCTATACGTGCTCGCCGTACAAGTTCCTCGGACCGCACTGCGGCGCGCTCGCCGCCGACCCGGCGCTGCTGGAGACGATCCAGGTCGACAAGCTGCTCCCCGCAACGAATGCCGTGCCGGAACGGTTCGAATTCGGCACGCTGCCCTACGAATTGTTGGCGGGGGTGACGGCCGCCGTCGACTTCCTCGCCGGGCTCGATCCGGCGGCCGCGGGAACGCGCCGGGAGCGGCTGGTCACCTCGCTCACGGCTGCCGCCGCGCACGAGGACTCCCTCCGTGAGCGGATCGAGGCCGGGCTGGCCGAGATGCCCGGGGTGACCATCTACTCGCGTGCCGGATCGCGCACCCCCACCCTGCTGGTGACGTTCGCGGACCGCGAAGCCGCGGATGCCTATCGGTTCCTCGCGACCAAGAACATCAACGCGCTGGCCGGGAACTTCTACGCACTCGAGCCGTCGCGCCACCTGGGGCTGGGCGACGCGGGCGGCCTGCGCATCGGGCTCGCGCCGTACAACACGATCGGCGAGGCCGACCGGCTGCTCGCCGCGGTGGGGGAGTTCGTCACCGGCTGACACTCACCGGCTGACGCCCACCGGCTGACGCGAGCCCGCCGGCCGTCCCGCATTCCGGCACCGCGCGGCAGCCCGTCCGCGTTGTTCGACCGATTCCGTGAGGGCCGATTCGCACATCGACTTCTCAGCAACCATTCGCGCGGCTGTCACATTCCCTTTCTACGGTCACCCGTATCGCGCAGCTGCGACGGGATGACGACCGGGATCGCGACCGGGCTCTCGCAGCCGCCGACGGAAACGGGCGGAGCGAGGGAATGGGCGTGCGATGAGACGTATGTGGGCGCGCAAGGGCGTGCGCGTCGGATCGGTGGTCCTGCTCGTCCTGGTCGTCGCGGCCGCCGCGAGTGTGACGACCTATCTCGTGGCGGGCCGGTCCACTGCTCAGGCGTCATCGTCGAACGGGATCGTGAACACGTCCGAGACCACCACGCCCGCATCCCTCGGCACTATCAAGGAATCGATCTCGGTGTCCGGGACGCTGACGCCAGCCGTTCAGGAATCCGTGAACTTCGCGGTGTCCGGGACCGTGGCGACGGTGCGGGTGCAGGCCGGGCAGACGGTGACGAAGGGCGAGGTGCTGGCAACGGTCGGCACGCTGAGCCTTCAGTCCGGGTTGGCCTCCGCGAAGGCGACGCTGGCCTCGGCGCAGGCCAAACTGGTATCCGACCAGAACACGCTGACCACACAGCAGACCGCCCTGGCGTCCGCGACCGGCTCCGCCGTGGACACCTTGGACGCGCAAATCACCTCCACGGAAGCGCAGATCACCGCCGACAAATCGGCGATCTCGGTGGCCGAGAGCGGTGTCACGACAGCGCAGAACAACCTCGCCGCCGCGACGCTCACGGCGCCGGTGGCCGGGCTCGTGACGACCGTGGCCGTCTCGGTCGGCGACGCAGTGACGGGCTCCAGCAGCGCGAACTCGGCGGCGTCCGTGGGCTCGTCCTCGAACTCGAACAGCTCGGCGGGTTCCGGCCGACAGGGTAGCGGCGGTTCGGGTAGCGGCTCCGGTGCAGGCGGATCATCCGGAGCCAACTCGGCATCGAATTCCGGGTCGGGCACCGCGGCCTTCGTCATCGTCGGCACGTCCGCTTGGCAGGTCAACGCGTCGGTCTCGGACTCGCAGGTTGGCCTGCTCAAGAACGGCGATCAGGTGCAGATCAGCACGAACACCGAGTCGACCAGCGGCACCTCCAATGCGGGCGGCTTCCCGGGATTCGGCGGCTTTGCGGGGTTCGGCGGCGGATCCGGCGGCTTCCCGGGCGTAGCTGGCGGCGGCTTCGCAGGGCGTGGCGGCGGCGGCACAGGTGGCACCGGCGGCACAGGTGGTCAGAGTACCCAGACCGCCACCACGCCAACGCTTTTCGGAACCGTTTCGTCAATCGGTCTCATCAGCTCGACCTCCAGCGGCACGGCGAGTTATCCGGTCGTGGTGACCGTCACCGGTGCGCAGACCGGCCTGCACGACGGAACCTCCGTCACCGCCGTGATCATCTACAAGCAGCTCACCGACGTCCTGACGGTGCCCACCGCGGCGATCTCCAGGTCGGGTGGCACCTCGACCGTCACGGTCGTCGCCGCCGACGGCGCCCGCAGGCCGACCACCGTCACCACCGGGGCGAGCTCCGGCGGACAGACCCAGATCCTGTCGGGATTGTCCGAGGGTGACGAGGTCCAGGTGACCACCGTGACGTTCACCGGACGCAGCACCAGCGGTGCCACGACCGGGTCCGGCGGCGGGGCCGGCAGCACCGGTGGCACCGGCCGGAGTGGCAGCGGTACGCGTGGCACGGGTGGCACGGGCGGTTCCTCCGGCCGCGGCTCCTCCGCCGGGACGGGCGGTGGGTGACATGACCGCGCCGAGTACGACGGCCGGACTCCCGCGGACGGCCACGCCCGCCACGCGGCCCGTCATCGAACTGCGCGACGTCACCAAGACGTATTCCTCCGGAAGCGCGGCGGAAGTCCAGGCGCTGAAAGGCCTCTCGCTGTCGGTCGGCACCGGGGAGTACGTGGCCGTGGTCGGCGCCTCCGGTTCCGGCAAGTCGACGCTGATGCACATCATCGGCTGCCTGGACACCGCCACGAGCGGCACCTACCTGCTCGCGGGCGAGAACGTGGGCTCCCTCGACGAGGCCGATCTCGCCGAGATCCGTAACGAGCGCATCGGTTTCGTGTTTCAGCAGTTCTTCCTGCTCGCCAGCCTTACCGCGTGGCGAAACGTCGAACTACCGCTGATCTACGCGGGCGTTCCGCGCAGGGAACGCCAGGCGCGCACGCTGGCAGCGCTGGAGAGGGTCGGTTTGGCCGACCGGGTGAACCACAAACCGGCGCAGTTGTCCGGTGGTCAGCAGCAGCGGGCCGCGATCGCCCGGGCGCTGGTCACCGAGCCGGACCTCATCCTGGCCGATGAACCGACGGGGAACCTGGACTCCTCGGCCACCGAAGACATCCTCACGCTGTTCGACGAATTGATCGGCCAGGGCAGTACCGTCGTCGTGATCACGCACGAGGCGGAGGTCGCCGCCCGCGCCCACCGGACGGTACGCATCAAGGACGGGCTCATCGTGCCGCGCCACGGTGACGGCGGCGTCACCCACATGGTGGGGCTGACGCGATGAACTGGGTGGAGATCCTGCGAACCGCCGGCGCCTCCCTCGTCGCGCATCGGTTGCGGTCGGCGCTGACGGTGCTCGGCATCCTCATCGGCATCGCCGCCGTCGTTCTCTCGGTCGGACTTGGTCTCGGCAGCCAGCAACAGGTCGGTGCGCAGATCAGCGCGCTGGGCAGCAATCTGCTCATCGTCACGCCGGGCAGTTCCACGAGCACCGCCGGCATCCGCGGTGGATTCGGATCGGCGTCCACGCTCACGGTCAGCGATGCCACCGCGTTGGCGAACCGTGTCGCCGCACCGGACATCGCGGCCGTCGCGCCGGAGAAGGACAGCTCGCAGACGCTCGCCGCGGGCTCGACGAACTGGACCACCAGCGTCATCGGTACCACCGACTCGTGGCTCGGCGTCCGCTCTCGCACGCTGGCCGACGGCGACTTCTTCACCGCGACCGACGTCGAGAATGCCAGCGCTGTCACGGTTCTCGGATCGGCTACGGCAACGGAGTTGTTCGGCACCACGAACGCGGTCGGCCAGACGGTGACTATCAACAGCCAGCCCTTCACGGTGGTCGGGGTGCTGGCGTCCGCGGGCTCGAACTCGACGAGCAACCTGGACGACGAAGCGGTGATGCCGATCACCGCGCTCGCCAACGACATCGCCGGTGGATCGACGCGGAACTCCGTGTCCACCATCTACCTCAAGGCTGCCTCGCAGCAGACGCTGTCGGCCGCGTATCAGGAGGCCGACGCGCTCTTACTCAACCTGCACCGCCTTTCCGGCTCCGCGAACGCCGATTTCACCATCTCCAGCCAGAACGCGCTCCTGGCCACCGTCACCTCGGTGAGCAAGACGTTGACCGTCCTGCTGGCCGGGATCGCGGCGCTGTCGCTGTTGGTCGGGGGCATCGGCGTCATGAACATCATGCTGGTGTCGGTGACGGAGCGGACGCGGGAGATCGGGCTGCGCAAGGCCATCGGCGCCCCGCCGACAGCGATCCGGCGGCAGTTCCTCGCCGAGGCGATCGCGCTCGGCCTGACCGGAGGCCTGCTCGGCGCATTGCTCGGCATTCTGGGTGCGCGCCTGTTGCCCACCCTGCTGTCGACCACCACACCCGTCATCGTGTCCGCACCGGTCGTGATCGGTGCCGTCGCGGTGTCCATGATCATCGGCCTGATCTTCGGGGTCTACCCGGCCACCCGCGCGGCACGCATGGCCCCCATCGACGCGCTGCGCACCGAGTGACCACGATGTTCACTCGGTCGTCTGACGGCGAAACCCCCGACAGCGAAAACCCAAACATTGAAAGGACTTCGGAGATGACGAAGTTCGCGGCCACGGAGCCGTCCGACACTGTGAGCCCACGTCGGCCCGGGACTCGTGCGCGCCGCGTCGCACGGCACTCGGCCGGCATTCTCGCCATGATCGCCGTCGCCGCCACCGTGGCGGCATGTTCGTCCAGCGCCGCCACGCCTCCGGCCGCGTCATCGTCGACCGCCGCCGACGAGCCGACCAGTAGCGCCGTTGGTGGCAGCGGCAACGGTAACGGCAGCGGCAGTGGTGGCAGCGGCAGCGGTAACGGGGTTGCGGCGGCCACTCCGCCCGGCGCATCCGGCAAGATCGCGGCGGCGCAGGCCGGAAGCTTCGAAGTGCAGAGCACGACCAGTCAGACGACCGTCAACTACACGTCGTCCACGCGCATCCAGCAAACGGTGGCCGGTTCTCGCGCCGACGTGACGGTCGGCGCATGCATCACAGCGATAGCCGCGTCGACCACATCCGGATCGGTGCAGCCGGGCACTGCCGCGCCGAGCACGGCGGCGGGTGGCCAAGGGCCGCGCCGTACCGTGCCCACCGCCATCACCGCTACGACCGTCACCATCGAACCGGCGACGAACGGGTCCTGCGGCGCCGGAGCGTTCGGCGGTTTCGGCCGCGGCGGCTCGGGCGCGCCGCGGACCTTCAACGGCACCCGGCCGACCGGGGCGCCGAACTCCCCTGGCGGCACCGGTTCCAGCGGAACCCGAAGCGGCGGAAGCGGTTCCGGCTTCGCCGGCGCCCGCAGCGTCGTGTCAGGGCAGGTCGCTTCCGTCAGCGGATCCCAGATCACCGTCACCGTCACCGAGTTCACCGGCCGACCGGCGGCACCGACGTCGACGGCCGCGTCATCGGCCGTTTCATCAGCGGCGCCCGCCACGACGAAGACCACCTCGACCGTGACGGTGACCGGCGCGACCACCTACACGAAGACCGTCACCGCGACATCGTCGGCGATCAAGGTCGGACTGTGCGCGTCCGCGTTCGGCACGGCGGACGACACCGGCGCGATCACGGCCAAGCAGATCCAGCTCAGCGCTCCGACCAACGGCACCTGCTCCGCTCGGCTGGGCGGTGGCTTCGGCGGGTTCCCGCGTGGCGGCGCGCCTGGCAGTGCCGGCGGTCAGAGCGGACCGGTGACCACGAATGGCTGATGTGATCGATCCGGGCGGTGACATCGATCCAGACGGGCCGGCAGCTGACCCGCTGCCGCCGGACCCACCGCCCCTCTCGCCGGCCCGGGTTCGGCGACAGCGCGGACGCCGGATCCGCCGCTTCATCGTGACGGCGGTGGTCGTCGTGGTGCTCGCGGGGCTCGGTGTTGGTGTCGCCTGGGCGAGCCTTCGACCGTCCGGACCGACCCTTCGGACGGCCGTCGCAGCCACCGGGTCCGTCACCGAAACCGTTTCTGCGGTCGGGTCTCTCGCCGATGTGAACACGGCGAGGGCCGCCTTCGCCGCAGCGGGGACGGTCGCGTCGATCGACGTTGCGGTCGGCGACACCGTCAAGGCCGGCCAGGTTCTCGGGACCCTGAACACGACCGACCTGGCCAACGCCGTGCAGACCGCAGAGACCGACCTCACCAACGCGAAGCAGACGCTGACCGACGACACCAACGCCCAGGCGGCCGCGGCAAGCTCCTCCGCCGCGGCGAGCAGCACGACGTCCGCCGCATCACCCGCGAGCCAGGCCGCGTCCGGCTCCGGGCAGGGTCGCCAGGGCGCTGGGGCGGCGCTGTCGACGACAGCGCCATTGACGACGACACCCTCCACGACCCCATCGGTTGCTCCCGGCGGTGGCGGTGCGGCTGGCGGGCCTTCCGGCGCCGGTACGGCCGGCAACCAGACCGAGATCACGGCCGCTCAGAACGCCATCGTCGGCTGCCAGCAACTCATCGACTACCTGATCGGAAAGGGGGTGCGGGCGGGCACGTGCGCCGCCGCACCCGCCGCGTCCGACTCCGGGTCGGTCTCGGGGTCCGGATCCGCCACGCCGTCGACCGGCCAGCCGAGGCCGACGTCGGGGCCTGTCCCCACGTCGGGTTCCATCCCCGCGGGTTCCGGTCACGCGCGCGCGGATCAGAGCACGATCGGCGGCAGCCAGACCGTCCCGGCCGATGGGGCGAGCAGTCCGTTGGTCGGATCCGGTACCGACGCCTCGTCCGGAAGCTCGACGACGGCCAGCTCGCAGGTTCCGATATCGCAGGGTTGCTACGACATCTTGTCGGCCACCGGGAATGATGGGTTGTCGGCGTCCGGCACGACGACCGTGACGGTGACCGCCCCGCCCAGCACGGTGACGGTGACCGCATCGCCCAGCACCGTGACCGAGACGTCCACGGGCTCGTCAACGGCCACCACTACTTCCACCGGAACGACCACGGCGACCGAGACGACGCCGACCACGACGACCACCGCGACGAACATGGGCAATGGGAATCCGTTGCGGGGCAACGTCGGTCAGGCCTTCGCCGGACACCCACCCACATCCGGCACACCGCAAAGCACGCCCCCAGACACGACCACGTCCTCGGCAGTGCCAACAACAACCTCGCCGCCAACAACCTCGCCGCCGACCAGCACCGGCGGCGCGCCGGCAGCCGGAGGCCAGCCGGGGGCGACGGCAGACGCGGTCACCCAATGCCAGAGTGCGATCTCCGCGGCCCTCGATGCGCTGAACACTCTGTACTCCTGGCAGCTGCACCTTGACTCCCTGCTGCAGGTGTCAAGTGGCACCGCGACCGGCCAAGGCAGCACCGGCAGCACGGGCACATCCGGCGGCCGCGGCTCCTCTACCGGATCGACCGGGTCGACCGGGTCGAAGAAGGGTTCTGCCGGAGGATCGGCGGCAGCCGGCACGGGGTCCGGCGGCAGCGTTTCTGGCCGCAGTGGTTCTGGTAGCGGTTCGGGCAGCGGTTCTGCGGGCTCCGCGTCGAGCGGCCAGGCCGTCGGCGGAACCGGCGGCGGTTCAGGTGCCGGATCGGGTGGCGGTTCTGCCGGCGGATCCGGTGTCGCTGGCGGACAGACGTCCCGGGTTCCCACCGCGGCCGATATCGCCGCAGACCAGGCGAAGATCGACCTGTCGGAGGCGAATCTCGTTCTCGCCCAACGCAATGCCCAGGGCGCGTCGTTGGTCAGCCCGATCGACGGGACGGTGGCGCAGGTCGCCATCGCGGTCGGCAACCAGGTCGGCGCGGGTTCCACGTTGCAGACGATCACGATCGTCGGGCGGGCGCAATACCAGGTCACCGTGTCGGTCCCGCTGAACCAGATCGACCTGATCAAGACCGGTCAGCAGGCGTCGGTCACGGTCAACGGGGTCCAGGTGCCGCTGTCCGGCATGGTGACGATGATCGGCGTGCTGAACGACTCTGCGACGAGTACCCCGTCCTTCCCGGTCACCGTCCTGCTCGACCCCACCGGCCAGACGCTGTTCGACGGTGCCGGCGCATCGCTGACCATCGACGTCGGGTCCGCGAACGGCGTCCTGACGGTGCCCACCTCGGCGGTCACCACGACAGGCACCCAGCACACCGTCACGGTCCTGAGCGGCACCTCTACGAGCGTTGTGTCGGTCGGGATCGGTGTGGTGGGGCCGGAACTCACCCAGATCACGTCCGGGCTCAAGGCCGGCCAGGTCGTGGTGCTGGCGAATCTGGATCAGCCGCTGCCGACCTCCTCCTCCGCGACCGGCAGCCGCGGCGGCGGGAGCGGAGGGGTGCTCGGAGGGTCTGGCGGCGCGGGTGCGGGGGCCGTGCGCAGGCTCACCAGGGGGTGAGCACGATGGGCGTACGCGGTCGGAGCATGCGGTGGGGGCACAGCGCGATCGAACGCGTGGGGCGTGAACATCGTCATAGGCGACCCGTCGGAATCGGAGGGGGCGCTGCCGGTACGGTCGGAGCCATGACAAACGTTCCCACGGTGGCACTTTCCAGCGGCGCACCCATGCCGCAGCTCGGTTTCGGCGTGTGGCAGGTCCCGGACAGTGAGGCGCAGCCGGCGGTCGCGGAGGCGCTGCGGGTCGGTTACCGGAGCGTCGACACGGCCGCCATGTACCGGAACGAGTCCGGCGTCGGCCGAGCGATCGCGGAATCTGGCCTGGACCGGGCCGAGGTCTTCCTCACGACGAAACTGAACAACGACGGCCACGGCCACGACGCGGCGCTCAGCGCCTTCGACGCCAGCCTGGAGCGACTGGGCACCGACTACGTCGACCTGTACCTGATCCACTGGCCGCAACCGAAGGCGGACAGGTACGTCGACACCTGGCGCGCGTTCATCGAGATCCAGCGCTCTGGGCGGGCGAGATCCATTGGCGTGTCGAACTTCACGGCCGAGTACCTGCAACGGTTGATCGATGAGACCGGGGTGGTGCCCGCCGTCAACCAGATCGAGTTGCACCCCTATCTGCAGCAGCGTGAGATGCGCGCGTTCCACGCCGACCATGGGATCGCCACGGAGGCGTGGTCGCCGCTCGGGCAGGGTGGTGCGCTGCTGGCGGACCCGACCGTGGCGGTGGTCGCGGAGAAGTACGGCGCCTCGCCCGCGCAGGTCGTGATTGCCTGGCATCTGGCGCACGGCATCGTCGCGATACCGAAATCCGTGACGCCGTCGCGTATCTCGGAGAACTTCGCCGCTGCCGGCATCACCCTCGCCGATGACGATGTGTCGGTGATCGACTCCCTCGACCGCGACGGGCGCATCGGCCCCCACCCGGGCACCGTCGGCTGAGCCGGTCGTTAGGCGGACTTCACGATTCGGACAGCGTGGGACCGGCGAAGCCGCGCGTAGGCACCGTCGGCTGATTCGTCAGTTCGCGTAGAAGTCGAAGCAGTCCGGGATCGGGTGCGTGACGCCGATGTCGAACGCCTGGACGCGTTCCACGGTGAGCGCGGTCGTGGCGCCGTTCGCGTCCGCGCCCGCGAGCGGCGCCGAGACGATCTCGTAGATGCCCTTGTCCAGGTCGTTCGGCGAGAGCTGGTACTCGTCGGCGCCCCGCGGATCTCGCATCCAGGTGGCCCAGGTGCCGGCGTAGCACAGGGCGCGCAGGCCCGCGTTGTTTCCGGTGATGTGCGAATGCCCCACGGCTTGGGCGGCGAGTGCGTATCGCGTGACCAGCAGCATGATCGCGGAGAAGTCGCCGTTCGACGAGTCCCAGCCGGCGGTCGGCGTCCCGATGCGTTGCAGCTCGGCGAGGTTGTAGCTGACGGTGTTCTCGGCCGGGCAGTAGGCCACCGGGAACGAGGGCGTGAAACCGGCGCACGGCGGCGGGGTCCGGCCTTCGTAGGTGACGAGCTTCGGCGGCTTGTAGCCGGGCATCACGGCGGTGAAGTACTCGTTCACCGTTCCAACGAGCCCGTTGATCACGTCCTCCGTGATGTCGACGTTGCCGAACTGCGTGGGATCGCCGACGAACGGAAACTGTTGGCCGCGTTGGGTGATCTCCTGTTGGGTGATCCTGCTGCAGCGCACCGCCCCGGAGGTGAATCCCAGTGTCGCGGCGTAGGTCCGGTCGAACCCGTTGCCGTGCGCATCCGGATCGGCCGCGTTTCCGCCTCCGCCGGCCGCGTCGATGACGGTGACCGGGTCCTTGACCGTGAACAGCGACAACAGCAGTTGGCGCATGCCCTCGCTCTGGTTGAAGGTGAAGTGGGCGGAGTTGCCGTCGGATACCCACCGCCAGAACGCCCCCGCGTAACAGTCGGCCTGCTGCTCCATGACGATCGTCGGCGTCTTATCCGACTCGCCGAGCAGGTACTGCACCTGGTGCCCGAGTTCGTGGGTGAGCACGACGGCGGGCGCGAGCGTTCCGACCTCGCCGGCGAGCATCGGCATCAGGACGCCGCGGTCCCATGCGACGGTATTGCAGGAGTTCATGTAGAACGCGTTCACGAATTTGTAGGTCGACTCGTCGCAGACCGAGCTGTTCGGATCGGTCGAGTCGTAGGAGACCAGTTCCCGCGGCGGCTGATAGGCGACCCCGAAGTCTTTCGGCAGGATCTGGCCGTAGTAGGTGATCAGATCGGCGATTGCGCTGACAGCGATCGCGTCGACATCGGTCGTGACGCCGCCGGTGACCGGCATGTCCGGGAGCGGAGCGCCCTTCTTCAGGCCGACCATGCTGTCGGGGACGTCCGTGGTCGGCGGGGCGGTGGGCAATTGCCAGGCCGGGGTATCGGTCGCGTCCGTCGCTGCTGTTGTGCCGGTCGTCGTCGGCGTGCTCGTCGGGTTCGCCGACGGCGTTCCGGAGGCGGTCGCCGGCTCCGTGAGCCGCTGCGGGGTCCCGGCGACGGAGACGCTGCATCCGGCGAGCGCCACCATCGCGGCAACGGAAACGACGAATCGTGCGGAACGGATCGTCATGGCCCCTCCAGGCGGTCCGTGCAAGCGACAGGAGCGTGAGCCGAGACGACAGCGCGACCTACGGTGCCGAAGCTCGTCAGGCTCCGAAACCCGGGTCGGCGATCTCGCGGGCCGCGTCCAGAACTCGCAGAATATTGCGAGATGTTAGCGCAGTGAGGTCCGAATCGCTCCATCCTCGGTCGGCCAACTCGCCGAGCAGGTTCGGGTAGCAGGACACGTCGGCCAGGCCGGCCGGCAGGCCGGGAACGCCGTCATAGTCGCCGCCCAGCCCGACGTGGTCGATGCCGGACACCTCGCGTGCATGGTCGACATGGTCTGCGACATCTGCGAGAGTCGCTGTCGGCGGCGGATTCTCGGCCTGCCATGCGCGCAGCTCGGCGACGGCACGGGGGTCCCGGCCACGATCGTCGTCATAGGCGTACTCGCCGAGACCCAGCCGGGTGCGCTCGGTGCGTTCCGCGGCCGCATGATCGGCGCATCGCTGCGAGACGAACGCCGGGACGAACGCGATCATGATCACCCCGCCGTTCGTCACGAGGCTCTCGAGGACGTCGTCGGGGGCGTTGCGGACGTGGTCCGTGAGGGCCCGGCAGGAGGAATGCGAGAAGATCACCGGCGCCGCCGAAGTCGCGAGCGCATCGCGCATGGTGCCCGGAGCGACGTGCGAGATGTCGACCAGCATCCCGATGCGGTTCATCTCGCGCACCACCTCCCGGCCGAACTCGTTGAGTCCGCCGATCGCCGGCGTGTCCGTCGCGGCATCGGCCCACGGCACGTTCTGGTTGTGGGTCAGGGTGAGGTAGGCGACGCCCAGGGCACGCAAGGTGCGCAGCACCCGGAGCGACCCTGCGATGCTATGCCCGCCCTCGGCGCCCATCAGCGCGGCGATCTTGCCCTGCGCAAACGCCTTCCGCACATCGTCGGCAGTGCGTGCGGCGCGGAATGTCTCCGGGTACCGCGCGACAATCCTTCGCACGCAGTCGATCTGCTCGAGAGTGGCGACTACGGCGTCGGCGGCGGGCAGGGTCCCCGGAACGAATACCGAGAAGAACTGAGCCCCGACGCCGCCCGCCCAAAGGCGGCCGATGTCCGTGTGCAGGCTCGGTTGGTGCCGCGCGATGTCGAGCGCCGCGAGGTCGTGCCCCGCCTGCTCCCGCAGCGCCCAGGCGAGATCGTTGTGCCCGTCGAAGACGGGATCGTGGCGCAGCAGGTCGGCGATGCGGTCCGGAGTCGAACTCATACCCGCATCGTCGCATCACGCCGGCGGCCCGCACCGTCCACCCCGCCCCCGTTTCACCGTGCTCCCCGAGGATGACGATGTCCCGTGCCGGTGCGGGATCAACGAAGCCGAGCGAGGCGGGACACGGCCTCGTCGATCACCGGATCCGCCTTGCAGAAGGCGAATCGGACGAGATGGGCGCCTTCGGCAGGGTCGTCGTAGAACACCTGCGTCGGCACGGCGGCCACCCCGACGCGCTCGGGTAGGGTCCGGCAGAAGGCCATGCCGTCGGATTCGCCCAGCGGCCGGATGTCCGCCTGGACGAAATAGGTGCCTTGCGGAACCGTGACCTCGAACCCGGCCGCGCTCAAGCCCTCGCAGAGGCGATCCCGCTTGTGCTGCAAGGAGTCCCGAAGTGCGTGGGCCCAGTCCCGCTCCGCCGCCAGGGCGTACGCGACCGCCGGCTGGAACGGCGCCCCGCCGACGAACGTGAGGAACTGCTTGGCCGCGCGGACCGCACGGATCAGGGGAGCCGGCCCGCAGGCCCAGCCGATCTTCCAGCCGGTGACGTTGAACGACTTCCCCGCGGAGGAGATCGTGACCGTCCGCTCCGCCATCCCCGGCAGCGTGGCGATCGGAATATGCTGCGCGGCATCGAATGTCAGGTATTCGTACACCTCGTCGGTCACCACGATCAGGTCGTGCGCGATGGCGATCTCGGCGATGACGGCCAGCTCCGCGGCGCTGAGCACCGTCCCGGTCGGGTTGTGCGGGCTGTTGATCAGCAGCAGGCGCGTGCGGTCCGTAATGGCATGTGCGAGCCGCTCGGCGTCAAGCGCGAAACGCCCGGCAGCCGAGCGAACCAGCGGCACCGCAACGGATGTGGCGCCGGACATCGCGACGACGGCCGGGTAGGAGTCGTAGTAGGGCTCCAGCATCACCACCTCGTCGCCCGGGCCGGCCAGGGCAAGGATCGCCGCGGCGATGGCCTCCGTGGCGCCGACGGTGACGAGCACTTCGTCCTCCGGGTCGAACCGCTGTCCATAGTCCCGCTCTCGTGCCGCGGCGATGGCCCGGCGCAGTTCCGGCGTTCCCGGCCCCGGCGGGTACTGGTTCACGCCGCGGGCGATGGCGTTACGGGCGACCTCGAGCATGGCCGCGGGTCCGTCGCTGTCCGGGAAGCCCTGGCCCAGATTCACCGCGCCGGTCGCGGTCGCGAGGGCCGTCATCTCCGCGAAGATCGTGGACGTGAACGGCCTCAACCTCGGGACGAGGGGATCGGACACGGGCCGCGTCGCGAGCGGATCGGGCAACGGCCCGGAGGCGAACGTCGTCATTCCTCAAGTTCTACTCGATCAGCAGCCCAAGGTCGCGTCCCGCCTCAGTCCCGCCCGCTGCCGCGCCCGGTTGCCGGTCACAATGGGCGGGTGACGTTCGAGATGAGCTCAGCGGATGCGATGCGGCGGCGCGGGCTCATCCGGGCGAAGATGTTCGCTACCGCCCTGCTCGTCGCCATGGGGATCGTGTTCGTCGCCTGCTGGCTGCTGGAGCGCACGTATCCCTGGCTCGGCTACGTGCGTGCCGCGGCCGAGGCCGGCATGGTCGGTGCGCTCGCGGATTGGTTCGCCGTCACGGCGCTCTTCCGCCGGCCGCTGGGGCTGCCCATCCCGCACACCGCGATCATCCCGCGCCGCAAGGACTCGATCGGCTCGGCGCTGTCCGAGTTCGTCGCGGCGAACTTCGTCTCGGAAAGCATTGTGCGGGAGAAGCTGTCGCGATTGGATGTCGCGGCCAGGCTCGGCACGTGGCTCGCGGACCCGGCACATGCCGAGCAGGTCGCCGGCGAGATCGCGTCCGTGATCCGCGGGCTGGAGACGGTGCTGTCGGACGATGTGGTGGCCGATCAGATCGCGGACCTGGCGCGCACGACGCTCGAGAAGGCCGATATCGGTCCGCCGCTCGGTCGCGTGGCGGGCGAGGTCTTCCGGCGCGGGGATCACCATGCCCTGGTCGACGTCATCGTGGACCGCTGCCAATCCTGGATCCGCGACAACCGTGAGGCCGTGACGAAAATCGTGACCGCGCGGGCGCCGGGCTGGAGCCCGCGATTCGTCGACTCGATGGTCGCCGACCGTGTCTATCACGAGGTCGAGACATTCGCTACCGCAGTGAAAGTCGACTTGCAGCACCCGCTGCGCAGGGCGCTCGACCGGTTCTTGCTCGAGTTCGCGGCAGACCTGCAGGCCGATCCCACCACGCGGGCCCGGGCCAACGATGCCGCCCGGCGCATCGCAGGCAACGCGCAGGTGCGCGTGCTCGCCTCCGGCGTCTGGGAGAGCGCCAAACGCGGCTTGGCGGAGGCCGCGGCGGATCCCGGCTCTCGGCTTCGTCGCGCCATCGTCGACGGACTCGTCGGATTCGGGCACCGCTTGACGACGGATTCCGTCATATCCGAAAAGATCAACCTCTACATCGCCGACGCCGCAGGCTATCTCGCCGCGAACCATGCCCGGGCGCTCACCGGGATCATCGACGACACGATCGCGCGATGGGACGGCACGCGCACCGCGCGCGCGATCGAGTTGCACATCGGGAAGGACCTGCAGTTCATCCGGGTGAACGGCACGGTGGTCGGCGCGCTGGCGGGGCTGGCCATCTATACCATCGCGCGGGCCGTGCTCGGTTAGCGGCTCGGATCGGGCGCACCGAATCCCGGTGTCCAGCCTTGTGACCGGCATCGCTAACTGAATGCTTGCAATTGCAAGCAGAAGCGCCTATCATCGATAGCGTCGATGACGGGAGGTGCGTGATGGATCTCGGCAAAGAACTCAGTGCGGTGGGCCGGGAGATGCTCGCGCCCGTCCGGGACATCGGCGATTACATCCGCGCGCAGCGCACGGCAGCACAGATCTCGTTGCGTGCGCTCGCCGACAAAGCAGGGGTGTCCAACCCGTACCTGTCCCAGATCGAGCGGGGGCTGCGCAGGCCCAGCGCGGCGATTCTGGCCCAGATCGCCGATGGGCTCTCGATTTCGGCGGAGTCGCTGCTCGTCAAGGCGGGCATCCTGCGCGCGGCCGACGTACCCGAGGCGCGCGAGGTCACCGACGCGATCCGCGCCGACCCGAACCTCACTGAGCGGCAAAAGGTGTCGCTCACCGAGATCTACCGGGCGTTCCTGCACGAGTCGCGGAGCTCACGAGAAGGCGCACAGCACGCGACCGACGGCCACCGCACTGCCCCGCAAGAGTCCCCCGACAAGTCCCCTGATCAGGCCAGCTGATCGGTTCCACACAAGGAGTGATCATGTCCCTACTGACCGACATCAAGAATGTGTCCGACAGCGCCATCGAGCAACTCGCAGCGCGATTCGGAGACCTGCCGAAGCCGCTGCTCGCGGCGATCGGTGCGGGCGACCTCGCCGCCGAGCGTCTCGCCCAGCTCCGCGAGCAGGTCAGCGAAAAGCTTGGCGCCGCAGGCGGTGTGCCCAGCGGTGACGACGTGAAGGCGTTCGCGAGCGATCTCCCGGCCAAGGCGCGGAAGGTCGCCGGCGACGTCGCGCACCAGCTGGAGCAGCTCGCCGCCGAGGTCCCGGGCAAGGCGCAGAAGCTGGTCGGCGAACTGCCGGCCAAGGCGCAGGAGTTCACCAACTCGCTCTCCCCGGAGAACCTGCGCTCCACCGTCGAGGCCTACACCCGGTTCGTCGCCATGGTCTACGGCAACCTGGCGGAACGCGGCGGCGAGACGGTCGCGAAGGCCCGGCCGGAACACGGCGAATCCGGCGCGCCGGAGGCAGGAAAAGAAGCGACCGGCGCCGATGACGCTATTCCGGGCGAGGCGCCCGCCGCGAAAGCCGCACCCAAACCGGCCGCCAAGAAGCCGGCAGCCAGCGCGAAGCCTGCGGCCAAGGCGGCCGGAAAGCCCGGAGCGAAGCCGGCCGGCGAGTAGTGGCGAGTAGTCCCGTCGGCGAATAGCCGTCGCGGCTTACCCGAGGAGCAGCCGTTCTTCCCGGCAAGCGCACTATGCGGCACGTGCGCACCGGCAAGGACGGCTGCTCACCAGGCTTTGGATAGGGCCGGGGAGCTGCGGCGGGGTGGCCGCGGATGTGCGAGTTCCGGAGCGCCGCCCCGTAGGCTGTGCAGCGTGGGGACCGTCGTGTTGCAGATCATGTACTCGATCGACCTCGTGCTGGCCTACGGCGGCGCGGTGTTGGGGGTCTTCTGCGTGATCGACGCGGCGAGCCGGCGCGGTGACGCGTTCCCGGCGGCGGACAAGCAGACCAAGGCGACCTGGCTCGGCATCACCGTTGCCTGCGCGGTGGTGCTCGGCCTGGCGATCGTGTCGAACGTCTTCGCGCCGCAGTCGCTGCTGTGGCTCGCCGCGATGATCGGCGTCCTGGTCTACCTGGTGGACGTCCGCCCGAACGTCAAGCGGGTGTCCGGTCCGAACAACCACTGGTAGCGCCTGGTAGGGCACAGCTCGCGGATAGTGGTCTGACGGCGCGGAAGCGCCGCGAACAGCGTCATACTCGGTGATCCCGCCGGCCCGGATCAGTGCCCGTCAGTGCCCGTCAGCGCCCGCCGTTGGCCAGTCGCTGCCGTTCGCGATCGAAGGAGATCCGGATCTCCGTCTCGGCGTCGCCGCGGCCGACCCAGTTCGACCCCTCGGTGCTCTTCCCCGGCTCCAGGTCCTTGTACACCGAGAAGAAGTGCTGGATCTCCAGCAGATCGAACTCCTTCATATCCGAGATGTCTTGCAGGTTCTCCTGTCTCGGGTCCTTGGCCGGGACGCACAGGACCTTGTCGTCGGGGCCCTTCTCGTCCGTCATGCGGAACATCCCGATCGCCCGCGCGCGCACGACGCAGCCCGGGAACGTGGGTTCGGGCAGCAGGACCAGCGCGTCGAGCGGATCGCCGTCCTGCCCGAGGGTTCCCTCGATGAAGCCGTAGTCGGCCGGGTACTGCGTGGCCGTGAACAGCACGCGATCGAGCCGGATGCGCCCGGTTTCGTGGTCGACCTCGTACTTGTTGCGGGACCCCTTCGGAATCTCGATCATGACGTCGAAGTCCATGGTGTGGGCCTCCTTCGGTCGTTCGTCGTCGGGGCGGTCCCGCTGACGGAGTCTAGTCGGGCCCCGCGGGCCCTCCCCGATCCGCGCGTATCGAAGGCACTCAGCGGGGGCGCCCAGGGGAGCGCTGAGCGAGGGCAGGCGGGCCTCGGTGTCCGCGGCTCGTGGAAGGATGGACCGGTGAACCTCGGGCGATGGACAAGGCGACGTGGCTGGATCGTGGGCGGCACGCTGCTCGTCGTGATCGTGCTGGCGATCGCGGCCGTGATCGTGTGGCCGCAGCTCGTTGGCACGAACGGGGCGGAGAACGGCACCGGCGCCACGTCGTCGACGTCCGCCACTAACCCGTCCGCCATTCCCGACCCGCCGGTCACGATCCCCACGCCGCAGATCGTCCCCATGAAGCCGTCGGACACCGCGCCGACGCCGGCCGGGGTCACCGCCCAACTCACGACGCCGCTCGCCAACAAGGCCGTCGCGCAGTTGACCGGGATCGTGCTCGACCCGCAGACCGGCACCACGCTGTGGCAGCAGAACGCCGAACAGCCGCGGCTTCCGGCGTCCACCATGAAGCTGCTCACCGGCGCGGCCGTGCTGGCGTCCACCGATCCGAACCGGCGCCTGACCACGAAGGTCGTCATGGGCGAGAAGCCGGGGCAGATCGTCTTCGTCGGTGGCGGCGACGTGACGCTGTCGGCGCGGCCGCAGGGGGCACCGACGGTGCTTCCGGGCGGGCCGACGGTGGCCGACCTGGCGGCGCAGATCAAGGCCGCCGGCGTGCAGGCGACAAGCATCGTGCTCGACACCTCCTACTGGAACGGCCCGGAGATGGCCGACGGTTGGAACGCGGACGATATCCGCGGCACGCCGCAGGACGCGCACGGCTACATCACCAAGATGCAGGCGCTGATGGTCGACGCGGACCGGGTCGACCCCGGCAACGAGGATTCGCCGCGGACCGGTGAGCCGGCGATGACGGCCGGGAAGGCGCTCGCGCACGCGCTGGGGAAGGACAACTTGCCCATCAGCGACGGCCAGGCACCGCCGGATGCCAAGGTCATCGCCAAGGTCGAGTCGCAGCCGCTGTCAACGCTTTTGGCGCAGGCCCTGGAACAGTCCGACAACGTGCTGTCCGAGGCGCTCGCCCGCGAGGCCGCGATCGCGCGGGGGGCGCCGCCGTCCTTCGCCGGGGTGTCCGCCGCGATCATGCAGGTGCTGGGCGATATGGGCCTGTCCACCAGCGGCGTCGTGATCAAAGACGGGTCGGGGATGTCCGAGCTCGATCGCGTGCCACCGCAGGTGCTGGGCAAGGTCATGGCGATGGCGGTGGCCGGCAAGCCTGCGATCCAACGGATCCTGCTCACCGGCCTCCCGCTCGCCGGGGTGTCCGGAACGCTGGCCCCGCCGCGGTTCTCGCAGCCCGACAACAAGGCGGGCGCCGGATGGGTGCGGGCCAAGACCGGTTCGCTGGAGTCGACCTACGCGCTGGTCGGGTACGTGCCGGATCAGGGCGGTCGCATCATCGTCTTCGCATTCAACTCGGCAGGTGTGCTCAACAGCGAGACGACCGGAACCCGGCCAGCGCTGGACTCGCTGGCTGCCGCGCTCCGTGGATGCGGTTGTAGTGGCTAGGTTCGCGGTGGATAGGTACGCGGTGAATAGACACTGCCTGTGGATCGGGCGAGGCCACCGCGTATGACGGCGAATCCGATCGACTGGGATGCAGCCGTTCGCGCTGGGCAACGCCTGGCGCCGCGCGGCCCGCGGGTGACGCCGTCCGAGGCGCGGGCCGTGGTCAAGGATCTGCGCTCCTTCGCGACCGTCGCCGAGGGGCGCGTCCGCGAAACGACCGGTCTCGGGCTGGATCTGCCGATCGCCGATGCCGAGGTGCTCGACAGGCGCGGCTGGATAGCGGCATCCGCCGAGGGCATGGCCCTCCTCACGAAGCCGCTGACGGACCGGCTGGGCGCTACCGAATTCGGTGCTGTCGAGTTCGGCGCCACAGCCGCCGGCTCCCAGGTCGGGATCCTGCTCGGATACCTGTCCGGGCGGGTGCTCGGCCAGTACGACCCGGTCGGCGGGCAGCGCGAGCCTAGTGAGCACAGCGGGCGATTGCTGCTGGTCGCCCCGAACGTCGTCAAGGTGGAACGCGAGATCGGCGCTGCACCAGCGGATTTCAGACTGTGGGTGTGCCTGCACGAGAGCACGCACCGGCTGCAGTTCACCGCCGTGCCGTGGATGGCGGATTACTTCCGCTCCCTGGTGGCCGACTACGCATCGGTGGCGCCGACCGATTCCGCGGAGGTGCTCCGGCGCATCGGCTCGGTGATCACCGGCCGCGGCGACACGGCCCGCGAAGCGCCCGGGACGGTCGGCGACTCCTGGCTGCGGCGCATCCAGACCCCGGAACAGCAGCGGGTGTTCGACTCCGTCATGGCGCTGATGACGCTGCTCGAGGGCCATGCCGATTACGTGATGGACGCGGTCGGGCCGGCCGTCGTGCCCTCGGTCGACGAGATCCGCGCGGCCTTCACCGAGCGACGCCGCAAGGGTCGTGGACCCCTCGATCGCATGATCCGCAGCCTGCTCGGCATGGACGCGAAGTTGGCGCAGTACGCGCGCGGAGCAGCATTCGTCCGCGTGGTGGTGGAGCGGGTCGGCATGGCCCGGTTCAACGAGGTCTTCACATCGCCGGACACGTTGCCCACGGTGCGCGAGATCGACGACGCCCCCGCCTGGATCGGGCGCGTGCTCGGCTGAGATGTGGAGCTGAGAGGCGGGAGCGATGCCGGCGGCACCGATCGACGTGTCCGGCCTGGCCGGCCACGCCGTGACCCGCGCCGTGCAGCACTGGTGCGCCGCGCCCTACGCGCCCGCCGGTGCGCCGCTGGTGGTGGCCTGCTCCGGCGGGGCCGATTCGCTGGCGCTCGCCGGTGCGGCGCTGGCCGCGCGCCCGGATCGCGCGCTCAGCGCGGCGGTCGTCGACCACGCCTTGCAGCCGGGCTCGGCCGACGTCGCGGATCAGGTGTCGGATCGCCTGTCCCGCATGGGGTTCGGTCGGGTCGACGTGCTCACGGTGGACGCGTCGGGCCCGGGCGGAGTGGAGGCGGCGGCGCGGGCCGCGCGATATGCCGCGCTGCGTGCTCTGGCCCGATCCATCGACCCGCACGCCGCCGTGCTGCTCGCGCACACGGCCGACGACCAGGCGGAGAGCGTGCTGCTCGGGCTCGCCCGGGGATCCGGGCCTAGGTCCATCGCGGGCATGTGCCCATGGCGAAACCCCTGGGGCAGGCCGTTTCTCGGAATCCGTCGCGCCGAAACCGAGAATGCCTGTGCGGCTATCGGTCTCGACCCGTGGCGGGATCCGCACAACGAGAACCCGGCATTCACCCGGGTGCGGCTGCGCCGGGAGGTGCTGCCGCTGATGGACGATGTGCTCGGCGGCGGTGTGATCTCGGCTCTTGTGCGTACGGCCGAGTTGATGCGCGACGACCTCGCCGCCCTGGACGAGATCGCCGGGCGGGCGCTGTCCGAGAACTGCGGTAGCGACGGCGATCTCGACTGCCCGGGGCTCGCCGGCTGGCCGAGTGCTGTGCGGCGGCGGGCACTGCGCACCTGGGCCGCGCAGCAGCAGGGCATCACGACGCTCACCTTCCGGAACCTGGTATCGCTCGAGAACATCGTCATACGCGGTCGGACGGGGCAGTCGGTGCGGCTGCCCGGGGCGATCGACGCGGTGCGACGCCGGGCGGTGCTCGCCCTGCGGCCGGCAACCCCGGATGCGCATCCGGACCAGGCGGGGTGGCAGGCTGTGCGTCATGAGCACCGATAGCGCCCAGGCGACGGAGCGGCGGCGCACGCTGACCACCGTGCTGAGTACCGACGATGCCATCCCCGTGACCGAGGGGGCCGATCCCGGCGTTGCCTACGGGTACGCCGGCGAGTTGAAGGCGATGCTGATCCCGGCGGAGATGTTGCAGGCCAAGGTCTCTGAGCTCGCTCGCGCGGTGGCCGACGACCACGTCGGCGAACAGCCGCCCGTGCTGGTGTGCGTGCTCAAGGGCGCCGTCATGTTCCTGACGGATTTCGTGCGGGCGCTGCCGATCCCCGCGGAACTCGAATTCATGGCGGTGTCGTCGTACGGCTCGGCGACCTCGTCGTCCGGCGTGGTGCGGATCCTCAAGGACCTCGACCGGGACATCACCGGGCGGCGCGTGATCATCGTCGAGGACATCATCGATTCGGGGCTGACGCTGTCCTGGCTGCACAAGAACCTGGCGTCGCGGGGGGCCGCCTCCATCGATGTCGTGGCGCTGCTGCGCAAACCGGCCGCCGTCACGACGGACATCGATGTCAAGTATGTCGGATTCGACATTCCGCCGGAGTTCGTCGTCGGCTATGGGCTCGATTACGCGGAGCGGTATCGCGACCTGCCGTTCGTGGGGCTGCTCGCCGAACACATGTATCGCTGAGGGCGTATCGGTAGCACGGTTACGCTGCCACTTCGGCCGTTGGTAAACGGTAGGCTAGCAGTCTACGGTCGTATGCTGCGCGGGCTGGCCACGGCTGGGTCGCGTGGCAGGGCGCCTGACACGCGTCCGGCGGCCTCGCGCGGAGCAGCCACCGATCTTCGCGCTCGTCAGGACTACGGGAGGGTCGAGGCCGCGAGACGTGGCCGCACATCGCATGGATCGCAAACGCCTACTCCGCTCGCCACTCGTGTGGATCGTCGTGGCGCTGGTCGCATACATGGCGTACTCCTACCTGTCCGACGACACGCGTGGGTACACCCAGGTGGACACGTCGGTGGCGATGACGCAACTCAGCGACAGCAACATCAGCTCGGCGATCATCGACGACAAGCAGCAGCAACTGCGGTTGACGCTGAAGAAGCCGGTCGACAATGCCAGCCAGATCTATTCGATCTATCCGGCGAACGCGTCGGAGAAGATCTTCGACGCGGTGATCGCCGCCAAGCCGGCGAACGGATATAACGTCACGTACTCCACGGAGTCGGCGTTGCTCTCCCTGTTCATCTATCTGATTCCCATCGGCCTGATCCTGCTGTTCCTGTTCTGGATGATGAACAATGCCCAGGGCGGCGGGAACCGGGTGCTCCAGTTCGGCAAGTCCAAGGCCAAACTGCTCTCCAAAGACATGCCGGTGACGAAGTTCTCGGACGTCGCCGGCGCGGACGAGGCGGTGGAGGAGCTCGACGAGATCCGCGACTTCCTGCAGAATCCGGCGCGGTACCAGGCGCTCGGCGCGAAGATCCCGAAGGGTGTGTTGCTGTACGGGCCGCCGGGCACCGGCAAGACGCTGCTCGCCCGGGCCGTGGCCGGTGAGGCCGGGGTGCCGTTCTACTCGATCTCCGGGTCGGATTTCGTGGAGATGTTCGTGGGTGTCGGTGCTTCCCGGGTGCGCGACCTGTTCGAACAGGCGAAGGCCAACGCGCCGGCGATCGTGTTCGTCGACGAGATCGACGCCGTGGGCCGGCATCGTGGCGCCGGCATGGGCGGCGGCCACGACGAGCGCGAGCAGACGCTGAACCAGCTGCTGGTGGAGATGGACGGGTTCGAGACGAAGGCGAACATCATCATGATCGCCGCGACGAACCGGCCGGACATCCTCGACCCGGCACTGCTCCGGCCGGGCCGTTTCGACCGGCAGATCCCCGTCGGCAACCCGGACCTGCGCGGCCGGGAGGCGATCCTCGCCGTGCACGCGAAGGGCAAACCGTTCGCCGCCGATGCCGACTTCCACGCGCTGGCGAAGCGGACCGTGGGCATGTCCGGCGCCGATCTCGCGAACGTGATCAACGAGGCGGCGCTGCTCACCGCCCGCGAGCACGGCACCCTGATCACCGGCAAGGCGCTGGAGGAGTCCGTCGACCGGGTGGTCGGCGGGCCGGCGCGCAAGGGCCGGCTGATCTCCGAGCAGGAGAAGAAGATCACCGCGTACCACGAGGGCGGGCATGCGCTCGCCGCGTGGGCGATGCCCGGCCTGGAGCCCGTCTACAAGGTGACGATCCAGCCGCGCGGCCGCACCGGCGGGCACGCCCTGGTGGTGCCGGAGGACGACAAATCGATCATGACGCGGTCCGAGATGATCGCCCGTCTGGTGATGGCGTTGGGCGGTCGGGCGGCGGAGGAGCTGGTGTTCGCCGAGCCGACCACCGGCGCATCGTCCGATATCGCGATGGCCACCAAGATCGCTCGATCGATGGTCACCGAATTCGGCATGAGCGCGAAGCTCGGCGCCGTGAAGTACGGCACCGGGGATGACGAACCGTTCCTCGGCCGCACCTACGGTCACCAGGCCGAGTACTCGATCGAGGCCGCGCGCGAGATCGACGAGGAGATCCGGGCTCTCATCGAAGCGGCGCACAACGAGGCGTGGGCGGTGCTCGACTCCAATCGGGATGTGCTGGACCGGCTCGCGGGCGTGCTGCTCGAGAAGGAGACGGTCGAGCGCAAGGAACTCGAGGTGATCTTCGCGGACGTGAAGAAGCGGCCGCGGATCACCGACTTCGACGACTTCGGATCGCGCATGCCGTCCGACCGGCCGCCGATCAAGACCCCCGGGGAACTGGCCATCGAACGCGGCGAACCGTGGCCGCCGCCGCCCCCGCCGAGAAAACCCCGCAGCTCCGAGGTGCCGGTCCCGGTCGGTGCCGCTGCTGCGCCGGGGCAGCCCGGCGGGCCGTACCCGGGCGTGGTTCCCGGCCCGGGCTACCCGGGGCAGCCGTACGGCGCCCCGTATCCCGGGCAGCCGGCGGCCGGCGGATACGACGCGCCACCGAACTGGTCCGGCGGCGTGCTGCCGGGGCCGCTCGGACCGATGCCGGGCTGGGGCCCGCAGCCCGGCCAAGGACAGCCGGCGCCGGCCCACGCGGTGCCTGGCCATCCCGCGCAGACGCAGCCGATTCCCACCGCGCCGAACCACGGCGCAGGAGCCGCGCCGGGTGCCGCGCATACGAACGGGTACGCGCCGCCAGCCGCCCCGGATCACGGCGCTGTCCCGGGCGCGGGCCGAGTAGGCGGCACTGCATCGCCGGATGGCGCGTTTGGCGCCGGCTCGCCCAAGCATTCGGGCGACCGTGGTGATTCGGGTTCTATGAACGACAAGCCCATGACCGACAAGTCCGGCACCGACAGTGCCGACCCGTGGGCGCCGCCCGAGGGCAGGTAACGGTGCGTCTTGCCGGTCGCCTCCGGCCGATGGGTCGGTGACGGCGATGCTGGTGCCCGCGCATGGGCCGACGCCGTGGGTGATCGGCGTGGTGAACGTGACGCCGGACTCGTTCTCCGACGGCGGCAAATGGCTCGATACCGACGCGGCGATCGCCCATGGCCTACAGCTCGTCGCCGACGGAGCGGCCATCGTAGATGTGGGCGGCGAGTCGACCCGCCCCGGCGCGCATCGCGTCGACGCGGCGACCGAGCGGGCACGGGTGGTGCCGGTGATCGCCGCACTGACCGCGGCGGGCGTGACGTGTTCCGTCGACACCAGCCGCGCCGCGGTCGCTGAGGCCGCGATCGACGTCGGGGTCGCCATCGTGAACGACGTATCGGGCGGCATGGCCGATCCCGATATGGCACGGGTGGTGGCCGCCGCTCGAGTGCCCTGGATCCTCATGCACTGGCGCGGGCCGAGCGACGTCATGCAGAGCCTTGCCCACTACGGCGACGTGGTTGCCGATGTGACCCGTGAGCTGCGCCTCCGGGTCGATGCCGCAGTGGCTGCCGGGGTGGACGAGCGGAGCCTCATCCTCGACCCGGGGCTCGGCTTCGCGAAGGAGGCAGAGCACAACTGGGAGGTGCTGCGCCGGCTCGACGAGCTGGTGCGGACCGGGTGGCCGATCCTCATCGGCGCGTCGCGAAAGCGGTTCCTGGGCTCGCTGCTCGCCGGCCGGGACGGGACGCCGCGACCGCCGGACGGGCGCGAGATCGCCACTGCCGCCATCAGTCTGCTTGCCGCCGAGCAGGGCGTGTGGGCGGTGCGTGTGCACGACGCACGGTCCACCGCAGACGCGTTGGCCGTGGCGTCGGCCATGGGGACCCTGTCCGGCGTCGCGGAGGGCCCTGGCACTTCATCGCCGGCGGTGCCCCTCGTGCCTGCCGCCGAGTCCCCGCGGGTCCGGCCCTTGGAAGCATCGGCAGCATCGGCGCACGACACGTCGTGGCTGCCGTCGGGCGTGGGAACCCGGCCACCGCATCCGGTCGGCGCCCCGCAGCAGGCGGGGGTGTGACGGATGATCGGTGATCACATCACTCTGACGGGGCTCACCGTCCGCGGTCACCACGGAGTCTTCGATCACGAGAAACGCGATGGGCAGGATTTCGTCATCGACGTCACCGCCTGGCTCGACCTGGCCGGCGCGGCACGCGATGATGACCTCGCGTCGACCTTGGATTACGGCGAGCTGGCCGGCCTCGTGCAGGGTGTCGTCGCCGGGGCGCCGCGGAACCTGATCGAGGCCGTTGCCGGCCAGATCGCGAACGAGGTGATCGCCCGCTGGCCGGTGGACACCGTCGAGGTCACGGTCCACAAGCCGCAGGCTCCGATACCGCTCCAGTTCGCCGATGTCGCGGTCACCGTGCGCAGGTCCGCACGGCCCGTGGATGCTCTGCCCGAAGATGCACTGCCGGACAACGCTCGGCAGCGGTCCGATCGAGCAGCGGACGCCCGCCGATGACGACCGCCGTCCTCTCCCTGGGCTCGAACATGGGCGAGCCCAGGGAGTATCTGGCCGCCGCGGTCACGACGCTGCGTCCCGTCCTCGCGTCGGTGTCCGGCCTGTACCGAACCCCGCCATGGGGGCCGGTGCCGCAGGACGATTTCCTCAACCTCACGGCGATCGTCACCGACGACGCGACCGACGCCGGTGGATGGTGGCGGCGCGCCCAGACCCTTGAACAAGCTGCCGGCCGTCGGCGCGAGAGCCGTTGGGGGCCGAGGACTCTCGACGTCGATGTGATCGCCGTGTGGCAGCGACCGACCGGAACCGACCGCCCCGCTCGCTCCGGTGAAGGCCCCACATCCGAGTATGACGATGTTCGCGTGCCGGACACCGAACCGGTGATCTCGGACGATCCGAACCTGATCCTGCCGCACCCGCGGGCGTTCGGACGCGGCTTCGTGCTCGTGCCATGGGCGGAGATCCAGCCGGCGGCGGTACTCCCGAACCACGGGCCGATCGTGGATCTCATTGCCGCACTGGATGTCTCGGGGATCGAGCGAGTGGGCAGCCTTGGCGCGTAACGACACCGGTCTCGGGCCGACCCGGATTCGGGACCTGGTGATCGTGGCTGCCGTCGCCGGCGTCGGCGCCTACCTGCTCACCCGGTTCAATTACAGCTCGATCCCGCGACTGCCCCGGTTCGCGGGCGTGTCGGCGGGGCTGCTGGGAATCGGCGAGGCCATCGCGGGGTGGGGCCTGCGCAGCCGCATCCGGTCGCGCCATGTCGACCAGGACGCGTCGTCCCGTCCGCCCAGGCCGCCGGTGTCGCCGGTGCCGCCCCTGGTGGCCGCCCGCGCGCTCAGCGTCGCGAAGGCCTCGGCGTTGGCCGCGGCGGCGCTCATCGGCCTGTGGCTCGGGTTCGCGTTGTTCGTCTGGCCCGAAGCGGCACTCGCGGTCGCCGCGGCGGCCGATGCGGTCACGGCGACCGTCGGCTTGGTCGGTGCGGCGGTGCTGCTCGCAGGGGCGCTGTGGCTCGAATATTGCTGCCGTGCACCACGTGTCGATCCGCCGGGGGGCCGATGACGGTGGCCGCACCGCGGGCGGTGCGGGCGGCCGGAAACGGTGGTTCCAGCCCGTGCCGCAGTTTCGTCGCAACCCTGCCGCGCCGCCCGCGTCGGTGTGCGGTGGGCGTGCGGCGGCCCGGTAGTCTGCCGGTATGGATGAGCCCGGATCTGCGCGATCACGGGGTGCGACCTCGGTGATGCTGCGGATTCTGCTCGTGATCGGGTTCCTGGTCGCGGCTGGCGCCACGGTTCTCGCCGTCGTCTCGGAGGATCCTCTCCTGCTGCGGCTCGCGGTGGTGCTCGCGCTGTGGGCCGCGCTCATCGCCGCGTTCGCGGTCACCCGCTCACGCCGTGACGCGAAGGCCGCCATGCTGCGCGAGGGCGAGGCGCAGGTTGCCTACCAGCTCGAACTGCAGCGCGAAGTGTCTGCGCGCCACGAGTTCGAGGCGGACCTAGCGGCACAGATGGTGGCCGGACAGTCGCAGCAGATCGCCGAACTGCGCGAACAGCTTGACCGGCTGACCGATGTGCTGTCTTCGCTGGCGGACGGCGAACTCCTCGTCTCGCGGTTGACACTCTCCGCGGAATCCGCGCGTTTCCGATCGGGACAGTCGATGCTGTCCGGACCCGAGGTCGCTCAGGTTGCCGCAGCTTCGATCAGCACCGCCGCTCAGATAGACCACACCGCTTCGATAGACCGCGCCGGTCAGAGAGACCACGTCACCCAGCCCGTCCGGGTCACCCATGCTGGGCAGGTGGACGGTGGGCGGGAACTGCTTCGCAGCGCTGCGGTCGCCGTGCTCGAGGACACGGCGATCGCGCCCGGTCTCGTCGCGGAGCCTCTCGTGGATTCCACCGCGGAGCTTCCCGTGGAGTCCGTAGTGGAGCAGGCCATGGAACCGGCCGCGGAACGGATGACCGAGCCTGTCCTGGCGGAAGTGCCGGAGTCGGCCGAGCCGGCCGCGAAACCGGTCGAGGAACAGGTTGCCGAGCCCGTCCTGGCGGACGCATCGGAGCCGGTCCCGGACGTCGGCCCGCAACGTTCCCCGCAGCCCGCCACCGAACCCGCTCCGCAGCCCGCGGCGGAGCCTCCCGTGGAACAGGAGGTTGCCTGGACGCCGCCGGCAACCGTGCCGTCAGTCACTGTGCCGCAGGCCCGCCCCGCGGCCGCCCTGCGCCCGTTCCGGCATGCCGCTGCGGAGCCGAGCCCGTCCGAAACCGCCGGCACCGAAAGCGATATCGCGCAGCCGGCCGACGAGACCCCACCGGCGAGCCCGCCTCCGCCGTCATCGGGTCATCACCCCTGGCGTGCACCCGGAACCGCGTCATACCTGTCGGCGCCGTCCGTCATACCCGAAACCACCGCCCCGGAAGAAGCGACCGTTGCGGCGTCCACACCGGCCCATCACGCCGCTGCCGAGGTCGGTCCGGCCGCGCCGGAGCAGGCCGCCCCGGCTCCGGCGGCCCTCTCGGCCGGAGCGCCTGACTCCGCCGACGAACCGGAAGCCGCGAGCGACCACTCCGAGACGGTCTCGGTCGATGAACTGCTCGCGGCCTACGGGCTCAGCGGTGTCCCGCGCCGCCGCCGCAGGGAATAGCGACCCGGAACAGCGACGCAGGTGCCCGACCGGCCCGGCCACCTGGCGCGCCCGGATACTCGGTAGCCCGGCCGCCCGCCGACGGCCGCTGCGGCCGACCGCGATCCGGCGCCTTCGTCCCCAGTAGGCTTGACCCCCGTGACTGCTTCTGACCAGACCGTGGAGTCGCTCGTGTCCGAATCCGACGACCTTCCCGAGCAGATGCGCATCCGCCTGGACAAGCGAGCCCGGATCCTCGCCGCCGGGCGGCAGCCGTACCCGGTCACCATCGAGCGGACTGCCACGTTGGCGGACGTTCGCGCGCAGTTCCCCGACCTTCCGCCGGATACCGCAACGGACACGCGGGTGGCCATCAGCGGCCGCGTGATCTTCCTGCGCAACTCCGGAAAGCTCTGTTTCGTCATGATCCGGGAAGCCGGCGCCGGCGCGATGGGCACGGAACTCCAGGTGATGATCTCGGTGGCCTCGGTCGGCGAAGACTCGCTCGCGGATTTCAAGGCGCTCGTGGACCTCGGTGACGTGCTGGCCGTCACCGGCACCGTGATCACGTCCAAACGTGGCGAGCTCTCCGTGCTGGCCGATTCGTGGCAAATTGCGGCCAAGGCGGTGCGTCCGCTGCCTGTCGCCCACAAGCCGCTCTCCGAGGAAACGCGCGTCCGGCAGCGATACGTCGACCTCGTCATGCGACCGCAGGCCCGCCAGGTCGTCGAACTGCGTGCCGCCGTCAACCGGTCGTTGCGCGCGACGCTTGCGGCCGACGGCTTCATCGAGGTCGAGACGCCCATGCTGCAGAACCAGCCGGGCGGCGCCACCGCTAGGCCGTTCGTCACCCATATGAACGCCATGGACATGGACCTATATCTGCGGATTGCGCCGGAACTGTATCTCAAGCGGTGTGTGGTCGGCGGCATCGACCGTGTCTTCGAGATCAATCGGAACTTCCGCAACGAGGGCGTCGACTCGTCGCATTCCCCGGAATTCGCGATGCTCGAGTGCTATCAGGCATACACCGATTACAACGGGATCGGCGATTTGACCAAGCGGCTCGTGCAACATGCGGCGATCGATGCGACGGGGTCGACGGTCGTCACCATGGCCGACGGCTCGGAACTCGACGTGGGCGGCGAGTGGCCGTCCATCACACTGTATGGAGCCATATCAGCGGCCCTTGGCGAAGAGATCGATGTCACGACCGGCAGAGACACGCTCGTCGCAATCGCCGAGCGGCTCGATATCGCGGTGGCTCCACATTACGGCCCCGGCAAATTGGCCGAGGAAATCTTCGAGGAGTTGGTGGCCGACTCGCTCGTCCGCCCGACCTTCGTGCGTGACTTCCCTGCCGAGACCTCGCCGCTGACACGGGATCACCGCTCCGTGCCGGGGCTCACCGAGAAGTGGGACCTGTATATCCGCGGATTCGAAACGGCCACCGGGTACTCCGAGCTGACGGATCCGGTGATTCAGCGGGAACGGTTCATGCAACAGGCTGGACTCGCCGGGCTCGGCGACGACGAGGCGATGCGGTTGGACGAGGATTTCCTGCGGGCCATCGAGTACGGAATGCCGCCGACCGGGGGAATGGGCATGGGCATCGATCGCCTCCTGATGGCACTGACCGGACTGGGTATCCGGGAGACGATCCTCTTCCCGTTCGTCCGCCCGGATATCTGATCGGCCGGGCTCTTCGACGCGCCACAATGCCCGGCGTTTTAATTTCGCCCCGGTTTGATCTATTCTTCGTAGGTCGTATTGTTTTGCGAACACCTCGAGGAGCCCAGACATGGCAATTGTGACGACAGTCTCCAAGGTCGACGACATCGATGGATCGGCGAGCGCCGAATCCGTTTCGTTCGGCCTCGACGGAGTGGTGTACGAGATCGATCTCGGCACCAAGAACGCGCAGAAACTGCGCGATGCGCTCGCGACATACGTCGCCCACGCTCGCAAGGTGTCGGGCCGCCGGGTGCGGACGGTTCGGGCAGCGCGCAGCCGCCCCGCCGCGGCATCCACTCGCGACCAGACGACCGCCGTTCGGGCCTGGGCCCGCGCCAACGGCTACGAGGTGTCGGATCGCGGCCGTCTACCCGCGACCGTGATGGAGGCGTTCGAAGCCGCTCACTGAGGCACCGAGGAGGCGCCAAGGCGCTGCGACACCGGCCACTGAGTCACTTGCGGCCCCGCGTCGCCGACGCAGTGAGTGTCTCCTGAGCCGGGGCATTCCCGGGGCATTCGGAGAGGAACACGCCCGCCGCACTCGTGCGGCGGGCGTGTTCGCGCTCGGCGTAGCGCTGGCGGTGGCGAAACGGCGCCCGGTTCGGCACCGTGGAAGACGTGCCTGGTGAGCGGATGAGTCCGGGACGAACGGCGCTGCGGCATCGACGTCCGGAACGCGCGTGGCCGCGAACATCGTCATACGCGGTGCCCAGCATCAGCCAGAACCGGAACGGCGCTTACGGTACGCCGCCTAGACTGATGCCACCGGCCGGGGCTCCATGCCCGGTCGCGCGTTCCGCCACCCGGCGCACGCCCGTAAGGAGTGCACATGTTTGAACGGTTTACCGACCGAGCCCGCCGCGTGGTGGTGCTGGCCCAAGAAGAGGCCCGCATGCTCAACCACAACTACATCGGCACCGAGCACATCCTGCTCGGCCTGATCCACGAGGGTGAGGGTGTCGCCGCCAAGGCGCTCGAGTCGTTGGGGATCTCGCTGGATTCGGTGCGCTCGCAGGTCGAGGAGATCATCGGGCAGGGGCAGCAGGCGCCGAGCGGGCACATCCCGTTCACGCCGCGCGCCAAGAAGGTGCTGGAGCTCTCGCTGCGGGAGGCCTTGCAACTCGGCCACAACTACATCGGCACGGAGCACATCCTGCTCGGGCTGATCCGCGAGGGTGAGGGTGTCGCCGCGCAGGTGCTGGTGAAGCTCGGCGCCGACCTGAACCGAGTGCGCCAGCAGGTGCTGCAGCTGCTGTCCGGCTACCAGGGCAAGGAGACGTCCGCGGCCGAGAGCGGCGGACGGTCCGAGGGCACGCCGTCCACGTCGCTGGTCCTCGACCAGTTCGGCCGGAACCTTACCCAGGCGGCGCGCGAGAACAAGCTCGACCCGGTGATCGGACGCGCGAACGAGATCGAGCGTGTGATGCAGGTGCTCTCCCGGCGCACCAAGAACAACCCGGTGCTGATCGGTGAGCCCGGCGTCGGGAAGACCGCCGTGGTGGAGGGTCTCGCCCAGGCGATCGTGCGCGGCGATGTGCCGACCACGCTGAAGGACAAGCACGTCTACACGCTGGACCTCGGCTCGCTGGTGGCCGGTTCGCGCTATCGCGGCGATTTCGAGGAGCGCCTGAAGAAGGTGCTCAAGGAGATCCGCACCCGCGGCGACATCATCCTGTTCATCGACGAGATCCACACCCTCGTCGGCGCCGGAGCCGCGGAGGGCGCGATCGACGCGGCGAGCATCCTGAAGCCGATGCTGGCCCGCGGCGAGTTGCAGACGATCGGTGCGACCACCCTCGACGAGTACCGCAAGTACGTCGAGAAGGATGCCGCCCTGGAGCGGCGCTTCCAGCCGATCCAGGTCGGCGAACCGTCGGTGGCGATGACGATCGAGATCCTGAAAGGCCTGCGCGACCGGTACGAGGCGCATCACCGGATCACCATCACCGACGATGCCCTGGTAGCCGCGGCGACGCTGGCCGATCGTTACATCTCGGACCGGTTCCTGCCGGACAAGGCCATCGACCTGATCGACGAGGCCGGCGCGCGCATGCGCATCCGCCGCATGACGGCTCCACCGGACCTGCGCGATTTCGACGACAAACTCGCCGAGATCCGGCGCCGCAAGGAATCCGCGATCGACTCGCAGGATTTCGAGAAGGCCGCCGCGTTGCGTGATTCGGAGAAGCAGCTGCAGTCGCAGCGCGCGGAACGAGAGCGCTCCTGGAAGGAGGGCGACCTGGACGTCGTCTCCGAGGTGGACGGCGAGCAGATCGCCGAGGTGCTGGCGAACTGGACCGGCATCCCCGTCTTCAAGCTCACCGAAGAGGAGACCTCGCGGCTGCTCCGCATGGAGGACGAGGTGCACAAGCGGATCATCGGGCAGGACGAGGCCGTCAAGGCCGTCTCCAAGGCGATCCGCCGCACGCGGGCGGGGCTCAAGGACCCCAAGCGGCCGAGCGGCTCGTTCATCTTCGCGGGTCCGTCCGGGGTGGGGAAGACCGAGCTGGCCAAGGCGCTCGCCGAGTTCCTGTTCGGTGACGAGGACGCGCTGATCCAGGTCGACATGAGCGAGTACCACGACCGGTACACGGCCTCCCGTCTGTTCGGGGCGCCTCCCGGCTACGTGGGCTACGAGGAGGGCGGGCAGCTCACCGAGAAGGTGCGCCGCAAGCCGTTCTCCGTGGTCCTGTTCGACGAGATCGAGAAGGGCCACCAGGAGATCTACAACACGCTGCTGCAGGTGCTGGAGGACGGTCGGCTCACCGACGGCCAGGGCCGCACGGTCGACTTCAAGAACACCGTGATCGTGTTCACTTCGAACCTGGGCACGCAGGACATCTCGAAGGCGGTGGGCCTCGGATTCACCCAGGGCAACGACGCCGAGTCCACCTACGACCGGATGAAGCAGAAGGTGAACGACGAGCTCAAGCGGCACTTCCGGCCGGAGTTCCTGAACCGTATCGACGATGTCGTTGTCTTCCACCAGCTCACCACCGACGAGATCCGGCGCATGGTCGATCTGATGCTCGGCCGGGTCGAACTGCAGCTGGCGAACAAGGACATGAGCCTCGAGGTGACGGAGGCAGCGCGGCAGCTGCTCGGCGAGCGCGGGTTCGACCCGGTGCTCGGCGCCCGGCCGCTGCGCCGCACCATCCAGCGGGACATCGAGGACGCGCTGTCCGAGAAGATCCTGTTCGACGAGGTCCGCCCCGGCCAGATCGTGCTGGTGGACGTCGAGGAAACCGACGGCAAGAAGCAGTTCACGTTCCGCGGTGAGCCGAAACCCGTGGTGCCGGAAGCGGTTCCGGTCGGCGCTGGCGGCCCGGGCGACGCGGGTGAGGGGCCGGCGAGCGCGGTCGGCTGATCGGTCGCGCGCCGATCGCTTGCGCGTTCGGTTGGAGGGAGTGCGGGTATGACGATGTTCGTGCCCGCACTCTCGTCTGTTCGGGTGCTGCGTCGATGACGGGTTCCCGGTTTTCCCTGTCGGGGTCGACGGGGTCTTCCCGGTCTTCGGAGCCGTCCCTGTCGTTGGGACCATCGGGGCATTCCCCGTCTCCCCGGTCCCGGGCGGTCGTCGGTCTTGCGGTGTTGGTGCTCGCGTCCGCCCTGCTCGTCGGGCTGAATCGCATTGCCGGGCAGCGTATTTCGGGCACGGCGAAGGCCGACTGGCCGCAGCCGCCCGGTGTCGGTTCGTGCGTCGATCTGCTAAGCGGGGTCGGCGGCGTCGTTGTCGTGCCCTGCGGTGGGCCGCACGACGCGGAGGCGACGAAGTCCTATTCGGCGCTCGATCCGGTGCTGGCCGATAGCCCGACGGCCAGCCTGGATGCGGCATGCTCGGATGCGGGTCGCGGCTACCTGGGGCATGAGGCGAGCGGGGCGACGTTCCCGGGTGGTGCGGACGGCGGCTGGGGGTGGGACGGGACGAACGGCGCCGGTGTGGCGGACGACGCCGTCATGCCGCTGGGCTTGAACTATTCGACCTTCCCGGTGGGTGCTCCGCAGTCCGAGCGGGCGGGGGACCGCGGCTGGGCCGTGTGCGTGATCCAACCGAAGCTCGCCGTGCGCTATCTCGGCTCCATCCATGGCGCGACGCTCACCGACGCGCCGGACGCGTTCCGCACCTGCTGGGGCCGAGGCGGTGGCAATGACCCGGTGACCTGTGCCGGGCCGCACGCGTTCGAGGTGTTCGGGGCCGCTCGGGGTGGAGTCAGCATCCGGCTGACCGTCTCGCCGCCGACCCGGGCCGATGCCGGCGCGGCCTTGGGCGCGGACGCCGAGACGCCCGACGGCGGGGGCGCCCTCGCCACACCGGAGCAGCAGCAACGGGTGTGGCAGCAGGTCCAGGCGCAAACCGATTCGATGGCCCTGGCCCAGGCTCTCGCCGAGGACATGGAACGCGCTCTGGCCGCTGGCCAGCCTGCCGACAGCGCGGTCACCGGGCAGGTGGACAGCGATGTGATCGCCTTGGCGAAGCAGCTGGTCACGCGACATCAGCAGCGCACCGAACAGTGCCGGGCCATGATCGCCGACGCGCTCGGCGTGGCCGATCCGACCTACGGCGGCGTGCTCACCGTCGAGGTCCGGGCCGGGATCCCAGCCGGACCGGCGCCACCGTCTACCCGCCGCCCGGGGCGCAGGTGATCACCAGCGGTGAGTCGGGCACAGGTGGATCGGGCGCTGGGGAATCCAGCACAGCGCCGACCGAGTACACCGTCACGGTCGGCTCCGGCCCCGACTACTGCGTCATCGCCGCCCCGCCCAACGGGCAGCTCACTCGCTCGCTCGTCGGCTGGGGCTCGAAAACGCTGCCCCTGACCCAGAACTGACCCCGCGCCGCCTGCCCTGTCAGCGACCTCGGCTCGGGCATGCGTCTAGACTCGAGACGGCCGAATCGCTACCGATGGCGTTTGTCTGTGGTGCCTTTTGAAGTGGAGTTGCAGTGTCCGTCGTGGATGCGATCGGCTGGATCGCAGCGCTCTCGTCTGCCTCCCTCGCCGTTCCGCAGGGTGCCCGGATCGCCATGACGCGATCCGTCGCCGGAGTTTCCACCACCACATGGCAAACCATGTTGATCGCCGGGATCGCTTGGAGCGCACACGGTTTGCTATACGGCACGCAGCAGATCATCTGGCCGAACGCGCTGCTCGCCGTCACGTCCGCGTGGGTCCTGTGGCAGTTGGTCACCGCGCACAAGCTGCCGGTGATCAGGACGTGGTCGATCCCGGTCGCCGTCGCTGCCGTCGCATTCGGCGCCGACATGACGTTCGGGCCGCTCGCGTTCGCCGTCGTCGCGTTCGTGCCCGGCTCGATCGGGCAGGTCTCGCAACTGCGCGCGATCCTGCGGGTCCCCGATCCATCCGGGGTGTCGATGGTGGCATTGCTCGCGAGCCTGCTGAATCAGGTGCTGTGGTTCGCCTACGCCCTTCCTGCCCACGAGGTCGCCGTACTGGCCGTGTGCGTGCCGATCGCGTTCCTCGTCACTGCGAGCGTCATTGCGCTGTGGGTCCGCCGTCGGCAGCTGGCGCTGCACCGAGCCGCTGGCCGGTTGGAGCAGGTGGCCAGGAGCCGAGCCGGGGCCATTGCCGAGAGGAGCGCCGGGACGAACCCGACGGGGTCGCGCGCCCTCACCGATGTGATTCCGGTACAGCTCGGGCAACAGCTGTCCGCCGCGGCAAGTCCCGCGCCGGAACCGGCCTGTGACGGGTGTGGTATATAAGGCGCGTGTCCTCGGTTCGACGCCCGATCGGTGCGATCGGGGTCGTGTTGGTGGCTGTGGCGGTCCTCGTGGCTGCCGGCAGATTTCCGTCGGCCGCATCGGTGGCAAGCGGATCCGTGATCGCATACCCGCAGCCCGGCAGCCGTACCGCCTCACCGCAGACCCAAATTTCCATCCGTGGTGTTGCCGCGAACAAGATCGGAGCGGTCACGGTGGTCGGCGCCGTGTCCGGTGCGCACGAGACGACCGCGAAGCCCGATTCCGACGGTGACGGCGCGAGCCTCTTCCTCGACCAGGCGTTGACTCCCGGCGAAACCGTCACCGTGCGAACATCTTTGGCCATCGTGGGTGCGAGCCGCGGCGCCTATACGTTCACTGTTTCGCGGCCCGTCGAAGACGTGGTCACACCCTTGAAGAAGCCCGACAACCCCACGGTCCTACAGAGTTTCGCCTCCGCGCCGGACCTTCGTCCCCCCGCCTTGACGATGACGGGTGCGTTGCCGGCCGCGGACGGCGATGTCTTCCTCGCTCCGTATCAGGGCAAGGGCCCCTACGGGCCGATGATCGTCGACCCGTCCGGACAACTCGTGTGGTTCCACCCGCTGCCGGACGGCGTCAGCGCCTTCGACTTCCGGGTGCAGCTCCTGCACGGCCGGAAGGTGCTCACCTGGTGGCAGGGGGTGGTGACGAACGGCCACGGTCAGGGCGAGGGCGTGATCCTCGACAGTAGCTACCGGCAGCTCGCGACAGTGCACGCCGGCAACGGATACTCCATGGACTTGCACGACTTCGGCCTCACCGGCGGCGATGTCGCGCTGATCACCGCCTATCAGCCGGTGCGCTGGGACCTCTCGTCGATCGGCGGGTCGGCCGATGGCGTCGTCTTCGATTGCATCGCCCAGGAGATCGACCTCGCGACCGGCAACGTGCTCATGGAATGGCATGCGCTGGACCATGTTTCGCTCGCCGACAGCTATGCCGGAACCCCCGATCCGACCGCCCCGTACGACTACTTCCACATCAACTCGCTCGACCTGAACCGGACCGGCCAGCTGCTGATCTCGGCCCGCGCGACGCACACCGTTTATGACGTCGCGGCCGATACCGGCACGGTGCTGTGGCAGCTCGGCGGCAAAGACAGCTCGTTCACCGGCCCGGGCACCGACTTCAGCTCGCAACATGACGCCCGCTGGATCGGGCCCAATCGCATCGGCCTGTTCGACAATGCCGAGGGCGTCGGCGATCCCACGGCCGAGTTCTCGTCCGGGGTGGTGATCCAGCTCGACCGCAACGCCCGTCGGGCCACGGTCGCCGCCCGGTACGGCGTCGGCGGCGTGCCCCGCGCGCCCAGTCAGGGCGACCTACAACTCCTGCCGCGCGGCGGGGCCTTCGTCGGATGGGGCCAGCAACCCTATCTCTCGCAATTCGACGCCAGCGGGCAGCTGGTCTGGCAGGCCGAACTGGCACAGGACTACCAGAGCTACCGCGCGTTCCGATTCCCGTGGACCGGTCATCCGCGGACCACACCAGCCGTGGTCGCCGCCGGCACCGGGGACGGTGCGATCGTCCACGTGAGTTGGAACGGCGCCACGGGTGTCGCGACGTGGCGTGTCTTCACCGGCGAGTTCGCGGACGCAGTCGTCGCGTCCGTGCGGGCCCCAGCGGCCCGGCCCGCGGCGAGTGGGCCGTCGACCGGATTCGAGACAGCACTGACGGTGCCGGGGCCAGCCCCCGCGTACGTGCTTGTGCAGGCGCTCGATTGGCGCGGTGAGGTGCTGGGTGCGTCCGGCCCGGTGGCCGTCACGCGGCACTGATCGGCGCCGTGCCGCTGATCGGCGCCACCCCTCTGATCGGCGTCCGCGCCCGATCCACGTGCCCGTGCGGGGGCGTCATGGCAGCGCGAACCGGCCGCGACGGTCGCGGACGGCGAGCCCGTCGGAAACCAGTGAGGCCAGGCATCGCTCCCACTGATCCGGGCTCTTCGTGTATGACGCTGTTCCGGCCCGCAGCCGTGTCGGACCCACCGGGCCGGCCGCCGCGCGGAGCACCGCCATGATCTCGCCCCGTACCTGCCGATCCGTGCCGTGCCAGCGCTGGGCCGGCCGCCGGCGCTCCGGTCCGGGCGGAAAGCCCGCGGCGCGCCAGGCGCAGGTGCGGGCCAGCGGGCAGTGCACACAGTCCGGCGCCGTCGCCGTGCACCGCAACGCGCCCACCTCCATCAGCGCCGCGCAGGTGATGACGGCGAGTGTGGGGTCGACGGGGAGCAGCGATTCCAGTTCGGCGCGGTCGGCCGCCGAGGCCGGGAGATGCTCGTCGATCCCGCGAACCGCGCGCGAGATCACCCGGCGCACGTTCGTATCGACGACCGGTTGGCGCTCGCCGAACGCGAACGCGGCGACCGCTCGGGCGGTGTAGTCGCCGATGCCGGGAAGTGCAAGCAGCGCGTGCAGGTCTCGCGGGACCGCGCCACCGTAGCGCTGCACGATCGCTCGCGCGGCTTCGTGTAGCCGCAGCGCGCGGCGTGGATAGCCCAAGCGCCCCCAGGCGCGGACGGCGTCACCGGGCGGCGCGGCCGCCAGGGCGGCAGGTGTCGGCCAGCGCCGCATCCAGTCCGTGTACACCGGCGTCACGCGGGCCACCGGGGTCTGCTGCAGCATCACCTCGCTCACCAGCACGGCCCACGCACTCGCCTCCGGCCGCCGCCAGGGCAGGTCCCGACCGTGGCGAGCGAAGAACTCCGCCAGCGCCTCCACGTCCAGCCGGGCGATCTCCTGTGGTGGCGGAACGACGTCGCCGAGCCGCATCGCCGATGCCCCAGCGGTGATCGTCCGGGGATTGGGCTCCGCGGCGGCACGGGTCAAACCCCGCTGCGGCATCGGCGTTGCGGCCACGTTTTTCATCGTCCGCAGGCTACCGTAAGCCATGTGATGCACCCGGTCGGTCCCCGCAGCCAGGGGGTGTATTGGCTCCGTCGCACGTTCGCCGCCGCGCTCGCCGTTGTGGTGGTGGTCGGCGTCGTGTGGTGGGTCGTGGGGCGCGGATCGGGGAAGGGTTCGGCCGACCCGGCCGCCGACACTGTGACGACCACCTCGCCCCAGCTCACCGGCGTCCTGGCGACCGACACCACCACGAAAGACCCTGCCGCGACGTCGGATTCGACGGCCGCGTCCTCGGCGGATGCCGGCCCGACGGGGTCGACCACGGCGGACGCATCGACCGCGGCATCGACCACGTCACCGGCCGCGGCATCGACGACAGGGCCTGCGGGGACCACGGTCACGTCGACCGTCACGTCCACGGCCGCCCAGACCGTTACCGGAACCAAGACGACGGCGGGCACCACGACGACGGCGCCGACAGCACCCTCGGCGACGAAAGGGGCGACGGCGGCCGCGACGACCACCAGCGCACCTCCGAAGACGACGGCGACCACCACCGCGGCTCCGAAGACCACCGCCCCGCCGCCCCCGTCGTACAACGCACAGGGCCAGCTGATCTGCGCTGACCGCTCGATCAGGGTCGAGGCGATCACCCAGGGCGGGCCCACGTTCCCGGCGGGCTCACAGCCGCGGTTGGGGATGGCTGTTACCAACACGGGCACGGCCACCTGCGTGCGCGACCTCTCGGGTCCGCTTCAGGTCTACACGGTGTACACCGCATCGGGGCAGCGGGTCTGGTCGACGGCTGACTGCTTCCCGGGCACGGGTCAGGACGTCCGGTCCCTCGGCCCCGGCAAGAGCGCGACATTCATCATCGTCTGGGCGGGCACCAACTCGTCCCCGGGCTGCACCGCGAAGCGAAGCCCGGTGCCCGCGGGTAAGTACACCGTCGTGGCCCAGCTCGGAAAGCTGACGAGCGCGCCGACACCGTTCACCATGCGCTGACAGACGTCCGTAGCCGCGCGAGGCGGCGTCCCCAGCGATGCACGCCGTGCCGTACGCGGGCACGAAGTCGCGAGGGCCATCGCGGATCCATGCTCGGTCGCTCGATGAGCACGAAGTACCCGACGGACACCGCCAATACGGCCGCAGCCGTGATCGCCGTGACCACGACGAGGTTCAGTGCGACGCTGCCCGTCGCGATCGCCGGCACCACCATGGGCAGCAGGTTCTGCAGCACGACGTCGTGCAACAGGTAGATCGTGTAGCACATCCCGCCGATCGTCGTCACCCACGTCAGCGTGAGCGCGCGCCGCAGCAGAACTCCCTTGAAGACGCCGCAGTATGCGAGGACGCAGGCGAACGGCAACAGACACAGGGCGATCCGGTCGGCGACGGCCGCGGGCCCCGGTAGCAACTGCCGCTGCGCCACCGAGATCTGCAGCAGCACGATCGCTGCGCCGGAGGCGAGGGCCGCGACATCCCAGATGAGTAGATGGCGGGACGGCCGAAGTCGACCGGACACGAAGAGGTCGGCCAGCAGGAATCCCGCCAGGAAGTACTGGCCGTAGTTCAGGATGGTGTCCCGAAGGTGCGGGCTCTGCGCGGCGGCCATCGGGCCGACGGTTGCGGACAGCAGGGTGGCCGCGGCGAGAATCGTTCGCCGGAGCCGTGTTCCGCGCACCAGGAACACCATCGCCAGCAGCGGCACCAACACGTAGAACTCGACCTCGACCTCGAGCGACCAGGCCACGGCGTCGATCGGGTTGTCCGACGCGAACGTCACGTTGTTGAGATAGCCGAAGCCGACCAGCAGGTGCGGCCACAGACCCGCCCGTGACGGCCCCCTGGTGAGGACGAGCAGCAGGTAGCACAGCGTCATCGCGAGGAAGTACGGCGGCTCCAGGCGGGTCAGCCGACGGAGGTAATACGACCGGAGCAGGACCCTGCGCTCGGCACACAGGACGTGGCGAGCGAACGGGATGGCCAGCACGAAGCCGGAGATCACGAAGAACGCCTGGACGCCGACGTTGCCGACGCCCAGGATGCGCGCCAGCACGGCGGCGTGTTGCCCGATGTTGTCCTGGGAGCCGCGGAGCACCTGGTTGGTGGCCAGGTGGAACAGGAAGACCGACGCGATCGCCACGAAACGGAGTCCGTCGATCTCCGGGATGTAGCGCCCGGTCGTCGTGACCCGCGACAGCCGCGCCGCGATGCGCCCCGGCTTCCGACCGACCGGAGACGTTGCGTGCGGTGGGGCTTCGAGCGTCGCGAACACTTCCTTCGGTGTCCAGTCTGCTCAGAATCCACCCGCCGCGCCGCTCCGGGCCGCCGCGCACTGCAGCCAGCGGTCTCCTGGCCTCCGTCAGACGCCATCGCCTGCCAGCGTGCGGCCGCCACCGATGGACAGCGCGCCGCCGCCTGTCACGCCCTCCGTTCGCCGACCAGCGGCACCACCTCCGTCCCGTCGCCCAGCGAACGCAGCGCGCCGATCAGATCATCGATCTGACTGACGTGCATGCCGGCGGGGGCGGCGACGAAATCCCCGGCCGGCACGATCGCCCGATCGAAGCCCAGCCGCGCCGCCTCGGCGAGCCGCTGGGGGAGGGCCGGCACCGGCCGCACCTCTCCGGACAGTCCCAACTCGCCGATCACCACAAGCGATGGCGGCAGCGGAATGTCGCGCACCGACGACCACACGGCGAGCGCCAGCGTCAGGTCCGCCGCCGGTTCGACGGTGCGGGCACCGCCGACCGTGGCGGCGAGCACATCGCAGCCGGCGACCGCCACCCCCGCCCAGTGCGAGACCACCGCGAGCACCATCGAGACGCGTGCGGCATCCAGGCCGGACACGGTGCGGTGCCCACCGCTGGCGGGCGAGCCCACCAAGGTCTGGATCTCGATCGGCATCGCGCGCCGACCCTGCATCGTCACCGTGGTGCACGTCCCGGCGACTCCGGGCCGGCGTTCGGACAGGAACAGCCCGGACGGGTCCGGCAGAGAAGCGATCCCGGAGTCCGTCATCTGGAAACAGCCGACCTCGTCCGCGGGGCCGAATCGGTTCTTCACGCCCCGCATCAGCCGCAGCAGCGACCCATGATCCCCCTCGAAATGCAGCACTACGTCGACGAGATGCTCCAGCACGCGCGGGCCGGCGACGGCGCCGTCCTTCGTGACGTGCCCGACCATGACGCACGCGATGGAGCGCTGCTTGGCGACCGACGTCAGCGCCGCTGCCACGGCGCGCACCTGGGATACCCCGCCCGTCGCCCCATCGGTGGCCGCATCCGCGATCGTCTGCACGGAGTCGACGATGAGCAGCCGCGGCCGAACCTCTTCGATGTGGGCGAGCACCGCCGACAGTTCGGTCTCCGCGGCGAGATACAGGTCCTCGTGCACGGCGCCAAGCCGGTCGGCACGCAGCCTGACCTGGGCCGCGGTCTCCTCCCCGGTCACGATCAGGGCGCGGCCGTGCCCGTTCGACGCCCACGCCTGCGCGGCCGCCAGCAGCAGGGTCGACTTCCCGATCCCCGGTTCCCCGGCCAGCAGCACCACGCCGCCAGGAACCAGGCCGCCGCCGAGCACCCGATCGAACTCCGGGACGCCGCTCGGACATGGCGCCACGGCACGAGCGTCGACATCGCGTAGCCGCACCGCCGGTGACGCGGGCGCGGCGGCCGTCACCCGGCGCAAAGCGATGGGCGGCGCGGACTGCTCCGCCACGGTTCCCCAGGCATGGCACGCCGGGCACTGCCCGACCCACTTCGCCGTCTCGTGACCGCAGTCGCCGCATCGGTAGAGCCGCTGCGCGCGGCGGGGGGTAGTCACCATGGCCCGAACGGTAGACGGACCCACCGACAGTGCCCCCACTGGCGAGGTCTCTACGGCATCGCCCGCATCAGAACAGCGTCATACCCGGAAATCTGCCACGCGCCCTACCGGACAGCCGGCAGCGGTGCCGCACCGAACGGGCACTCGGCCGTTAATTCGACGCGGGCTCGCCCCACAGGTTGGTCTCTGCCGGCGGGTAGATGTCGGTCGACTGCCGGCCAGTGCCGCGGGTCGGCGGGATCTCGATCGGCACCTGCAGGCTCAGCTTGCCCGCGTTCTGGAAGTAGAAATCCACGGTGACCGGGAAGCCGTATGGCACGTTCTCGGTCAGGCCGGTGATGGTCGCGGTGACCGGCGAAGAGCCGCCGACCTGCAGGTACGACTGCCCCGGCACGGTGGCGGTCCCGGTCAGCTGAACGGTGCCCGCGGCGCTGGTGATCGAGGTCAGCGTGTCTGCATCGAGCGCGCTGTTGGTGACCCAGAAGTTCAGCGGCGCCGACGAGCCCTTCTTGAACGCGACCGTGCCCTCGACGTCGTTCGCGGTGCCGAGCAACGCATTGTGGACACCGACCTGGCCGACCGTGCCTTGGCCGCCGTCGTGGTTCGGCACCTGGTCGACGGATTGCGCGATCTGCCCGGCGGCGCAGCCGGTGAGCGCGGCTGTGCCCAGCGCTACAGCCGCCAGCAGGCCCAGCATGCGGCGACCGAGCGAAACACGCGCAGCGGCGTGCTGAGCGGCCTGCGACCGAGTTGTGCCGACCACGAGCGGCCCCCTTCGAGCGGGACGAGGTTCGCGACCGCCGACCGATCGGCCGACGGGCGCCACAGCGAGCTGGACATAGATTAGCGTTTGTCAGCATCCGCGCGCGCGCCGGGCGTGCCGACGCGCGCACCTGCGCCGGCCCGCCGCCCGTTTGCCGCCGGCCCGCCGCCCGGTTCGCCGCCCCTTTGCCGTCTGTGGCGGCCCGTGGCTCGCCGCCTACACTCGCCGTGTGCTCCCTGACCACGCCGCGTCCGCCGTCCTGTTCGACCTGGACGGGGTGCTGGTCGATTCGACCCCGATCATCGAGCGGGTGTGGCGGGCGTGGGCGGACGAGTGCGGCATCGATGTCGGCGCGCTGATGGCCACGGTCCATGGCCGGCCCGCGCGCGAGGTGATCGCCGAGACCGCCCCCCACCTGGATGCCGACGCCGAGACCCATCGGCTCGATTCGTGGGAGATGGCCCATGCCGCAGAGCTTCTCGCGATGCCCGGAGCGCTGGATTGCATCGCGCTGGCCCAACGACACCGCTGGGCGATCGTCACCTCCGGCCTGCGTGATCTCGCGATGGGCCGACTCGACGCGATCGGGTTGGCGGTGCCCGAGGTCTTCATCACCGCCGACGACATCACCCGGGGCAAACCGGATCCCGAGCCGTATCTGCTGGCCGCCGCGCGGCTCGGTGTGTCCGCGGAGCGCTGTGTCGTGGTGGAAGACGCCCCCGCCGGCGTGAGCGCAGCGAAAAGCGCGGGTATGACGGCGATCGGCGTCGCGACCACGCACGCCCCCGCGGCGCTGGCGGAAGCCGATCTGGTGGTCGGCTCGATGAGGGCCGTCCACGCGGAGTTGGAGCGTCTGCTGGGCTGACCGGGGCTCGTGCTGCGGTGCCGGAAGCCCGGCCGCGGCACCCGATGCTCCGCCGGTGCCGATGCGGCGCGAGCGCGCCCCGCGCGGAACAGCGTCATATGCGGTGCGGCAGACTGGATACGTGACTTCTACCTTGATCCTGCTCCGCCACGGCGAGAGCACCTGGAACTCCAAGAACCTGTTCACCGGCTGGGTGGACGTGCCGCTGTCCGAGAAAGGCGTGGCCGAGGCGACGCGCGCCGGCGCGCTGCTGCGGGATGCGGGGGTGGCGCCCGACGTACTGCACACGTCGCTGCTGCGCCGCGCGATCACCACGGCGAACCTCACGCTGGACGCCATCGACCGGCACTGGATCCCGGTTTCCCGATCGTGGCGCCTGAACGAACGGCACTACGGCGACCTGCAGGGCAAGGACAAGAAGCAGACCCGCGAGCAGTACGGCGAGGAGCAGTTCATGCTGTGGCGCCGATCCTATGACGTTCCGCCGCCGCCGATCTCGGACTTGAGCGAGTATTCGCAGGCCGGTGATCCGCGCTACGACCCGGCGGAGTTGCCGCGCACTGAATGCCTGGCCGACGTGGTCGTCCGGCTGGAGCCGTACCTGCGCGGGCCGATCGCGACCGATCTCGCCGCGGGCAAGACCGTTCTCGTTGCGGCGCACGGGAACTCGATCCGGGCCATTGTGAAGTTGCTGGACGGGGTGTCCGACGAGGCCATCGCCGGGGTGAATATCCCCACCGGCATTCCGCTCCGCTACGAGCTGGACGCCGCGTTGGTGCCGGCGACCGTGGGCGGGGAATACTTGGATCCGGATGCGGCGGCCGCGGCGATCCAGGCGGTGGCGAACCAGGGCCGGTAGGGATGATCATCAGTTGTGTGGGATTCGAGTCGATTTACGGAACGAGATCCACATAACTCGTGATCATCCGGCGAGGGGAGGGCCATGCGGATCGGTGTGCTGGACGTCGGGTCCAACACGGTGCATCTGCTGCTGGTCGATGCGCACTGGGGGGCGCCGCCCACGCCGATCCGGTCCGAGCGCTGGACGCTGAAACTGGCGTCACTGATCGGGGCGGACGGGTCGCTCGGCGAGGGCGGCACGACCAGCGTGGTCACGGCGGTCGGCCTGGCAGCGGCGCAGGCCCGCGACGCTGGGTGCTCGGAACTGCTCGCGTTCGCGACGTCGGCGATCCGCGATGCCACCGACTCGGACGCCGTACTGACCGCGGTGCGGACGGCGACAGATGTTGACCTGCAGGTCCTTTCGGGCGAGGACGAGGCGCGTCTCACGTTCCTTGCCGTGCGCCGCTGGTTCGGCTGGAGCGCCGGCAACCTGCTCGTGCTGGACATCGGCGGGGGATCGCTGGAGATCGCCGGGGGACCGGACGAACAGCCGGCGGTCGCCGCGTCCGTGCCGCTCGGTGCCGGGCGCATGCATCGGGAATGGTTCGTGCCGCGATCGGGCGTCCTGCCGACCTCGCCGCCGGGGGCGACGGCCGTGGACGAGCTACACCGGTTCGCGGTGGCCCGGCTCGCGACGGTGGCTCCGTGCATCGTGGCGGCGGGCCCGTTCGAGCGGGTGGTCGGCACATCCAAGACGTTCCGCACGCTGGCGCGGCTGGCGGGGGCGGCGCCCAGCGAGGCCGGATCGCTCGTTCCCCGGTCGTTGTCCGCGGCCGCGCTGCGACAGGTGACGGCGTTCATCGCGCGCATGACTCCGGCCGATGTCGGTGCGCTGGAAGGGGTTTCGGAAGATCGATCCGAGCAGCTCGCCGCCGGCGCGGCGGTGGCGCTAGCCGCGATGGAGACCGTGCACGCCGACCGGATCGACATCTGCCCCTGGGCCTTGCGGGAAGGCGTGATCCTGCAACGTCTCGACCAGATCGCGTTCGCCGAGTGACGGGCGAGATGGTTCAGCGCTCGTCGATCGCGGTCGGCCTGGCCAGCTCGTCGGTGTTTCCGGAGTCCATCGATCGGGCCTTCGAGCTGGCGGCTCGGCTCGGCTACGACGGCGTCGAGGTGATGGTGACCGCGGACGCGGTGACGCAAGACGCGGATGCGCTCGCCCGGCTGGCCGAGCGGCACGGGACGCGGGTGCTGTCCGTGCACGCGCCCTGTCTGCTGGTCACCGCGCGCGTGTGGGGCACGGACCCGGCCGGCAAGATCTCGCAATCTCTCACGATGGCCGAGGCGCTCGGGGCACAGACCGTGGTGGCGCACCCGCCGTTCGTGTGGCAACGGGCGGCGGCGGACGAGTTCCCGGCGGCGGTCGCCGAACTCTCGGCGCGGACCGACGTGACGATCGCGATCGAGAACATGTTCCCGGTCAAGGTTGTCGGCGCGCTGGTCAACACCTACCGGCCGCATTGGGACCCGGTTCCGGCCGGGTACGCGTCATTCACGCTGGACCTGTCGCACACCGCCGCCGCCGGCGTGGACGCTGTCGCGATGGCGACGCGGATGGGTGCCGGGCTCGCGCACGTGCATCTCGGTGACGGCTCCGGCGCCCCCCGCGACGAGCACCTGCTGCCCGGGCGCGGAGTGGCGAAATGCGCCGAGGTGCTGGCCGGACTGGCCTCGGGCCGATTCGGCCGGCCGCCGGGTAGGTCGTTGGGTTCGTCGTTAGGCCGGTCGGTCGGTCCGTCGTCGGCAGCCGGCGGAGCCGTCGGGGTGGATACCGCAGATGACGAACGTTCCGGGGCCGGGGCCGATCGGAAAGCTTCGGCCGCAAGGGCTTTCGGCGGATCGGTGATCGTGGAGGTGTCGACCCGCAAACGCACCGCAGCGGACCGGGAGCTGGATCTGACCGAGGCCCTGGCGTTCGCTCGCTGGCACCTCGGGCAATAGCCGAGAGTCGCTGCGCAGAAAGGCATCCGCTCGCCGGGTGCTCGATTCGCTGGTCAGCGCCCAGAGATGACGCCGATCAGGCGCGCGGTCTCGTCGGCCAGCGCCGCGCGTCCCGCCCCGAGGTATTTGCGCGGGTCGACCACGGACGGGTTCTCGCCCAGGTAGCGCCGCAGCGCCGCGGTCAGGGTGACGTTCAGGTGCGTGGCGATATTGATCTTGGTGAGCCCGGCGCGCACCGCGCGGGTGATGTCCGCGTCCGCGACCCCGGACGATCCGTGCAGCACCAGCGGAACCGAGACCGATTGCGCAAGTGCCGAAATGCGATCGAAGTCGAGCGCCGCGTCGCGGGTGGTCATGGCGTGGGACGAGCCGACGGCGACCGCGAGCGCGTCGATGCCCGTCGCGGCGACGAACTCGGCGGCCTCCGCCGGATCGGTGCGCACCCCGGGTGCGTGCACCCCGTCCTTGCCGCCGATCTCGCCGAGTTCCGCCTCGACCCAGACCCCAGCCGCATGCGCCCGGCGCACAACATCCGCTGTGCGGCTCAGGTTTTCGGTGTAGTCGAGTGCCGAGGCGTCGAACATCACCGAGGTGAATCCAAGCTCGATCGCCCGGTCGACCAGCGCCTCGTCGGTGGCGTGGTCCAGGTGCACGACGACCGGCACCGACGCGGCGCGCGCGACGGCGACCGTGGCCAGACCGATGGGATCGAGCGCGCCGTGGTACTTCGCGGCGTTCTCCGAGATCTGCAGGATGATCGGCGACGCGGCGCGCTCGGCGCCGGCCGTCAGCGCCTCGGCATGCTCGAGTTGGATCACATTGAACGCGCCGATACCGCGCCCGGCGCCCTTGGCGGCGCCGAGCACATCGGCGGAGGAGGCGAGTGGCATGGTGTGCCTTTACATGTCGCTACAGCGCTGCTGGGTGAGGGGTGTCGGCCGGCGGTCGTGTCGGTGTGTCCTGGTGCGTCCTGGCGCGTCCCGGTTGCGGTCAGTGCTCGCCGTCGAGCACGATCGACCGGGTCAGATTGCGCGGCTGGTCTGGGTCGTACCCCCGGTGCAGCGCCACCGCGGTCGCGGCCCGCTGGATGCGGACGAGTTCGGCCATTGGGTCCCGCGTCGCGATCTCGACACTGGCGCCCGTGGCGCGGATCTGGTCGACGAGCCCGGCCGGCGGCTCCGTCAGGAACCAGATGAGGGAATGCGGCTCGGCGAGCGAGATCGGGCCGTGTCGGTAGTCCATGGCCGGATACGCCTCCGCCCACGCGAGTGCGGCCTCGCGCATCTTCAGTCCGGCCTCGGTGGCCAGCCCGACGCCCGGGCCACGGCCTAGGAACACGAACTGCTCGAAGGCTTCCCAGCCCGCGGGGAGATCCTGAGCGAGGGCGTCGCGCGCGGAATCGGCCAGCGAGGCGATGTTGTGACCGAGCCCCGCGCGCAGCAACGCGAGCGTCGACGTGGCGAAACGCGTTTGTACTACGGATTTCTCGTCGGCGAACGGCATCAGAACAACGTCATCGGCGGCCGTGGCACCCGGGCTGGACGGGTCGCCGACGATTGCCGACGTCCGCTGGTCCGCGGGCAACGAGGCGAGCAGATCCAGCACCTCGGTGGTGGTGCCCGAGCGGGTGATGGCGACGATGCGGTCGTAGCGGCGGCCCGCGGGGAACTCGGAGGCGACGAAATGGTCGGTCAACCCTGCCCCGCTCGCCTCCCGGTACACGGCATACGCGTGCGCGATGAAGGCGCTCGTTCCGCACCCCACCACCGCGACGCGCTCACCGGGCTGCGGCAGGGCGGCGGCCCGCTCCGTAGCGAGATCCGCGGCCCGCAGCCACATCTCGGGCTGGCTCGCGATCTCCGCGGTGACGAAGGCGCCTGGCTGCGGCTGTGTCATGGGTCTTGCTCCGTTCGGGCGGCAGGGCGCCGCCGCATCCATTATCCCGGCCGGTGCGCCCGTCGCTCGACGCGGCCTGATCTGGGGCTTCTTCATCGGCGTCCGCCGGGCAGCAGGTCCCGGTACCATCAGGCCCGTGGCTCTTCACCTTTACGACACCGCAACACGCACGGTGCGGCCGTTCGTGCCGCTCCGGCCGGGCAAGGTGTCGATCTACCACTGTGGGGCCACGGTTCAGTATTTGCCGCATATCGGTCATCTACGCGGCGCGGGAATCGTTTATGACGTGCTACGACGATGGCTGGAGTATCGCGGGTTCGAGGTGACGCAGGTCCGGAACGTCACCGACATCGATGACAAGATCCTCACCAAGGCCGCCGCGGCCGGCCGGCCGTGGTGGGAGTGGGCGGCGGCCAACGAGCACGCTTTCGCCGACGCCTACGACCTGCTCGGATGCCTGCGGCCGTCGATCGAGCCGCGGGCGACCGGGCACATCCCGCAGATCCAGGCGCTGATCGCCGAGCTGATCGCCGCCGGCAAGGCCTACGCCGCCGAGGGAGATGTCTACTTCGCGGTGCGCACGCTTCCCGACTACGGGTTCCTGTCCGGGCAGCGGATCGACGAGATGAAGGTTGAGCAGGGTGAGCCGGTGGGTGCCGGGAAGCGCGACCCTGCGGACTTCACGCTCTGGAAGGGTGCGAAACCCGGTGAGCCGTCATGGGATTCGCCGTGGGGGCCGGGACGGCCCGGCTGGCACATCGAGTGCACGGCCATGGCGCGTGCCTATCTCGGTGACGAGTTCGACATCCATGGCGGCGGACTGGATCTCATCTTCCCGCACCACGAGAACGAGGCGGCGCAGGCGCACGGCGCCAGCCTGAAGTTCGCGCGGTGCTGGATGCATTCCTACTGGGTGACGATGTCCGGTGAGAAGATGTCGAAATCGCTCGGAAACACTTTGGGCGTCGAGGTTCTCACCAAAACCGTGCGCCCGATCGCGCTGCGGTACTACCTGGTGAGCGTGCACTATCGCTCCTCGATCGAGTATTCGCCGGAGGCGCTCGACGACGCGGCGCGAGCGTTCGATCGGGTGGAGGCCTTCCTGCATCGGGCCGCTGGGCATGGCGCGGTCGAGATCTCGCCGGTGCCGGACGGTTTCGCCGACGCGATGGACGACGACCTCGCCGTCCCGAGGGCGCTCGCCGTCGTCCATGACGCCGTTCGCCGCGGGAACTCCGCGGCGGCGAGCGGGGACTGGGAGCGCGCGCTCGGCTTCGCGGCGTCCGTGCGCGGCATGCTGGCCGTCCTCGGATTGGACCCGTTCGCCGCGCCCTGGGCGCGCGATGGCAGCGCGTCCGCGTCAGGGCAGACATTGGTCGACGCGACCGGTGCGCTGCTCGCCGGGTTCCTCGACGAGCGCAGCCAGGCACGCGCCGCGAAGGACTTCGCCCGCGCCGATGCCATCCGAGATCGCTTGGCACAAGCCGGATTCTCGATCGAGGACACGCCGGACGGGCCGGTCTGGTCCGTCGTCGGCGGCCCCGCCGCGCACGACGGCTGACGGCAGGATGCGGCGGCGGCCGGTGCGGTCGACGGGTGCGGTCGACGGGAGCGGTTGACGGGCACCGGGCGGTCACGCCGGGAGGCACGAGTAGCGAACGGGTAGCGCGCGGCGCCGCCCGACCGAATGGAGGAACAGCGTCATGGCCGGTAACTCGCAGCGGCGCGGTGCGGTCCGCAAGACGGGCACGAAGAAGGGCGCCGTCGTCGGATCGGGCGGGAAGTCCGGCAAGTCGCGTGAGGGCCGCGGTCCCACGCCTCCCGCCGAGCTGCGCAAGGGCCATGTCGCCGCACGCAAGGCGGCCGGGGCGAAACGGTCGACCGCGGGGGCTTCCGCGGCGAAGGGCACCACGGCCCGGTCCGGAAAGATCACCGGAGGCGGCACCACGCGCCGCGGCAAGGACCTCCCGGAGACGGTGGTCGGTCGCAACCCGGTCGTGGAGGCACTCCGCGCCGGCGTCCCCGCGACGGCTCTGTATGTGGCGCAAGGGATTCAGCCGGACGAGCGGGTCGGCGAGGTGGTGCAGCTCGCCGGTCGCGCGGGCATCGCGATCATGGAGATCTCCCGGCACGAACTGGACAAGCTCACCGCCGGAGCGGTGCACCAGGGGCTCGCGCTCGCCGTGCCGCCCTACCGCTATGCCGAGCCCGAAGACCTATTGACCCTGGCGCAGGAATCCGGGCAGCCGCCGTTGCTCGTCGCCGTCGACGGTGTCACCGATCCGCGAAACCTCGGCGCGATCGTGCGGTCGGCCGCCGCCTTCGGGGCGCACGGGGTTGTGGTGCCGGAGCGGCGCTCCGCGGGGATGACGGCGTCGGCGTGGCGAACCTCCGCGGGCACCGCCGCGCGCCTGCGGGTGGCGCGCTGTACGAACCTCGTCCGCACGCTGAAGGCCTATGCCGCAGCGGGTCTCATGATCGCCGGCCTCGATGCGGACGGGACGGTCGATACCGACACCTTCGAGCTGGCGACCGGTCCGCTGGTGATCGTCGTCGGGTCCGAGGGGCGCGGGCTCAGTCGGCTCACCCGCGAGACCTGCGACGTCACGGTCAGTGTCCCGATGGCCCGAGAAGTGGAGTCCCTCAACGCGTCCGTCGCAGCGGGCGTGGTCCTCGCCGAGGTCGCCCGGCGGCGCCGCGCCCGCTGAGGCCCTGCCCTTGAGCCCCTGCATTTCGGGGTGGCATTCCTGGGCGTGCTTTGTTGAGAATGATTCTCAATATCGGTTACCATGGATGGCATGGTCCGATTCGCCAGGCTGACCGCGCTGCTCGGCGCGGTCTCGCTGCTGGCGGCGTGTGGGGCCGGATCCGGCGGCCCGGGGGCGACCGCCGGTGCCGCGTCATCGAGTTCCACGGCGTCCGGCTCCGGCGGCGAGCCGATCGCGGTGGTCGCGTCGACGAACGTGTGGGGCGATATCGCCGCGCAGATCGGCGGCAGTCGCGTCACCGTCATCTCGCTGATCCACGATCTGAGCCAGGACGCGCACAGTTTCGAACCGTCCGGTCGTGATGAGCTCGCCGTCTCGCGCGCGAAGGTCGTGATCGTCAACGGCGGCGGCTATGACGACTTTCTGGACCAGATGCTCCACGCGGTATCGCCTCGGCCGACGGTGGTGAACGCGGTGACGGTCGCATCGGCCGCGGTCAAGATCGATCCGGACAACGAACACATCTGGTTCGATCTCGAAGCCGTCGGCGCTGTCGCGCAGGCCATCGAGCGGGCGCTCACGCAGGCCGACCCCGCCGGTCGCGCCGACTTCGAATCCGCCGAGGCGGAGTTCATCAGCGGCCTGGCGCCGATCCGGCAGGCGTTGGACCGGATCGCGCAGCGCGACCGACAGGCTCCGATCACGGTAACGGAGCCCCTGCCGCTGTACCTGACCGCGGCAGCCGGGCTCAAGAACGTGATGCCCGCGTCGTTCAGCGACGCCGTCGAGGAAGGCATCGACGTAGCACCGTCCGAGATGGCCGGTGTGCTGACGTTGTTCACGGACCACAGAGTGCGGCTGCTGGTTTACAACGAGCAGTCCACCAGCGCACAGACCACACAGGTGCTCGCGGCGGCCAAAAGCAATGGCATACCTGTGTTGTCGCTGACGGAGATCATCCCGGCCGGCGAGCACTACCAGCAGTGGATGGCCGGGATCGTCGAATCGTTGGGCACCATGCTCGCCCAGAGGGCCGGGCCGTGAGCCTCGATGCTCGGCCCGTTCTCGAGTTGCGCGACGCGACTTTGGCGCACGGCGATCGGGTCCTGTGGCACGACCTCGACCTGCAGATGCGGCCGGGGGAATTCATCGCCGTCCTCGGCGGGAACGGGTCCGGCAAGTCGAGCTTGCTCAAGGCGATCATCGGGCAGCAGGCTCTCACGGCGGGAAGCGTCATGGTCGCCGGCAAGCCGGTTGGCGGGGCGGCACGGGGGAGCCGTGCGGTGGGGTATGTCCCGCAACGGATCTCGCTCGACCCGGCCGCCGCGCTGCGGGTGCGAGACCTGGTCCGGCTCGGCGTCGATGGGCATCGCCTCGGCCCCGGCATCTTTACGGCCCGCCGGACACGCAGACGGGTGGACGCACTGCTGGACGAGGTGGGCGCCACCGCCCTGGCGGACGCGCCGGTATCACAACTGTCCGGCGGCGAGATGCAGCGCGTCCGGATCGCCGAGGCGCTCGCTGGCGAGCCCGAGTTACTGCTGTGCGACGAGCCCTTGGCCGCACTGGATATCGGCCAGTCGCGACGCATCGTCACGCTGATCGATGAATATCGCCGATCGCACGGAACGTCTGTGCTGTTCGTGACGCACGATATCAACGCGGTACTCGGGATCGCAGATCGCGTGCTGTATCTCGCCGGCGGGAGGTTCCGCCTAGGGCCGCCGGAGGAGGTGCTGGCGTCCGCCACGCTGACCGATTTGTACGGTGCCCCGATCGACGTATTCCGCACCCAGGGCAGGGTGATCATCGTGGCGGCGGCCGATCCCGGAGCCGATCGCCACGATCCGCATGCGGGGCACGATCACGAGCAGGCGACGGAGGCGGGCTGATGTCCTGGCGCGATGTGATCGACTTCTCGGACTACGGCGCGCTGGTGGCGCTCCTGCACAACTCGATCATCGCCGGCGCGGTGCTTGGCCTGGTCGGCGGCCTGGTTGGCGTCTTCGTGATGATGCGCGATCTCTCGTTCGCGGTCCACGGGACCAGCGAACTCTCCTTCGCGGGCGCCGCTCTCGCGTTGCTGCTCGGGGTCGATGTCGTCATCGGATCGGTGATCGGCTCGCTCGCGGCGGCCCTGATCTTCGGGGCATTGGGGATCAAGGCGCGGGATCGCTCCTCGATCATCGGTGTGCTGATGCCGTTCGGGCTCGGCCTCGGCGTGCTGTTCCTGTCCCTCTACAAGGGCCGCGGTGCGAACAAGTTCGGGTTGCTCACCGGGCAGATCGTGTCCGTCGACGATCCCGGCCTGGCCTGGCTCACGGCCGTGAGCGTGGTGGTGCTGCTCGCGCTCGCGATCCTCTGGCGGCCCCTGCTCTTCGCCACGGTGGACCCCGAGATTGCCGCCGCGCGAGGCGTTCCGGTGCGTGCGCTGGCCCCCGTGTTCATGATCCTGCTGGGGCTCACCGTCGCGATGAGTGTCAAGATCATCGGCGCGCTGCTGGTGCTCGCCCTGCTCGTCACGCCGGCCGCCGCGGCGATGCGGGTCACCGTGTCGATGCTCTGGGTGCCGGTCCTGTCGGTGATCTTCGCCGTCACGTCGATGGTCGGTGGGATCATGCTCGCCCTCGGCGGCCGGCTACCGATATCGCCCTACATCACGACGATCTCGTTCGTGATCTACCTGGTGTGCCGGCTCATCGGACGGGCGCGCACGCGCCGCGGATGGGCCGCGCGACCGGCCTCCCCGCGCCCCGGATAGCCGACAGCGCCCACGACGAGAACATCGTCATAGGCGCTGTCGACAGGCCGGGAACCGAGTTCAGCCGATGGACACCGCGTCGGCCGGCACCGCTTCCGAGGCGTTCAGCCGCAGGCCCGTGTCCGGGTTGAACACGTGGATGTGCTTCTCGTCGGCCACCGAGATGCGAACCGTCGCACCGGATGTCGGATGCACGTGCGCCTCCGTGCGGATCACGATGCGGTCGCCGTCCGGCCCGTGGCCGTGCACGAAGGAGTCCGCGCCGAGTTCCTCGACGAGGTCCACCTTCACCGGAATCCCCTCGCCGCCGAGCGCGATGTTCTCCGGGCGCACGCCGAACACCACCTGCTTCAGGCCGTTGGAATGGGCCTCGCTGAGCAGCTCGCGCGGCAGCGGCACCATCGTTTCGCCGACCTGCGCGCCGTCCGCCACCAGCGGCACCGTCAGCAGGTTCATGGCCGGCGAGCCCATGAAGCCCGCCACGAACACGTTCGCCGGGCGATCGTAGAGCGTGCGCGGCGTGTCGCACTGCTGCAGCTGTCCGTCCTTGAGCACCGCCACGCGATGGCCCATCGTCATGGCCTCGACCTGGTCGTGCGTCACGTAGACGGTGGTCGTGCCGAGCCGGGCCTGCAGCTCGGCGATGTTGGCGCGCGTCTCCACGCGGAGCTTCGCATCCAGGTTCGACAGCGGCTCGTCCATGAGGAACACGGACGGCTCGCGGACGATCGCCCGGCCCATCGCAACACGTTGCCGCTGACCGCCGGACAGCGCCTTCGGCTTGCGGTCGAGGTACGGCTCCAGGTCGAGCAATCCGGCGGCTTCCTTGACCTTGGCGGCGATCTGGGGCTTCGAGATGCCGCGCAGCTTGAGCGCGAAGCCCATGTTCTCGGCGACCGTCATGTGCGGATAGAGCGCGTAGGACTGGAACACCATCGCGATGTCGCGGTTCTTCGGCGGCACGTTCGTCACGTCGCGGCCGCCGATCAGGATCCGGCCCTCGTTGATGTCCTCCAGGCCGGCGAGCATGCGCAGCGCGGTGGACTTGCCGGAGCCGGACGGGCCCACGAGCACCAGGAATTCGCCGTCCTTGATTTCGAGGCTCAGCTTGTCGACCGCGCGGACGGGCGGGTTGCCGGGGTAGACCCGCGATGCCTGGTCATAGGTCACTTCTGCCATGGGGTGGTCCTTCTCGTGCGTGCCGTAGCGATGGTGTCGGGAGCGCGCCTCTTGGATAGCGCTTTCCCGGCGTCGGTTGGGCCGAGTCTAGCCGCATTCCGCCGTGTCGCGCACCTTCCGCCGGAGATCGGGTATGACGCTGTTCGCGGCTCGCGCCGCTGGGCGTCGCACGGTCGACCGTGCGACGGGGCCATGGAATCGGCGGCGTTATGGGCGGGTTACGGTTCTGCCATGGAACGCACGCCGCGCGGGCGGCGGCCGGCAACGCTGGCGTCGCTCGCCGCCGAACTCGGAGTATCCCGCACCACCGTGTCCAATGCGTACAACCGCCCCGACCAGCTCTCGCCGCAGCTTCGGGCGCGAGTGCTGGAGACCGCGCAACGGCTCGGCTACCCCGGGCCGGACCCGATGGCGCGATCGTTACGGACTCGTCGCACCGGAGCGGTGGGAGTGCTGCTCACCGAACAGCTCTCGTACGCCTTTCGCGATCCGGCCGCCGTCAACTTCCTGGAGGGTCTGACGCTGGAGTGCGACAAGGCCGGCACGGGCCTGCTTCTCGTTCCGGCGAACCCGGAAGCTGAAGACGTCGCGGCGGTCTCGAGCGCTGCCGTGGACGGATTCGTGGCCTTCTCCATGCCGGACGACGATCCGCACCTCAAGGCCGTGCTGGCCCGTGCCCTGCCGACCGTCGTGTGCGACCAGCCCGATGTGCCGGGCGTGGACATCGTGGGCATCGACGACGGCGCCGCGATGCGCGAGATCGCCCAGCACCTGCTGACTCTCGGGCACCGACGGGTCGGCGTGATCTGCATGCGCCTAGGTCGGATCCGCCTGGACGGGCCGGTGGACCTGTCCCGGCAGGAGTCCGCGCACTACCACGTCCAACGGCATCGGCTGCGGGCGCTGCGCGACTCGTTCGAGGCGGCCGGGATCGCGTGGGATCGGATCCCGGTCGTGGAGCGCTTCGACCACACCATCGAGGCCGGGGCGTCCGCGGCCGGGGAACTGCTCGGGCTGGACCCGGGGCTCACCGCGATCATCGCAACCTCGGACGTACTCGCGCTCGGGGCGATGCGTGCGCTCGAGCGCAGGCGGCAGCGGGTGCCCGAGGACGTCTCGGTCACCGGCTTCGACGGGATCCGCTCGGCCCTCGACGCGAAGCTCACGACCGTGGACCAGCCCGTCGTGGACAAGGGCCGGCATGCCGCGCGTCTGCTGCTCGATCCGTCGCCCAGTAGCCGGCAGCGCCGCGTCACCGTGCCCACCACGTTCGTGCTCGGGGCCACCACCGGCCCCCCGCGCCTATAGCCCTGGGCACCGGCTCGCCCCGCCCCGCTCGCCCACACATGGGTGTAAGTGCTGCAGGCGGGTGTGCGTAAAACAGGGACAAACCGCTCAGAATGCTGCAGGATGCACACCTTGCGTTTTGTGGGGTGTGAGTGCTGCAGGCGGGTGTGAGTAAAACCGGGACAAATGCGACAGAACGCTGCAGGATGCACACCCTTAGCATTGCTAACGACGCCCGCCCACGCGAGCGAAGCGAGCTGAACCCGCCCCGAAATCCTCAGTGCCCGAACGGGTCCGGGTCCGCCCCCGGCATCCAGCTCAGCCCTGGCACCCCGAACCCTCGCTCCCGCACCATGCGCTTCGCCTCCCGCTTATACCGGCCGATCAGTCTGTCCAGGTAGAGCAGCCCGTCCAGATGGTCCGTCTCATGTTGCAGGCAGCGCGCGAAGAACCCCGTGCCCTCGACTTCGATTGCCTCACCGTGGATGTCGACGCCCGTCACCTTCGCCCAGCTCGCCCGCCCGGTCGGGAAGTTCTCCCCCGGCACCGACAGGCAGCCCTCAAGATCGTCGTCCGGATCGGGCATCCCCTCCGGAATCTCGCCCGTCTCGAGCACCGGGTTCACCACGTAGCCGCGGTGCCGCACACCCTCGTCGTCCGGGCAGTCGTAGATGAAGACCCGCCGCCCGTCACCCACCTGGGTCGCCGCGAGGCCCGCGCCGTTCGCTGCCGTGTTCGTCTCGAAGAGGTCGTCGACGAATGTCGCGAGCTCGTCATCGAACACGGTCACCGGCGTCGTCGGCCGGTGCAGTACCGGCTCACCACAGATCACTATCGGGCGGATCGTCACGCCGGTCATGGTAGCGGGGGTGCCGATCCGGGTTCGGCGCAGCGGGTATGACGCTGTTCGCCGCTGCGCGGCCGGGCTCGTCGCCGGGAATCCGCGCCAGCCGGACCAAGCCCGACCGCGCGCGATCGTTCGAACTGGCATCACCAGGAACAGCGTCATACGCGGAATATGGGCACCTCCCGATCCGGCCCGACGTTTCCGGCACGGTCGAGGCCCCGCGCGCTCCGCCGATCCTTCGACCGGCGGACCTCCCGCACATGGGGATCTCCGCCCAACGGTCGGGCGAATTGGTTGCTGATAGTGTTCATGAGGCGATTTTCACCCGTTAGATTCAAATGCTTCACTCGTTTGCTTCCACATTTGGTCGCAACGTGTTCGTATGATCGACACGTGATGTCAGCGGGAATGCTTCGCCGGGGGACCGCGGGTCAGGCGTCCGCGCCATCGCGCCGCGGTTGGGCGCCGATCGTCGCTGTCGCCGGGGCACTCGTTCTGTTGCTGGCCGGCTCGGGCACGGCGAGCGCCATGCAGGGCGGATCATCATCGGCTGATCCGTCGATCGAACTGATCCCCGCCGTCAGCGCCACCGTGGATGCGCCCGCGTCGGGTGCCGCGATCGAGATCGCGCCCGCCGCAAGCGCTGTCGCCGGTGTTATCGCCGCCGGGGATGCTGCCGCAGACCTCGGCGGGCGGGTCGCGCCGGACCTTGGCAAGCCCGATGTCGCGCTCGATGCGGCAGCCGCCCGAGTGCTCCCGGCGAGCCGAGCGGGCGTCGCGGCCGCGGTTGGACGTGACACGGCCGGTATGGCGAACGTCTTGGCGGCAGCACGCGTCGATACGGGTGCGGCAGATGCCGGCGCGACGACCGTCGACGACGGGGGCGTGTCCATCGAATTGGTCCCCGCGACATCGAGCGAGATCGCCCCGCCGACAGCGGGTCCCGATCAGGCCTCCGGTACGGCTGCGCTGCCGGTCGCCGGCACGATGACAGGAGCGGGCGACGATGGCGCGGCGTCGACCACGAATTCGGCTCCGGTGGTGGTGCCCATGGCGGTGGCACCGTCGGCCGGGCCGGAGGCGGCGTCCGGCCCCGCTGCGGGGGCCGGCGGCGGGCGCATCTCACTCACCTGGTTCATCGGGGCGGCGATCGTGGTTCTGCTCGGGGGAGCGGCCGTGATCCTCGCCCGCGCGCGGCGTCCGGTCCGTCACTAGGCTCGAACGCAACAACTTCATATCGGCGCGTTCGATGGTTGGGCGTGCCGGCCTCCTACACGGGGCCGCGGATCTCGCGCACGATCCGCGGCCCCACCCTTTTGCCCGGTGGCTGCCGACGCCCCGCGATGGCATGCACGGTAGACGGCCGGATCTGACGGCATTCGCCTCATAGTGACGCCTTCGGAGTATGCGTTCGGCCTCCATGCGCATCCTTGATATGTCACTGATCACACACGAATGCGTCGGGTCTTCGTGCGTATCGCCACTGACAGTCCGTCAAGTTGACTATTCCGTCATGTGACGTCACTCTCCCGTTGTCCGGATTCACCCTTTAGACCCTTCCCTCGTGACGCGGAGTGGGATACACACTCATCAGCGTGCCGCTCCACACGAAGGGGTCTTCGGAGCCCTGCCGGGCGAGGCGACCGCCGATCGGAAACGGTACGGCGAGATCGCCGCGCCGACGTCAAGGCAGGAGGAGAACATGAAGCGCAAACGGCCGGATCTACACCGGCCACAGCATGTGCGACGAGTCCTCGGTTCACTGATCGGTGTGGCGGCAGTCGTCGGTGCCATGGTCATGGCAGCCCCAGCCGCGTCGGCGGACGGGGACGGGTACAACCCCTCAGTCAGCCTCACGAAGATCTGGGTGAATGGCGTCAAGAATGACACGGCGGTCATCAGCATCAACGGCGCGACCAAGAAGCCGGGCTCCCAGACGTCAACAGCGAATGGGGCGGCTTCGCAGACGGATACACCGAACAAGGCGACAGGATGGGCGATTTGGAAGGACGGGGCGTACACATTCACGGTCGGCGAGACCCTCGGCTCCGGCAATACGGGTCAGTACACTTCGGCGACCCAATGCACGTACAAGAAAGGTAGGGAAGTTCTGTCGCTGAATCCCGACGCTAGCGGCACGTACACGGCGCCGAAGGATGCTTCCGTTTCGTGCACCATCACGAACACGAAGGTCACTGATCCGGCGACCGTCACCGTCGTCAAAACCTGGGTCATCAACGGCGGAAAGGCCATCACCAACGAGGCGGCCGTCGCACTCGGGTTCTCCGCCGGGCTCACCATCGACGGGAATGTTGCCAGCTGGGGCCAGACCTATTCCGGGTATCTCGCCGGCCAAACGGTCGATGTCCAAGAGACTGGCATTGTGTATCCAGAAGGCTGGTACTGCTGGCCGGCAAACGAGGAAGGACTCGGCGCACGGCGTCCGGGTAGCGCGGTCTGGACGGCCCAGTCTTCGGGTCGCTATCAGCTCAAGGCGGGCTCTAACGAGATCGATATCGAGAACGACATCAGTTGCCGGACCGGGCATCTGACCCTGATCAAGAAGCTCGCGAACGACACGACCACATCGGTCGCGTCGTGGACGTTGTCCGCCGCCGGAAATACGCCGGTGAGCGGATCTTCCGGCAGCGAATTCGACGTTCTGCCCGGCACCTATACCCTGACTGAATCGGGAGGCCTTCCGAACTACCAGCAAACGGCATTGGAATGCACGCGGTTGCGCCCGTCGTTCCGAATGGCCATCAACGGCGATGAGAACATCGTCCACGATGGGAACAAGGTCGACATCGGACCGTGGGATTACGTCACCTGTACGTTCACGAATACCTACAACCCGCCGACAACGACCTCGAGCAATCCACCTCCGCCGCCTACCAGCAATCCGCCGACAGAGCCCGGCCCGATCCCAGTGATCCCGGGGATCACCACCTCGTGCCTCCTCGGTGCCCATGGCAGTCAGATCACGGTGACGACGGTCGCGGCAACCGGAGTCAGCTATGTGGTCACCGGCAATGGAACGGACCACGTGAAGGTCGTGGCCACGGCCGCCAGCGGCTACCAGTTGGTAGACCTGCCCGACGGCTGGTCGCGGAACGCCGACGGCACCACGACGATCACGGTGAGGCCGGAGGACGTCGTCTGCGTGGGCGGTGAGTCGTCCAGCATCACACCGACGACCAGCAGCGTCATCGTGAAGCCGCACACCACCACGACGGTCGAGGTGCTCGGCGAGTCGACGCAGGTCTCGAGCCTGTCTTACACCGGCGTCAAGGCCTGGCAGATGAGCGTCCTCGCGCTCCTACTGCTCGGTGGCGGTGCGCTCCTGTTGGCGATCGGCGGCATGTGGTGGCGAAAGCCGAAGCGGCACTGATGCAGCGCTGACGCGACGCCCATGCCTCCACAGAGGCAGCGCCGCAGCAGCACCCGTTCGGCGGGGCGAGGAAGGCACGGTGCCTCCTCACCCCGCCGTTCGACCCGGCCGTATCGACGCGTGGGAACCCGGCATGACGGCGCTCGCGCCGCGAGCAGCGTCATACCCGGGAAGCGCGGTGTCGCCGGACCCGTCGAGCCGATAGACTGATCGGCGCCCTTGCCGCCTTAGCTCATCCGGTAGAGCAACGCACTTGTAATGCGTAGGTGGTCGGTTCGAGTCCGACAGGCGGCTCCACGGCTTCACAGCGGCGAACGAGTCCGGGCGGCTGGCCGCGGAATAGCGTCATGGACGTTCGCGTTGGTCCGTAGCATGGACGCCGATTATCTCCCGAGCCCCAACCAGTACGTCGCCGATCAGGTTGCGCTGTACGAGTCGTCCGGCGGCACCGAGGGCACCACCATGCAGGGCTTGCCGGTGGTCCTGCTGAAGACGCGCGGCGCGAGGACGGGGAAGATCCGCAAGACGCCGGTGATGCGCGTGGAACATGACGGCCGTTATGTGGCGGTGGCCTCCAAGGGTGGCGCGCCGCAGCACCCGGTCTGGTATTACAACCTGGTCGCGCACCCCGACCTAGAACTGCAGGACGGGCCGAAGCACCTGCGCCTGCGCGCCCGTGAAGTGTCCGGCGCCGAGCGCGAGACCTGGTGGGAGCGAGCCGTTTCCGCCTTCCCGCCCTACGCCGACTATGCGACGAAGACCGATCGGACGATCCCGGTCTTCGTCTTGGAACCTCCCGCGAACTGACCGAACTGACCTGGAGTCGGCTGGCTCCGAACTGGACCGGCCCTGTCCACGCCCGTCGCGTCAGCTCGCGATGGCAGCCGCGACGAGCGCCGCATATCCCTGGGCGCCGGACGGATTGACGTGAATCCCATCGGGCCCGAACCAGCTGGGGTGCGCGGCCGCGGCGGCGTTCCAATCGACTATGACGACGTTCGGGTAATGGCCCGTCATCGACGCGATGGTCCGATTGTTCGGTCCCTGCCAGGTCCGGTCCACGTGGTCGTTCATCACGATCACCTTCGTCCGGCTCGCGAGCGACGCCAGCGTTGCCGCAAGCTGTTTCGGCGAGATGATGCCGTTGTTGCCCGTATGGATCAGCACTATCGGCGCAAGTTTTCCGGCCTTTTCGGCGGTGGCGACGTCGGCCAGCGTGTCCCAGGCCTGACGGCCCACGACAGCGTCGAGCGACAGCGAACCGACCGCCGCCTTGACGGCCGGGGCGGCACCTAGCAACACGGAATCACCGAAGGCGCTCACCTTGGCGTTCGACTTCGCTGGTGGGGGTGGCGCGGGGGCGGTGGTGGGTGCGACGGTGGTGGACCCGCCGGTGGACGTAGCGACGTGAGTGGTGGATGAGGTCGTTGCGGACGCCGTCGGGCCGACAGAGCTCGGAGGAATCACGGGGGCCACTGCAGTTGATGACACAGTTGATGACACGGTCGATGGCGCCCTCGATGACGCCGCTCCCGGAGCCCCGGTCGTGTCCCCTTCGGCTCGCCCGCCGGAGGCCCCGGCCGTCCCCACTATCGGCCCCGCTGTCGGCGATACCGCCGCCGACAGGGCCGATGTCACCTCCGACGGCGACGCACCTGCGGACCCGGTGTCCGGGTCGGGGTCGCTGTCGGGCACGCCCGCTGGCAGGCTGGGCGCGACGCCCGGCAAGGGCAGTGCGGCCGACGGAACGGATCCGGCCCACGCGGGCTGCTGGATGGCGGACAGATGCGCGGCGATGAGCACGGCCATGCACCCGGTTACGAGGGCCGGCATCGCCCAGTGTCGGCCCGGGGCGCCGATTCGTGCAACGGGGCGACCGGCGGGGCGACCGGCGGAGCGAGCGACGGGGCGGGCAGCCGCCGCACGACGAGCGGCCCGGAGGCGCCACGTCGTCCGCAGCGACGCGAGGAACCGGCCTTCGCGGACGGGCAGCTCCAGGTACCGGTAGCTCGCGGCCGCGATCGTCACCGCGAGCGCGGCGCGGGTGATATCGATCAGCCACGCCGGCCCCTGGACGTCGATCATCGGGCGGGTCACGACGAAGACCGGCCAATGCCAGAGGTAAATCCCGTAGGAGCGTTCACCGATCCACTTGAGCGGCGGGGTGTCGAGCACCCGGCCGATGTGCCCGTCCGGCCGCGCCGCGCAGGCGACCACCACCACCGCGACGGCCGCGAACACCAAGAACCCGCCGCGGTACAGCCACGGTACGTACTCGTCGATCGACAGGAAGAACCAGACGACACCGGCCAGCCCGGCCACAGCCAGCGCATCGGTCACCCAGGGCGACAACGGTTTCCGAACGGCGTCACCGACGATCCAACGCGGCAGCAGCGGGCGCGTGGCCCACGTCGAGCGCCACGCGGGCCGCACCCATCGCGGCACCCGGCGCCGCAGCGATCGCCACGGCAACGCCGCCAACGCCCCGGCCGCGGAACCGAGCAGCAGGCCCATTGCATGCGTATCGGTCCCGAAGTACACCCGGGACGAATCCGCCTGATAGGGAACGTTTGTCGCGATTGCGATCGCGGCCATGGCCGCCGCCGACGCCACCGCCAGCAGCACCGCGACGCCTGCCAGCAACACCGGCCCGCGCACCCGAGCCAGGATCCGCCGGCAAGCGAACCACGCGCCCGTCAGCACCAGCACCGCGGGCGCCCACAGCAGGTAGTACTGCTCCTCGATCGCGAGCGACCACAGGTGCTGCAGCATCGGCGGCCGGCCCATCGCCACGAAGTACGACTGGTGATCGCCGATCAGCCACCAGTTCGTGACGTAGCCCATCGACGAGAACAGACCCCCGGCAAGGGTCGGCCGCTGGTCGCGCCAGATCAGGCCGCCGGCGACAGAGACCACAGCGAGCAGCAGCGCGACAGCCGGCAACAGCCGCCGCGCGCGCCGCAGGTAGAACCGCCCGATCGAGATCCGCCCGGTGCGCTGATGCTCGGCGACCAGCAGGCGCGTAATGAGATACCCGCTGATCACGAAGAACAGGTCGACGCCGAGGAAGCCTCCGGACAGATAGTCGGGGTTCAGGTGGAACAGCACCACCGCGATCACGGCGATGGCCCGCAGGCCGTCGAGGCCCGGGATCCATCGTTTCGTCCGAGGAGCCGCCTCGTTCGGGTGATCTGTCGCTGGGTGATCGGTGGCTGGGTGATCCCCGGCCGCCGGTTGGTCTGCGCCTTTCGGGTATGACGCTGTTCGCGCTTCGCGTGCAGCACCGTGCTGGGTTCCGGTGGACGCCGGCGTCGGCGCCACGTCAACCTGCACAGCTCATCCCACCCGTAAAGACGGCAGCCCCTTGAGTATTCCGCCATCAACCGTTGTCCGAGCGCGCCGCCCGGTCCGTCTTATTATGCGGCCCGGCGGGCCCCTCGGCCTCCCTTTGCCGTGCGACCGCGGAAGTTGTCACACTGGCGCAACCCGTTTCGTTGCACTGCGTCTGACCATGGATACCCGCATTCGGCGCAGGGTCCGTCATCCGCTCTCGCGCCGATCCTGCTCAGGGGCTGCCCCGTTACGAACGAAGCCCGAGCACGAGAACATCGTCATACTCGATGGTCCGGCCCGCGCGGCGCACGATCACCGGCGCCAATCCGCTGCGTCAGTCTGCTGTATCAATCTGCTCTGTTAATCGTCTGCGGCCTCCAGCATGCCGAGGCCCAGCAGATCGGGCTCCAGCACCGCCTGTTCGTTCGGCCGGAACGGTAGCACCGAGGTCATGTAAGAGCGGGTCGCGTCGGCCATCGACACCTCGTGCCCGGCCGCCTCGGACAGGAACCAGCGATGCTCCAGCACCTCGTGGAAAACCTCTGCGGGCTCCAGCTTTTCGACCAGTTCGGGCGGTATGGCCTCGATGACGGGTTGGAACACGTCCGTCATCCAATGCCGGGCTACGGTGTCCTCGTCGGCCTGCGTCTCCGGCATCACGGCTTTGCTGCGGAACGTGTCGAGGTCGTTCAGGATGCGCCGCGCCTGGTTCTCGCCGACCACGTCCAGGCCGGTGAGCGCCCGCAGCCGCCGGCGATGGTGCCCGGCCTCGACGACCTGCGTCTGCACCATCACGTGCGGCCCGCCGGCAGCACCGTCGCCCTCGCCGTCCTCCGCCTCCGTCACGTCGAGTTGCGCGACGTCGTAGCCGAGGTCGTTGAGCCGGCGCAGGCGTTGTTCGATGCGCCACCACTCGTTGTCGCCCACGGTCTGCGGCGCGGTGAGCTCGGCCCATAGCTTCGTGTAGCGGTCGAGTACGGACTGCGCGGTTTCGATCGGATCGACCCCGGCCGGCAGCAGACCGGACGACTCCAGGTCGAGAAGCTCACCTGCCAAATTGGTTTCGGCGATGTCCAGGTCGTGCTGGCGCTGCCCGGGAGAGAGCTGCGTACGGATCTGCCCGGTCTCGGCGTCCACCAGGTAAGCGGCGAGCGCCCCCGCGTCGCGGCGGAAAAGCGTGTTGGAGAGCGAACAATCGCCCCACGCGAAACCGGCGAGGTGCAGCCGGACCAGCAGCTCCGCGAGCGCGTCGAGCAGCTTCGGCTCCAGGTCCGGATCGAGCCGCCGCGAGAACAGCGCCCGGTAGGGGAGCGAGAACCGCAGGTGTTTCGTGACGAGCGCCGCGTCCAACGGCTCGCCGTCGGGTGAGGTGCGGTTCGCGACCACGCCGACGGCCTCCACCACCGGCACACCGGCACGGGCGAGCGCCCGCAATTGCTCGAACTCGTGTTCGGCGAGCTGCTGATTAATCTCCTTGATCGCATAGACAATCCCGCCGATCTTCGCGAAACGAACCACGTGCCGGGAGATTCCGCGCGGCAGACTGACAAGCAGGTGCGCCGGCCAGTCGGCGAGCGGCGTCGACCACGGCAACGTCAGCAGGTCCATCGGGTCGGGACCGGACGTGAATTGCATGCGCACGGCATCCAGCCTGGCACACCGCCGGATGCTCTCGCGGCGTTCCGGGCCCGGGCGCCGTTCCACCGCCTATGACGATGTTCTCGGGTGGTGCCGGTTCCGCAGCGGCGCGCCCGATGGTTGGCAGTGCTTGCCGATGCGCCGCGGCGCCGGATCGCTCATGCTGGATCGGTAGGCCGGCATCCTCGTCGCGGGCCGGCATTGCGGACCGGCACCACCACGAAGCATGACCACGAAGGAGCGTTCCATGGCGTCAGCGGACGAGCTGTGCTACCGACCGGCCACCGTGCTGGAGGCGATGTTGCGCGCGAAGGAGATCTCCGCGCGCGAGCTGTTGCAGGCACACCTGGACCGCATCAACGCCGTGAACCCCGCCGTCAACGCCATCGTCACGCACACCACGGAGCTCGCGCAGGCGCAGGCGCAGGCGGCCGACGACGCGGCCGCGCGCGGCGAGTTCCTCGGGCCGCTGCACGGACTTCCGGTGGCGTTCAAGGACAATCACCTCACGAAGGGCATCGTGACGACCTTCGGCTCGGTCGCCCGGCGCGACTTCGTCCCGGACCAGGACGATGTGGTGGTCGAGCGCATGAAGGCGGCCGGCGTCGTGACGCTCGGCAAGACCAACATTCCCGAGTTCGCCGCCGGCGGGAACACGTTCAACGAGGTCTTCGGCATCACCCGCAACCCGTACGACCTCTCCGTCACGGCTGGCGGCTCCTCCGGCGGGGCGGCCGCCGCGCTGGCCGCCGGCATGCACCCGATCGCCGACGGTAATGACATGGGCGGGTCGCTCCGCCTGCCCGCCGGGTACTGCAATGTGATCGGCCTGCGGCCGTCGGCCGGCCGCGTCCCGGTGTACCCGGCCGGGGATTCCTTTGCGGGACTGTCGGTGTCGGGCCCGATGGGTCGGACCGTGGCCGATGTGGCGCTGTTGCTCTCGGTGATGGCCGGGCCCGATCGCCGCTCGCCGATTTCGCTGGAGGAGCCCGGCGTGGTCTTCGCGCAGGTACCCGACGGCGGTATGCGCGGCAAGCGGATCGCGTTCTCGGTGGACCTCGGCGGCGCGGTGCAGGTGGAGCCCGAGGTGGCCGAGATCGTCCGTGCGGCAGCGGCTTTCTGCGAGGACGCCGGCGCCGACGTGGAAGAGGCATGCCCCGATTTCACCGGGGCCGACGAGTGCTTCCGCACGCTGCGGGCCTGGCAGTTCGAGGCGACGCTCGGCGAGTTCCTGGACAGCTACCGCGACAAGGTTCGACCGAGCCTGTACGCGAACATGGAAGCCGGGCGCACCCTCACCGGACCGCAGGTGGGCCGCGCGGCGGTGCTGCGCACGCAATTGTTCCACCGCATGCGCGAGTTTCTCACCGGATATGACGCTGTTCTGCTGCCGGTCTCCCCGCTGCCGGCCTTTCCCGCCGACATCCAATACCCGGAAACCGTTGCGGGGGAACAGCAGCCGGACTACCTCGGCTGGATGCGAGCCGTCTGCCACGTGACGGTGACGGGCCATCCGGCGATTGCGATGCCGGCCGGCTTCTGCTCCGCCGGCACCCCGGTCGGAGTGCAGTTCGTGGGGAGGCACCGCGGTGAACGCGAATTGCTCGGCCTGGCAGCGGGTTTCGAGGCTGTGACGGGCTTCGCGAAGCGGCGCCCGACGGCGATCTGAGGCCGGCTCAAGGCTGGTGCTGAGCTGCCGCTGCGGCCGTCGCTGGAACTGCCGCTGAGCTGTCGCGCTCTCGCCGCGGTGGGCGGGGCCGGTGCGGCCGCGGCTTTACCGGGTCCTGACGGATGTGACGTCGTGCACGGGAGCCTGCGCCGGGGCAACGGATTCGGTGTGGAGGCGTCCTTCACAATGCGGGCCGGCTCCGGCCCGATCGGACCACACCAACCTGCACAGCGATCGGAACCACCACCGTGACGAAGACCCGTGACGCCGACACCGGCAGCAATCTCGGCTCCCGCACCGACACCGATTCCGATCGGGACTCCGTCCCCGGTGCCGACAGGTTCTCCGGCACCGGCGATGCGACCGTCGCGGGCATCGTTTCCCAGACTGACCCCGGTGCCGGCGCGGACTCCGCCGCGGGTGCCGCGACCGGCGAAGAAGCTCCCCGGCTCACGATCTCGGCCACCCAGATCACGACCGCTGTGGTCGCGTCGATGTCTTCGGCGCTGCTCGGATCGACACTCGGCGTGGCCGGCACGGTGCTGGGGGCGGCGGTCGGTGCGGTCGCCTACAACCTGGTGGCCGCCCTCTACGCGCACTCCGTTGCCGCGACCAAGCACCGGTTGCACTCCGCGCGAGAACAGTCAATGTCTGCATATGTGGTCACCGGATCGCCGACCGCCCTCGTCCACGCAGGGCCGTCGCCGCGCAGCCCGCGGAGTTCGCAGTGGCCATGGTCGCCACGGCCGCCCGCCTCACCGCGCGAACCGCGCACACCGCGCGTCTCGCTCAGCACCCGTAAGGCGCACGAGGGCGGCCCGGTGCGCAGCAACTGGCGCGGCGTGCTCGCGGGCGTCCTGGGCAGTGCCGTGGCGTTCGCGTTGGCGCTGGTGCTGGTCACCGGCATCGAGTCCGCGAAGGGAGCGCCGCTCTCCGGCGGTGCACCCGGGGGTCTGAGCGTGCTGGGCGGTGCGTCCGTCGGGAGCCCCGACAGCGGCCGACCGGCGCAGAACCCGGTGCCCGCGGCGACGACGACCGGTGCCGCCACCGGTTCGTCCGGCTCCTCAGGCGGGACAGGGGCGACATCGGTGAGCACCGCGACCAGCACCCACACCGCCGTCGTCACCGAAACCAGCACCGCGACAACGACTATCGACCCGACCGCACCGGCGCAGCCGGGCGGTGCCAACGTTACCGGCAGCGCGGCCCCGCCCATGCCGTCCACGCAGCCCGCCGCCCCGTCCGACGCGGCGGCCCCGACCAGGCCGAGCAGCGCGACGGCACCGACGGCACCGACGGGAGCCACGGACACGCCCGCGACGAGCGCCCCGTCGGACCAGGGGACCGCGGCCACACCGGCCGCAGGCACCGGCGCCGGCGCGACGGGGTCGGCACCGCATCAGTAACAGCAGTATCGTGCGACAACACAAGTAAGGCTGATAACAGCAGCAACGCTCGTCATATTCGGAACAAACGGAACACTCGGCACGACAATCGCGGCAGGTCACGGCGTGTTATGCGAGACACGGCGGGGCGAACTGGACCTCGCGCCCGTGGCGTGATCTGATGATGTCGGCCACCGAATGACATCCTTGTGATTCGCTTCCGCGCCATCGGCGAGGCAGGCACGCGAGGCGGCCGTGTCGGGCTCGGCCGGTACACCTCGAACGGACCGGTAGGAGGATCACCGGATGGACGCTGCGAGCGCGCAGGCGCACGTCGACCTGCCCGTACCCGAGGGTGTCACGAGGCGCGACCTGGACATCCTGCAGTTCGAACGCCAGTGGTGGCTGTACGCGGGGAGCAAGGAGCAGGCCATCCGCGAGATGTTCGATCTGTCGCCCACCCGCTATTACCAGGTACTCAACCAGGTCATCGACAATCCGGCCGCACTGGCCGCCGAGCCGCTTCTGGTGCGGCGGCTCCGCAGGCTGCGGGCCAATCGCCAGAAGACCCGCGCGGCACGCCGTCTCGGCATTCAGCTGTAAGGATTCGCTGCCGGACGCGCCGCACGTTCACCGTTCATCGCACCGTCACCGCTTGCGCCGGGGCACCCGTACCGATCTCAATCGGCCCAAACGCCGCTGACGCGGCAGCGGCGTGCCGTCCGACGCGCGCCCCGCGACGCGCCGGTGCACCCTTAGCCGCGACGACCGCCGCAGCCGCCGCGCCGCGCGCGCCACCTCGCGCCGGGCGTTCGAATCCCACAGCTCCGGATGCCGCCGCAGATGCTGGTACTTCCACGCCGCGTAGGGCAGGTGCAGCAGGTACACCACCAGCCCGAGCAGCAGGATCAGGTGCGGCTCGTAGAACAGCGCCGCCACGCCCACCACCAGCAGCACCAGCATCGGAACGATCAGCTTCGGCGCCACCCGCACCGATTTCAGCGCGATCGTCGGCAGCCGCGACACCATGAGGAACCCCATCAGGATCGCCCAGACGCCCACCACCCACGGCTCGGTCCAGAAGCCGGATCCGAAACGGATGTCCGCGAGCAGCGGCATGGTCGCCAGCAGCGCCCCGGCCGGCGACGGCACTCCGGTGAAGAAGCCCTTCGCCCAGGGCTTCGGCGCGGTGTCCAGCAGTGAGTTGAACCGGGCGAGCCGCAGCACCGTACACACCGCGTACACCAGACAGGCGACCCAGCCGAGCGGCTGACCCTGCAGCATCCAGATGTAGAGCAACAGCGCCGGCGCCACCCCGAACGAGATCGCATCCGACAGCGAATCGAGCTCCGCCCCGACGCGACTCTGTGAGCGCAGCAGCCGCGCGGCCGGCCCGTCCAGCGAGTCGAGGATCGCCGCCGCCGCGATCGCACCGATCGAGTAGGTGAAGTGGTGCGGCAGCGACGTCTGCAACGCGAACGCGACGGCCGTCAGCCCCGAGGAGACGGCCAGCACGGTAATGGCATTCGGCAGGAACCGCACGCCCGGAACAGTCGCCATCAACGCCCGGCCCCCGCGGTTCTGCTGCGGTCGAGAGCCGCCCCGGGAGCCGGAACTCGATCGTGCCCGGGCCCGGTTTCGGGTATGACGCAGTTCTCAGGCATGGTGCGCTCCGGGCAGCCGGGCGATCGCGGTCTCCCCGCCGACGGCGCGCTGGCCGAGTCGCACCGCCACCTCTGCCCCGCGCGGCAGGTAGACGTCCAGTCGCGACCCGAACCTGATGAGTCCGTACACCTGGCCGACGGCAAGGTCCTCCCCGGCGGACACATCGCAGACGATGCGTCGCGCGATCAGGCCGGCGATCTGGGTGACCACGAGATCGTTGCCACCGGCGGCAGGCCGGATCACCAACGAGTTGCGCTCGTTCGCCTCGGAGGCCTTGTCGAGATCTGCGGAGAAGAACTGCCCCGGGTGGTAGTGCGCCGCGCGGACGAATCCCGCCACCGGCGCGAATTGCACATGCACGTCGAGCACGGACAGGAAGATGGACACCCGTGTCCGCAGGTCGCTCCCGAGGCCGGTCTCCGCGGGCGGCGCCGCCTCGGTGATCAGCGAAACGACCCCGTCCGCCGGCGCCACGACGAGCGATGGATCGTCCGGCGGCACCCGCGTCGGCACCCGGAAGAACAGGGCCGAGCCCGCCGTCGCCACCAGGCCCGCTCGCCGCACGGTGCGCGAGGCTCGCCGCAGCCCGACCAGCCGGAGCAGGGCGCCCGCGATCCAGGAGCCGCCCCACACCGCGGCGATCACGGCGCGGCCGCCGGGGTGGATGCGCGGAACCGCCGCGTGCACCAGGCGCGCCATGTGTGCGGCCTGCGCGGCAGGCGTCGTCATCGAGCGGTTCGTCCTTCCGGAACTGCGACCGGGTACGTCCGGTCACCAAACTGTGCGTGCTCCACCGTAGCGCCCGCGGCCGACGGTGGATGCCCGCGTTCGGCCCAAGGTGGCCACGCCGCGACCCCGCGACGTCCGGCGGCCGGCAAGCGTGGCGCTGTGGCTGCGACCGACGCATCTCGTGCGGCGGCCGAGGTGCCTCGCGATCGAAGTTCGTCACGCCGGACCCGGCCGCGGGGCGTACCGTGGATGCACACGCTCGGGATCGGAGCCCTGATGACGATGCACGGTCGCCCGGTTCGTCGCATGGAAGGTGTCTCGCAGACAGTCGCGGTCGACGAGCCCGCAGCAATCGCGCCGACGACAGTGGTGGGTTTCCAGCCCGCGCCGTTGCTGGGTGGCTCTGGCGGACACCAACTGCTGGGCGCGGCGGCCGGTGACGCTCCGTCCCGGCGAGACGTCTTGCGCCGATCCACCGGAGACCCCCAGGCTCCGGCGTCCCCGTCGCCCGGTGTGCTGCGCCGGGTGATGCTCGACGCCGAGGCCGAGGAGGACGTCTTCGACGCCGCCGAGGGCAAGCGGGACGCGGAGGTTCAGAACCTGTCGCTGGATCGGCTCGTGTCGGGCAAGGACCATTCGGCACTGGAGAAGTTCGTCGGCGCGCGGCAGGCGAAGGGTCCGCAGGCGCGTCCGATGGCCGAGCTACGGGCGACGCGGAAGATCGCCGACAACCGGGTCCGCAAGTCGGTTCGTTCGAGTGTTGATTCGGCTCGCGCGCAGGAGGTGGTGACGGGCGGCGGCGACCGCACGGGTTTGGAGCAGATGCTCGGGAAGAAGGCCGAGCGGGGCCCCGATTTCGATACGACCCAGCACCTTAAAGATGAGCGCCGGAAGCGCCGTGCCGAGGCGCGGGAGAGCTACGACACCGACCTTGCGAAGCGGAATCGGGCTGCCGGCCTGGAAATCCAGCAGGCGAAGCAGTCGGTGGAAAGCAAGTCCAAGAGCATGGCTACGGTGCTGAAGCATGGTCGCGCGGCGATGGGCACGCCGGATGAGTCTTTCGAGATGTCCCAGTTCGTAGCGGCCTTGGACGCCAAGAACTGGAAGGAGGCGCTGGCTGCCCTGGGCCACGTCGAGTCCGCGAGCACGGCGGCCTTGACCAATGCGCAGGCCAAGCTGGCGGGCCGGGAATCCGACATCGCCGCGGTCGACACGTATCCCGACTACCACCGGCCCACCGATCTGGCCGAGCGCCGCAAGGCGCTCGACACCGCGATGGCGAATCAGGAATGGCCGACCATCGCCAGGCAGGTGACGGACTTCCTCGCAGTGGTCGACCTCGCTCGCGGGTATGCCTCGCGGCTGGCAAAGGTCGAGGCCGAGACCGCCAACCTCACCAATCCCGAGCGCAAGAATTTCATGACGGAAACCATTGCCGAGCACAAGAAGCAGGGCTGGGTGAAGATTCGCGACACCGCGGAATCCAGCAGCAAGCCGGCGCTCGCTTTCCTCGAGACGCGCCTCGAGGAGTACCAGGACAAGGATCTCAAGGAACAGGCGAGCAAGGAGAAGGCGTCCGAAGCAGCTGCCGCGGCGACCAAGGACGCATTGGCGAAGAAGGATGCCGCTCGCAAGCTCCGCAAGGAGCGACTGGACAAGGGCCTGCTCGCCGGCAACGAGACCGTCATCGCCGAGAAGAAGGTGTCGGAGCTGACCGGCCCCGGCGAGAAGGAGGGTGTCCAGGCGACGCTGGATGCGATCAAGGCCGGCACAGTAGCGGTGCTGACGCACAACAACGGCAAGCGCTGGGCCTACCCGCACAACAACCGGGACGGCGATCTGCCGGGTAGTCGCGGTTCCGGCGGGTACCTGGAGTACTACGTGGAGAAGGATCCCGCGAGTACGACGTATCACGGCGACCGGCGGATCGTGGTGCACCAGGCCACCGGACGGAAGTACTACACATGGACGCATTACGGGGAGAACGGCAGCCCGCCGTTCGTGCTGATCACCGAGTGAGGGCAGGGATTGATGGCCGACGGTAGCGATGCCAGCGTGGAACTCGAGACGCTCCCGGTCCCGATGGACGGGGTGGTGACCCTGGTCGACCAGGCGGTATACGCCGCGCGGTGGCGGCCCGAACTCCGCCACGACCGGATCAGGCTCCTGGAGATCGACGTCGCCGGAGTGGACGACAAGCCACGGTTCTTCCGCCGTGTCACCGAAGCCCTAGGAGTCGAGCGTGCGCCGAACGCCGCCGACAAGTGGTCGGCGCTGGAGGACCACCTGTGGTCGGCGATCGCGACGGCCGATGCCCCGTTCGCGGTGGTCGTGCTGCTGCATGCCGATGATCTGCTCGACGGGGCGCTCGCCGAACTCATCGAGATGTGCGACATCGTCCGGTCGATGGCCAGGATGGCGGCGACCGCGGAGGGCGGCTTGGCCCGCGCTGTCGAGGTCTCGCTGATCCTGGCCGGCACCGGGCCGAATTTCCCGCCCGGCGAGTAGCCCCCCGCGGTCACGCGAACGGCAGCGGCCGGTACGGCATCATACTCGGGATGGCGGCTCCGGGGTGAGAGGTGCGACAGCGGCGAGCATCTCGCTGATCATCGGCTCGGAGGTCACCTCGCGATGATCCTCGTCCGGGGCGTGACGCGAAGACATCCTTACCTCCGCGCGATGCGGCGGGCGCAGGTTCCGCTCGGGCGTCACGGGCCGGAAGTGGAGTTCGCTGGCGCCTGTCGCTGCCACCAGGGCCGCGGCATTGTCCGGCCGGACGGACCCGCCGGGCATGACGACGATCCGGCCCGCTGCCCGCTCGACCAGCCGCGCCAACGTCGGGGCGCCCTCCAGCGCGCGCTGCACGCCGCCGCCCGTGAGCACACGCGTGATGCCGAGGTCGATCAGCGCATCCAGCGAGCGGTCCAGGTTCTCGGTGAGGTCGAAGGCGCGGTGAAAGGTGATCGGCGCGGCGCCGCAGGCAGTGGCGAGCTCGGCGGTGACGGCCCGGTCGATCTCGAACCGATCGGTGAGCGCGCCGATCACGAAACCGACGTCCACTGCGGCGCCGGCGGTTTCGCGTTGTACGCGCTCGATATCCGCGAGCATGACGTCGATCTCGGTCGGCGAGAAGACGAAATCTCCGTCCCGCGGCCGGATCAGCACCTGCACGCCGATGCGCTCGACCCGTGACACGGCGGCGAGCACGGTGCCGATCGACGGCGTCAGCCCGCCGACGATGAGCGCGCCGCACAGTTCCGCGCGGTCCGCGCCGGTCCGTTCGACGGCCCATGTTCCGACCGCGGAGTCGACGCACACTTCGATCCGCACCGGCATCGCATGTCCCTTCGTTCGTCGCTCTGAAATCCCCGACTGGGCAATAGCTTCCGGCACCGAGTACTACTTGCGGGGTCCGTTCGGTGCCCAAGGCCGGTGCCCCGTCGCGGGCGCACTCGGGGTCGGGCTACGCGGTGCGGGGGAATCCGGCCGCGGCGATCGCTGCGCCGATCGCCGGGGACGCCTGGATCGCCCCGACCGGCTCGCCGCCGCCCAGCACCGGGACCTCCCGCAGGTCGGCGACCCTGCTGGTGTCCTCGCCCAGGGCTTCGAGCGCCGCCAGCGCGATCGCGGTCGTCGCCCGAGGGCTGCCGTCGATCGCCTTGACGGCGACCGCGCAGCCGGATGCGGCGGCCGCGACGATCACCCCCTCCGCGCCGCCCTTGCACAGCACACCCGGCATGCCCTGCATCACGCGGGTGTTCACGTGACCGGTTCCGCCTACGTAGTACGGGTTCTCGCGCATCGCGTCGGCGACAGTCCGGCCGGCCGCACCGGGAGCCTCGACCACAAGGCTTCGCACCGCGCGCGCCAGCCCGACCAGGCTCACTCCGAACAACGGCGCTCCGCAGCCGTCCACCGCGACCGCCGCCACCTTCTCGCCCGCGCGCTCCTCCAAGGAATGTCGAATCCGTTGCTGCAGAGGGTGTTCCGGATCCCGGTAGGTTTCCGTCGGCCAGCCGGACGCGACGCAGGCCGCCAGCATCCCCGCGTGCTTGCCGGAGCAGTTCATCCGAATACGCTGTGGTGCAACACCTTCCCGGATCAGTCGCCGCTTGGTCTCGGCGTTCTCCGGCTCGTCCGGCGGGCATTGCAAGGCATCCTCGGCGAGTCCGGCCGCGGCGAGGATCTCGCGGACCACCCGCACGTGTTCGTCCTCCCCGGTGTGGCTGCCGCCCGCGATCGCGAGGTACGTGCCGGCCAGCGGCGCACCGCACTCAAGCGACCCAAGCGCCTGGATCGGCTTTACCGACGACCGCGGCAGGATCGCCTGCCGCGGCACGCCGAGCTCCGCGACTACGGACCCGTCCGGCCCGAGCGCCACCAGGCTGCCGAAGTGCCGCGACTCCTCGAAACCGTTCCGGACAACCGTTGCGAGCAGCGCATAGTCGCCGCTGTTCATGGTGCCCAACCGTTCATGGTGCCTCGCTATTCATGGTGTCCTTCTCCGATCATGGGGGTGAGCGCCAGACCGGGCGGTGCCGCCACCCCCGGCTTCCCGCCGCGGCTCGTGCGCCGGGCGGTCCAGCTTTGCAGCCGATGCGCCACCGTCGACAGCGACCCGTTCACCACCAGGTAGATCAGTGTGACAACGAGGAAGGTCTGGATCAGCAGGTGGTTGAACGTCGAGAGCACCTGCCCCTTGAACAGCAGTTCCGAGAAACTGACGACGAAGCCGAGCGAGGTGTCCTTGAGCAGGCTCACCAATTGGCTCACCACCGACGGCGTCACGATCCGGACGGCCTGCGGCAGCACCACGAGTCGCATCGCCTGGCCGCGCGTCATGCCGATCGACAGCGCCGCCTCCTCCTGCCCGCGCGGCAGGCCGAGGATGCCCGCGCGGAAGATCTCGGCGAACGCGGCCGAGTTCGCAACCGTCAGCGGCGCAACGAGTTTCCACACCAGCGGCAGATTGATCCCGTACGCGGGCAGCGCGAACAGCGTCACATAGATCATCAGCAGCACCGGAAGCGTGCGCATGATCTCGATGTAGGTGGCCGCGGCGTAGTGGATCACCTTCACCTTGCTCAGCCGGCCGAGCGCCATCACCATGCCGAGCGCGGACCCGAGAACGGCTGTGAGAGCGGCAGCTTCGAGCGTGCCGAGCAGACCGGTGAGCAGGAACCGCCAGATCGGCCACTTGGTGAACGGTTCCCATTTCGCGGCGTCGAGTTGGCCGTGGTCCGCGAATTGATGAACCGCCAAAGCGAGTATGACGATGATCGCGGCAATGGTGATTCCGGACGCGATGCGGATCCGGCGCCTCGCCCGCGGGCCAGGCGCGTCGAAGAGCACCGACGCCCCCGGAACGCTGCGCTTCGATGTGGTCGGCGTCATATCAGTCGATGCGGCTTTGACATCGGCGCTCACCGGACGATCGCCACCTTCCGCTCGACCACACCGGTGGACAGCCCGATCGCCAAAGCCAGTGCCATGTAACCGATCCCGGCCCCCACGAAGACCTGGATCGGCTGCGCGGACACCAGGTTCACCTTCTGTGCGGCCGCCGTCAGCTCCACGACGCCGACCGCGGCGGCCAGCGACGTGTTCATGGCGAGCGCGATCATCACGTTGCCGACGGGCTGGACGACCGACCGGAGCGCCTGCGGGAGTACCACCAGCCGCAGCGACTGCAGGAAGGTGAGCCCGATCGCCCGCGCCGCCTCCGCCTGGCCGATCGACACGGTATTGATGCCGCTGCGGACGGCCTCGGCGACGTAGGCCGCCTCGTAGAGGATGATCACCACGATGGCCGTCGTGAGCAGCGGCATGATCAGCCCGACCTCGGGCAGAGCGAAGACGAAGAGCACGAGCAGCGCCAGCAGAGGCACGTTCATGAAGAACTGGACGTAGCAGAACGCAAGTCCGGCAAGGATTTTGACCGGACTCACCCGCGCGGCCGTGACGAGGACGCCGACGACGATCGCGCCGACGCCCCCGATCAGGGTGATCCACAGGGTGGTCAGCAAACCGTTGACCAGCGGCCGCCAGTTGTCCAGCAGAACGTTCATGATGTGCCCCTACCGGCGCTACCGGTGCGTGCGATCAGGAACCCGGAACCGAGCCGATGGCCGGCGGTGTCGGCGGCTCGGACTGGACGACGGTGCCGAGCGTGGCCTTCCAGATGTTCGCCCACAGCCCGTCGGATTCGATCGACTTCAGCCAGTTGTTGACGAATTCCTTGAACTGGGTGTCGCCGTGCTTGAGCCCGATGCCGTACGGCTCGGAGGTGAACGGCTGGCCGACGACCTTCATCTGGTTGTTCGCCGCCGCGTCGCTCGCGAGCAGGGTGATGTCCTGCACATAGGCATCGCCGCGACCCTGGATCAGCGCCTGCACGCACTCCGGATCGGTGCCGAAGGAGACGATCTTCGCCGTCGGCTGCCGCTTCGGAACCTCCGTCACCGCAGGCGTGTTCGCGCCGACGATCACGGTCTTGCCGGCGAGATCGGCGATGCCCTTGATGGTGTCGTTGCTGGACTTCACGGCGACGGCCAGGCCGGAGGTGAAGTACGGGCCGGCGAAGTCCACCTGCTTCGCGCGGTCGGTGGTGATCGTGTACGTGTTGAACACGACGTCCACGGTGCCGTTGGAGAGCAGCGCCTCACGGGTCTCGGTGGACGGGTTGACGATCTTCACGTTCGGCTTGCCGAGGATGTAGACGGCGAGCGCCTTGGCCAGATCGGCGTCGAAGCCCTCGACCTTGCCGGTCGTCGGATCCTGCTGCGACAGCAGCGGCGCGTCGAGGGCCTCGCCCACGATGAGCTGGCCGCGCTGCTTGATCTTCTCCATGGTGGAGCCGGGGAGGATCGACGCGGCGTCGGCGACCTGGGCCGAGCCGATGATCGAGTCGATGGTGTCCGGGGTGGCCGTCGGTGCGGCGGCCGAGGATGACGACGATGACGAGCCGGACGAGCTCGAGCCGCTGGATTCGCTGGGCGACTGCGAACTCGACGAGGAACTCGACTGCTCAGGGCTCGACGAGGAACTCGACTGCTGTGAAGTACTGGAAGCGGTCGACGACGGTGTCGAGCTTCCGCAGGCGGACAGCACCATGGCGCCGCCCACCATCAGGGCCAGCGCGGCGACCATGCGGCCGCGGCGGCGGGAGTGAGTGATCAACGAGGGATCTCCTTTCAGGGGTGGCGCCCACCAACGGTGGGCAGGTGCATACAAGAAGGCCTATACATGCGAGAACCTCAGTGGGACAGGACTTTCGACAGGAACGCCCGCGCACGGTCGCTGCGGGCCGAGTCGAAGAACTCGGCAGGTGGCGCCATCTCGACGATCTGACCCTCGTCCATGAAGGCGACCGAGTCTGCGGCGTGGCGCGCGAAGCCCATCTCGTGCGTCACGACGATCATCGTCATACCGTCGGCGACCAGCGAATTCATCACATCGAGCACCTCGGAGACCATTTCCGGGTCCAGCGCCGAGGTGGGCTCGTCGAACAGCAGCACCTTCGGCTGCATGGCCAACGCTCGCGCGATCGCGGCGCGCTGCTGCTGCCCGCCGGACAGTTCCCCGGGGAACTGATCGCCTTTGTCCGCGATGCCGACCTTGGCCAGCAGGGACTCGGCCAGTTCGGTGGCCTCCGCCTTCGCCATCTTGCGGACCTTGATGGGGCCCATCCGCACGTTGTCGATCACGGAACGGTGCGCGAACAGGTTGAACGACTGGAACACCATGCCGACATCGGAGCGCAAGCGCGCCAGAGCTCGCCCCTCGGTGGGCAGCGGCTGTCCGTCGATGTAGATCTCCCCCGTCTGAATGGTCTCCAGGCGGTTGATGCAGCGGCAGAGGGTCGACTTGCCGGAGCCGGACGGCCCCAGGACCACCACGACCTCGCTCGGCGCCACGGTCAGATTCACGTCGCGCAGCACGTGGTTTTCACCGAAGTACTTGTTGATGCCGCGGACGTCGACCATGGCCGGGCCATGGCCAGCGGTGTCTGGGGTGGGCGGTGTCTGGTTCACCTGTACCTCTCACGCTTGAGGACGTAAGTTCGGTTCACGAATAAAGTACAGTCAAAATCGAATGATGCAACTATACTTCCGTCGATGGGTGGTGACAACTCGCCCGCCCAACGCCCAGCGCCGTGACGCGGCCGGTGCTGGCAGGATCCGATGGACCGCGCACGATCACCGGTGGAACCCGGAGAGGTAGACGCATGGACCAGGTCGCCGTTCGGGCCGGCGCATTCGCGCCCGGATCGCAACACCACGTGCTGGCTCTCGTTCGGTCCGGCGTCGCACAGACCCGCGCTGAGCTGGCCCGGGTCACGGGTCTCGCACCCTCGACGGTCTCCACCCGCGTCGACGAGCTGATCTCCGGCGGCATCCTCGAGGAAGCGGGAGACGGGCGTTCCACCGGCGGGCGCCGGCCGCGGGTGCTGCGCATCCGGGCTGATGCCGGCACGGTCGCCGCGGTCGATCTCGGGGCGAACCATGCCGTCGTCGCCCTGCTCGATCTGTCCGGCGGCATCATCACGCAGCGCACCTTCCCGCTGGACATCGCCGCCGGTCCCGACCGAGTGCTCACCGAGGCCGCAGAGAATGTGCGTGCGTTGGTCGAGGCTCTGCCGCCGACCCAGCGCCTTCTCGGGGTGGCGGTCGGGGTTCCCGGCCCGGTTCGCGCCGGCACCGGAACCGTCGAGTCCCCCTCGCGGATGCCCGGCTGGAACCAGATCGACGTCGGCGCCCTGATGAGCTCGCTCGTCGGCGTCCCGGTGCTCGTGGACAACGACTCGAACCTGATGGCCGTCGGTGAATTCACGATGCGCGTCAGCGATGCGCCGAACATGATCATGCTCAAGGCCGGGACCGGGATCGGTTGCGGCGTCATCGCTTCCGGGCGGTTGCACCACGGCGCCAACGGTGCTGCCGGCGATATCAGCCATGTGCGCGTCACCGGCGGCTCGGATGTGATCTGTTCCTGCGGTCGAGTCGGCTGTCTGGACGCGGTGGCGAGTGGCGCCGCACTGGTGCGGCAACTCCACCGCGAAGGGCACGAGGTGGCCGACGCAAGCGAGATAGTGCGCCGCGCAAGGGATGCCGATCCCGCCGTCGCGCGAGTGCTGCGTCATGCGGGCCGGATGACGGGGGAGGTGCTCGCCACGACGATCAACTTCTTCAACCCAAACGCACTCGTGATCGGCGGCCAGCTCGGGCTCGCCGAGCCGTTCGTCGCCGCGATCCGATCGGCGATCTACGAGCTGTGCCTGCCGATGGCGGTCAAGGAGCTCACGATCGACGTCTCACGAGCCGGTTCCGCTGCCGGCGTCCTAGGCGGCGGGCACCTAATGCTCGATCAGCTCTTCGCCGAGTCGGACGAGGACGGTTCCGCGCGCATCGCGCGGTGAGCGGCGAGTTCCGGCAGACTCACGCCCCGAGGTCGCGCGGCGTGCCGCAATACGGGCACACCTCGGCGAACTCGTCATCGACGAAGCGCCCGCAGTCCGCGCACACCCGGTTCAGCCAACAGGCCGGGTCCCCGCCGACGTCCTCGCGGTCCGTGTCCGCCGCATTGCCGGCGCCCGCCGCGAGACCCTCCACCGGGGCGCGAGCCTCGCCGCTGTCCGTCCCCTCCACCGCCGGTGACGTATCACTCGCCATGCCCCCAGTGTGCGCCCACTCGGCGCGACAACTGCGCGCACGGCCCTACTTACGGTGCGTCACCAGGCTGATGATCAGGATCAGCGCGATCGCGCCCAGCACCGCCACCCCGAACGACGTGAAGTCGAACGTGAACGTCCACGGGCGGCGGGTTGCCAGCTGATACACGAACCCGCCGAGCAACGCGCCGAGCACGCCGGTCGCGATGTTGGTGAAGCAGCCGCGCGGGCGGTCGTCGTGCACCACCAGGGACGCGACCCAGCCCGCCAGCGCCCCGAACACCACCCAGGAGAGGATGCTCATGGGATCACGCGGCGGTGTCCGGCTCGTCGCTCGGCACGCGCGTGGCGGCCAGATCACCGACGATGCGGATCGCCTCGTCGCGGGACGTCCCGGCACCGACGGCCAGCCCGATCAGATACGTGGTCAACGGGCCGGCGACGCGCGCAACCCCGTGTGCCACATCGCGTGTCACGTCGAGCAGTTGATCGCGAAGCTCGGTCGTCATGCTGTCCGGCGGCAGGCCGAGCGCCGTCGCAGCGTCGGCGGCCCAATCCTCGAGTGTGCTCATGCGCATAACGGTACCGGGTTGGGTCCGGTTGCCGGCAGTGAGCGAGCATGACGAGTATGACGCTGTTCGCGGCCGCCCCGGCGGCCGACGTGCCGATGCCGGATCGTGGCACGACACGCCGCGATCTCGGGCCTTTCGGCACTCCCGTTCCGGCGCCCCGTCATGGCACACTTCCCCAATGGCCGAGATCATCGCCTTCACGGACAACATTCGCGACCTGTCCAACGAGAACGGATTCCAATTCGAATTCGTCTGCGAACGATGCGGAAACGGTTACCGCTCACCGTATGTCAACAACCTGGCGGAGCGCGGCCGGGGCCTGCTGCGCGGCGCCGGATCACTGTTCGGCGGCAAGCTGGAGCAACTGTCGCACGCCAGCATGCAGCTTGCCTACGACCGCGGCACCAACTCCAAGAGCAAGGACCGCGCGATGGCCGAGGCCGTCGAAGCGGTCAGGGACCAGTTCAAGCAGTGCCGCGGCTGCGGCAACTGGGTGTGCGTGCCGGTGTGCTGGAACCACGACATCGGGCAGTGCCTCGTCTGCTCGCCGAGCGTCGCCGAGGAGATCTCGCGGGCACAGGCCGCGGCGCAGGTCGAGCAGATCCACGAGAAGGTGCGGCAGACCGACTGGACCGCGGACCTGGACCTGACGACGCGAGCCAAGGTCACCTGCCCGAATTGCAGCGCGAAGATCGACGGCGGGAAGTTCTGCCCGGAATGCGGGGGGAAGCTGTCCGCGTCGACCTTCTGCACCGAGTGCGGCTCGGAAATGGCTGCGGGAGCGAAGTTCTGCGGCGAGTGCGGTCATTCGGCCGGCGCCTAAACCGGGTTTCGGGCCCGGACGTTCCGGGGCGATGGTGGGTCCGGCGATCGTGCGGCCCGGGTGCGGCCGCGCCGTGGCGGCCGGGAGGGACCGTTCTGGAGGCGTGCATGGATAGCTACCACGGCCGGGTGGACGGCGTCCCCGCGTCGGTCACGGTCGGGCCGCAGACGCTCGACGCCGGCGGCCGGATGTTGGCTTACGTCGACATGGACTCGGTTCACGTTGCGGGGTACGCGATCTCGATCGGCATGCACCCCTCGGACGGGCTCGAGGTCACAGGTCTAGGTCCCCGGCATGATGCATTCCTCACCGACCTCGATGCCGCGCGGTCCGCCGCGCGCCGGGCCGCCCTACTGCAGTGGACGGGCCGGCCGGAGCGCGGCTCGTTCGTCCAGAACCCGGGCGCGCCCGGCGAGAACCTGGTGCGCGTCCACGTTTTCGACGACGGCCTCACCGTGGAGCCGCGGAACGGCACGCCCCAGATCGTGCCGTTCGCGCTCGTCGACTCGGTCGAGCGCGACGGATACACCATCACGCTGCGGCTGCGCTCGTCGGATCCCGTGACGGTGCGCCGCCTCGGCCCGCGAACGGACGAGTTCGTGGCCCTGCTGGATCGGTTGCGTGCCGACGAGCGGCAGGCCGTGGCCGCCGCCTACGGTGCGATCGACGATCGCCTTCTCGGATACGCTGCGCCGAATGGATGGGCCGTAGCCACCGCAGACGCCGGCACATTCGGTGGCGCACTGGCGGACGCGTTCTGCGGCGGGGATCGGGCGGCCGATCTGGCGCCGTTGATCGCCGCCGCCGCGGGGCTCCGGTTCGGTCTCTCGCTCCAGGTCGACGAGCCCATGCCGTTCCTGCTGGCGACCGGCCGGTCGACCACCGCCGTCGAATCGCTCGGCGACGAAGCGCGCGCCACCTACGTTTTCGCCACGACCGACACCGATGCGCTGAACCGCGCGCTCATCATGACCAGCTTCCGGCGCGAGGCGTTCTACCTGCCGGAGGATCAGCTCGGACGTTGGTCGCTCGCCGCGCGAACCTTGGACGTCGTCCGGTGGGCCCGGTCGGTGTTCCGGCAGCGGATCGTGCACGACGATAACTGGGCAGGCGCAGTGGCGTCGGCCCTGCAGTAGCCCGGTCGACGGATCAGCCGTCGAGCAGCCAAACCTCCACCGCCGCACCGGCTTCCACATGGTCGACGCCCTCCGGCACCACGAAGAGGCAGTCGGCCGCAGCGAGCGCGCCGAGCAGGTGCGAGCCCGCCCCGCCGACCGGCGCCACCGTCCCGGCGACCGCGTCGAGCACACCGCGCCGGAACTGGCGCTTGTCTGCAGGAGAGTCGACCGACTCGGTGAGCGGCGCGGTGACGATCGGCCGCGCCGCATCCGGATAGCCCATCGCCGCGCGCAGCGCTGGGCGCACGAACACCTCGAACGAGATGAACGAGCTCACCGGATTACCCGGCAATGTGATTGTCGGGATGTCGTCCACGAGTCCGGCGCCCTGCGGCATCCCGGGCTGCATCGCGATCTTCGCGAACTCCACCCCGGCCCCCGCCAATGCATCCTTCACCACCTCGTACGCGCCCGCCGAGACCCCCCCGGAGGTCAGGATCAGGTCGACTCCCGCCGCCGACTCGCGCAGGGTGCGGTGGAAGGCATCGACGTCATCTGCGACGAAATGCGCCATGCGGGCAAGGGCACCGGCCTGCGTCACGGCAGCGGCCAGCATCTGCCCATTGGACTCGTATATCTGGCCGGGCTGGAGGGTGTTGCCCGGCGCCGCGAGCTCCGACCCGGTCGAGAGCACCAGCACCGTGAGCGCCCGGAATACCGGCAGGGTCGCGTGCCCGGTCGCCGCCGCCACGCCGATATGTGCTGCGCCCACACAGGTTCCGGCGCGCAGCACCGTGCTCCCGGAGCGAACGTCGTCCCCGGCGGGGCGGATGTGTGGACGGCCGCCCGGGTCCTCGGTGATGGTGACCCGCTCCACCCCGCCGTCGGTGAACTCCACCGGCACCACGAGGTCCGCGCCCGCCGGCAGTGGCGCGCCGGTCATGATGCGATCCGCCGTGCCGGGTGCCAGTGGGCCGACATCGGCTGCGCCGGCAGGGATGTCGCGCGTCACCGGCAAAGTCGTCGGGATCACGGCGATGTCGGCTCTGCGGACGGCGTACCCGTCCATCGCCGAGTTGTCGAACGGTGGCAGGTCGATCGGTGAGGTTACGTCGTGCGCGAGCACCCTGCCGAGCGCCTGCTGCAGCGGCACCTCGACCACCTCGCCACCGCGGATCAGTCCCGTGACCAGGCACCGGTGCTCGTCGACGCTGCGGAGCCCGGTGATCGGGTGTCCGTGCTCGTCGCGGAGTGCGTCTTTGTCGCCGTGCGCGTCTATGTCGCGGAGCGTGTCCTTGGCCCGGAGTGCGTGCCCGTCCCGATGCGTGTGCCCAGCCATGCCCCCATCCTGCCCGGCTCCGACCCCCGCGGTCCACGCGGCGTCGAGTGGGTGCCGGTGTGGGCCGTTGCCCCGCGGAGATGCGCGGCGTCGGGTCTCACTGTGTTCCCAGCGTGTTCTCAGGGTTCTGGAGGACGATATGCATCATGCGGTAACGGCGCGGGACTGGGATGGTGGTGCCATGAATCGCGAGAATCAGGGCGCCATTGCCTGGGCGGTCGCAGTGCTCCTGCGGCAATCGCGCCGGAACCGACATTGGACGCAGGCCGAGGTCGCCGAACGGACCGGCGGGGTCGTGTCCAAGGCCGCGCTCGCCAACTACGAAACCGGGCACCGCTCCCTGCGTCTCGACGTCTTCTGTGCGATCGCGAAGGCGCTCGAGGAGGATCCCGGCGTGATCCTTGCCGCCGCGGAGCGTGCGGCCGGGTACGGCTCCGGCGAGGAGGCCGGGCCGATCACGGTGGACGTCGAGGCATTGCGCGCGAGCGGCGACCCGCGACTCGCGCCGGTTCGTCGGTGGTTCGCGATGCGACTCCGGGCCGGCGGCTCGCGCGTGCCCGCGCGGACCATCACGCTCGATTTCGGCGCGGTGGCCGCGCTCGCCGAACTTATGGGCGTCTCGCCCGCGGACGCCCGACGAATCCTCGCCGAAGCCGGGCATGGCGCCGGCACAACAGCCTGGGCAACAACCGCGTCATCCCGCCACACCGTCGCAAGCTGACGGCCAGCCCGCCGATCGAGGACGCGGCGGGCGCGACGCTCATGGCCGACACCGCGTCGCAGCGGTGTGGATAGTTCCGGTGCCCCGTCGCCGGTTTGCTGTCACGGCGACGTCGAGCGCCGTGGTCCGTGGCCGCCGAAGGGCTCTCAGCGACCGCGCAGCGCTCCCGACGGAACCCCCGTCATAATCGCCTATGACGATGTCCGGGGCCGAACTCGCGTCCGCCCGCCGCGGTCCCCGGCACGGACCTCAAACCCGTTGCGAAGCGGGCACTTCATCCGAGCGCAGCGGCGGTTCGGCGTTGGCGATCTTTGCGATGATCGGGTCGACCTTGTCTTCGCCGCCGGCCATGTGGATCAGGGCGCGGGCCGCGGAGAGTTGGTCGCGGGAGACCCGCACGATCTCCTTCCCGTCGACGACTTCCGGCTCGGCGCCGGATTCGGCGTTGGCGATCTTTGCGATGATCGGGTCGACCTTGTCTTCGCCGCCGGCCATGTGGATCAGGGCGCGGGCCGCGGAGATTTGGTCGCGGGAGACCCGCACAACCTCGATATCCGATGTGTCGTTCATGGATCGCTCCTGCCACGCGACGGACGGGGCCGTCCCTGTTGAGTATCGCGGACGAATCGCAGGTGCGCGAGGTTGCGCGTCGGCGAGATCCGTCGCCAATCGTCTTCGAGGCCGTACAGAGCATCCTCGTCTACTACAAACTTCGCCAGTCGCCGCTCTTCTTCCGACGCGATCTCGCTTCGCGAGAGTTCCGAGAGCAGCGTCCGCCCAATGAATCTCGCTCACTCGTCGTTCGCCGACATGGCCGTCAACGACGCCGTAAATCGCCGCCCCCGCTCCTCTCGTCGCCCCTGGCGCTCCCGCTGGTGAGTCCCCACCCATGCTCCGATGCACGCGAGGCCCGCCCCGGCGAACGACGCCGCTGTGGCGATCCATGCCGATCCCGTCATCGCCGTAACATATCGGCGCCAGCCGACATTTCGATCAGTCGTACGCCGCACTGTGGACAACTGCACGCCTGTGGACAACTCGGTTCCGGATCCCACGGTCGCCGTGTCCGGTCGTCTCAGAGTTGTCGCTGGCCCGCGTCATGTTGGCGATCGCGCTGAGCCCGTGGCATTCCCGCGCCGTCATCACCGCCTATGACGATGTTCCGGGGGCCGAACCCACATCCGCAGCGTCCGGTGCCGACGCCATTCAGGTGGTCCCCGCGCGCCGCCCCGGGCTCAGCTCCGGCGTCCCAGCCCAGCGCGCTCGGCGGCCGTCCGGTATTGCGACGGGTCCCCAGGCAGGATGTCGAGGTGGACGATCTGGTCCGGCTCGTCGCCCACAATGTCGACAACAAGTGCGTAGACCGGCTCGTCCTCGGCGCCCGCCACCACGATCTCACCCGGCACGATCATGGTCGGGTCTTTGGCTTCGTCTCGGAAGGCCCAGACATAGCCGGTTTCGTCGATTTGTTGCACATCGCAGGCGATGTCGACCACGGCTATCAGCGCTCCTTCCAGGGACGATAGTAAACGTTGACCGACACATCCCGCAGCGCCAGCCGCACCAGGAGCCCCAGACTCGCATTCGGCGCTCGCTCCACGACGACCGTGTAGTGAGGTCGCGAGAACGTCGGGAGCACGACGAACCCACTGTCGAGGGCTTCGCCCAGGCGTATTCGGGCAACATGTGTCCGGCTACGCACCCGTCCATGGCGCAGTAGGTGGTCGACGTCATCGTCGTCTGCCGCCATGCGTTCCCACCGGGACGCCGTCACCACCGCCTATGACGCTGTTCGGGGGCCGAACCCGCCCCGGCATTGTGGACAACTCCGGAGCAGTCGCTCGAGTCGGTCATGCTGTTGAGGTGCGAGCGAAAGGGCGGGCATCATGGGTGTTATGGCAACAACGCGCGTGGCCGAACACGCGGCGAACCGGGCCGGTCCCGCCGACTCATCGCAAACCGGCGCGCCGGACCCACACGGTCAAGACGAAGCACTTGGGTCGCCGACCGTGTCGCCCGGCCGTTGGCCAGACCCGAACACGATCCATACCCGTTGGACTGCAGCCGATCTCGAAATCCTCCCAGACGACGGCCTGCGCTACGAGATCATCGACGGGACGCTTGTCGTGAGCCCCGCGCCGCGGCCCATACATCAGGTGGTCTCGGCCAATCTGTACGACGCGCTCCGTCCAGCCATCCCACCGGCGTTCAAGCTGTTGTTCGCACCGGTCGATTGGCGGCCGAACGAGGCGCATTCCTTGCAGCCCGACCTGATTCTCGCGCCCGCGGGCGCCCTCGGCGGCCGCGCCATCGAGGCACTACCGCTGCTGGTCGTCGAGATCCTGTCCCCATCCTCGCGCACCCTTGACCGCGTCACCAAGTTCCATGTCTACGCCCAGGCAGGTGTGCCCCAGTATTGGATCGTCGATCCCGGCAGCGAGACCCGAGAGCCGTCCGTGGAGGTCTATGACCTTGCCGACGGCGAGTACCGACTTCAGGCCAAGGCCCAAGGTGCGCAACAAGTCTCGATCACCGGCTCGGTTTCCGTCACGGTGACGCCGAGCGACTTGGTCCGCTAGCCGCTGAGAGCGCTTCCGCCGACTCCGCACGTTCCTGCGACAGCGCCGTCACAACCGCCCATGACGCTGTTCCCGGGCATGGTCGTGTCAGGACGTCGCCCCCGTAGTTACCCGTTCAGCCCAAGTGCAGTGACACAGACTGTGACTCGACTTCCGCCGTCTGTCCCCTGATGGGTGATTGAACGCGCGAACTCAGTCGTAGAGCGACCCGGACGGCTTGAGAGTCACCCGCTGTGGGTGCGGCGCTTCGTTACGTAGCGGATGCGTCGCTATCCTGGCTAGATTCACTCAGTTGGTGCCATTGCATCACTCGAATGCCAATTGCTTAGCGCACAGACGGTCGTGCAAACTTATACACAGTCTGTCGCCATCGGCCCTACGTATGCCTCTCGCATGCTACTGACCGTGACGGCCGCGCGGGACGGCTACCGGCCGCACCGCCAGAGGCATCCGAACCAAGGTGGGGAGAGGCAATGGCAGCGCATCGCAAGCTCGAGGGCCGCAGCCCGATATGGCGTGCTATGACAGCGATCCTGGGGGTGATCGCGCTCGTCGTAGCGATGGCCGTGACCGGCTCCTCCGCCTACGCCGACAACGGCTCGCCGACCACCCAGTCCGACGGCGGTAGCGCGGTGTCGACGGATACCTCGACCCCTGGCACATCGACCACGGACACTTCCACCACAGATACGACAGGTACGGACACGTTGACCACCGGGGCTCCGACCACGGAGACAACGGCCCCGACAACGCCGCCTTCTGAAGTGCCCCCACCAACTGACACCACAGGCCAGACCACCACGCCCGTGGCACCGACCACTGACTCGGTGCGGTTCTCGGCCGTCAACGAGAAGGGCGACCCGCTGGGCGGCGCCGCCTTCACGATTTCCGGGGCCGGCGGTACAACCTTCTGCGTCAGCGACAATTCTGCGACCGGCGCAGCAGCGGGCTGCAAGGGCGCGAAGGCCGTCGCCGACGAAGACCCGGCCGACGGCGTCTTCCTTGTGTCGGGCCTCCCCTCCGACACCTACACCGTCGCTGCCGTCACCCCGCCGCCTGGCTACGAACTGACTGACGAAACGAAGACTGTCACTCTCGACGGCGCGGGCCAACCGCTCCGCGGCGTGGCTACGGCCGCGTTTGTCCGGACGGGTGGCACAACACCGAATGATCTCGGCTCTTTCCTCTTTGGCGCTCCGGCGGCGACCTACTCGGCGACCATCAAGGTGCACGCCGGCGGCATTCGGACCGGCACGAGCACGGTGAATTCCCTGCCGGACGGGGCGGTATTCCAAGCGATCCCCACTACTACGGGTCTAACCGGTGGCCCGTGGGAGTGCACTGTTTCCGGCGGAACCTGCAATATTACTGTGCCAGCTAAGAGTAGCGGCGGTTATAAATGGACGGTCTCCGAGAAGACGGCGCCGGTCGGATGGTACCTCAATCCGAAATTGGACTACGGCGACGCGTTCTCCGGCACGCCCACGGATTATGCCTTCACTACCTCCACCGTCAACAACGGAACAAGTGTAGACGTCCCGGGGCCTTCCGCAAACAGCACGTACAGTGACAACACGTCCAACCCCGGCAACCCATTCAGCGGCCTCTTGTCGACGTCGCTGAACGACCCGAAGGTTCCGACCCAATGCGGCATTAATATGGCACTGATTCTGGACCAATCCGGCTCGATGGCTGGCACCAAGGAGACTTCGCTGGTGTCGGCCACGCATGATGTTATCAACGCGCTGAACGGGACGCCGTCAAACCTCGCGATTTATTCCTTCTCGGCCGGAAATGGCGGAAGTGGACCGGGGGTGGGCGGCAAGGGGAGTCTTCCGTTGACGAGCCTGTCCACCCAGTCCGGCGCGGACACCGCGAATAATTGGGTCGACACGAATATTAAGAATCCGGCTGGGGGGACGAACTGGGATCAAGGCATCTACCAGGCGGTGACACCCACGAAGGCGTATGACCTCGTCGTGATTCTGACCGACGGAAACCCGACGACCGATCACAACGGTACTGGAAGCGGAAATAACACGCGCTTTGCGAACATCGAGAATGGTATCTACTCCGCGAACGCTCTCAAGGCTCTCGGTACAAGCGTTGTTGCTATCGGTATAGGTGTTTCTGGTGGGGACGAGAACCTCGTCGCGATCTCGGGTCAGAACGGCAACAATCTGAAAAACGGACCGTTCTACTACAGCGGGACCAACACGTCGTTCGCCACGATCTTCAAGAACCTAGCGACGGGCAACTGCCAGGGTCAAATCACGGTTCAGAAGCAGATCCAAGACGCAAGCGGTAATCTCGTAAGCCCGAACCCAAGTGATGCCAATGGATGGCAATTCACGGGGTCCATCAGCGGCAGCAATACGTCGATCGGCTCCTTCGCGAAGACCGCGCAACAGAATGGAACCAATGGCTTCACCAGCGCTCAGGTGAGCATCCCCGTCGATGCAACGCCGACCGTCACGTTGGCGGAGACGCCGCAGTCCGGATATTCGCTTGTTAGCGCGCAGTGCACGGTGGACGGAAAGTCGGTTACCACCCAGGTCAACGGAACGGCTGCCTCCTTCACGGCCACCGCCAATGTCCCAATCAACTGCACCTTCGTCAACAAGCGAAACCCGGAACCAGCGCAGGTGAAGGTGACGAAGACGTGGGTGATCAACGGGACGACTTATGCGCCGGGTGCGACGTTGCCGGCCGGGTTCAGCTTCACGGCGACTCCGACGGTGACCGGTGGCTCTGGCACTGCGCCGACGGCGTTCGGTGCGACGGGCACGGGTTACAAGGCCGGCGAGAAGGTCACCATCGGCGAATCGGCCGTGACCCTGGGCGGTGCCTATGCGCAGTGCACCAACAGTGCCCAGACACCCACCGGCCAGCAAACGCTTGCGATGGGCTTGAACACGTTCAACGTCACCAACACCGTCACTTGCACCCGCCTAACACTGGTCAAGAAATTGCAGGCTGGCGGGACCGCATCGGCGACGGACTGGACGCTAATGGCGAGCGGTGGCTCACCGGCGACTGTGGTCTCCGGCGTCACGGGAAGCGATGCAGTCACCAGCGTCAGGGTCCCAGCTGGGAAGTACGCCCTGTCGGAATCGGGCGGCTCCAATCTGTACGAACTGTCGAGTCTCATGTGCAACGGCACCGACGTCACTACCAACAAAGAAGTGACGCTATCCCAGGGCATTGACATGACATGTACCTTCACTAACGCCCCGACGCCGGGTTCGGTGACGGCGGTTAAGTCGTTGCCGATGATCGGTGGGCAGTCGGCGAAGCCGGGTGATCCGGTG
>MKSW01000037.1:22529-41744 GCA_001897425.1 Actinobacteria bacterium 69-20 | reverse complement strand
GACTCCCACACCGTCTCACCGGCGGTCTTATCCGTGCACTGCGCCGGACTCACCGTCGGCGACGCAAACGTCGCGGTTATCTTGCAACCCGAAACGGACAGGTTATATGTCTTGCTGTACTGGGCCTTCGGATCGTTGTTCTGGTAGATGTGACCAACCAGTGTGTGACTCGCAGAGTCAGCCGGCACAGCGCCCGATTTCGAAAATGATGCTCCGAAGCTGCCCTGCGCGACCACCTTGCCGTCGAGCTCGAAGTAATACGTGTTGTTCTGATTCGATTCGTAGTACTGCCCGCCGACGGACCATTGCGTACACGTAAGGCTGGCGCTCGGCGTGTGCGCCGATGCGGCGGGGGCGAGGGCGATCATGGCGACGACCATCGCCGCGATGCCCAGGACAGCTGCCCATATCCGCGCGAGCGGATTCCGCTGGGTTGCGGCTCGGTGCTGCGATGACATTGCTTCTCTCCACATCGGTTCGGATGCCCTGACGGTGCGGCCGGTGGCCGATCCGTGTAGTCGTCACAGTCCGTAGCATGCAAGAGACATGCACACGGTCGGTAACAACAGACCGTGTATAAGTGTGCATCACTGTCTGTGCGTCAATCAAATAGCATTCGGGTGATGCAACGCCATCGTACGAGTGAATCTGTCCACAAAGTGAGCGCAGAATTGCGGGCAGCGCTACATACGGAAGCGCTGTCACCACCGTGAGTGACCGGTGAGCCCAGCGAGGCGCGCCACTGTGGATTTCGCACGCTCTGTCACTCATCCCGTCACCCACTCCGTCATCCATCGGGCATGCGGGGGTAGCGTGCGGGGCGTGACTGCGGCGACCGATCTGGTGGGCATCGATGAGATTCGGGCGGCGGCGGGGCGGATCGCTCGGTATGCGGTACGGACGCCCTTGCTGGCTCCGCCACTAGGCGACAGGCGGGCGGGGCTGTACCTGAAGCCGGAAGTGCTGCAGCCGATGGGGGCGTTCAAGATCCGCGGGGCGGTGAACGCGGTGGCGGCGCTGGATCCAGAGGTGCGGGCTCGGGGGGTGGTGGCGCACTCGTCGGGGAACCACGCGCAGGCCGTGGCATTTGCGGCGCGGGCCTTCGGCATCGCCGCGCACATCGTCATACCCGACAACGCGCCTACGCGGAAAGTCGAGGCGACGCGGGCGTACGGGGCAACGGTGGATCTGGTGCCGGTGGCCGAGCGGGTGACGCGGGCGGAGCAGGTGGCGCGCGAGACGGGGATGACGATGATCCCGCCGTTCGACGACCGGGACGTGATCGCAGGGCAGGGCACCATCGGGCTCGAGATCGCCGAGGACGCAGCGAATCTCGACGTTCCGGTCGCCGCGGTGCTGGTGCCGGTGTCGGGCGGGGGGCTGATCTCCGGGATCGCGGCGGCGCTGGCCGCGCTGGCGCCCGAGGTGGCGGTGATCGGGGTGGAGCCGGAGCTGGCGGGCGACGCGGCCGAGTCGTTCCGGGCGGGGCGGCGGATCGCGTGGCGCGCGGAGGACACCGGGCGCACCTGCGCGGACGGGCTGCGGGTGCCCTGCGTCGGCGAGTTGCCATGGGCGCACATCCGCTCGTACGTGCGCGACATCATCACCGTGACCGAGGACGAGATCCTTGCGGCGACACGGGCTCTCGCGCTGGACGCGCGGATCGTCGCCGAGCCGAGCGGGGCGGCGAGTGTGGCGGCGCACCTGTTCCACGGAGCCGAGTTGCCGGCCGGTGCGCGGGTCGCCGTGGTGTCCGGCGGGAACGTCGACCCGGCGCTGCTGGGCCGGTTGCTGGGCGGCTCTTAATACTGGGCGACTCCTAAACAGCGGCGACGGCGCGCTCGCCAGCGGTGTCTCGGGGGTCCCGGGTGTCTCGGCTGCGCCGGAGCACGCCGAGGCTCAGGAGTAGCTGCGCCGCGAAGTAGGTCGACATGATGACGAGCCCCTGGAGGACGCCCGTCAGCGGCCTCCAGTCGGCGAAGGTGCGGAGCGCGATCAGTGCGTCGGAAATAAGGAAGAGCGCGCCACCGAACCAGGTGATGCCGTTCAGGCCGGTGGCCAGCACAGCCATGGCGACGAGCAGCACGCCGTAGACCACGACCGCGGGGGCGAGCACACCGGCGCTCGGCAGACAGGCCACCAGCAGCGCGACGAAGACCGCGGCGTACACCGCGAGCCAGCCTCGGCGAAGACGCAGGATGCTCGTCGCCGCGAACGGCCGGAACGCCACGATGTACGCGATCTGCGCCAGCAGGAACCCGCCGACCATCGCCAGAAAGGCGACGTCGCCGTCGAGGAACCGCGGGACGGTATCGCCCAGCCAGGACATGGCCAGCGCAATGATCGTCCAGCGGACCAACCGCGACCGGTCCCGCCGGGCGGCGACCGCGGCGGCCAGGATCGGCATGGCCAGGATCTGGGTGAGCGACGCTGTGTCGATTCCAACTGCTGTGTCGATTCCAACTGCTGCGTTGTTCCCAAATGCGGCGGTGTTCTGCCCGACCACCAGGAAGACCAGGTGCAACGCGGCGACCACCAGGAAGCACGCGAGTAGGGCCCGGAACAGCGTCATGGGCGGTGAGCGTAACAGTGCGTCACACGTTGTGAAGCCTGTACGCTAGGGGCACGACAGACTCATGATTCCGGGGCCGTCGGCGCTTCTACGTGCCCGGCCGCCCCGCCGGTATGCGCAAGGGGGTCCGCCATGGGGCGCGGCCGTCAGAAGGCGAAGCACCAGAAGGTCGCTCGGCAGCTGAAGTACCACACGTCGACGATCGACGTTTCTGCCTTGGAGCGCGAACTGGCGGGTGAGCAGGGGGATCGCGAGTTCGACGACCTCGGCGACTATGACGACGACGAGGACGACGACGCATACGTCGGCTATGACGAGGACGACGAAGACGACGAAGACGGCGCTGCCGATACCGCCGAGGACGATCGCCGCTAGAACTTCGGGTGCTCGCCGGTGAGCACCACGCGCGGCGCGTCTACAGCACCGTCTGCGGCCCCGGGTTTCTCGATCGTCCCGAGCGTGACGGACGGGATGTGCCGGGCGGTGAGCACGGCTAGCGCCCGATCGGCGTCATCGGCGGAGACCACGGCGACCATGCCGATGCCCATATTGAACGTCTTGTCCATCTCGGCGCGTTCCACCCGCCCGCGCGCGGCGATGTAGCCGAACACCGGAAGCGGCGTCCACGCGCGGCGATCCAGGTGCGCGGTGAGCCCGTGCGGGATCACCCGCGCCAGGTTTCCGGCCAGACCGCCCCCGGTGATGTGCGCGAACGCGTGCACGTCCGTCTCCCGCTGTAGGGCCAGGCAGTCCAGCGCGTAGATGCGGCAGGGTTCGAGCAGCTCCTCGCCGAGCGTGCGGCCGAACTCCTCGACATGCCCCTCCAGTGGGAGCCGGCCGATGTCCAGCAGCACGTGCCGCACCATCGAGAAACCGTTCGCGTGCAGGCCCGACGATTTCAAGCCGATGACGACGTCCCCTTCCCGGACACGGTGCGGCCCGAGAACATCGTCATACTCGACAACCCCGACGGCGGTGGCGGCCAGATCGTAATCGTCCGGGTCCATCAGGCCGGGGTGCTCGGCGGTCTCCCCGCCGACGAGCGCGCAGCCGGCCCGCACGCAGCCCTCGGCGATGCCGGCGACGAGTGTGGCGATCTTCTCCGGGTGCACCTTGCCGCAGGCGATGTAGTCCTGCACGAAGAGCGGCTCGGCACCGCACGGGACCAGGTCGTCGACCACCATCGCGACGAGGTCGATGCCGATGGTGTCGTGCTTGTCGAGCGCCTGCGCGATAGCGGGTTTCGTGCCCACGCCGTCGGAGGCGGAGGCCAGCACCGGCTGCTGGTACTTGCCCACGGGCAGGCGGAACAGCGAGGCGAAACCGCCGATGCCACCGATCACCTCGGGCCTGGTGGCGCGCTCGGTGTGCGGCTTCATGAGGTCGACGGCAGCCTCACCGGCCGCGATCGACACCCCCGCGCCGTCGTAGGTCGAGCCCGAGATCGGGTAGTGGGTCATCGTTACCTCCGTTATGGCCGGCGCTGGGGCCTTACCTGGGCCTATCTAGGGCCTATCTAGGGCCTACTGAGCGCGTCGCCGGAACCCTCCAGGACGTGCTTGCCCAGCGCCGGGGGGATCGGAATCGGGTACTCGCCCGTGAAACACGCCGTGCACAGCCGGCTGATCGGCTGTTCGGACGCGGCGACCATGTCCTCGAGCGAGACGTAGGCGAGGCTGTCCGCGCCGATCACCCGGCGCACGGCCTCGGTGTCGCTCGGGCCGCTGGCGACGGGGCCGGCGTTGGCGATGAGCTCGGCGCGGGACGGGAAGTCGACCCCGTAGAAGCACGGCCAGCGCACCGGCGGCGACGCGATGCGCACGTGCACCTCGACGGCGCCGGCCTCGCGCAGCATGCGCACCAACGCGCGCTGGGTGTTGCCGCGCACGATCGAATCGTCGACGATGATCAGCCGCTTGCCGCGGATGACGCTCTTCAGCGGATTCAGCTTGAGCCTGATCCCGAGCTGCCGGATGGTCTGCGACGGCTGGATGAATGTGCGTCCGACGTAGGCGTTCTTCACCAGACCCTGGCCGTAGGGGATCTTGGAGGCCTCGGCGTAGCCGATCGCGGCGGGCGTGCCGGACTCCGGGGTCGGGATCACCATGTCGGCGTCGACCGGCTCGACCAGGGCCAGGCGCCGGCCGACCTCGACCCGGGTGGCGTAGATGCTGCGGCCACCGATCTGGGTGTCCGGCCGCGCGAGGTAGACGAACTCGAAGAGACAGCCCTTCGGTGTGGCCGCCGCGAAATGGGAGCTGCGCAGGCCGTCGGAGTCGATCGCCAACAGCTCCCCCGGCTCCACCTCCCGCACGAACGTCGCGCCGACGATATCGAGCGCCGCGGTCTCCGAGGCGACGACCCAGCCGCGGTCGAGCCTGCCCAGGACGAGCGGGTGCAGGCCGTGCCGATCGCGCGCCGCGTACAGCGTGGTCTCGTCGCAGAACACCAGGCTGAACGCGCCCTGAAGGTCCGGGAGCAGCGTCATGGCCGCCTCGGTGAGGTTCGCCACCGGGCTGGCCGCGGCGAGCAGCCTGGTCATGATGTTGGAGTCGGTGGTGGCCGTCCTGGTGCGGGTATCCGGCGCCGGTCTGCGCGACGACCCGTTGCCGGCGGGCGCGGTGGCGGCGTCCAGGCGCTCGGCGAGTTCCGTTGTGTTGACGAGGTTTCCGTTGTGCCCGAGCGCGATTCCGGTGCCGGCCGCGGTGGTGGCGAAGATCGGCTGGGCGTTCTCCCACGTGTTGGAGCCGGTGGTGGAATAGCGGCAGTGGCCGACGGCGATGTGCCCCTTGAGGCTGGACAGGTTCTGCTCGTCGAACACCTGCGACACCAGGCCGAGGTCCTTGACGACCACGATCTGGGCGCCGTCCGCGACGGCGATGCCGGCGGCCTCCTGGCCGCGATGCTGCAGCGCGTACAGGCCGAAATACGTCAGCTTGGCGACATCCTCACCCGGCGCGAAAACGCCGAAGACGCCGCATTCCTCGCCGGGCCGGTCGCCGGACATGTCCCCGGGCACCTCACTGAGCACGATGCCTCACTCTACCGTCAGCGGGAGCACGGTGGAAATGTCCGCCCGGGTGCCGCTCGCTGTGAGGCTCCCGTCGGCGACGGCGTCGGCCCAGGTGCGGCGGCCGGCCACCAGCGCGAGCCAGGTGCGGGCGTCCGTCTCGATGACGTTGGGCGGTGTGCCGCGGGTGTGCCGCAGGCCGCCGAATGCCTGCACGGCGATGTAGGGCGGTATCCGGATCTCCACCGTCTTCCCCGGGTGCCGCTCTGCGATCGCCTGGGCGGTGACGCGGACGGCGTTGCGCACGGCCGTCGGGTCCGGACCGGGTTCGGGGCCGGCAGCCTTGCCGGGCGCCGCTGCGACGGCCTCGGTGGCGGCCGCGGTGACGGCATCGGTGGCCGCATCAGTGACAGCATCGGCGACGGCATCAGCGACAGCCTCGGCGACGGCCAGCGCCGCGCGAATATCGGCCGCTGTGACGGCTTTTCGGGGCATACCCCGACTGTAGGCGCCGCGTTTACTATGCCGTGCCCTTCGGTCTCTTGGTGAGGGCCGTGACCGCGACGGCGGCGCAGAGCAGCGCGGCCATGCCCAACCACAGCAGGCCGGGCAGGAAGTAGTTCGTGTTCGTCGCGCTGATGGCCCCGACGTCGTTGACCCGTGCCTGCCGGTCCCCCGCCTCGGCCACCACGCCGAACGCCGCGAGCCAGGTCAGGATGACGGAGAGTTTGCGGCCTCCCCCGTGGTCACCGCGCAGCAGCAGCACGGCGGCGCCCACCATGGCGCCGGCGCCGACGACGTTGAGGGTGACCTGGTAACCGCGGAGCGCGTGCAGCGCCGCGAATGTCCCCGCGACGATGCCGAGCGCGACGAGTATGACGACGATCGCGGCCGCACGTGTGCGGCCGGTCACGCGCACGGACGGGCGATGCGGCAAGGACGGCCGATGCTGCAGGGTGGTCATGGCGGCTAGTGTGCCACGCCGGCCGACTATCCGAACAGGGCCGGCAGCGTCCCGGACCACGCGTCCCGCATCTCGGCCAGCGAGATGTCAGTGACACCGCTGATCTCGAGCCGGGGCCGCGTCGGCGTGACGGTGCCCAGGGCGCTGGACGGTTGACCGTGCTCGTCGCAGAGCTGCGCGAACTCGCCGATGCGGGACGTCGGCACGGCCACCAGGATGCGGGCGGTTGTTTCGGAGAAGAGTGCCACAAACGGGTCCGGCGGCGGCAACGTGATCGCGGCGCCGCAGTCCGAGAGCACGCACATCTCGACGAGGGCCTGGGCGAGGCCGCCCTCGGACAGGTCGTGCGCGGCGGTGACGAGACCGGCCTTGGCGGCCTGCGCCATCACGCCCGCCAACCGCTGCTCGGCCGCAAGGCCCACCCGCGGCGGGGTGCCGCCCAGATGGCCGTGGACGACACGCGCCCATTCGGAACCGTCGAGCTCGTCGCGGGTCTCGCCGAGCAGGAAGAGCATCTCCGGGGTCCGACCCTGCCCGAACCGCGGGCCGATCCGCCGGGCGACATCGTCGATGACGCCGAGCACGCCGACCACCGGGGTCGGCAGGATTGCCTCGGCCCCGGTCTGGTTGTAGAAGCTGACATTGCCGCCGGTGACAGGGATCCCGAGTTCCACGCAACCGTCCGCGAGGCCGTGCACGGCCTCACGGAACTGCCACATGACGCCCGGGTCCTCGGGGGATCCGAAGTTCAGGCAGTTAGTCACCGCGAGCGGGGTGGCGCCGGAGGTGGCCACGTTCCGGTAGGCCTCGGCGAGCGCAAGTTGGGTGCCGCGGTACGGGTCCAGGGCGGCGAACCGGGCGTTGCAATCGCTGGCCATTGCCAGGCCCAGGCTGGTCTCGTCGTCCACTCGAACCATGCCGGCGTCCGACGGCTGCGCCAGGACGGTGTTGCCCCGGACGTAGCGGTCGTACTGGTCGGTGATCCAGCCCTTGGCACACAGGTTCTCGGAGGCTGCGAGGCGGAGGATGAGGCCGCCGAGCTCCTCGGTGGCCGGGCGGGCCAGGTTGGCAGACGTGTTGGCCTGCAACGCATCTTGCGAGTCTGGGCGGCGGTACGGGCGCCGGTAGACGGGGCCGTCATGGGCGACGGTGCGCGGCGGCACATCGACCACCACCTCGCCGCGATGCGAGATCACCAGTCGGCCGGTATCGGTGACCTCACCAATGACGACGGCCGGCACGTCCCACTTCGCGCAAACGGCGAGGAACGCGTCGACCTTGTCCGGTGTGACGACCGCGCACATGCGCTCCTGGGACTCGCTGGACAGGATCTCGGCGGCGGACATACCTGAAGCGCGCAGCGGGACGGCATCCAGATCGACGGCCATGCCGCCATCTCCGGCGGAGGCGAGTTCCGATGTGGCACAGGACAATCCGGCTCCGCCGAGGTCCTGGATACCGACGACCAGGCCGGCCCGGAACACCTCCAACGTGCACTCGATGAGGACCTTCTCGGCGAACGGATCGCCGACCTGCACGCTGGGCAGCTTCGCCCGGGCACCCGAACCGCCGAAGGTGGCCGAGGCGAGCACCGAGACGCCGCCGATGCCGTCCAGGCCGGTGCGCGAGCCGTACAGGATGATCTTGTTGCCGGTCCCGGAGGCGTGCGCGGTGTACATATCGCTGGCGCGCAGCACCCCGATGCAGCCGGCGTTCACCAAGGGGTTCCCGGCATAGCTCGCGTCGAAGTACGTCTCGCCGCCAATGTTGGCCAGCCCCAACGAGTTTCCGTACCCGGAGATGCCGGCGACCACGCCGGGCAGCACGCGGGCCGTGTCCCCGGCGTCCGCGGGGCCGAACCGGAGCTGGTCGGTGACGGCGACCGGGCGGGCGCCCATGGCGAGGATGTCCCGCACGATGCCGCCGACACCGGTGGCCGCGCCCTGGTACGGCTCGACATAGGAGGGGTGGTTGTGGGATTCGATCTTGAACGTGGCCGCCCAGCCGTCGCCGATCTCGACCACGCCGGCGTTCTCGCCGATCCCGGCCAGCATCTTCTCGCGCATCGCGTCGGTGGTGGTCTCGCCGAAGTAGGCGAGGTGCACCTTGGAGGACTTGTACGAGCAGTGCTCCGACCACATCACGGAGTACATGGCGAGCTCGGCCTCCGTGGGCCGACGCCCGAGAATGCTTCTGATACGCGCATACTCGTTGTCCTGCAGCCCGAGTTCCGCGTAGGGCTGCGGTTTGTCGGGGCTGGCGGCAGCGAGTATGACGGTGTCCTGGGCTATGTCGCTGCTCGCCAGGCCGCTGCCTGTCACGTCGGTGCTCGTCATGCCGGTGCTCGTCATGACGCGATCCCGATCAGCGAATCCATCAGCGAGGAGAACATGCCGAGGCCGTCGGTGCCCGGCCCGGTGAGCGCGTCGATGGCGTGTTCCGGGTGCGGCATGAGCCCGGCGATGCGCCCGTCGGCCGAGCAGATGCCGGCGATATCGCGCAGGCTGCCGTTCGGATTGCCGCCGTGGTACCGGAACAGCACCCGATCCTCGGCCTCTAGCGCGTCGAGGTCGAGTTCGGTTGCGACATAACGACCTTCGGCATGTTTCAGCGGGATGAGTATGGGCCGAACCTCGTCATACTCGTTGCGATACCTGCTGGTCCACACGGTCGAGGTGCGTTCGACGGTCAGCTGCTGGTCGATGCAGCGGAAGCGCAAGCCGGCGTTGCGAACGAGCGCCCCGGGCAGCAGGCTGGCCTCGCAGAGCACCTGAAAGCCGTTGCAGATACCCAGCACCGGCAGACCGCCGCGGGCGGCGTCGATTACGGACCGCATGACGGGCGCTTGGGCGGCGATGGCGCCGGCACGCAGGTAGTCGCCGTAGGAGAACCCGCCGGGAATGATGACGGCGTCCACACCACGCAGGTCGGCATCGGCATGCCAGAGCGAGACCGGTTCGGCACCAACGACTTTCGCTGCCCTCAGGGCGTCGACGTCATCGAGACTGCCAGGGAAGGTGATGACGCCGATCCGAACGGTCACCGGGCTTCCCCGTCCGCGAGCCGGGTGACGGTCCAGGTCTCGATGACCGGGTTCGCGAGGACCGAGCCGGCGAGCTGTTCGAGCTCCTCGTCGGTGACGGCGCCGTCGACCTCGAGCTCGAAGTGTTTGCCGGCGCGGACCTCCGTGACGCCGGCGTGGCCGGACCTGGCGAGCGCGGCCTGGATCGCCTTGCCCTGCGGGTCGAGGATCTCCGGTTTGATGACGACATCGACTGCCACGCGGGCCACGGCGTGCTCCTGTCTGGAACGGTATCGGCGGTTTCCAGACTACCGGGGGCGGGTTCGCGGTTCGGCGGGCGGCGGGAAGCTGCGCCAAGAACGAGAACACCTCTCAGTGACGGATCCGTGACATTGCGGCAATGTAATGGCACTATCACATTGTGCCGGTGTAAGGGTGTCGTGACATCTGTTGCGGTCTGGCGTCGCGGAAGGAAGGTGTCGTGGAACTGGTCGAAACGGTGCGCGACATCGGCGTGCTGGCACGAGCCGCTCGTATCGCACGGGGCTGGAGCCAGCAGGACGCGGCAGATGCTGCGGGCGTCTCCCGCCGGTTCGTCAACATGATTGAAGGCGGCCAGCACGTCAACGCCGAGGTCGGGCGGGTACTGGCGCTGCTTCGCGCCCTGGACGTGCGCATCACCGCCGCGCTGCCGGCCGACGACCCAGCGACCACGCCGGAAGGGCCCCACCGGGACGCCGCCGGGCCGGATGAGATCGATCTGGATGCGTACCTGTCGACGTTTCGCACCCAGCCGAGGCCGACGTGACGATCCCGCCCGGGGAGCGCCGCGTACCGCCACAGCGAGGCCTTGTCGGGCCACAGCTGCACGTCGTCATGGACGGTGAGACGATCGCAACGCTGACCAGCACGCGGGCAGGACGGGCAAAGCTGACCTACCTGCCAGGTGCTAGCGCCGTGACACGAGGGTTGTCGTGCAGCATGAAGACGACCACGGTGAGGCATTTGGGTGCGCCGGTGATCAATTGGATCAGCGGCCTGCTGCCGGACCGCGGCGAGGTTTTGGCTCGGTGGCGCTCGCGGTTCGGGCTGAAGCGGATGGACGCCTATGCGCTGCTGTGGCATGTCGGTGAAGACGTGGCCGGGGCCGCGCGGTTCGTCCGACCCGACCGGCTGGACCACCTGGACGACGGCGCCGCCGAGCCTGTCACGGACGAGGCGATCGGCGAGCGAGTCCGGGCGCTGACCGCCGATGCGTCCGCGTGGGTTCCATCGCCCGGCACAGGGCAGTTCAGCCTCGCCGGAGCCCAGGCCAAGTTCGCCCTCGCCCGCACCGATGACGGGCAGTGGGCCGAAACGACCGGCGCCAGACCGACCACGCACATCTTCAAACCGGCGATCCCGGGCATGGTCGATCAGGACCTCGATGAGCACCTCACGATGCGGCTGGCCGCCGCCGCGGGGCTGCCCGTCGCCCACACCGAGGTGATGGAATTCGCCGGTGCACGCTGCCTGGTCGTCACGCGCTTCGATCGCTACCAAGGGGCCGACGGGACATGGCGGCGGCTGCACCAGGAGGACGCGGTACAGGCGCTGGGTCTATTGCCACTGCTGAAATACGAGCAGAACGGCGGCCCGGGGGTACGGGCCATCGCGAATCTGTTGCGGGACAACGTGACCGGCGAACACCGCGGCGAAGACGTCGACTCTTTCATCGACGCGACAGCATTCAACTGGCTCGTCGCCGGCACTGACGCCCACGCACGCAATTTCTCACTCCTGCACACCCGCCGCAGCACCCGGTTGGCGCCCCTGTACGACCTGAACTCGTTCCTGCCCTACGGGGCGGGCCGGCCGCTGGGCCTCGCCATGAAGATCGGCTACACCGAACGGGATCCGGCTCGCATCAGTGCACGGCACTGGACGGAACTGGCGCGCGACTGCGGCGTCGACCCCGATGTCACCCTGGCCCGCGTGAATGCCCTGGCCGAACGCCTTCTCGCCGCGGTCGACGGCGTTGTGACAGACGCCTCGATCCGCCGGTGGGACTCCCCTCTCCCGGGCAGACTGCGGGACCTGCTCGCGGCCCACATCACGGCATGCCAGCGGCGGATGTGAAGACATGCCTCGGCCCCCGTGCCCGTCGCGGCGCCACCGGGTCCTTTGGCTCACCAAGTGAGCACCATCCGGGAAGTGTGCGCAGGCCGAACGGATAGCCCCTATTCGTAGTGCGTCCACATCCGGAGGACATGCACGATGTGTTGCTTGGGGAAGACGTCGTAGACGAGGCGGTGCTGGATGTTGATGCGCCGTATGTCACTACCGGCCAGGGACCCGACGAGCTTTTCGAATCGCGGCGGCGTTCGGAACGAGGGGCTGTCGGGGGTGGAAAGTAGGATGAGGAGGTTGGTGGCGGGCTTCTACAGCTGGGGCGGGAAGCTGCGCGGCACCGACACGGGGCCGGGAGGCACCGGGCTGGTGCATTGCCGGCCGGAGTTCATCCCGCGGAGGCCGATCGCATCTTCACCGCGGTGGCCAACGCCGATCGGCTGAAGGGCGTGACCGGGACTCGTTCTCGCGAGGTCTGGCATGGGCATGGGGCGAGATCACCGCGGTATATCCCTTTCGCGACGTGAACACGAGATCGCAGTTCACGTTCTTCAATCAGCTGGCTGCGGAGGCGGGCTGGTTGATCGACTGGAGCCAGATCGATCCGCACGTATTCGCGCACGCCCGCACCGTCGCGATGCACCGTGACGAAGCCGGCATCGACGCACTCCTCTACCCAGCACTGGTGCCCGCCGACGAGTTCGCTGGGAGCGGACCGGCCGCATGGACGCGGCAGCAAGCCGCGGATTTCACCCGACCTCGGGCGCCGCGCGAACCCGCGGCGTTGGACCGAGCGCTGAACGAGGCACTCAAGCAGAAGCTAATTTGGGTAACCGACGCGATCAGCGTGGTCATGAGACCTGGCTAGATTCCCTCCTTCTGGAGCCGCTCCCACACACGGTTGCTTTCCTCCAAATGAGACCGCATCGCGGCTCGAGCGGCTTCCGCGTCGCCCTTCGCCACCGCGGTGAGGATCTTCTGATGTTCGCGAATGCCATTGTTGTGGGTCAGAGGCAGGCTCAACTTCGCTCGCCGGATATCGACCATAATCGTCCCGACCGAATTGAGTACGATCACGAACAGGTCGTTCTGGGTGAGCTTGGCCAGGGTCAGGTGAAAATCGACGTCGGCCAAGGCCGCTGCTTCGATGTCATCGATTGAGTCCCGCAACCTCTGATGATCGGCACGTAGCTGCTGGACGCCTTCGGGTGTGGCACGATCCGCCGCGAGACTCGCGATCTCGGGCTCAATCGTCATCCTCAGCTCGTGGATCAAGCGATACGGCATGTCGCGGTGATTTCCACGTAGATACAGGCTCATCGAACTGCTAACCGACGTTGCTTCGACGGCAGCCACGGACAGTCCCCGCCCCGAAACGACGTCAACAGCGCCCTTCGCGACCAGGTATCGGACCGCTTCGCGAATCACCGTTCGAGAGACCGCATATTGCTCGCTCAGTTCCCGTTCCGAGGGCAGCGGATCTCCGGGCCTCAGGTCACGGGCAAGGATCGTCTCCAGCATCATGTCGGCAACTCGGTCTGAGAGCTTCGGGACACGGAGCACCTGGCTCCCAAAACCGCCGTCACGGTTGGTGGACTTCGTCGCCATATTGGCGACAAGCCTAGCCGACTACCGGCCCTGTGGTGGCACACCACTTCCCGGCGTGCGGCTCTCGCGTCGACCAGCGCTCAATCACTGGCCGGGCAGTTCGACGCTCGTCCAGCCGTACGGTCCGACGACCGTCGACACCGAGCATCGCGCGTCATCGTCTCCAGCAAGCCGGAGATCGAGCGCACGGGTCCGATCGGTTAGATTCGCCACGAACCCTCGGATAGCAGCACCGTCCGTGAGCCCAAATGCCGCCATGCCGGCCGGGCTGACCGCTTCCACTAGCCTTCCCGGTCGAGCCGATGTCAGCAGCCGCACCGCCGCGTACGCCGAACGGCCGGTGGGATCGTCGGCTTCGGGCAACAACCCTGCAGGCCCGCTGACCTCATGCAGTATCACCGCACTCGCCGTAACAAGTTCGGACACTGCGGCAAGAGTCCATGTCGCCGCGAACGGAGCCTGTTGCCTAGGATCCAACCGATCGGAGTCGGACTCAGGTCCGAGGGAAGCCCGTTGTAGACCGTAGGCGTTGTAGCGAGGTCGCAGCGTGACCGGGCCAACGATGACGGGCCGACCGTTGCTTGCACGAAGGCACCCGCGCACCACGTGTGCGAGTGCTTCGATGTTCTCCATAGCGGTCGCATCGTCCACGGCGTGAACGAGCGATGCGATCGGGCATCCGATGAGATCCAACATCTCAAGCGGCAGCGCAGCGCGATTGAGCTCAGCGAACGACGCGCGACTGCCCCCTCCAACCAGCAATGACTGGCCGGATGCATTCACGGTTTCACGCAGATGCTCGACGTCGCTCGCGGATGTGGCGTAACCGTCCGCCGGAAAGACAAGGCAGTGGACCGGCGGAGTGTCCAAGCTGCCGATCAGCCTGACGAATTCGGCAAGTTTGACGTGGCCGACGTCCATCACGAGCTCAACCGCGAGTCGAGAACCCACACGGGAAGCGACACTTGCGGCGGCGAGGAGTCGGTCCTGCCACCCCCTCCACGAGAGGTCAACGACCACCCGCAACGACGAAAACCCGAGTTCCGCGAGCGCTGCTACTTGCGCGTCCGTCAGCCGCTCGTGCCCCGGCGCCAGACACGTACCTAGTTCGGGCATCGGGCGTGTCGCTGCGAGGTCGAAGCTGACCACATCGGTCGACGCTGGTCGGGAGCGAGCGAGTCTTGGCCTCTTGGTAAGTGCGTTGATCGGCTTCACCCGGAGGGTGACTCCCTGGGCGACTCGGGTCCCGGCAGCGATTGTCACTGGGTGCGGCAACGCCAGCGGGGTGCAGAACGTCTTGTATGACGCGTCGGCCCAGTTACGCTGATCTTCGGTTTCGAAGGCGTCCCCAACAAACTCGAGCGTTGCCACCATTTGATGGTTTGCCCAGCGCATCATGGCGATGTCGAGAAAGGGACTGCCTGGATCGATCTCTTCCGGGAAGGTTGCCGCTCTGCGGTTCCCGGACACCGAGGTGATGGTTACGGGCGTGCCAGCAAGACTGATCGGGTGCAAGACGCACAATCCGATCCGATTACGTGCGAACGTCCTGTGTGCAACTCCATGAAAGCGATACTGAACGATTCCGCTTGCCGTCAGGGCGACGTGACCGCGCCACCCGAATCCGATCCCTTCTGCGCTATGGTCGACGCGGAATCTCACGTCGATCCGGTCGCTCGTCTGCTGAATCTCCGCGGTTTTTACCTTTGGTGGGATGGTGCGCCAGGCGTCATCACGGACTGAGCCGTAGATTCCGCGCAACACTTCGCAGTCGTTGTAGCAGATCCAACGAAGCTCCACGCCGTCGAGCACCGCGCTTAGCGGTCCGACGCGGAGCGTGCGCGACGTCATCCGCGTTTGCTTGCGCGGGCCGCGACGACGAGATCCGCCAGCAGGTTCGCTTCGCCGACGTTGCCCGGTACTGCGACATACGGCACCAGCCGACCATCTGGCGTGGATAGTTGCCACAACGCAACCCCAACGGCAGGCTGACCGAGAACCTGAGCGACATCGGCTTCGAATGCGCTACGGGCGATCTCCGCTGACGTGATGCCTCCCTTGGCGATCACTACATCGACCGCGTGGCGCACGGTGCGGACACTGGCCACCAGGGAACGCATCATGTGCTCGCCGCGATCGACGGTTCGTTCGTACGTACGAGGAGTCGTCAGGATGGCAACGCCCCTCCGACGGAGCGATGTTGTCAGCTGTCGCGTGACAGCTCGCTGCGCCGTGCCGGTGATCGCGCGCCCATCGAGGGCAATCGGCTCAACCCCGACCAGAACACTGAGTTGTCGCAGTTGTGTGGAACTGGCCGCGGTGTGGGATCCGCACACCACGAGAATCCGCCCATCACCGGAAACGGGTAACCGGGTTACCGTTCGCGGTCGGACACCCGCTCGGATCGCTGCGAATGTTGAGGCAGTTCGAACAACTACCCGCCGGCCGGCTCGCTCGGCGCCGAGCAACCCGATCGCGGCGAGTTCCAGGTCGCTGCGGGTTTCGGCCTCGGGTATCACGACGGTGCCCGCCGCGGCGTGCACTAGAGCCTCTTGCAGCGTTGCCCCCCGGGTAGCACGGATCTCAGGCAGTGCGACGATGCGACATGGTCGCCCAGCGCCGACCTCCGCTACCCAGCTTCGCAGGTCGCGGCTGGTATAGCCGAACTCCCGGTCGCGAGCAAACTCGGTATCGGCAGCCGGTACGCGGCCACCGTCGATCGTGACCCATTGAGTGCCACCCGACGTCGTCCGGCCCCCTTCCGGGAAGGCCGGGACGAACAAGGTCACCGACTCCGGATCGGCCAACACGTCAATCTCAGCGAATACATGCCCACGCAGTGTGGAATCGCCACGCAGCACGAAGGCTACCTCGCGCGCGCTGGTCGACGCGCCGCCCTGCACTCGCGACACTATCGTTCGGAGCCACGCCGTTGCAGCGGTTTCCGGCATCGCACGAGAGTTGGACAGCACGTACAGGGCACGCGTGGTCTGGTCGAAATGCGCTCCGAAGTCGAACCGCTCCGGGGTGAGAACCAGTTCGACATCACTGGCGACCTGGGTGCCGGTGGGGTCATCGTCGATGACCACGACCGACCTCTCATCCGACGCGAGAAGTCGCCTGAGACTCGCGGACCCGGCGCCCAGCTGTGGCTCGGCACCAAGTGGCGGTGTGCCTGCTCGCGCGCTCATTCCGCCAATTCGATCAGGGCATTATTCGGGCGGTGTCCCAAGAATGCGACACTTCTGCCTTGCCCCCCGCGCTCGATCGGCCGATCCGATTCGCCGGGTATGTTCGACAAGTCTTCGGCCAGATTGCCGACCTCGAAGCAGATATGGTGCAGCCCTTCGCCGCCCTCGCTCAGTGCCTCGGCAAGCGCGCCATCCCGCAGCGGTTCGACGAGCTGAACTACGGTGTCGCCGGCAGCCAGGTAGGCCAGCCGGACAACCCCATCGGCCCGTACCTCGTCGTGGACCAGCCGAAGGCCGAGGGTGGACACGTAATAACCGAGGGCCGCGTCAATGCTTCGCACCAATATTCCTATGTGGTCGATGCGTCGAACCGCCACCACAGGCCTCCATTGGTCGACCGGTCAACCAATACTACAATATGGCAGCCGGAACGCAAGACGCCGGTCGCGAAGCATTGCGCCAAGGCCACTCGTCCGCGGTCATGGCAGCCGTTCGCAGTACGATCGGAGGGCTTTCGCAACGATGACGTAGACTGCGGCAGCTCGGCCAAGGACGACCGGCAGCGATCGAGCGAAGGGGACGGGACCATCAGCGAACCCAGCGCTCCCTCCTTCGACCTGAAGCCGTTAGAGGTCGAAAGGCGCGAGGCCACCACGACCGAGATCGCACGACGCTTGCTGCGATACCTGCTGTCGGGCGCCTTCGAGCCGGGCCATCGTCTCCCGTCGGAACGGACCCTCGCCAGCGAGCTCGCGGTTGGCCGGTCGGTGATCCGTGAGGCACTCAAATCGCTGGTCCTGCTCGGCATCGTCGAGGTACGCCAAGGTGACGGCACTTTCTTGCGCTCCGCGGAGTCGGACCTCCTGCCGAACGTGATCGAGTGGGGACTGCTCCTCGGCACGCGCTCAACGAGAGATCTGATCGAGATCCGTCGGTATATGGAGGTACTCACGGCAGGGTTGGCAGCCGAGCGACGCGATGAGCGCGCCCTCGAGAAGATGTGGTCTGAACTCGATGCGATGTATGCCGCCTCGAACCCGACAGCGTTTGTCGCCGCCGACATCGGCTTCCATCTGGCGATCGCCGCCGCAGCGGGTAACGGCGTACTTCTGCAGATCATGACCAGCGTGCGCACGCTGTTGCGGGTGTGGATCACCAAGAATGTAGAGAACCTCGACGATACGAAGTCGATCGCCGACGAGCACAAACCGGTGGTCGAAGCTATCCAGGCGGGTGATCCGGCGCAGGCCAGGTCTGCTATGCAGGCGCACATGGATGCGGCGTTAGCCAGGCTTGACGGCACGCTGGCCGATGCGGGTAAGGCGTAGAGGCCAACCCAGGTCGACGCGCCGACCATGCCGCTGGCTTATCGGGTGATCCGCTCTGATTGGCGACGGAGTCAAGCGCCCTGAGAGGTCCCGGCCGACATCAGGTCTTCGCAGGCACGCACGATCCGCTCGGCCATACCAGTCTCAGCGGCTTTGAGGTAGCTGCGCGGGTTATAAACCTCCTTCTTGCCGACGTCGCCGTCGATCTTCAACACGCCGTCGAAGTTCGCGAAAATGTGCCCCGCGATGGGGCGGGTGAACGCATACTGGGTGTCGGTGTTGATGTTCATCTTGACCACGCCGTATCCGACGGCCTCGCGGATCTCCGCCAGCGAGGAGCCCGAGCCGCCGTGAAAGACCAGATCGAACGGCTTGACCGTCCCGGTCTGCCGGCCGACCTCCTCCTGGAGCTCTCTGAGGATGGATGGGCGCAGTGTGACGTCGCCCGGCTTGTACACGCCGTGCACATTGCCAAACGTCGCAGCGAGCAGGTAGCGCCCCTGCTCGCCTGTACCGAGCGCCTCGGCTGTGCGCAGCGCGTCGGCAGGAGTCGTGTACAGCTTCTCGCTGATCTCTCCGCCGACGCCGTCCTCCGCGCCGCCGACGACTCCGATCTCTACCTCGAGAATGATCTTCGCGCGTCTTGCCTCGGCGAGCAGGTCGGCCGCTGTGTCGAGGTTCTCTTCGAGCCCGATCGCCGATCCGTCCCACATGTGCGATTGGAACAGTGGGTTCCGGCCGGAGGCGACACGCTCCTGCGAGATCGCGATGAGCGGACGCACGAAACTGTTGAGGTCGCCCTGCTGGCAGTGGTCGGTGTGCAAGGCGATCTGGATCGGGTATTTGGCCGCAACCACATGAGCGAACTCGGCCAACGCGACGGCTCCAGTGACCAATTGTGCGACTCCAGTGCCTGACGCGAACGCCGCTGCTGCGGTCGTCAGCTGAACGATCCCGTCACTGCCGGCATCGGCAAAGCCGCGGATCGCGGCGTTGACCGTCTCCGACGACATGACGTTGATCGCCGGATACGCGAAACCGCCGGCGCGGGCGCGATCGAGCATCGCCGCGTAAGCCTCGGGGGTGGCAATGGGCAACGGTTCCTCCTACGGAATGAGGGGCGTCGGTGACGACCGCCGGCACGAGCGCCCGATCTCCCGAGGGGCGGCGATCCGGCCACGGGGGTCATCGGTCCGTGAGCGTCGGCCGCGATGAAGATGCCGATGGGTGTGCCGTGAAGGCCGATTCGTACGGGTGATCGGGTCGGGAGATTGCACCTCCGCCAACCGCCGCCCAGCTAGGTCTCACAACCCGCTATGACGATCCACCAGGCGCTCGCCGGCATCGCCCCGTCGCCGGCCCCGGATCCGAATCGAAAGGGCAAGCCGAGCAGTCGACGCTCACCCGCGAC
>MKSW01000037.1:0-22479 GCA_001897425.1 Actinobacteria bacterium 69-20 | reverse complement strand
CGCCGTGTCGTTCGCGAATGCGCCTTCCGTGATGCCCGTCCGGGTGAAGCCGGGGACCAGCCCGTTGACCCGGATGCCGTCTGCCGCGTGGGCGCGGGCCATGGCGCGCACCAGCGCGGCTACGCCGCCTTTGCTGGCCGAGTAGGCCGAATAGCCAGGTGACATCCCGTACAACCCGGTCGGTGAGGCGGTACAGACCAGTGCCCCGCCCCCTGCGGCGCGCAGGGTCCGGATCCCGTGCTTGCAGGTCAAGAACATGCCGTCGAGGTTGACAGCCATGGTCGCTCGCCACGTCGCCGCATCCAGTTCGACGACCGGGCGGTCGTCGGGTAATGACACGGCCGCGTTGGCGAAGACAATGTCAAGTCCGCCCCATTCGGTCGCTGCTGCCTCGATCGCCCGGGACACCGCCGTCTCGTCGGAGACGTCGGCCACAACACCGACCGCCTCGGCCCCGGTATCCACCAGCGATGCCGCCAGCCGCTCAGTGGCACGGCCGTCCAGGTCGAGCAGCGCCACTCGGGCGCCCTCGGCAGCAAATAGCACCGCGGACGCGCGACCGATTCCGGAAGCCGCGCCGGTAATGATCGCGCGTTTGCCTGCGAGCCTGCCCTCGCGGCGAGCGGCGAGCTCGGAACTGGGCAATGCACTGCGACGTGCGCTGCGCCGCGGCGCGATATCGGATCTGCGGGATGCGGTCATCGGAGTCCAATCCAAGGTCGAGATAAGGCAAACGCATTCTCAGCGGATCGCCGGGGGCAGAATCAGCGGTCGCAGGTGCCCGCACATCCCGAGTCGCTCGTCGGCGACGTCGAGTACGGTCACGGCGGCCTGTTCGAGGTGGCCGGCCGATCCACTCGTCAAGGAGCGCAACCGGACATGGGCCTCTTCCAGCGCGCGCCCGGGTCCAGCGTCGATGACGGCGCCCCATTCGGGCAGACTCGGCCTGACCAGGGCAACCGCTGCGCGTTGGAATTCCCGCAGCGCGGCCTCGCCCTCCGCGCGTGACCGGTCGAAGGCGCCGCGAAGCTCCACCAGGCCCTGAACCGCGAGGTCGCGCCGCTGGCTCGCTCGGGTCGGCGAGTCGGCACGGGCTTCCTCGTAGTAGCGCTCATGGTCGGCCAGGATGTCGGCGGGAAAGGTGAAGACGGCGTCGCCGTGCTCGGGAAGGCCGGCGTTCTGCATCAGCACCACGAGTTCCAACCCGTCGTAATTGATCAGGCGGTGGATGACGCCGGGCTCGAACTGCACGCTGGAGCCCTTCGCAAGGGGCACCCGCCGGGGACCGCCGTTGTGATCGAGCAGCTCGACGGCACCAGTGCCGCCGACCACGATGTAGGCCTCCGCGCAGGCCAGGTGCATGTGCGGCGACCCGCCGAATTGCCCGTCGGTCGCCACGTCGTTGTAAACGCGCAACCAACTTGCCCCAACTCCACCTACGAGGCCGTTCACGGGGTGTTTGCCTTCCTTTCCCTGCTGTCGTATATCTGATCCGTCGCGATAGGCTGAGAGCTTTGAATCCTAGGATGGTAATCGTTCGCCATGGTCATTCCCCCGCAAGATCAACCGATAACCTCTCTGGCCGACGTGGCCCAACTGGCGAAGGTGTCGATCGCTACGGCGTCGCGCGTGCTCACTGGGTCCAGCCACCCGGTGGCGGAGAAAACGCGCCGTCGGGTGGTCTCTGCCGCCGAGAGGCTCGATTACGTACCCAGCGCGGTCGGACGGGCGTTGGTCACCAAGCGCACCGCTCTCATCGGTGTGATCGTCAATGACATCAGCGACCCATACTTCGCCGAGATTGCGCGCGGCATCGACGATGCCGCGCGGGATGCGCAGTACCTCACGATGATCTGTAACGCGGATGCACGGCCGGAGGCCGAGCTGAGTCACGTGAAGGCGCTTTCGTCCTTTCCCGCCAGTGGCATCATCTTCGCGGGCAGCGGCAGCGCGGTCCCGGGAGCCGAGGCGGCGGTCGCCGAGGCGGCTCGGCGAGCTGAGAAGCGTGGGGTGCTCGTTACGGCGCTCGCGCGCAAGAGTTTCGAGTGTCGCACGCTGACTGTCGACAACTTCGCCGCGTGCCGCGATCTGACGCGTTATCTGGTCTCGATCGGTCACCGCCGGATCGCGTTCGTTGAAGGCCCACCCGACCGGTACGCGTCGATCGATCGCCTCGCCGGATTCCGTAGCGCTCTCGCCGAGGCTTCGCTGACCGAAGCCCATGTCTACACAGGTGGATTCGATTTCGAATCCGGCGCTACCGCGGCCCGGCGGATGCTGTCGAACGACCTGCCGGATGCGGTAGTCGCCGGCAACGACGAAAGCGCCGCAGGCCTGTCCCACGCTCTGCGCGAAGCCGGCATTGACGTCCCCGGACAGGTCTCCGTGGCCGGCATCGACGACACCCGGACCGCTCGCATCGCCGGTCTGACCACTGTTCGTGTCCCGCTGTACGAACTCGGCCATGAGGCGGCCCGCCAGATGGTGACGCGGACCGCGAACGACGGCCCGCTGCTGACGCTGTTCCCACACGAGATCGTCGTGCGCTCCAGCACCGCCCCGCGTCACTCGACGCGTCCGTAAACAGCGCGCTGGTCGGCGATGAGCCTCGCGAACCGCTCCCGGTCAAGCGGCAGCGAAACGGTTGCACCACCGAGTTGTGCCGACTGGATGATCGCGTTCGCCACCTCGAGGGCGGGCATCGTCGTGGCAATCGTGGCTCGCGGTTCTCGACCCTCCCGCAGCGCGTCGGCTACGTCGCGATGCAGTGCCGTGTGCAGTTCGTGGTCGGTGAGGACGGGAAGGCCGGCGAGTTCCTCACGGTGGGCGGCCGGCGCTACCCAGGACAGCGGCTGGGTAGCGACGTGAGTCTCGATATCCGGCTCCCAGGTTGTCAGGGCAAGGGCGTCGCGGTGTAAGTCCAGCTCCCCTCGCAGCCCGACGATCGAGGCGCGTAACGGCGCCGGGTCGGCGGTCGAGACCACCAGCTGCGCGAGTGCCCCGCCTTCGAACTCGACGAGTCCCATGGCGGTGTCTTCGCACTCGATGTCGTGCAGTAGACGCCGGGTCCAGCCGACGACCTGCGTGGGCTGGCCGAGTAGGTGGCAGAGCACGTCGAGCGCGTGCGGTGCCTGATTGGCTAGGACTCCGCCGCCCTCGCCGGCCCAAGTTGCGCGCCACGGTGCGTCTCGGTAATAAGCGGTGGTCCGCAGCATCGACTCGGATACGGACGCCCGCAGCACCCGCCCGATCGCGCCCGCGGCGATCAGCTCCTTGGCGCGTTCGACGGTCGGCATATAGCGGTACTGGAGATCGACGATCGCAAATCGTCCAGCCTGTTCGGCAGCCAACTGTATCGCATCAGCCTCGGCAACCTCGACGGCAATCGGCTTCTCGACCATCACATGGGCTCCGGCCCGAAGGCAGGCGATCGCGACTGTCGCATGGGAAGTCGGTGGCGTGGCTACTATCACAAGATCGGGACGCTCGCGTTCCAGCATCGACTCGACGTCGGCGTAGCCTGCGGCGCCGGCGGTCGCCGCCAATCGATCGCGCCGCTCGGCGACCGGGTCGGCGACAGCTACGACATCGACGTCGATGTCCGCAACCGAGGCCAGGTGGACTCCGCCGATCACACCGGCGCCGACAAGGGCATAGCGCAGCGGCCTAGACATGGGAACGCTCCCCAATTGCCTCGCGACGGAATGTCGGGCCGAAGCCGATGGCCGGTTGCTGACGAGCCATCGCGTCAGCCGTGAGCGCTAGTTCGATGACCGCGAACGCGTGCGCGGAGGTCATCGCAGTCTCGGTGTGGTCGCGAACATCGGCAACGACATCACCGACGAATGTCACCGGTCTCGCGGCCACGTCGAGACGGCGCGGGCCGTTGGCGTCGACGAGGATCACGTACGCCCCTTGTCCGTCAGCCGCGGGGTCGATCGTGCGCCGCAACTCGAGAGTTCCCTTGCTCCCAACCAGGAACGTTCGTCCGTCACCCCAGGTGCCCAGACCGTCCGGAGAGTGCCAATCAACGCGAGCGTAACCGCGCACCCCGCCCGCCGACTCGAGCACGAGGTCGCCCAGGTCCTCGAAATTCGGCCGATCGCGATGATGACGGTTAACTGCCCGCGCGGCGGTGACGGTAGCGCTGTCGTTGCCGCTGCAGGCGAGGAACATGTCGATCTGATGGCAGGCAAGGTCCGGAAGAATGCCACCGGCGAGTCGCCGATCGTAGAACCAGGAAGGCCGAGGCATGAGATTCAGCTGGTGCGGACCGAGTCCGACGAAATGCAGTAGGTCACCAATCACGCCGTCGCGAACCAGATCCACCGCGAGTAAGGCGGCGGGGTTGTATACGCGTTCGCCGTACCACACCGCAAAGCCGCGCCCACTGGACTGCTGTGCAGCGCGGACGTCGCGCAGCTCGTCATCTGTGAGGCAGCACGGCTTATCGGCCAGCACGTGCTTCCCATGACGGAGCGCGGCGGCCGCAATAATCGCCCGCTCGTTCGGCACTGCGGCGGTGAGGACCAGGTCGATGGCGTCGTCCTCCAGCACCTCGGTCAGCTCTCGTCGCGGTGCGGAAGTGGTCGCTGCCTCATGGCGGGCGCGGCAAGCAGCGTCGTCCTCGACCACGGCCGCCAAGACCGCCCCCTCCTGCAGCAGCATGGCCGTGAGCAGGTCCGAGTGAGGATGGGCGAGACCAACGGCGGCAAAAGTCACGGGGCGATTAGCCATCAGAGTAAGGGCTCCAGGTCGCAGGCGACCGGCATCGGGCACGGTCAGCAAATTGGTTAGGAAAACGTCTTCCATGTTAGGCGCTTGCAGCTATGCTGGCAACCGTCGCAGTCGGTACGCATCGATTCCGGCTGATGAGACAGACGGATCTATGCCGAATCCAGGAGGACTCCATGAAGTTGACGCTGTTTTCGGTGAGCTACGCGGGTACTTGGGGCAACGCGCAGCTCGGGGTCGAGGAGTTCGTCGACCACGCCGCCGAACTCGGCTACGAGGCCGCGCTCCTGATGGGCAAGCGTCCACACGCGTCACCGCTCGATTTCTCCCGCGACCGCCGTCGCTCGCTGTGCAGCCGAGCTGCGAGCGCAGGCATCGAGCTCACCGGTATCGCCGCGTACACGGACTTCACCGCCGTAGTTGAGGATCCCGCCCAGCCTCTGCTGGAGCAGCAGTTGCAGTACGTCGCCAGCTGCGCCGAACTCGCACACGATCTGGGTGCGCCGCGTGTGAGGATCTTCACCGGCTTCGAACGACCGGGCGTCGGCTATCCAGCGGCGTGGCAGGCATGCCTCGACGCCGTGCGCGAATGCGGCGAGCGTGCCGCCGGGCTCGGTGTCACGATTGTGGTGCAGAACCACCACGACATCGCCAACGTCGAGATCGCTCGGTTCGTCGACGAGGTCGGGCTGGATAATGTACACCCCGGATATGACGCCTGGGCGCCGGCGCTGCAGGGCCATTCGGGCAAGGAGCTCGAGTCGCTCGCGACTGAACATGCCTCCCGAGTTCTGCAGACCATAGTGGCTGACTACGAGCTGCGACCCCGCGTCGCTTACGACCGCGTATTGAATGCCTACCGCGAGTTGCCCCAGGCAGTCACCGCGGTCCCGCCCGGGGAGGGTTCGATCGATTACGAGAGTTTTCTGCGCGGTCTCGTCGCCGGCGGCTTCGACGGCAACCTGATCTACGAGATGTGCTCTCCGTTGCGCGGAGGCGGGGAGATGACGAACCTGGATCGGTACGCTCGCATCTTCCTGCAGTGGGCCTCAGATCTGCTGCCGAGAATCGGCGTGCCCGCGAAGGCCCTTGTCCAGTAGCTGTGATGTGCACAGCGTAGGTCGTTTGGCGGTCGCCAATACGGTGAGCCAGTCGCATCCGATATCGCCACTGGAGACTGCGATTCGCGGGTGCCGTGGGCGTGGTGGCTGGCGGGCGCTATTGGATCGGCCCGGGCCGGGGTTCGGGATTTTGGTGGATTGGCTGGCGTGCCAAGAGTCACACAACTACCCGGCCGAACACTGGCAACACCTACGCACCACGAACCAACGAGTCCACGTTCGCCACCGTGCGGCTTCGCCAGCGCGTGACCAAGGGACCCGGCCCCCGCACGGCTGGCATCGCGATGGCGTTCAAGCTGATCGACTCGGCGCAGGGCCGCTGGCGCAAGGTCAACGCCCCGCATCTCGTCGCCCTCGTCGGCGCGGAGCCAGATTCACCGCCGGCAGGCGCGTCACCAACCCACCGCAAGAACAGGATAAAACCGACACAACGCCGGCGCAGCGAGATGGTACTTAAATATCTTCAGCCACGGGTCTTGACAATTTGTCAACATCCGAGGCACTGTGTCGCTGATCAGCGATCGGTTGCCGGCACTTGACGTGTGATGCTTCTGCCGGTAGTTATGGAAAACGTTTACTGTATGAGACAAGGGGTGACCAGATGTCTGATGACATGTTTGATCGGGGCGGTGCGCAGGATGAATCCGCCACAGGCAGCGAGTCGCAGCGTCGGTCAGCGTTAGTAGTCGCCGACGCGCGCACGAGCGGAGGCACTCGCTCCGATCATGTCGGCGTCGCACACGCGCGCACCCCGTTCGCGGGTCGGATCCGGTGGGTTCCGGTAAAGCCGCTGTCGCGCAGGTTGCTGCTCGTCCTGTTTACGGTGATCTGCTCATTCGCAGGCGTGGCGTCGCCTTCATTCGCGGGTGTGACGTCAGCGGATCCAGGCACCGGGACCCTGGGGCATCAAGGCCGCTTCTACACGGTCAATCATCAGCCCGCCGCTCTCCTCGGCTTGAACATGCAAGAGCTGGCGGCAAACCCGCAGATCGACTACGTATCGGTGCTCAACGCGATGCAGGCAAACCAGGTGAAGATGGTCGGGCTGTGGATCTACCCCGCCTGGCAGCCTGCGGGGTACCTGCAGCCGTGGACCTACGGTGTGTGCGCGCCGGGCAAGTTTGATCTCGACAGTTGGAACCCTGCATACTGGGCTCGGTTGAAAGCGTTCGTGGACGCTGCACAAGCACGCGGCATCTATGTGGGGCTTTCGCTGTTCCCCTCGAACTATGTTGACCGCACCGGCTGGAACTCGCCGAGCCTCAGCTACGCGTATAACGCGAACTACAACTGCAACGGGGAGTTCCCGACCAACACGGCCGGGACTTTCGCTCCTCAGTTCTGGAACTCGGATCCGCTCAGCGAGGTTCACATCCGTCAGCAGCAGCTTGTCGACAAGGTGCTCGCGACATTCCCGTACTCGAGCTATCCAAACCTCTTTTTCGAGGTCGCCAATGAGTTCCCGGGCCGTAACAACGCGGCGGACCCCAGCGGCTCGAACACCCAGGCAAACCCGGCTCTTCCAGAGTGGCAGAACGGCTGGATCAACTACATTAAGGCGAACAATCCCGGCCGGGTCGTTGAAGCGTATGCGCAGACCTACGTCGGGACCAACACGATAGGCATCGAGAACTACTGGGATCAGCCGAACGTCGACATTCTCAACTTCCACAACACCTACGCGGACGGTGAAGGTGTTGCGGCCCAGCTCGACTCGATCGGCGCGAATCTGAAGGGCAAGATCCTTCAGGATAACGAGACGACAGGCAACGAGTACGGGGACGTCAGCTACACGGACCGGTCCACGCAGCGAGCATGGGCGTGGAATATCAACCTCGGCTACTTCCAGTGGTACTGGGACAATTCGCAGTTGGCCGTCTCCCCGCAGGGTATCGAAGATCCGCAGTTCGCCGCCGCCTTGCATCGGATCAACGTGATGGCCGATATCGATAACCAGGTCGACTGGACCGACCTGTCGGACCAGTACAACGCGAATGTCGTGCAGAGTCCTGCATCGCACTACCGGCTGCTTGCTAACCCGACTGACCATCGAGCCCTTTACTACGGCTGGTCGAGCAACCTCGATCAACCACTTCAGATTAGCTTGACATCGGGTGGCTACCTGTACCAATGGATCAACCCGCAGGACGGCTCGGTCCTGGCGAAGGGTCTGCTGTTCACCAGCGGCGGTGTGAACACGATAGCTCAACCATCCGCCTGGAACACGACCGCTGGTGTGGTTCTGACCGCAGTTCCTGCCACCAAGGACGCTTGCAAGAACGGCGGCTGGATGACGTTCGCACGCCCGACGTTTGACAATCAAGGCGCTTGTGTGAGCTACGTCGCCACCGGCGGAACGAACTGATGGTCCCCAGGAGGTGACGGCAACCAGCGTCACCTCCTGGTTTACCACGACCATCAACTCAAGCGACCTCGGCCGACGGCGGTGCTGTGGCGGAGTTCGCGGCCACACGGGGCGTTGGTGATACACCCGTCGACCGTGATGTCGCCCAGTTGCAGGCCGATCATCGTCTCGAAGGCGGCCAACGCATCACGCAGCAGCTGCTCGGTCGGGCCGCTGGCCGCCCACTCGTGCAGTCGGCGGCGGATGGTGCGGTCCGCGCGACCGGGCACCGCGACCCGCTCGTAGCCGCTGCCGTGCACCAACGCGGCGATCACGCAGTCGAACACGACCCCGTCAGGCACCCGGCGCCGATGACAGCCCCACGGATGGCCCGGCTGAAACTCCGGCCGGTCCGACCCGCCGAGAAGATGACAGAACTGGACCCAGACGGGCTCGATCAGCGATGCTGGCAACACGGGCACGGACCCTCCCGGATGATCATCAGGACTTCAGCAATCCCATGATCAATCCGCAGGTCCGTGCCCTCCCGCATCAACACACGCCACACCAGCCACACCCGCATCAATTGCCGGTCGCTCTAAGAGAGTGGTTAGGGCGCCGCGAGGCGCCGTTGTTTCGAATGGGGGTGAGAGACTTCATCGTCGATCGTCACAAACAGGGGTGCCTCACTTCAGGGCGCCGGCCGTAATTCCGTTGATGATGTGCCGCTGGAAGAACACGTAGACCACTACCACGGGCACGAAGGCAATGGTCACACCGGCCATCAGCAATGGCAGCTCCGTCACGTACCGACCCTGGAAGACGCTTAGCCCAATCGGTATCGTTCGCGCGCTGTCGGACTGTGTGAGGACCAGCGGTAGCAGGAACTGGTTCCAGGTCCACATGAACACGAACACCAGCAGAGACAGCAGCGGCGGGCGACACAGTGGAATCACGATGTGGATCAGCAATCGCCACTCAGAACATCCGTCTATTCGCGCCGCTTCGAGCAGCGCCCGAGGAAGGTCTTGGATGAATGCGCGCAACAGCAGAATTCCGAATGGCAGGCTCATCGCAACCTGAGGCAGAATCAGCGCCCACAGCGTGTTGAGGATGTGGAAGTCGAGCATCTCGTAGTAGAGCGGGATGATCAAAATATCGAGTGGGACTGTCAGACCGACCATGAGCAGCGCGAACAATGCCGTCGACCCACGGAACCGCCGAACCGCGAATGCGTAGGCGGCGAACATGGACAGAGCCAATACCAGCAGGACGGTAGGGACGACGACCAGGACGCTGTTGACGAAGTACTGGTTGAAATGACCGTCGACCCACGCCTGGCTGAAGTTGCTCCACATCCAGTGCTTCGGCGGGGCGAGCGGGTTGTCCGCGACCTGCTGGTCGTCTTTCAAGGACGTGGACAGCACGAGGTAGAAGGGGAAGAGGACTCCCACCGCAAGCACCGTCAGCAACAGCGTGGCGGGTATCGCGCGCATGCGCCGCGCCGTTGGTCTCAAGGCACCAGTGTAGCTGGTCACTCCTTGCCCCCCCAAAGCCCGCGGATGCGTAGGAACACAAGCGAGCTGATCACAATTACGATTCCCAGGACGACTGCAATCGCAGAGCCGTAGCCGACCCGCAGGGAAATGAATGCGTTCTGGTATACGTACAGCGCGAGGACCATCGTGGAGTTGATCGGCCCGCCCTTGGTCATGATGAATACGAGGTCGAAGGCCTGCAGTGCGGCGATCGCGTTCATGAGCATGACGACCGTAAGCGGTCGGCGGATGGCTGGCAGGAGTATCGCCGTCATCTGGCGGAGCCGGCCGGCGCCGTCGATCTTGGCCGCATCGAAATACTCCTCATCGACGCTCTGGATCGCCGCGATGAGGATCACCATCGCGAATCCGTACGCCGTCCAGGCCCACGCGATGAAGACCGCAGGCAGAGCGAAGTTGGTGTCTCCCAGCCACCCTTGCTGTAATGAGCTCAGTCCGGCGGCTTTGAGTGCCGCGTTGATTGCGCCGAAGCTGGGGCTATACAGCCATTGCCAAATAGCGGCGATGACGATTGAGGACAGGATCTGGGGCAGGAAGAATACCGCTCGGAAGATCGTGCGACCGAATAGATGAGAGCGCGCGAGCACGATGGCGAGCGCCAGCCCGATGAGCGTGGGTATGGCGATCGCGGCGAACATCCACTCGAGGTTGTGACGGAACGCCTGCCAGAACAGGGGATCGCGAATGAGTTCGTTGTAGTTGCTGAGACCGATGTTATTGGGAGTGCTCGTTCCGTCCCATTTGGTGAAGCTATACTGGACGAGGCGGAGCATCGGGTAGCAGACAAACGTGCCGTACAGCAACATGGCCGGTAACACATACAGGTAGGGGGACGCACCCTCACGAAAGGCGCGCGCCCGACCGGGGCGACCGGCTTCGCGCCGGTCGGGCACTTTCGAAAGGCTCCTGGTTGCCAGGCTTGCCATCTACTGTCCTTGCAGGGTCTTTTTGTAGTTGTCCTGCAGTTGTTGCGCCGTCTGCGCGGGTGTCGTTTTCCCGGCGTACAGTGCCTGAATCACCGGGATATATTGGGTGGTGAAATAGCCGCCGATGTTGTTGATAAACACCCCCGTCTTGGTCTTGCCCATCGCCGCGTAGGCGTCACCTTGCACCTTAGACGTTGGCGTCAAGGGCGTCTTGAAACGATACGCCGGGATATCGCTGTTGTCCCACAGGACACGCGCCGCCGTCTCCCCTAGCATGAAGTCGAGGTAATCGATCGCCTCCGTTTGATTGCGCGCCTTTGAGCTGATCATCCACTGGTTGTTGGGCGAGTAGCCGCCCATGGTCCACGGCAGGGCCGTGTTGATCATCGGCATCGGGAAGAAGCCGACTTCGAACTTCGCCGTCTTGACGAAGTCCGCATTGTGCCAGGTGCCGGTGATATCCATGGCGGCCTTGCCGCTGGTGAACAGGGCGTTCGCGTCGGTCCCCGACGTAGCCAGCATGTTCGGCTGAAAGTAGCCCTTGTCGCGCACCCACGACTGAGCGTAGCCCAGCGCCTCGACGAATCCCGGGTCGTTGAAGGTTGCCGACGCGTCGTGCATCAGCAGGGCGAAGAGCTTGTCACGCTCCACCAGGGCGTGAGCAGCCTGTTCGAAGGGATAGCCACTTTGACCGGTGCCTGCGATCGGAATCTCTCCCGCGGATTTGAGCGCTTGCAGGTTCGACTCGAACTCAGCGAAGGTAGTCGGCGCCTGCAGCCCATGCTTGTTGAAGATCTCGGTGTTGTAGAACCAGCCGACAGCCGCGAGATCGAAGGGCATGCCGGTCAGCTGGTCTTCGCAGCACTGGTGATTCCAGTAGCTCGTCACGTCCGGAGCCTGCCGCGAGAGCCAGCCGTGCTCCTTCGCAGCCGCGGACAAGTCGATGATCCACTTCTTCTGCTGGTAGACGAACTGGTCGTCGCGGTCGGGGTTGGCATAGGCCACGTCGGGCCCGTTGCCGGCCGGAAACGCCAGCTTCAGCTGCCGGTTGATCGGATCGAAGTCGTACGGCGTCACCGTCGCCTTGATCTTGTGGGCGGCGCCGAACTGGTCAGACAGCGTGGTGATGTACTTCGTCTCGGCTGGACTGCCGGTCAAGTACCACACCGTGAGATCCTGGTAGCTCGAACTCTGGCTGCTCGAACTCTGGCTGCTCGAACTCTGGCTGCCCGAGCTCTGGCTGCTCGAACTCTGGCTGCTCGAACTCTGGCTGCCCGAGCTCTGGCTGGTCCCGCCGCCGCTTGACCCGCAGGCGGCCAGGGCGAACGGGCTGGCGGCAGCCAGCAGGCCAGCCATGGCCAGGAAGTCCCGCCGGCTAACCCCTTCGCCGAGTCGCGCTGGTCGGGCGTCACGCTGAGAATCGTTCACGATCATCCTCCTAAGAAGGCTTCGGAAAGGACAGGCGCTGTGGAAAACGTTTGCTGAATTCGTAGACGGTAGCCCCGTCGCCCGGTCCGCGTCAAGGGGTTGACGGCACCCTCATCACAGCAGCGATTGGAAGCGCTGGATGATTGTTTGCAACAACGTATCGCCGTCGAGGTGGCGATGATGGTCGTTGATGACCTCGACCTCGATGAAGCCGCGGTACCCGGCCCGATCGGTTGCCTCGCGCATCGATCGCAGCGCGATTAGTCCGTCGCCGATCATCGCACGGCTGGCCGTCACGTCGCCCGCCGGCGTCAGCCAATCAGAGGCATGGAAACCGACCAGGCGCGATCCGGCGCGTTCGATCAGTGCCTCGACGTCCGGATCCCAGAAGACGTGGTAAGCATCGACGACGACACCCAGGTATTCATCGTCGAGTCGCTCGGCTAGTTCCACCGCCTCACGTAGCGACACGATCACTGATCGTTCACCGATCATCATCGGATGCAGCGGCTCGATCCCGAGGCGCACCCCCTGGTCACGAGCGAATGGCAGCAGCGCCTCGATGCCGTCTGCTACGGCACGCCGAGCGGCCGCCAGGTCGGGGCTGACCGGCGGCCCGCACACCAGAACGAGGACCGGTGCCCGCAACGCCGCCGCCTCCTCGACGGCGCGCTTGTTGTCGTCAGCGCGCACGGCACGATCCGCGGCGGAGGTCGTCGGGAAGAAGCCCCCGCGACACAGGCTCGAAACCTGCAAACCTGCTTCGGCGATTAGCCGTGCGCCGCAGTCGACCCCGACTTCAGCCAACTTGTCACGCCAGACGCCGATAGCCGGAACACCAGCACGCCCACAATGCTCGACCACCTGCGTCAGGGTCCACTGGTCGATCGTGCGCTGGTTGAGCGATAGCCGAGCCAGGTCAGCCATGCCTCAGCCCTCGATTCCCGCGACGGCAAGTACGGCGCGCATCCGGACTGCCGCACGCTCCGGATCGACGATCAAACCGGCTCGGTCCGCCAGGACGAACGTCCGCGTCATGTGTGATATCGACCGAACGCCCTCCATGCCGCCGACCATTCGCAGGTGATCCTGATGACCGTTCAGGTAGGCCAGCAGGACAATCCCGGCCTTATAGGAAGCGGTAGGGGCCGCGAACAGGTGGCGGGCCAACTCAACGGTGGAGGTGAGCAGTTCATGCGATCGGTTGGCGTCGCGAGCGTCGAGGGCGGCCAGTGCGGCGGAGGCGATTGGGGCGATCGGATCGAAGACGCCGAGAAGGGCGTCGCTGTATCTGACTCCGTCGCCAGCGATCAATTGGGGGTAGTTCAGATCGTCCCCCGTGTAGAGCCGCACGCCCTCGGGCAGCCGCCGGCGTAGCTCGATCTCAGCGTCCGCATCGAGCAGCGACAGCTTGATGCCGTCGATGGCGGACGCGTGCGCCCAGATGAACTCGACGACGGTGTCGATGGCTGACGCCAGATCGGTGGAGCCCCAGTATCCGGCAAGTGCGGGGTCGAACTGGTCGCCGAGCCAGTGCAGGATCACCGGCTGCGGCGCGTCAGCCACGACCTCTTCGTACACGCGGACGTAGTCGTCGGCCGATCGAGCGGTGGCGGCCAACGCACGACTTGCCATCACCACCACGCGGGCCCCGTGGCTCGCCACGAACTCGCACTGCTCTCGATACGCCCGAACAATCTTCGCCAGGGTCGCCGGGCCGGCAGGCAGCTGATCCGTACCGACCCCGCAGACGATGCGGCCACCGACCGCGGTTGCCTCGGCGGCGGACCGGGCGATCAACTCTTGGGCGACGGGCCAGTCCAGTCCACTGCCACGCTGGGCCGTGTCCATGGCTTCGGCCACGCCCAGCCCGTAGGACCAGATGTGCCGACGGAACGCGAGTGTTGCCTCCCAATCCAGCTGCGCCCGACCGCTGCCGTTCGGTTCGCGCAGCGGATCGCTCACAACGTGCACCGCCGCGTAGGCGACCCGCGACAGCAAGGGGCGCGTCGGCGTCGGCCATGCGCGCGGCTCACTCAGCACATGACGTCGCAGCGTGCCGTCGGGCTGAGGCAGGAGAAGAGCTTGGTCCGTTCTGATGGTCATGTCGTCAACGCCGGGATCTCGAGCATGCGGCGCTGCACGGAAGATTGGTGAGCCAGCTCGGCCAGCTGCAGGCCCTTGGCCCCTTCCAGTAGGCCCCATGGGAAAGGCTCGTCAGCGACGACGTGCCGAAGGAACCGTTCCCACTGGAGCTTGAACCCGCCGGCGTTGACGCCGTCATCGGGCACGTTCAACCAAGCCGAGCGCAACGCCAGCGAATTCGGCGCATCCGGGTTCCAGCGAGCGACCGGCGATGCGCCTCGGGGTTGGACGCGGCAGTCGCGCAGACCCGCCACCGCGCTGCCGGCGGTGCCGTCGACGTGTAGCTCGAACAGCTCGTCGCGATCGGGTCGCGTGCACCACGAGGAGTTGATCTGCGCCACGACGCCATCGGCCAGCTCGAACACGGCGTAGGCGGCGTCGTCGGCGGTCGCGGTATATCGGTGCGACTGTTCGTCCCAGCGCTCCGGAACGTGCACCGCTTCCAGCGCGAACACCGACTGCACCGGGCCGAAGAGATTGTCGAGCAGGTAGCGCCAATGGCAGAACATGTCGATGACGATCCCGCCGCCGTCCTCTCGCCGGTAGTTCCATGATGGCCGCTGGGCGGGAGGCTCCGGCCCTTCGAAGACCCAGTAGCCGAACTCTCCGCGAACGGAAAGAATGCGACCGAAGAACCCGTCGGCGATCAGACGTGCAAGCTTGCGCAGGCCCGGCAGGAACAGTTTGTCCTGGACGACCCCGTGCTTGACGCCGCGACGCTCCGCCTGCGCTACGACCTCCATTGCGCTACTGAGGTCGTGCGTGACCGGCTTTTCGCAATACACTGCCTTCCCCGCATCGATCGCGGCGCGTAGACCTGCAGCCCGCAGCCCCGTCGTTTGGGCGTCGAAGTAGATCTGGCAGGCCGGATCGGCGAGCGCCGCGCCGAGGTCTGTGGTCCAACGTGACAGACCAAAACGCTCACCCAGCGCCCGCAAACGTCCCGCATCGCGGCCGACCAGCACTGGCTCCGGCCAAATCACCTCGCCCGGGCCGAGCACGATCCCGCCCTGCTCGCGGATCGCAACGATCGAGCTCTCGAGGTGCTGGTGCGCGCCCATCCGGCCGGTCACGCCGTTCATGGCTATCCCCACGGTGTGGACCGTGTCTGCTGGGAGGGGCTGGGCGGAAGTGGTCACCGAAACACATCCTCGCGTAGTAAACGTTTGCCGCAATGGTGGCGTACCTCGGTCGCCGATGTCAAGACCGCGCCCGCCTATCGGGATCAGCGGCTGACCGGCGCGATCGGGGCCGGCTCGCTAGGCGCTCAGGTGAGCGCCGGTTCGACGAGTCGACCACACAGAGCCGATCTCGTCGGTTGGACGAGGCGTGCGCCGTTCGTCCGACCGACGATGGTCTTGCACCTACCTGCAGTCACAGTGGGCGTGAACCTCCACGCTGCGGTTTACGATCCGATGGCCGCCAAGACAAGCCTGTCGGTCGTATTCCAGGACGTGTTCGCGGGCTGGGCGATCGGCTGGGTGTTTCCGCTGGACGTCAGGGTGCCGGTGGCTATCGTTGAGCCGGTCCGCGGATCCGATCCACGTCCACGTGTAGCTTGCCGCCGTGCGCGTAATCCTCAAGGCTTGCGAGGTGGGCGCCGGTCGAGGAAACAGTCCCAGTACTACTTGAAGTACCCACCGTTGCGTCGGCGACGCAGCAGCCGTTACGCAACAACCCGGTGACGATCTTCAGATGCACGCGGGCATTGCCGCCGATCGCGTGTACGGGGCAGCCAATTACCCGGGTTGCTGACCGATACATCCACACAGGCTGCGATGGCACGCCGGAGCGCGTGGTCTCCCCAGGAGTCCACAGCGAGCCAGTGCGGGTGCGGTCATGCCCGCCTGCCGAAGAGCCAGCGCCTCGGTCAGCGTCGCGGTTCCCAGCCAGGTCGCGCCGCTCGACAAAGCGGTTCGTGCCGACGAGACCAGTCCGTGGCCATAGCCGTCTGCCTTGGCCACCGCCATCACGTCAGATGGCGTGCCAACCTTCAGGATCGACACATTGTGGCGGATCACGTTCAGGTCGATGACGGCTTCGGCCCGCAGCATCCTCGGAGTCCCCCTCGAGCCCGCCATAGTTCCGCCGCAAGGCGCACACAGCGAACGCGGGGAAGTCACCGCGCGCCGCGCCCATGCGCAGGACGCCGGTCCATTGACAACCGCGACCCTAGTATTATTGTAGGTAAACGCTTGCCGGTAATTTCTGAAGTCGGCGGGTTCCGCACGCCGGGCTGGCCGCGATCGGTCGATTCGTGCGACGGCGGACCCCGGCGGCGGGCTGACTTCGAGCGGTCGCGCGCGATCCGATTCGGTTGCGGGCTCGCGGAGTTTCGGCTACTTGACGACGGTGAAGCGCGCTGCGTGGGCAGGCTTCCGGACTGGATCGGTGGTGTGGGGTGAAGGTGGCGGATCGTCGCAGTGAGCTTTTCGGGTTGTTGGGTGATCTGCCGGAGCGTGATCGGCCGATCTCGGCGACGCTGGTGGATCGTGGCGAGCAGGACGGCTACGTCCGTGAGAACCTCGTACTCGATCTGAACGGTTTGGACCCTGTTCCGGCGTACTTCGTTCGTCCTGCCGAGGGTGAAGGACCCTGGCCCTGCGTGCTGTACAACCACGGGCACGGCGGCAACTACGTACTGGGAAAGGAGGTGTTCCTGCACGGCGGCGCCAGTTACCAGTCTCCTCCGTATGCGCGTGCGCTGACCGAACTGGGTTTCGCGGCGCTGTGTATCGATCACTGGTGCTTCGGCGATCGCGGCGGCCGCAGCGAAGAGGACGTCTTCAAGGAGATGCTCTGGAACGGCCAGGTCCTGTGGGGAATGATGGTCTACGACTCGCTGCGAGCCGTCGACTACCTCGCCGCACGTCCCGACATCGACGCCAACCGGATCGGCACCCTCGGCATCTCGATGGGCTCGACGATGGCCTGGTGGCTCGCCGCCCTCGACCCTCGCATCGCAGTATGCATCGATCTGTGCTGCCTCACCGACTTCCGCGCCCTGATCGAATCGGGCAACATCGGCCGGCACGGCATCTACTACTTCGTGCCGTCCCTGCTGAAGCATTTCACCACGGCCGAGATCAACGCACTGATCGCACCCCGACCACACCTGTCGCTGGTCGGTGAACGTGACGTGCTGACCCCGGCAGCAAGCCTTGACGGCCTTGACCAAGAACTACGCAACGCCTACCAGGCAGCCGGTAACCCCTCCGGCTGGCGCATGATCCGCGAGGACGTCGGGCACGTCGAAACACCAACCATGCGCCAAGCGATCCTCGACGCACTAACCCAATGGCTAGCGTGATCTTGTCGGCCAGGCCCCTACCAGTCCGCCACGACCCGATTGCGCAGCTGGCCGATGCCTTCTGCCTCGACGACGACATCGTCCCCGGGCGCCAGCCAGGTGGGCGGATCGCGGAACGTGCCGCAACCGCTCGGCGTGCCGGTCGTGATCAGATCGCCGCTTTCCAGGGTTAAGTAGCGCGAGGCGTGTTCGATCAGCTCGTCCACGCCGAAAAGCCATTCCGCCGTTGACGCGTCCTGGCGCAGTTCTCCGTTGACCCAGCTGCGTACCCGGACGTTGCCGGCGTCGACCAGTTCGTCGGCCGTGACGATCGCTGGGCCCATCGGGCAGAAGGTGTCGGCGCCTTTGCCGAGATCCATCTGGTGCGGCCGGAACTGTACCGCACGAGCGCTGACGTCGTTGATCACCGTGTACCCGAACACGTGCTTCATCGCGTCTCTGCGTGCGATCCGCCGCCCGGGAACGCCGATCACAACGGCAAGCTCGACCTCGTAGTCGACCTGCACATCGGGGGCCGGTAGCGCAATCGGGACGTCCGGGCCGATGACGGAGCTGGGAAACTTGGAGAAGAATCCGGGTTCCACCGGCAGGATGGCTGCGGGGTTCTCGGTCTTGTGTGACTCGTAGTTGATCCCACTTCCGAAGATCTTTCCCGGTCGCGGGATCGGGGCCAAGAGCTGTACGTCCCGGAGCGCCACCTCACGCACTACGCTGCGGTCGATCGCGCCGGAATCGGCGACGGCCCCACGCAGTGCCGCGAGCCCGTCAGGAAGGTTGGTCAGTCGCGCAACCTGCCCGACGATGACGCACGCACAGATTTGATCGCCGTAGCGAACGGTAGCCAGTTTCATCGCCGCACCTCGTATTCCGAGCCGTCGATCACGAGTGACTCCCCTACGTCGAGTGCGAACGCAACCCGTTCGCCAGAGGTATCCCTGACCGGAACTCGACGCAGGAACTCCGACACGTCCGGATGATTGCGATCGTCATAGTGAGTGGCGATGGCGAACCGTACGCCGAGCAACTCGGCGGCCATCGCCGCTTCGTCGGGCGTCATCTCCCCACTCACGACCTGGCCGCCGCCATCGGCCACCAGCGACCACGGCTGCGTGCAGCCGAGCAGGCCGACCGTGGGCCGGTGCATGGTGCCGATCAGGCTCATCTCTGCGGTCAGCGCGCTGTCGCCGAAATGGTAGACGCGCACGTCGGGTTCGAACTCGATCACAAAGGAGATCGGCACTCCGGAGATGACTCGACCGTCCGCGAGCGTGGCTTGCGACCAGTGCGCGCAGGCGACGGGTCGCACGACGAGGTCGTTGACGGCGACCCTGATCCCGATGGTGGTTCGACGGATCTGCGATTCCGGCACCCCGTCCTGGACGAGCAACGCGGCGGTGTCGGAGCCGCACACCACGGGAGCACCGGTGCGAATTGCGAGAGCAGCGGCATCGCTCATGTGGTCCCAGGCGGCGTGCGAGGCCACGATCGCGTCAGGAGTCGCCAGGTCCTCGACGGACGCGGTCGCGACCGGGTTCTTCGTGAAGAACGGGTCGAACACCACCCTGCCGTTCGGTCCGGCTACCTCATAGGTGGAGATCCCGTGAAAGGTGATCGTCGTGGTCACAGAGTCCAACTCCGCTCCAGGCCACGTACGAGCGCGACGAGCGCTCGGTTGAGCGGAACCGCGACCCCGTACTTGTCACCGCCGCGGACCACCGCTTCATTGATGACTTCGAGTTCCGTCTTGCGCCTGGCCAAGGCGTCCTGCAACATCGACGCCTTACCTTTGCCGGCACCTTCGAGGATCTGGTGTATGCGGGTGATCCGCTCGCCGACCTCAACGTCCAGGCCCATGGCCCGGGCGACCGCACACGCCTCCGTCGCGACACCGTCGACGAGAGCACGCATTTCGGGGTCACGGGCGAGGTCGCCGGCGGCCAACGTCGTCAGTGCAGCGGTCGGCAAAGTCGCGGCGTTGAGGATCACCTTCTTCCAGATCTCGGTTCGCACTTCTGGCTCGATCCGGGTCGGCCACCCGGCCGACGTGAGTAGTCCGGCCAGGCGCTCGGTGGGAGCCTGGTTGCCTTCGGTATATGGCCCGATGACGGTCTCCCCCCGACCGGTGTGGGCGATGCGGGCAAGTCCTTCCACGCTGCAACTGTGGTAGGTGACGCCGAACACGAGGCGACGCGTCCCGTGGACCTCGGCGAGAACGTCAGAGTTCCCCCAGCCGTTCTGCAGCGAGGCGATGACCGTCGAATCGCCGCACAGCGGCGTCATCGCCTCAGCCGCGGATCGCGTGTGATGCGCCTTCACGAACACCACGACGACGTCGACAGCGCCGATCTCGGCGGCGTCAGCAGTTGCCCGCACCGGCTGGACCAACTCTCCTGCGTCCGAGCGAACGGTCAGTCCGACCCGGTTGATCGTGTCGATCATTTCGCGGTTGACCTCAAGCACGTGCACGTCGTGACCCGCGGCCGCCGCCTCGGCAGCCAATGCCCCACCCATCGCGCCGGCGCCGACGACAGCTAGTTTCACGGGTTTCCTCCGATCTCGATGACGACTTTTTCGACCTGGTCCGGATTGTTCAGCGCGAACGCGATCGCCTCGCCGACCCGGTCGAGTTCGAACCGATGCGTGATCAATGGGGCGAGTCGCGCGGCATTGCGCTCCACCAGGTCAATCGCGTCCGGAAACAGTCCGACGCTGTTGCGTGAGCCGTACACTGACACTTCTTTGCGCGAGAACTCGATCACCGGAATCGAAGCCTCGGCGCCGGATATGCCCACGACCACGATCCGGCCGGACGCGCAGACCAGCTCGAAGCTCTCCCGTACGAGCGCGGGTACGCCAGTGGCCTCGACAACGACGCCGGCGCCGTCGCCAGCGGTCCATTCCGCCACTGCCGCACGAACGTCGACGCGGCTGTTGTCAACAACCCGTTCCGCACCCAGATTGCGCGCGTTCTCGAGCCTTGATGCCACGCGGTCGACTACCAGCACCTGCGCACCGATGTCCGCAGCACTGAGGGTTGCGGCTAGTCCGACCGGGCCTGCGCCGAGAACTACCACGCGATCCTCGCTCGTGACTTGACCACGACGCACAGCTTGCATGCCGATCGAGATCGGTTCGACCAGCGCGGCGATATCGGCCGCTAGCGCACCCGCCTGATAGACATGCTCGGCCGGAACAACGACCTGCTCGGCCAAGGCTCCCGAGATGTGGCCGCCCATCACCTGCAGCGTGCTACAACAGTTGGACCGACCGGCCCGGCAGGCTACACAGGTCCCGCACTCGACGAACGGCTCGACCACGACTCGGTCGCCAGCGGCAACCGGGCCGACATAACCGGGTCCGACTTCCAGCACACGTCCGCTGAATTCGTGACCTTGGGTCTGCGGGAATCGGGCGTACGGGTGTGCGCCGGAGAAGAGGTGATAGTCCGAGCCACACAGACCAACGATCTCGACACCGATCCGGATTCTGCCGGGCGGACAGACCGGCTCGTCGACCTCATGAACGGTCATGACACCGGGCGCGGTAGTTACGGCTTGTCGCACTGGTCGATCCTAAAGGATGGATCGCAACTGGTCAACCGGTCAACCACTGTTCTCGAGGAGCCGGCTGGGGCTGGCCGGGAAAGATGCGCCTTCGCTATCCGTTCACCGAGCACGCGCACGAGTGGGCCGGCTCGGCGGATCGACAGGCTGCGGTCGGGCTCGAGGTCACTGAGCGAATACACGACAGCGAACCCAGCGCGACGAAGCTCCAACGTGCTCAGCACATTGCGACCGCAGACCCCGATGACTTCCAGCCCAGCGTCGCGCGCCGCCGCTGCCACACCTGCCGGCGCCTTACCGTTTAGGGTCTGCTCATCGATGGCGCCCTCGCCAGTGATGACAAGATCCGCCTCGTCAAGGCGCGCAGAAAAATCCACTAGATCCAACACCGCGTGGATGCCAAGGCTGCTCCGCGCACCGAATACGGAAAGCGCCGCAAACCCAACGCCGCCAGCCGCGCCCGCTCCCTCGGATGCACGTTCGTCTCGACCGCAGGCCTCGGACACCGCATCGGCCCACCGGCGAAGACCGTCCTCAAGCTTTTCGATCTCCATAGGATCGGCACCCTTTTGCGGTCCATATACGCGGGCTGCGCCATTCGGGCCGAGCAACGGATTGGTGACATCGTTGGCAAGCGTCACCGTCATCCCGGACATTCGCCGCAGGACAGGGCTCAAGTCCAACGATGCGATCTTCGCCAGGTTGCCACCACCTGGACCGATCTCGTGCCCGTGGCAATCCAGGATGTTCGCCCCGAGCGCCTGCAGCATTCCGGCACCACCGTCCGTGCTCGCGCTGCCGCCCACACCAAGGATCAGCCGATGACAGCCGGCCGATATCGCGGCAGCGATCACCTCCCCAACACCGCGACTGCTAGCTCTAAGCGGGTCGCGGATGCCGTCCGGCAACTTGGCGATGCCCACGACATCAGCCAACTCGACCACCGCCAGATCACCACGGCGCGCGTACGAGGTGTGTGTGGGTCGTCCAAGCGCGTCGGTTGCCCTGACCAGCACGCGCTCGTACCCGACGGCGACCGCCGACGCGACCGTGCCGTCACCACCGTCTGCGATGGGCACCGATAGCGTTGAGGCATCGGGCCGAACGCTCGCAATGCCCTCGGCCAGTGCCGCGCATACGGCAGCCGCCGACAGCGATCCCTTGAACTTGTCCGGTGCCAGCAGAACCGTGGTCATGAAGTACGGCGTTCTGGCGACTCATGGTTTGAGCCGCCCCGCGTAGGCGTGGTCGCGGACCGTTGTGCGCTGCTGTTCGATCTCACGAGGAATTGTCAAGACCTGTGGATCAAGATCTTTTAGGCGGCTTGTCGGCCTCCTTCGTGGCCGTCT
>MKSW01000036.1:81588-261272 GCA_001897425.1 Actinobacteria bacterium 69-20 | reverse complement strand
ACATTTGTCGGTAGCAACCGCTCGATCCGGAACCACTGCTCATCGGTGAAACTCTGATACCGCGACAAGGAAGAACTCACCCAACCAGCCTGCCGCGAACCTCCCCAAACCTATGGGAGACACGCCCTAGTCAACGAGGCTCCGCCCGGTCAGCCGCAGGAACATGTCCTCCAGCGTCGAGCGCCGCACCAGCGCGGACAGCGGCGCGATGCCGGCGGCGGTCACCGCGGCGAGCGTCTCGTCCCCGTCGTCGGTGTAGAGCAGCAGCCGGTCGGGCAGCACCTCGACGCGCGAGGCCAGGGCTGCCGCGGTATCTTCCGCCGCCGCCTGCTCGCCGGGCGTGAAACGCAGCTCGACGACCTCGCGGGCCGAATACTGCGCGATGAGCTCCGCCGGGGAGCCCTCCGCCGCGATCAACCCGCCGTCCATCACCACGAGGCGGTCGCAGAGCTGCTCGGCCTCGTCCATGTAGTGCGTGGTCAGCACGAGCGTCACGCCCGACTGCTTCAGGCGGAAGAGACGGTCCCACAACACATGTCGCGCCTGCGGGTCGAGCCCGGTGGTCGGCTCGTCCAGCAGCAGCACGTCCGGATCGTTGACCAGGGCCCGCGCGATCGTCAGCCGCCGCTGCATCCCGCCGGAGAGTTGCGAGACCCGCGCCTCGGCCTTGTCGGTGAGCTGCGCGAACTCGACCAGCTCGGCGGCCTTCGCCCGGCAGTACGCCCGCGGGTACCCGAAGTACCGGGCGTAGATGTACAGGTTCTCGCGGACGGTGAGGTCTTCGTCGAGGTTGTCCTGCTGCGGCACCACGCCGAGCCGGTCGCGGATCGCGACCCCGTCCGTGTCCGGGTCCCGGCCCAGGATGGCGAGTTCCCCGCCGGTGCGCGGCGAGGTGCACGCGATCATCCGCATGGTGGTCGACTTGCCGGCACCGTTGGGGCCGAGGAAGCCGAACGCCTCCCCGCGGCGCACCGTCACGTCGATACCGCGGACGGCGTGCACCGTCTCACCGCCCTTGACGCGGAACGACTTGCTGAGCCCACGAGTGGCAATGATCGTCTCGGCGCTCTCGGCCGTCATATCCGTTGCTGCGACGGACACAGTCTCCGGCGACCCGGGCGCGCCGCCCGCCGTCTCGACAACCGGTCCGTGATCGCTAGCCAAGCGACGGGAACCAGAGCGCGATCTCGCGCGCCGCGGACTCGGGCGAGTCGGATCCGTGCACCAGGTTGTACTGGGTGACCAGCGCGAAGTCGCCGCGGATCGACCCGGGCACGGCCTTCTCCACCGGGTCGGTGCCGCCGGCGAGCTGCCGGAACCCGGCGATCGCGCGCTCCCCCTCGACCACCATCGCGACGAGCGGACCGCCGGTGACGAACTCGACCAGCGAGTCGAAGAACGGCTTGCCGGCGTGCTCGGCGTAGTGCTTTTCGGCCAGGCCGGCGTCGATGGTGCGCAGGTCCATCGCGACCAGCTTCAGGCCCTTGCGCTCGATGCGCGCGATGATCTCGCCGGTCAGCCCGCGTTGCACCGCGTCCGGCTTGACCAAGACCAGCGTCCGTTCCGTCACGTTCTGTGCCCTTTCATCGGTGTCGTTCCGGCTGCGCCGGGTTGGCCGCAGGACCGGCTGCCCGGTCGACCGCAGCCCCTGAGGCGGCCGTCACGGTGCCCCGCCGATTGTGCCAGCCGGCGGGCCTGGCTTCGAAACAGACGCCGTCCGCCGCCGGAATTCGCGTCGCATATACATCACGAGCAGCCAGACGAGCGCGAACACGATGCCCATCGTCCCGATCGCCGCGTGGATCGCCCAGCAGCCGAGGAGCAGCACCTGCAGGATCCAGATCACGCCGATGGCGTAGCGCCGCTTGATGATCGCGGGCGCGAGGAGGTGCGCGAGCGCCAGCCCGGAAACGACGCCGATCTGCCAACCCGGCGCATGCACGCCGCCGTTGCCGATCACGGTGAGCCCCAGCAGGATCGTGACCGCCTCGCAGATCAGGATCGCGGACATCACGCCGCGCAGCCCGCGTTCCGGGTCGGCCGGCGGTGCGCCGGGTGCCGTGTCGTCGTCCGGTCCGTTCGTGGCGTCGCTTGCCGCCTCGACCGGATATGACGACGTTCCGGGCTCGGGCGATCCGGTCGGCTCCGCACTCATGCCGGCTCCCATCCGGCCAGCGCTCGCCCGTCGCCGGCGGACACCACCGATCCGGTTACGAGAACCGCTGCCCCGGCCGCGTTCTCGGGATCGTCTTCGGCGAGGTCCACCGCGAGCGCGATCGCGTCGTCCATCCGGTCGGCGGTGTGCACCCGGTGCTCGCCGAAGACGTCGCGGGCGATCTCCGCGAGTTCGTCCACCGGCATGGACCGCGGCGAGGAGTTCACCGTCACCACGACCTCGTCGAAGGAGTCGGCGAGCGCCTCGAGTACGCCGCGGACGTCCTTGTCGCGCATCACCGCGAGCACGCCGACGAGGCGGGTGAACGAGAAGTCGCTCGCCAGCGCCGCGGCGAGAGCGCGTGCGCCGTGCGGATTGTGGGCCGCGTCGATGAAGAGCGTGGGTGAGGTGCGCACGCGTTCGAGCCGACCGGGTGAGGCGGCGTTCGCGAAGCCGTCACGCACGGTGTCGGCGTCCAGGGCCTTGTCCGTGCCTGCGCCCAGGAACGCCTCGACGGCGGCCAGCGCGGTCGCCGCATTGCGTGCCTGGTGTTCGCCGTATAGCGGCAGGAAGATCTCCGGGTAGCTGCCGGACAGGCCCTGGATCGTGAGCAGCTGCCCGCCGACCGCCGAGACCCGTTCGGACACATCGAATTCCGAGCCGTACCGGGCGACCGCGACATCCGTCTCGATGGCACGGCGGAGCAGCACGTCCATGGCCTCCGGTTCCTGCGGGCCGATGATCGCGGTGCAGCCGGACTTGATGATGCCGGCCTTGTTGCCGGCGATCGAGGTGAGATCCGGCCCCAGGTAATCGATGTGGTCGATGCCGATGGGCGTGACAACCGCAACCTGCGGCTCGACGATGTTCGTGGAATCCCAGGTGCCGCCGAGACCGACCTCGACGATGCCGACATCGACGGGCGCATCGGCGAAGGCGGCGAAGGCCATGGCCGTCAGGATCTCGAACTTGCTCAACGGAACCCCGCCCTCGGCAGCCGACGCGGCGTCGACCATGTCGATGTACGGGGCGATGTCGCCGAACGTCTCCACATACCGTTCGTCCGAGATGGGCGAGCCGCCCAGCGCGATGCGTTCGGTCACCCGCTGCAGGTGCGGGGAGGTGAACCGGCCGGTGGTCAGACCCATGGCGGTGAGCAAGGAATCGATCATGCGGGTCACGCTGGTCTTGCCGTTGGTGCCCGCGACGTGAATCACCGGGTAGGCGCGCTGCGGGTTGCCGAGCAGGTCGGCGAGGGCCGCGATGCGGTCGAGGGTCGGCGCGATCCGCGTCTCCGGCCAGCGCTTGTTGAGCACCGCCTCCACGGCGTCCAGGGTGAGCGGCGGCGAGTTCGGGATCAGTTCAGACACATCGTCGTCCAGGTCCGCGGTCGCCGCGGCAGCGAGCGCCGGGTCCACGTCCTCGGCATCCGAATCGTCCTCGTCCGTGACGGACTCGGTCAACGGCAGCACCAGATCGGCCATATCGGGGCCGTCGGCGGAGTCGGCGGAGTCCTCGCCCATCAGGGCGGCGAAGAACGCGGCATCGTCGGGATCGCCGCCAGAACGGCCCTCGCCACCCCGATCGGGCTCGTCGGTCATATGGTGGGCTCCCGGTCGGCGCCCAGCGCGGCCAGTCGTCCGGTGATGCGGTCGATGTCGGCCACCGCGGTCGCATGGCGTTGCCTGATGCCGGCCACCACCTGCTCCGGCGCCTTGTCCACGAACGCGGGGTTGCCCAGCTTCTTCTCCGCCTGTTCCAGTTCCGCGCGGGCGGCGGCGAGATCCTTCTCCAGACGGGCAGTCTCGGCCGCCACATCGATCGTCTCGGAGGTGTCGATGTGCACGGTCACCCCACCAACGGACAGGGCGACCGGCAGCGACGCCGTCGCCGTGAAGGACGCGTCGGCCTCGTCCAGCCGGCACAGCCGCGCGGCGCTGCCGATCACGAATCCGAGCGCGGAGTTCTCGGCCGGAACGAACGAGGTCCAGCCGAACTGCGCGGGCACCCGGCGGCTCGGGGCCAGCCCCTGATCGGACCGGAACCGCCGGATCTCGGTGACAAGCTTGACGACATCGGCGATCTCGGCCGCTGCGGCCGGATCGGCCGGAACGCCGGACGCGGTCGGCCAGGGCGCCGTCACCAGCGTCTCGCCGCCGGTCAGCGAGGTCCACAGCGACTCGGTGACGAACGGGATGAACGGATGCAGCAGCTTCAGCAGTCCGTCCAGCACCGTGCCCAACACGGCCCGCGCGTGCTCCGCCGCCGACCCACCGTCATAGAGGGGGGCCTTGGCAAGTTCCACGTACCAGTCGCAGAACTCGTCCCAGGCGAAGTGGTACAGCGACTCGGCGGCCTTGCCGAACTGGAAATCGCCGAGCAGGGAGGTGGTCTCCTCGATCACCGCGTCCAGCCGATCCAGGATCCACCGGTCGGCGGCCGACCCTGCGGCCCGGTCGACCGGGGCATCCGGCACCGTCGCGCCGTTCAGCAGCGCGAACCGGGTCGCGTTGAACAGCTTGGAGCAGAACGACTTCGAGCCGCGCACCCAGTCTTCGGCGATCGCCTGGTCGGTGCCCGGGTTCGCCCCGCGCGCCAGGGTGAAGCGCAGCGCGTCGGCGCCGAACCGGTCGATCCACTCCAGCGGGTTGACCACGTTGCCGCGCGACTTGGACATCTTCTTGCCGTACTGGTCGCGCACCAGGCCGTGCAGCGCCACTACATCGAAAGGCTGTGCGCCGGAGGGGTTGTCGCGCATAGCTTCCAGGCCCATCATCATCATCCGGGCCACCCAGAAGAAGAGGATGTCGTAACCCGTCACCAGCACGCTGGTCGGGTAGAACGCACGCAGCGTGTCGGTGTCCGCGGGCCAGCCCATCGTGGAGAACGGCCACAGCGCCGAGGAGAACCAGGTGTCCAGGACGTCGTCATCCTGGACCCATCCCTCCCCCGGCGGTTCCTCGTCCGGCCCGATGCACCGCACCTCGCCGCCCGGCCCGTACCACACCGGGATGCGGTGCCCCCACCACAGCTGCCGCGAGATCGTCCAGTCGTGCATGTTGTCGACCCACTCGAAGTAGCGGGCCGCCATCTCCGGCGGGTGGATCCGCGTCCGACCGTCGCGAACAGCGTCACCAGCGGCCTTGGCCAGCGGGGCGACCCGCACGAACCACTGCAGCGACAACCGCGGCTCGACGACGTCGTCGGAGCGGGAGCAGTGCCCGACCGCGTGCACATACGGCGCTTTCTCGCCGACAACATGCCCGGCCGCAGCCAGCGCCGCCTTCACCGCGCGCCGCGCCTCGAACCGGTCCATCCCGTCGAACGGCAGGCCGGTGCCGTAGACGCGGGCGTCGGGCCCCAGCACCTCCACCGACGCCAGCCCGTGCCGCTGGCCGATCTCGAAGTCGTTCGGGTCGTGCGCCGGGGTCACCTTCACCGCCCCGGTGCCGAACTCCGGGTCCACATGGTCGTCTGCCACGATCGGGATCTGCCGGCCGACCAATGGCAGCGTCACCGTCCTGCCGACCAGATGGGTGTAGCGCGGGTCGTCCGGGTGCACCGCGACCGCCGTATCGCCGAGCATCGTCTCGACCCGCGTGGTCGCGACCACCACCGAGAAACCGTCTGTGTCATCGGAACTGTCGTACCGCAGCGAGACCAGTTCGCCTTCGTCGTCCTGGTGGTCCACCTCGATGTCCGACAGCGCGGTGGCACAGCCCGGACACCAGTTGATGATCCGCTCGGCGCGATAGATCAGATCCTCGTCATACAGCTTCTTGAAGATCGTCTGGACCGCGTCCGACAGTCCGTCGTCCAGCGTGAACCGCTCCCGCGACCAGTCGACCGAGTCGCCGAGCCGCCTCATCTGGCCCAGGATGGCGCCGCCGGACTCGTGCTTCCAGTCCCACACCTTCTGCACGAACAACTCGCGCCCGAAATCGTGCCGGGTCTTGCCGTCCACGGCGAGCTGCTTCTCGACCAAGGTCTGCGTCGCGATGCCGGCGTGGTCCATGCCGGGCAGCCAGAGCACCTCGTCGCCGGACATGCGGTGCCAGCGGGAGAGGATGTCCATCAGCGTGTGGTCCAGCGCGTGGCCCACGTGCAGGTTCCCCGTGACGTTCGGCGGCGGCAGCACGATCGAGAACGGCTTGCGCTCGCCGGAGAGCACCCGGGCCTCGTCCGCGCGGAAGTAGCCCGCGTCTACCCAGCGCTGGTAGGTCGCTACCTCGACGGCCGCCGGGTCGTATTGGGTCGGCAGGTCGAGGGCGGGGGTGTGGGCTGGCGACGTCACCCAGCCAGTTTAGGTGCCGCCGGAGATGACGTAGTTCGCCGGCCGACGCCGGTCGACCCCTTCCGTTCGCCCCCGGTCGACCGCGGCTACGTCGACCCCGGCCAGCAGTGTTCCGGTGAACTCGGCCCACCGCCGCGCCGCGGGCGCCACCCGCCGGGCGGACAGCCGGCGTCCCGGGAATGGGCTGACGGTGATCCACACGCCGTCCGCCCGCCGGCTCCGTTGCCACGTGCCCACGACGCGACCGCCGTCGACGACGGTCGCCCGGAAGACGCCGTTGCGGCCCGGCACCAGGAGCGGGAAGTGCTGCGGGTCGACCGCGGCCGAACGGTCGGCGTAGCCCAGCAGGTGTTCGTCGAACCCGGGGAGGAGCAGCAGGCGGTCAGCGCTGGCCGAGCTACCGACCGGTCCATCGAGCAGTTCCGGCCGCGCCCAGTGGGTGCGGGCCTCGATGTCGACCGACACGATACGGCCGGATGCCGCGGCGGCGGAGATCCCCCGCCGCGCCTCGGTGAGGGAAAGTCCCGTCCACCACGCCAGGTCGCGATCGAGCACAGGCCCGTGTGCCGCGACGAAGCGATATGCCAGTTCGGCGAGCGCCTCCTCACCCTCGAGTGCGCGCGGCGCGGTGATCCACTCGTCCGCCAGCACCAGCAACGGCTCGCCGTCCGGCGCGGGGCCCTGGACGAGGATTCCGTTCTGGCAGAGCCACCACACGACGTGATATCGCCACGGTCCACGAACCTCGATGCCGGCGTCGATCCAGGCGCGCGCCAACGTCTCTCGGCTCGCCGCGCCGCCGCCGGTCAGCAAATCGACGGCGACATCGGCCATGTGGCGCAGGCTTTCGTCGTCGAGGCCGATCTGGGCCCGACGTTTCGCGGCTCCCGGCAGCACCCGATGGCTCGTCGCACACTGGATCCAGCCGATGTCTTCGGCGGGGGTCACGTGCACGGTCCCGCGCATGGGCCAGGACCGGACAAGCCGACCGGCGTCGAACGCGGACCGCACATCAGCCGACGTCGTCCCGGGTGCGCGCACGCCGAGCGCCCATTGCGCCGCGGGCCAGTCCTGCCCCTGCAGCGCCATCATGTGGCGGCCCACCGCGGTCACCAGGTCGGCGCCCGTCGCACCGGGGTCGCCGCCGTCGATGGCACACGTCAGGCCGAGCGCCGTCATCCGCCATCGGAGCAGGTCCGCACGGCTTCCCGCCGCGCGCGGCGGAGAGGTCGTCACCATGGGGTCGGCCGCGCAGCTCGGTACCAGGATCAGTACGAGCGCGGCATGCCGAGCACGTGCGTCGCGATGTAGTTCAGGATCATCTCGCTGTTCACCGGCGCGATCTTGAGCAGCCGCGCCATCCCGTACAGCGGCACCAGCCCGAACTCCGCGGCGAGCCCGTTACCGCCGTGCGCCTGGATCGCCGCGTCCACGGCTGTGATCGCGGCGTCCGCCGCGGCGTACTTGGCCATGTTCGACTCCGCGCCCGCCGGCCGGCCGGCATCGTGCAGCGCCGCGGCCTTCGCCATCATCAGCGCGGCGAGCTCCACCCCGATGGATGCCTTGGCGAGCGGGTGCGCAACAGCCTGGTGCGAGCCGAGCGGCGCCCCCCACACGCTGCGCTCCGAGACGTACCGCGCGGCCTTCTCGACCGCGAACCGGCCGATCCCGACGCACAGCGCAGCCGCGGTGATCCGCTCCGGATTCAGACCGTCGAAGAGGAGGCTCAGCCCCGCACCCTCCGCACCGACCAGTGCCGAGCCCGGCACGCGAACGTCGTCATAAAAGAGGGTCGATTGCCGGTCGGGTATCGATGCGGCGACCGGGAGATTGGTGGCCTGCAGCCCCGGCGCGTCTGTCGGCACGATGAACAGGCTCAGGCTCGCCTTGCCGGTCCGCTCGTCGCGACCGGTAGCGGCGACGGTGAGGACGGCCGAGGATTCGTCAACGCCCGAGATGAAATATTTCGAACCGGATATGACGAAATCTGCGCCGTCCCGGCGGGCAGTGGTCGCGATGCGATGCGAGTTGGATCCGGCGTCGGGCTCGGTGATGGCGAAGGCCATCTTGGTCGACCCGTCGGCGAGCCGGGTGAGCCACTGCCTCTTCTGCGCGGGATTGCCGTGCCGGGAAAGGATCTCGACGCTGATGGCGCTGGAGACGAGCAGCAGCAACAGCGGGCAGCCGACGGACGCGGCGCCCTCCGCAACGACGGCGAGCTCGCTCATGCCGGCGCCACCACCGCCGTACTCCTCGGGCACGTTGATGCCGATGAATCCGGCCGTGCCGAGCTCGTGCCACAGCTCCGTCTGTGGCTCGCAGCGATATCCGCGCTCCGCGTACTCGGCGAGCCCGTGCCGCCCGGCGATGTCGCGCACGGCGTCGCGAATGTCGCGGTGCAGGTCTGAGTCGGCGAGTGCGTCGGTGGCTGTGTCCACGCCATGGGTCATGCGCCAAGAATGCCAGACCTAGCGGATCGTCCGGCGAGCCGCCGAGTTCCGGTCGAATCACGGCGCGACAGTCGAGCCAGCCGCGCCGTGCCGCGCCGGGTACCGTGAGCGCCGGACCGGCTCACGTGGCGAACGACGGCCCGCCGGCATGTGACCGAGGAGCAACCGCATGAGCACCTGGACGTCGATCTCGTCCCCGGACGTGACCGCGAGCGCCGAGAGCGGGCGACGCCGCTCGCTGCTGCCGCCGGGCGCGCTCGGGGAACTCGGGTCGGCGATCGATCGGCTCGTCGCCGCGCGCGGTCAGGCCAAGGCCGCGACGGACCGGGTCGCGCCTGCGCGCCCGACCCTTGTCGTCTTCGCAGCCGATCACGGCATCGCGTTCGCCGAGGTTACCGCGTACCCGCCGGGCACGACCGCGCAGCGGATCACCGACCTGGCGGCCGGAACCGGGCCGATCGCGCGGCTCGCGGCGGACGCCGCGGTAACGGTGCGGACCGTCGACATCGCCGTGCGCGGGGACCTGGCCGGCTCGGCCGTGGACGTCACGCATCGGGTGCGGACCGCATGCGGGCGGATCGATATGCAGGACGCGCTGCGCGAGGACGAACTCGACCAGTGCCTCTCGGCGGGGATCGCCATGGCGGACGCCGAGGTCGATGGCGGGGCCGATCTCCTCATCGGCGCGGTCTGCGGTGCCGCGGTGTCCACGCCGGCGGCCGCACTGCTCTCCGCGCTCACCGGCATGGAGCCGGCGCTGGCCACCACCCGCGGCTCGGGGATCGACGACGAAGGCTGGATCAACAAGTGCGCCGCCGTTCGTGACGCCCGATTCCGGGCGCGTTCCAGCCTCGGCGATGCTCGGGCGTTGTTGCGGATCGCCGGCGGGCCCGACCTCGCCGCGCTCACCGGGTTCATCGCGCAGGCGGCGGTGCGGCGCACGCCGGTGCTGGTGGACGACGTCCCGTCGCTGGTGTGCGCGGTGCTCGCGCATCGACTGGCGCCCGGCGCCGAGAACTACGTCACCGTCGCGGATACCAGCGCGGATCGCACCCAAGCGCGTGTGCAGCAACTCCTCGGGCTGACGCCGCTGGCGGACCACCGGTTGACGCTGGGTTCCGGGGCCGGGGCGCTGCTCGCGGTGCCAGCACTGCGCGCCGCGCTGCGGCTGCTCGACGATGCCGCCGCTACGGAGCAGGCGGGCGAACCCGGCACCGAACGGACCGAACGCGCCATCGACGCCTGGGACGCCGAACTACTGTAGTCCGGCCCGTCAGTCGAGGCGCCAGTCGATCGGTTCGCCGCCCTGTTCTGCCAGCAGTGCATTGGCGCGGGAGAAGGGCCGCGAGCCGAAGAACCCGCGATCCGCGGATAGTGGCGACGGGTGCGCCGAGGCGATCACCGGCACGGTACCGAGCGCCGGCGTCAGCGACTGCGCGTCACGACCCCACAGGATCGCCACCATCGGGCCGCCCCGCGCCACCAAGGCACGGATCGCCGCATCGGTAACGGCCTCCCATCCGCGGCCGCGATGCGAGGCGGGCGCGCCCGGCGCGACGGTGAGCACCCTGTTGAGCAGCACCACCCCCTGCCGGGTCCACGCGGACAGATCCCCGTGCGGGGGCGGATCGATGCCCAGATCGTCGTGCAGTTCCCGGTAAATATTGGCAAGCGAACGCGGCAGCGGCCGCACGGACTTGTCCACAGCGAAGGACAGGCCGATCGGGTGCCCCGGCGTCGGATACGGGTCCTGGCCGACGATCAGCACCCGCGCAGCGTCGAGGGGCGTCCGGAAGGCGCGCAGGATGTTCTCCCCCGCAGGCAGATAGGTTCTGCCGGCCGCAATCTCGCTGCGCAGGAACGCGCCCATGGCGGTGATGCGGTCGGCCACCGGCGCGAGCGCAGCTGCCCAACCAGGGTCGATCAGCTCGGCGAGCGGTGGTGGCACGGTCGAACCCTATCGCGTGTAGCGCACTCCTCAGCGGAAGTGTTGGTATCCGGGATCACCGTCATAGACGGCTCCGTCGACGGTGACGGCCGCCGCCCCAGCCGCCGGTGCGGTCGTGACGATCCCGATCTGCTGCCACGGGGCAGGCAGGTCGCTGCCGGCCGGGAACGTCGCCACCAGCGCGTGATCGTCCCCGCCGGTCAACAGCCACGTCAAGGCGTCCTTGCCCAGCGCGGAGGCGACCTCCGCGAGCCGCGGCGGCACCACGAGGGCCGCCGACGAGATATCGATCCCGACGCCGGACGCGGCCGCGATATGCCCGACATCCGCGAGCAGCCCGTCGGACACGTCGATCATGGCCGTGGCGCCCATCACGGCCGCGATGGGGCCCGCCGACAGCGGCGGCTCGGGCACCTTGTACGCACCGACCACCGCCACGGGGGACCGGAATCCGCGCGAAAGCACGGCCAGACCCGCTGCGGCCCAACCGATCCGGCCGGCAAGTGCCACGACATCGCCCGGCCGCGCACCGGATCGAAGGACCGGTCGCGCACCTCGCATGTCCCCGAAGACGGTGACCGCGATCGTCAGCCGATCCGCGCTCGTCAGGTCCCCGCCGACGACCCCCGCGCCCAGCTCCGCCGCCGCCGCGGCCAGGCCCGCGCCCAATTCCGTGATGTGCGCCGTCGGCGTGTCGGCGGGAGCGGCCAGCCCGATGACGAGCGCGGTCGGCATGGCCCCCATCGCGCAGATATCAGCCACGGCCGCGATCGCGCACCGTCGCCCGATCTGCTCGGGCGCCGCCCAATCCGAGCGGAAGTGCACGCCGTCGACGAACATGTCGCAGCTGACGACGACACGCCCGTCCGGCGCATGGACAACGGCGGCGTCGTCGCCCGGACCGACCTCCACGCCCACCGCCGTCGGCATGGTCGCGGTCATCGCGTCGATCACCGCGAATTCGCCCATGGAGCCGAGTGTCTGCTGCGCCGCCGCCGTGCCACCGGTGGTGCCGCCCACTGGGCTGCCCGTAGTGCCCTTCGCTGCGCCACCCGTCGCGCCCCCCGCGCCCGACGGCACGTGTGCTGATGCCATCTCGCTCCCCTCGCGTTCCGGCCGACCGGCCTCACCGCAAACGCTACCGGCCGTCCGGCGGCACGACGGGCGACAGGCCGACAGCCTCCGAGACCGATACCATCCAAGGGAGCGAGCCGTCGCGTCGGCGGAGAAAGGGGCACCATCGTGGTCCAGTCCTTCATCCTGATCCAGACCGGGGTCGGGCAGGCGGCCGCCGTCGCCGAGCAGATCCGTGCCATCCCGGGCGTGCTCAGCGCGGAAGACGTCACCGGCCCGTATGACGTCGTCGTCCGCGCCGAGGCGAACTCCGTCGACGATCTCGGCAAGCTCGTCGTCGCGCGCGTGCAGTCCGTCCCGGGCATCACCCGCACGTTGACCTGCCCGGTCGTGAACCTGTCCTAGCGCCGACGGCAGACCCGGCAGCAGACTCGGCCCAGCGTTGCACCCATCCATGCCCGACCCGACCGATCCGACCCGGCGGTCGCCGAGCCGGTTGATCGTCATCCTCGTCACCGTCGCGATCGTCGTCACCCTCGGCGCCCTGGTGACGGGGTTCGTACTGGCGTCGCGGCTCGCACGCCAGAGCACCGCCCCGGCCACCGGACCGCTGGCCGTCGCCGCCGCGCCGCAACCCGGCGCGAGCGGACGCTACTGCGCCGAGCTCATGCCGAAGCTTCCGGAGCAGTTGATCGACCAGCGACGCCGGCCGCTGATCGACGGGCAGCCCGGCGTCGCGGCCTGGGGCGACCCCGCCACGATCCTGCGCTGCGGCCTGCCGGATCCGGCCGAGCTGACCTGCGCCGCGCAGCTCACCCGGTTCACCGGCGCGGACGGTGCCGGCGTGGAATGGCTGCGGCTCGAAGAGTCGGGCGCCGTCACCTATCTCGCCGTCGACCGCCCGGTGCGGATCGCCGTCACCGTGACGGCACAGGCGGGATTCGGTCCGGTACAACAGCTTTCGGAGGTCATCGCGCACGCGCTACCGGAACAGCCGGTATGCGAGGCCGGGCACGTCACACCGACCGACAACTCCTAGCGTGTCCGCGCGGCACGGCTGCTCAGCACGGCCGCTCAGCGCAGCCCCGTCCCGCGCGCGATAGCGGTGCGCACCAGGACCGTGAGCAGGTCCCGGTAGCCGAGACCCGCAGCCCCCCACATGCGCGGGAACATCGAGATCGGCGTGAACCCGGGCATCGTGTTCACCTCGTTCACCGTGACCGCGCCGCCCTCGCCGACGAAGAAGTCCACCCGGGCCAGCCCCTGGGCGTCCAGCGCCCGGAACGCGGTGACCGCCATCGCCCGCACCCGCTCCTCGACGCCGGCCGGCAACTGGGCCGGGATGTCGAACGTCGCGACATCGTCGACGTATTTCGCGTCGAAATCGTAGAATCGGCCGCCCGCCACGTGGATCTCCGCCGTCGGCGACGCCTCGATCCGCCCGTCCGGGAATTCCAGTACGCCGCATTCGATCTCGCGGCCGACGACGGCGGATTCCACCAGCACCTTCGGATCGTGCAGCCGCGCCTGCGCGACCGCCTCCGGAACGTCCTCCCACCGCTCGACTCGGCAGACGCCCAATGACGATCCGGCCCGCGCCGGCTTGACGAAGACCGGCAGACCAAGCATTTCCCGCTCGGCGGCGGACAGCGTCATCTCCGGCGACCGCAGCACGACATAGGGCGCGACCGGCAGGCCGGCCGAGGCGAGCAACCGCTTGGTGAAGTCCTTGTCCATGGCGGCGGCCGACGCCAGCACGCCCGGCCCGACATACGGCAGGTCCGCGAGTTCGAGCAGCCCCTGCAGGGTCCCGTCCTCCCCGAACGGGCCGTGCAGCAGCGGGAACACGACGTCCACGTCGAGCAGCTCGGCGGTGGTCGGCAGGGTGAGCGCGGACGAGGCCGTGTCCACCCGCAGCAGCGCCGCGCCGTCTCCGGTACCGTCGGTGACCTCGGGCAGCGCCGTGCCCGGTTCGATCGCGAGCCCGGCCGGGTCCACCTGGCGCCACCGGCCGCTGCGGGTGATCCCGATGGCCGTCACATCGAAGAGTTCCCGATCCAGGTTCTTGAGCACGCTCGCCGCCGAGATGCACGACACGGCATGTTCACCGCTGCGTCCTCCGAAGAGCACGGCCACCCGAATCCGGTCAGTCGACATGGTTCACACCCTACGGCGCACGCGGTGTCGGCCGATGACCGCTCGTCGCGTCGTCCTGCTCACCGGGTATGACGCTGTTCGGCGGCGCGGTGCGCCGCAAAAGTCGTCATATCAGTTATTCGGCATGCGGTGATTCGGCCCGCGGTTATTCCGAAGACGCTTACTCGATCCGCACATATTCGGCACGCAGTTATTCGGCACCGAACGGGCCGTCCATCAGCGCCCGGATCATCTCCTGTGGCGGCATGTGCTGGTAGCACACCCGGTAGACGCCCTCGGTGATCGGCATGGCGATGCCGTGGCGCAGCGCCAGGTCCCGCAGCGAGCGGCAACTGGCGACGCCTTCGGCGATCTGCCCCTCGCCGGCCGCGACGGCCTCGTCCAGGGTGAGCCCGCTGCCGATGCGTCGGCCCAGCGATCGATTGCGGGACAGCGGTGACGAGCACGTGGCTACCAGATCACCGAGGCCGGCCAGCCCCGCGAACGTCTCCGAGCGAGCGCCGAGAGCCGTTCCGAGACGGGCCATCTCGACCAATCCGCGGGTGATGATCGATGCGGAGGTGTTCCCGCCGAGCTCTAGCCCGTCGGCCAGCCCGACGGCGAGCGCGATCACGTTCTTGCCGGTGCCGCCGATCTCGGCGCCGATGACGTCGGTGATCGTGTAGGGCCGGAAGTAGCTGTTCGCACTGGCGTGCGCGACCGCTGCCGCGGTCTCGGCGTCTCGGCACGCGAGCACGGTGGTCGTCGGCTGCTGCTGCGCGATCTCCCGGGCCAGGTTCGGCCCGGTGAGCACGACGATCCGATCGCGGTCGACATGGCCGACCTGCTCGATGATCTGGCTCATTCGCAGCCCGGTGCCGACCTCGATCCCCTTGGCGAGCGACACTATCGGGCCGGCCGACGGCAGCAGCTCGCGAAAGACCGTGAGGTTCTCCCGCAGGGATTGGCTCGGCACGGCGATGGCCACCGCGTCCGCCCCCGCGAGGGCGAGTTCCAGATCCGCCGTCGCGGTGACCGCATAGGGCAGGTCGATGCCCGGCAGATAGTCGGGGTTGCGGCCGGTCGCCGCGATCGCTGCCGCCAGCGACTCGCGACGCGAGAAGAGGGACACGGTTCGTCCGGCATCGCCGAGGACCTTCGCGTAGGCCGTTCCCCAGGAGCCGGCGCCCAGCACGGTGACGTGCTGGATCGATGCGGTCACCGGCCCGGCCCGCCCGGCGGCGCAGCGCGGGACTCGGGGGTGCCCGAGCCGGCGGAACCCGTTTCGCCAGTGGTCGTTTCACCAGTGGTCGTTTCGGGAGAGCCGGTCTTCGGATTGAAGAACGCGGCGGGTGCGGTCTCGCCGCGCAACTGGGCGACCATGTCGCGGACGCGGCCCATGATCAAGTAGGACACGTCACGAATCGCCCGGTTGTCCACCGGCTTGCCGCGCCACTCGGAAAGATCGATCGGCTCCCCCGCCACCACGTGAACATCCTTGCGGGGGAACGGTTTGAACCGCATCCCGCTGGCATAGGACGTGTACACGTGGTTCGACCCCCAGTGCGCCACCGGGATCACCGGGAAGTCACCGGACAACGCGAGCGCCGCCACACCGGGACGTGGCCGCATCGGCCAGCCGTCCGGGTCCTTCGTCACGGTCCCCTCCGGATAGATCAGCACCACATGGCCCGCGGCGAGCGACGCAACAGTCTGCTCCAGAGCGGCCTGTCCCGCGCCACCACCGCGTTCGACCGGGATCTGCCCCGTGCCGGTGAGCACACGCCGGACCACCGGGATTTTCCACAGCGATGCCTTGGCCATCACATGCGGGATGCGACCCGACGAGCGAATGAAGACGGTGTCGAAGATCGGGTCCACATGGGAGATGTGGTTCGCCACGATCAACGCGCCGCCGGTCTCCGGAATGCGCAGCGCTCCCGCGTACCGGCGCTTCGCGATCAGGTGCGTGAGCGGGATCAGAGCGAGCTCTCCCGCCTTGACCCACGCATTGCCTTTGGTCCTCGCCCGTTTGCGCGCCACGTGCCCTCCTCGGCTCGGTCCCGCGACCTACCCTATTGCCACGGCGGTGTGGCACTTGACCGCACCGCACCCGCGCACCGCACAATGGCGGGGTGACCTCCACCAGCCACCGCACCGACCCGCGCGTCATCGAACCGTTCCATCCTCCGCGCGAGGACGGCGACGCAGGCGTGCGCGGCGAGGCGCCCGCCCCCGCAGGGGATGACGCGTCCGCTCCCGCAGGAGACGGCGCCCCAGCGATCGCACCGGAGGCGGTGGAGGCCGACGCCCCGGCCGCGGACCTGCCGGCGGACCGGTTCTCGAACCGGGAGTTGTCGTGGCTGGATTTCAACGCCCGAGTGCTCGAACTCGCCGAGGACCCGACCCAACCGCTGCTCGAGCGGGTGAAGTTCCTCGCCATCTTCGCCTCGAACCTCGACGAGTTCTACATGGTCCGGGTCGCCGGCCTCAAACGCCGCAGTGACATGGGCCTCGCCGTCACGAGCGCCGACGGTCTGACGGTCTCGGAACAGCTTGCGAAGATCTCCGCGCGCACGCAGGAGCTGGTCGAGCGGCTCGGGCGCTGCTTCACCGACGGTGTCATGCCCGCGCTGGAGCAGGCCGGGATCCGGCTGGTGCACTGGTCGGACATCGATGCCGGCGACAAGACGGCGCTCGCCGAATACTTCTCGAATCAGATCTTTCCGGTGCTCACCCCGCTCGCCGTCGACCCGGGCCATCCGTTCCCCTACATCTCCGGGCTGAGCCTGAACATGGCCATCGTGGTGCGCGATCCGGACACCGGCACCGAGCGCTTCGCGCGTCTGAAAGTCCCGAAGAACGTCGACCGGTTCGTGCGGGTCCGGCGCGGCGTGGACGACTTCCTGCCGATCGAGGATTTGATCGCCGCGCACCTCGCCGAGCTCTTCCCCGGCATGCAGGTCGCCGAACACCAGACGTTCCGGGTGACCAGGAACGCGGATTTCGAGGTCGAGGAGGATCGGGACGAGGACCTTCTGCAGGCGCTGGAGCGGGAACTCGCCCGTCGCCGGTTCGGCCCGCCGGTCCGCCTCGAGATCGCCGACACCACATCCGAGCGGATCCTCGGCCTGCTACTCGCGGAACTGGACGTCGACCCCGGCGATGCCGTCGAAGTGCCCGGCCTGCTTGACCTTTCGAGCCTGTGGCAGATCTACGGACTCGACCGCCCGGCGCTGAAGGACGCGCCCTTCGTCCCGGCGACCCCGGTCGCCTTCGCCGAGGGTGAGACACCGAAGAGCGCCTTCGCCTACCTGCGCGACGGCGACGTCCTCTTGCATCATCCGTACGAGTCGTTCGCCACCTCCGTGCAGCGGTTCATCGAACAGGCCGCATCCGATCCGCAGGTGTTGGCCATCAAGCAGACGCTGTACCGGACGTCCGGCGATTCCCCGATCGTGGACGCGCTGATCTCGGCCGCCACCGCCGGCAAGCAGGTCGTGGTGCTGGTCGAGATCAAGGCGCGATTCGACGAACAGGCGAACATCACCTGGGCGAAGGCGTTGGAGCGCGCCGGCGTGCATGTCGTCTACGGGTTGGTGGGGCTCAAGACACACTGCAAGATCGCGCTGGTCGTCCGGCAAGAGGGGTCCACGATCCGGCGGTATTGCCATATCGGGACAGGCAATTACAACCCGAAGACCGCCCGCACCTACGAGGATCTGGGCCTGCTGACAGCGGACCCGGATATCGGTGCCGACCTCACCGACCTGTTCAACGTGCTCACCGGATACTCCCGGCAGACCGAATATCGCAACATTCTGGTGGCGCCGCACTCGATCCGGACCGGGATCATCGAGCGGATCGAGCGAGAGATCGTGCACCAGCGGGAGGGTCGCGGTGGCGTGGTCCGCCTCAAGGTCAACTCGATCGTCGACGAGCAGGTGATCGACGCGCTGTACCGCGCGTCCCAGGCCGGCGTCACGGTAGAGGTGATAGTCCGCGGCATCTGCGCGCTGCGCGCCGGGGTCCCCGGTCTTTCCGAGAACATCACCGTCCGCTCGGTCGTCGGCAGATTTCTGGAACATTCGCGGATCATCTATTTCGGCGGTGGCTCGCCCGGCGGCGGCCCGGGTGAGGAGTACTGGATCGGCAGCGCAGACATGATGCACCGCAACCTGGACCGGCGGGTGGAGGCGATGGTGCAGGTGACGGATCGCACCGCCATCGATCGACTGTCCTCGATCCTGGACATGCTCTCGGCGCCCGAAACGCGTTGCTGGGTACTCGGTCCGTCCGGGTGGGAGCGCTCCCCGAGGGACGGCGACGGGCTCGACGTGCAGGCAGAACTGCTGCGGAAGGTCACGGGTGGCGAGTAACGAGACGGCACTGTACGCGGCTGGCGCAGTGCTGTGGCGGCCGTCGCGAAAACACGGCGTCAAAGTCGCGGTGATCCACCGCCCCCGGTACGACGATTGGTCATTGCCCAAGGGAAAACCGGAGCACGGCGAGTACCCGCCGGCGACGGCCCTGCGCGAGGTCACCGAAGAGACCGGGTTCACGGCGCGGCTCGGACGGCACATCGACTCGATCAGCTACGAGACGCAGGCCGGCCTGAAGGTGGTGCACTACTTCGCCGGACGATGCACCGGCGGCGAGTTCGAGCCGAACAAGGAGGTCGACAAGCTCCGGTGGTTGCCACTGCGCGAGGCCAGACCGCGCCTGACGTATTCGAGGGACCGCACCGTTCTGGACTCGTTCATCGCGCTGCCCGCCGAACTGTCGACCGTCGTACTGGTGCGTCATGCGAAAGCCGGACAGCGGGATGCATTCGCAGGTGCGGACGTCAAGCGTCCGCTGGACCGCAGGGGCGAGCGTCAGGCGGATCAACTGGCGCAGCAGATCGTCGCGTTCGGCCCGATCACGGTGGCTGCCGCGCCGCTCACGCGCTGTCGACAGACGGTGCTGCCGCTGGCCCGAACGCTCGGCGTGAGCGTGACTGACGAACCGGCGCTCTCCGAGGCCGAGTACCAGCATGATCCAGCGGCCGCACGCAGACGCGTGATCGAACTCGCCCTGGCCGACGACGGCAACGGGCCGGCAGTCGTCTGCAGCCAGGGCGGTGTGATCCCCGGAGTGATCAAGTCTCTCGCCTCCAGGGCCGGGCTGACCCTGCCGACCACCACGACGCCGAAGTCCGCCTATTGGGTGCTCAGCTTCGACGACAAACGGCTGCGGCAGGCGGACCGATACCTCTTGCCCGACACCTGATCTCGCCGAAGACGACGTTGGGCCCGTCGCGCATACGCAACGGGCCCAACGGATATCGGTCGGCGGCTCGGCTCGGCGTGCCGCCTGACGGCTCACTTCTTCTTCGCGGCGGCCTTCTTCGGCGCGGCGGCGCTCTTGGCCGCAGCGGCCTTCGCGGGGGCGGCCTTGGCGGGCGCAGCCTTCGCAGCGGCCTTCTTCGGCGCAGCGGCGCTCTTAGCGGCGGCAGACTTCGCCGCGGTGGCCTTGGCCGGCGCAGCCTTTGCGGCCGCGGCCCGCTTCGGCGCAGCCTTGGCCGCCGGCCCGTCGCCGTCCTTCGCCGACGATGCCAGCGCACGCGCCGACAGCACGGCCCCGGGCTTCGGCAACTTGAACTTGCCGGAGACGATGTCCTTGAACATCGTGCCAGGGCGGAACGATGGGACGTTCGTCTTCTTCACCTTCACGGCCTCGCCGGTCCGCGGGTTGCGGGCGGTACGCGCTGCGCGGGCACGCTTTTCGAAGACACCGAATCCGGAAATGGACACCTTGCCGCCGGCCTTGACCTCACGCTGGATCAGGTCGATGACACCCTCGACCGCCCTCGCGGCGATCCTCTTGTCGCCGTCCAGCGTCTCCGCGAGCTTGGCGGTCAATTCGGTCTTGTTCACTTGAAAGCCTCCTAGGGCGTCTACCGGCCCGTGCGGACCGACTGCACGCACACGGTAAACGCATTTCGCGACTTTTCCAACTAGCCACGCGGTGCAAACCGGTGTGGTCTAACGGTTCTCGCTCCGTAGCGTTCGGTGGCGCCTGCCGGTCAACCGCCTCGGTGAGCCGGCCAGGAGCACGGAAACGACGTGACATTCGTTGCTTGACAGCAAGTCTCGGAACATCACGCCGTTTTCGCGATGCGGCCGCTACGCCGCTGAGGCGCCGACCGTGGGCAGCAGCGCAGATCTCGTCGCTTCGAATTGTGTGATGGAATCGGCGTGTCGCAACGTCAATGCGATGTCGTCCAGCCCTTCGAGCAGACGCCACTTCGTGTAGGGGTCGATCTGGAAGGCGACAGACAGTGGCCCGCAAGTGATCCGCTGCTCGGCGAGATCCACGGAGACCGAGTCGCCGGGGTGGTTCTCCAGCCACTTGAGCAGCAACTCGTCATCGTCGGGCGTCACCTGAGCGGCGAGAAGCCCGCCCTTCCCGGCATTCCCGCGGAAGATGTCCGCGAACCGCGGCGAGATGACGACGCGGATCCCGTAGTCCATCAGCGCCCAGACCGCGTGCTCCCGTGACGATCCCGTCCCGAAGTCAGGTCCGGCGACCAGCACCGAACCGGCCCGGTACGCCTCGTCGTTGAGTACGAATGCGGGGTCCGCGCGCCACGCCGCGAACAGGCCGTCCTCGAACCCGGTGCGGCTGATCCGCTTCAAATAGACCGCGGGGATGATCTGGTCGGTATCGACATTGCTGCGGCGGAGCGGGATCCCGACGCCGGTGTGAGTGGAAAACGCCTTCATGTGAGTGCCTCCTCGGGCTGGCGACGATGGACGTTCGGGGATTCGGGCGAGACGCGGTTATCCGACCAACGCGGGCTGCGGGTCGAGATCCGCCGGGGCGGACAGGGTTCCGCGCACCGCGGTCGCCGCGGCAACCACCGGCGACACCAAGTGGGTGCGCCCGCCCTTGCCCTGACGCCCCTCGAAGTTGCGGTTGGAGGTCGACGCGCAGCGTTCACCCGGCGTCAGCTGGTCCGGGTTCATGCCGAGGCACATAGAGCACCCCGCGCTGCGCCATTCCGCGCCGAAGTCGGTGAACACCTTGTCCAGCCCCTCGCGTTCCGCCTGGACCTTGACACGCATCGACCCCGGCACCACCAGCATCCGCACATTCGGATCGATTCTCCGCCCGCGCAGCACATCCGCCGCAGCCCGCAGGTCTTCGATCCGGCCGTTGGTGCAGGAGCCGAGAAACACTGTGTCGACGCGGATGTCGCGCAGTAACGTACCTGCTGCCAGGTCCATGTAGGCGAGCGCCCGCTGCGCCGCCTGACGCTCCCCCTCGTCCGCGAAGGACTCCGGGTCCGGGACGCTCGCCGACAGCGGCGCCCCCTGACCGGGGTTCGTCCCCCAGGTGACGAACGGTGTGAGCGCCGATCCGTCGATCACCACTTCGGCGTCGAACACGGCGTCATCGTCGGTGACGAGGCCCTGCCACCGCTCGACCGCGGCATCCCAATCGGCTCCGGTCGGGGCGTGCTCCCGGCCCCTGATGTAGTCGAACGTGGTCTGATCCGGCGCGATCATCCCGGCGCGGGCGCCGGCCTCGATGGACATGTTGCAGATCGTCATGCGCGCCTCCATCGACAGCGCGCGAATAGCCTCGCCGCGGTACTCCAGGACATAGCCCTGCCCGCCGCCGGTGCCGATCTTGGCGATCACCGCCAGGATCAGATCCTTCGACGAGACACCGTGCGGCAGCTCACCTGTCACGGTGATCGCCATCGTCTTGAACGGCCTGAGCGGCAGGGTCTGCGTCGCCAGCACGTGCTCCACCTCGCTGGTGCCGATTCCGAACGCCAGCGCCCCGAACGCCCCGTGCGTCGAGGTGTGGGAATCGCCGCAGACGATCGTCATCCCCGGTTGGGTCAGCCCGCGCTGCGGACCGACCACATGGACGATGCCCTGTTCCGCGTCGCCCATCGGGTAGAGGCGGATCCCGAACTCGGCGCAGTTGGCGCGCAGCGTCTCGACCTGCTTGCGCGAGGTCGGGTCCGCGATGGGCTGATCGATGTGGAGGGTCGGAACATTGTGATCCTCGGTCGCGAGCGTCAGGTCGGGACGGCGCACCGGCCGACCCGCCTGGCGCAGGCCCTCGAAGGCCTGCGGGCTGGTCACCTCGTGGATCAGATGCATGTCTATGTACAGCAGATCCGGTTCGCCCTCGGCGCGATGCACGACGTGCGCATCCCAGACCTTCTCCGCCATCGTCCGGCCCATGGTCGTTCCTCCGTTGTCCACTGCGTGCACTAGCGTTCCCACCATTTGAGACGTTAGTATCGCGATATGGGACAGTCTAGCGGCATCGGCGTGCTCGACAAAGTGGTGGCCGTCCTCAAGGCCGCCTCCGCTGCGCCGACGGCGCTCACCGACCTGTGCGACACCACCGGTCTACCCCGCGCCACGGCGCATCGACTCGCGGTCGGCCTGGAGACCCACGGGCTGTTGCAGCGGGACGGCCAGGGCCGCTGGCGCCCGGGTCCGCTGCTGGCCGCGCTCGCCGCGCACGCTCCGGACCCGCTGGTGGCCGCCGCGGCCGACGTGCTCCCGCAGTTGCGCGACCGCACCGGCGAGAGCGTGCAGCTCTACCGCGCCGACGGGATGACGCGGGTGTGCATCGCGGTGGCCGAGCCACCGGCCGGCCTGCGGGACACTGTGCCGCTCGGTGCGCGGATCTCGATGGGCGCCGGGTCCGGCGCGAAGGTGCTGACGGCATGGGCAGACCCGGCCACGCAGCGCGCGGTGCTCGCCGGTGCGGTATTCACGCCGCAGGTGCTCGCCCAGGTACGGCGGCGCGGCTGGGCGCAGTCGCTCGCCGAACGCGAGCCCGGCGTCGCGTCGGTGTCCGCCCCGGTCCGCGATCGCGCCGGGAACGTGGTGGCCGCGATCTCGGTCTCCGGCCCGACCGACCGCATCGGCCGCCGCCCCGGCGACCGCTGGGCTGGTGATCTCCTGCAAGCCGCCGAAGCCCTCACCGCCCGCCTGTAGTCGTGCACCGGCCGGCCGCTGCTAGCTCGCGCCGTGCCCCGCCGCGGGAAGGCGCGGCACGCTGGCCAGCAGCCGCTGCGTGTAGGGCTGCTGCGGCGCGCGCAGAATGGCTGCGGTAGAGCCGCTTTCGACGATGCGACCGCGCTCGAGCACCACCGTCTGCGGGCACAGCTTCGCCACGATGCTCAGGTCGTGCGAGACCAACACGATCGTCATCGGCGCCTTGCCCGCGGCGTCCGGCGCCGTGAGCTCGGCCAGCAGGTTGATGACGGTGACGCGGGTGGCGAGGTCGAGGGCCGACACCGGCTCGTCGGCGAGCAGCACCTTCGGCTCGGCGACGATCGCCCGCGCGATGGCGATGCGCTGGCGCTGGCCGCCGGAGAACTCGTGCGGGTACCGGGTGGCGGCGTCGGCGTCGAGGCCGACAGCGGCGAGCGCGCGAGCCACGCGGCGCGCGACATCGTCGCCGGTGGCCAGCCGCAGCGATCGCAGCGGCTCGGCCACGATCCGGTCGATGCGTTGCCGCGGGTCGAGCGACGAATAGGGATCCTGGAAGACGGGCTGCACGAAGCGACGGTGCGCCCGCAGCCGCGCCCGCGCTCGGCGGAGCGGACTGCCGTCGGCAATTACGCGCCCGGCGGTGGCGATCTCCAGGCCGAGCAGGATCTGCAGCAACGTCGTCTTGCCCGCGCCGGACTCGCCGACGATGCCGAGGTGCTGGCCCGACTCGACGGTGAGGTCGATGCCGGTGAGCGCCCAGGTCCCGTTTCCGTAGCGGTGTCCGACGCCGTCGAGGGTCAGCAGAGGCGTCATCACGCCACCACCGGCCGTGCGCCGAGCGCCTCGTCGAGTTCGCGGGCGGCGGCGACCAGCTCCTGCGTGTACGGGTGGTGCGGGTCGCCGATGAGGGTGGCGACCTCGCCGGTTTCGACGGTTTCCCCGCGGCGCAGCACGAGCGCCCGCTCGGCCATCTGGGCGACCACCGCGAGGTCGTGGCCGATGAACAGCACCGCCATGTGTCGCGTGTCGACGAGGCGGTGCAGCAGCGCGAGCACCTCCGCCTGGATCGTCACGTCCAGCGCTGTGGTCGGTTCATCGAGGATGACGAGATCCGGATCTCCCGCGAGTGACATCGCAATGGCCACGCGTTGCCGCTGGCCGCCGGAGATCTGGTGCGGGAGGGCTCGGGCGATCCGGTCGGGCTCGGCGATGCTCACCTCGGCCAGGGCCGCACGGACCGCGGCATGCCGTTCGGTGCGGGAGAGGCGCCGGTCGCCGCGCCGCGCCGCGCGCTGCACCACCTCACCGAGCTGACGGCCGATCGTGGCAAGCGGATCCAGCGCGGTCAGCGGTTCCTGGAACACGACCGACAGCCGGTCGCCGCGGACCGTCCGCAGTCGCCGGTCGGGGTCGGCGAGCATGTCGCGGCCGGCGATGCGAACGGAGCCCGTGGCGGAGATCCCCTCCGGCAGCAGGCCCATGATGGCCAGCCCGGTCATCGACTTTCCGCTGCCGGATTCGCCGATCAATGCCACGCGCTCGCCGACCCGGACAGTGAGCGACAGATCGTCGACCAGCACCGAACCGTCCCGCGCCGTCACAGTGAGCCCACTTACCTCGAGCAGCGGGGCGTCCCCAGATCGCGTCATCGCTGCCGCCTGGTGGGATCGAAGAGTTCGCGCAGCCCATCGGCGACCAGGTTGGTACCGAGCACCAGGATCACCAGCGCCACACCGGGCGCGATCGCGCCGACGGGTGCCGTGTACACGGTCGCCTGGGCGTCGCGCAACAGGCTGCCCCAGGAGGCGTTCGGCGGCGGGGCCCCCAACCCGAGGTACGACAGGCTCGCCTCGGCGAGCACCGCCAGCCCGAACTGCAGGGCGAGGATCACGGCGAGGGTGGGCCACAGGTTCGGCAACACGTGCCGGCCGATAATGCCGAAGACGCCGGTGCCGGACGTCCGCGCCGCCGTCACATACTGGCTGGACAGGATGCGCTTGGTGTAGATGCGGGTGAGCCGTGCCACGACCGCGGTCATGGCCAGGCCCAGGGCGATGATCGCTGAGGTGAGCGTGGCGCCGCGGGCCGCGACCACGAGCATCGCGAGCAGCAGCGACGGGAACGCGATCAGGATGTCCAGGATCGCGGCAAGGCCGTCGTCGATCCAGCGCTGGGTGAACGCGGCGACCAGGCCCAGGATGACCCCGAGCACGGCGCCGATGAGCGTCGCCCCTGCCCCGGCGGCCAATGCGATACGTGCACCGACCATGAGCTGCGAGGCGAGATCCCGCCCCAACGCATCGGTTCCGAGCCAGTGCGCCGCGGACGGGCCGGTCAGCCGGCCACCGCCGATCTGCTGCGGAGGGTAGGGCAGATAGATGAACGAGACCAGCGCCACGACGACGACGATGCCCAGCAGGATGGCACCGACCAGCGCCGTGAGCGGGATCCGGCGGCGGGGGGCGCGGCGGTCGGTCACCGTGTCGCGGCGCTCGGCCGCGAGCTGCGTCATATCAGAGTCCCCCGCAGTCTGGGATCGAGCATCTTCTGCGTGAAGTCCGCGAGGAAGCCGACGATCAGCACGAGCAGCGTGGTGATGAGCAGGACGCCCTGGATCGTCGGGTAGTCGTGTTGTGCGATCCCGGTGACGATGAGGCTGCCGAGGCCGGGAAGGGCGAAGACGTTCTCCACCACCACGGCTCCCAGGAACGTCGTCGCCAGCTCGATGCCGAGCACCGAGGTGAGCGGCACCGCAACGGATTTCACGCCGTGGTGCCAGAACGCCGAGCCGAAGGACGCACCCAGCGCACGGAAGTTCGTGAGGTAGCCGCTGCCGATCACGTCCAGGCATGCCGAGCGCACGTACCGGGTGAGCGAGGCCGACATGACGATGGCGATCGTGGCGACCGGAAGCACCAGGAATCGCAGCATCCCGGCCGGGTCCGACCATCCGTCGGTCGGAATGCCGGAGGGCGGCAGGAGCCGCCAGCCGAGCGAGAAGCCCCACACGAGCAGGATGCCCACCCAGAACACCGGCACGGCAATGCCGAACTGGGCGACCGCGGAAAACACCAGGCCCACCCACGACCGGCTGTAACGCGCCGCGACGAATCCGACCGGGCCGGCGATCAGGATGGCGACCGCGAACGCGATGAGCGTGAGTGGCAGCGTCACCGAAAGGCGCTGCAGCAGCTCGGGTCCCACCTCGAGCCCGCTGATGAACGAGGTGCCCATGTCGAATCGCACCATACTGCCGAACCACGTCACGAACTGTTGCGGCAGAGGTTGGTCGGAGCCGATGGCGCGGCGTGCGGCGGCGATCTGCTCCGGGGTGGCGCCGACCGAGGTGAGCGCGTTCGCCGGGTCCCCTGGCAGAAGGCGCAGCAGAACGAAGGTCAGTACCGCCGCCGCGGCCAGAGACACGACGAGGAACACAGCGCGGCGCAACACATACGCGAGCACAGCGTCACCTCCTTCGTGTCGTCGGGCCGCGGCCGACCTAGCGACGGCCGATCACACCGCGGTGCGGCCCTGAGCCCGCGAACGGTCGGCCACACCACGGCGCCGTCAGTCGGTATCGACGAATCGTTACTTGGTCTTGGTGATGTTGTACGCGTAGAACTGCGAATTGAGCCCGTTGATCGGGTAGCCCGTCACGGTCGATTTCGATACGACGATCTGCGGGTAGAGATACATCCAGTCGCTGGCCGCGTCTTTGACGATGATCTCGTTCGCCTGCTTGAGTTTCGCCGTCTGATCCGCCGTCGTCTGCGACGACTCGGCCTCGTCGACGAGCTTCGTCACGTCCGGATTGTCGTAGCCCCAGTAGAAGTCGGGGTTGCCGTACCAGACGACGTCACGGTCGTTGACGTGCTCCTGCATGGTCGCGGTGAAATCGCGGTTCTTGTACACCTTCGTGTACCACTGGTCGGGCGTGATGATGTTGATGTTGACGGTCACGCCGATCTTCGCGAGCGAGTCCTTGATGAACGCCGCTGCCGTCGGGTGCGGCGCGTAATTCGGCGTGTCCAGGGTGAACGTCAGCCCGCTGGCGTATCCGGCGGCGGCCAGATCCGCCTTTGCCTTCGCCACGTCGTAGGGGTACACGTTCGACATGTCCTCGTACCACGGGTCGGTGGGCGGCACCATCGACCCGGTGACCTTCCCGTAGGTGCCCCAGATCGACTGCAGCAGTGCGTGCCGGTCGATCGCCTCGGTGATGGCGACACGCAGCTCCTTGTTGTCGAACGGCTTGACCTTGTCGTTGAACGCCAGCAGCAGCTTCGTGGTCGACGAGCCGTTGTTCACGGTGAACTGCGGATTGTTGTCGAACTGGGCGAGGGCATCGGGGCTCTGCTCCCCTGTGATCACATCCAGCTGACCGGCCAGCAGCGCGTTGTTCTCCGCCGAGGCGTCCTGGTAGTAGTGGTAGACCACCTCGCCGTTCTTGGCCGGCGTGCCCCAGTAACCGGCGAACCGCTTGAGCGACAGCGTCGACCCGTGCTGCCACTTGTCGAGCTGGTACGGGCCGGTGCCGTCCTCGGTCGTCTTCAGGTTCGTCGCCGCGTGGTTCATGATCCACACATAGCTGAGGTTGTAGGTCAGCGAGATCGACCTCTGCTTGAGCTTCACCACTACGGTGTGAGCGTCCGGGGTCTCGACCGCGTCGATCACCTGCAGATCGCCCTTGCGGGCGGACTGGGAGTCCGGACCGAGCACCTTCTCGATGGAGAATTTCACGTCCTCGGATGTCATGGCGGCGCCGGAGTGGAACTTCACCCCGTCCCGGAGCGTGAAGGTGTAGGTCAGGCCGTCATCGGAAACCTTGTCCGCGGTCGCCAGCAGCGGGGTGACCTTTCCGTCGTCGCCGAGCTTGTACAGCCCCTCGTAGACGTTGCCGTTGAGCGCTTCGGTGACGCCCTGGCCACCGCCGGCAGTGTTGTCCAGGTTCTGCGGCTCGTAGATCGACCCGACGTTGATCGTCGCACCGGTATCGGTGGCGCCAGCCGGTGCGGACGTCGAGCCGGTTCCGCCGGAGGATGCGCCACCGCTGGATGCCGCGCCGTTACCGCCGGAACAGGCGGCGATCACCGCCATCGCGGCGATGCACGCGGATGCTGAGACGAGGCTTCGGCGAATTCGCACGACGCAAGTCTCCTTTCTGGGGGGCTCCGAACGGAGAAGGTGCGGAGAAGGGTTAGTGGGAGCCATCTTACGAGCCGCGGGAAGCGTCACAGACCGCGGCGGGCGCCATCCGAGCGCACCGACCTACTGACAGCGATCCACGCACGATGCATCCGCGGATGACGCAACCTGTGCTTGCAGGTATTTCGCGTGCGTCGAGTGCGTCTGACACGTTCCTGTCGCCAGAGTTCGTTGCCAACGCGCCGGCCGATGAATAGCGGTAGGATTGAGTCCTATCGAAAGCGAGGCCCGGCCATGCGCACGACCAAGCAGCTCAGCATCACCCTCCCCACAGGCATGGCCGAGGCGCTGAAGGAGCGCGTCGCCTCCGGCGCCTATGCGAGCGAAAGCGAGGTCGTCCGCGACGGCCTGCGCGCACTGTTCGCCCGCGAAGAGGCTGTCGAGACCTGGCTACGCACGGAAGTCATCACTTCCTATGACGAGCTGCGCGCCGACCCCTCGCGGGCGATCAGCTCCGCTGACATGCGCGCTCACCTTGCTGAGCTGCACGCGCAGCGACTTGCTGAGCAGGGCGGCTCGTGACCCGGAACGTCGTCTACTCCCCTCGCGCCCGTGGGCAGCTCGTCGCAGATTTCCCGTTGATCGGCCTCGCCAAGGACGACCCGCGACCGGGGCTACGCACCGTCGGCTTCCGCCGCCGCGCGGTCATCGCGTTCGCGGTACACGAAAGCGCCGTCGAAATCCACGGCGTCTACTACGGCGGCCGGGACTACGAAGCGCTTATCGCGGCCGAGAATGATTGATTTGCAATCATTCTCGCTGGCATAGTTATCGACTGACCCCGTGATCGCGCCCCGGCTCTGGTCGGGCTGCTCCCTGCACAGATCGCCGGAAGGTCGCCTGACGCACCCGTGTCCCATGGCATCCGCACAGGCAGCCGGCTACGGAACCACGTCTACCGGGTCGGCTGGTTCGATCCCGCCGCCACTGCGGTCGGGTTCGATCCTTGCCGCGCAGGTCTACCTCGCGGCGCGCCGCAGAAACGCAAAAACCCCTGGCTGACCAGGGGTCTCGCTTGAGTAGCCCCGATGGGATTCGAACCCACGTTACCGCCGTGAGAGGGCGGCGTCCTAGGCCGCTAGACGACGGGGCCATGACGTACTGCCGTGCTGGTCGATACTACCGGAATCCGGTCGGCGCCCGAACACGAGTCAGCCGCTGCATCGCACCGCTGGGGTACTAGGACTCGAACCTAGAATGGCTGAACCAGAATCAGCTGTGTTGCCAATTACACCATACCCCACCGGCCCCACCTGAGCGGAGCCGAGAACCCATCTTACAGATGCTGTCGCGCTCCCCCAAACTGCGGGCATCGCGCCGCGAAACCGCCAGCGGCACAGGCTATTCCGCAACGACCGGGTTCTCCAGTTCGCCGATACCCGAGATCGCCACGGACACCACGTCACCGGCCGCCAGCGGGCCCACACCCTCGGGGGTGCCGGTCAGGATCACGTCGCCCGGCAGCAGCGTCATAATCGCCGAGCAGTACTCGATCAGCTCCCCGAGCCCGAAGATCAGGTCCGCCGTGTGCCCGTCCTGGCGGACGTCGCCGTTCACGCTCGTGGTCACCGTCACATCCGACGGGTCGAGCTCGGTCTCGATCCACGGCCCGAGCGGGCAGAACGTGTCGAACCCCTTGCTGCGCAGCCACGGCGCGTTCGGCGCGCGCAAATCGCGGGCGGTGACGTCGTTGGCGCAGGTGTAGCCGAGGATCACGCTGCGGGCGTCCGCGGCCCGCACGCGGTGGCACGGCCGCCCGATCACCACCGCCAGCTCGCCCTCGTAGTCCACGCGATGCGACACAGCCGGCATGGCGATCGCCGCTCCCGGCCCGATCACCGACGTGGACGGCTTGAGGAACACCATGGGCTCGTCCGGAACGGCATTGCCGAGTTCGGTGGCATGCGCGTGGTAGTTGCGCCCGATGCCGATCACCTTGCTGGGCAGGATCGGCGCGAGCAAGCGCACGTCGGCGAGCGGCCAGCGCCGCCCGGTGAACGACGGGCTGCCGAACGGGTGGTCGGCGATCTCACGGGCCTCCATTGCCCCGTCCAGGCCGTCCGGGCCACCGGGGCCACTCGGGCCGTCGATCGCGACGAAGGACATCCCCTCGGCATGGGCTACCCGAGCCAGACGCACGGCGCACCTTTCGACGACACTGTTGTTCGATGACACCACCTAGACGACACCGCCGGTCGGCAACCGCATCTCGCCGACGCAGGGCGAGCCTACCGCCTATGACGCTGTTCGCTTCGCCGGGCTCCCGGCGCTACGCCGCACCCCACGTCAGGCGGTCACCGTCTGCCGGCCCGCCGCGTACAGCAGCGCGTCGACCAGGGCCCGGAACGACGCCTCGACCACATTCGCGTGCACCCCCACCGTGGTCCAGTCCGACGTGGCGTCGGTGGACGTCACCAACACCCGCGTGATCGACCCCGTGCCCGCACTGCCGGAGAGGATCCGCACCTTGTAGTCGGCCAGCTCCACGTCCGCCAGCTGCGGGTAATGGGCGACGACGGCTTGGCGCAGCGCGGAGTCCAGCGCGTTGACGGGCCCGTTGCCCTCGGCGGTGACGATCACCCGCTCTCCCCCGACGAGCACCTTGACGGTTGCCTCCGACTTCGCGACGCCGACGCCGTTGTGCTCCACGATCACCCGATACGACTCGATGGTGAAGGGACGCATGGCGGCGCGCGGGCCGACCCGGGAGTCCTCCGGCTCGCTGCCGTCGGCCGATCCGTCACCGGTGCCGCCGACACGGCCATCGGCGCGCGCGATCTCGCGGCGCAACAACAGCAGGAACGACGCGTCCGCGGCCTCGTACGACCATCCATCCGCCTCGCGCTTCTTCACGGTCTCCACCACGCGGGAGACCACGTCGGGCCGGGAGGTGAGATCCACGCCGAGTTCGGCGGCCTTGAGTTCCACCGAGGCCCGGCCGGCCATCTCGGTGATGAGGATGCGCATGTCGTTGCCCACGATCGCCGGATCGATGTGGTTGTACAGCACGGGGTCGACCTTGATCGCGGACGCGTGCAGGCCGGCCTTGTGGGCGAACGCCACGGATCCGACGTAGGGCTGATGGGTGTCCGGCACCAGGTTCGCGAGCTCGGCGATCGCGTGCGAGACGCGGACCATGTCCGTCAGGCGCCCGTGCGGCAGCACCGGCATGTCCATCTTGGTGGCGAGATTGCCGACCACGGCGAACAAGTCGGCGTTGCCGGGCCGCTCCCCGTAACCGTTGGCCGTGCATTGCACATGGGTGGCGCCGGCCTCCACGGCCGCGATCGTGTTGGCAACCGCGCAGCCGGTGTCGTTCTGGCAGTGGATCCCGAGGCGGAGCCCGCTGCGCTGCAAGACCTCCGCCACCGTCTGGTGCACCCGGGACGGGAGCATCCCGCCGTTCGTGTCGCACAGCACGATGACGCTGGCCCCCGCGCCGGCGGCGGCCTCGGCGACCCGCAGACCGTAGTCCCGATCGAAGCGGTACCCGTCGAAGAAGTGCTCGCAGTCCAGGAATACCCGGCGCCCCTCGGCCACGAGCAGCGCCACCGTGTCCGCGACCATCGCCAGGTTCTCCTCCGGCGTGGTCCGCAACGCGCGCGTCACGTGCCGGATATCGGACTTCGCGACGAGCGTCACGACGGACGCGCGCGAGTCCAGGAGCGCCCGCACCTGGGGATCGTCCTGCGCCTTCACGCCGGCCTTCCGGGTCGCACCGAACGCCACCAGCGTCGAGGTGGTCAGCGAGAGTTCGCCATCCGCGGCACGCGCGAAGAACTCGGTGTCCTTGGGCACCGCGCCGGGCCAGCCGCCCTCGATGAAACCCACACCCAGCTCATCGAGAAGCGTTGCGACGGCGATCTTGTCGGCGACGGAATAGGTAATGCCCTCACGCTGCGCGCCGTCGCGCAACGTCGTGTCGAAGACGTGGAAGCTGTCGCCGAGCGGAAATGCCGATTCTGCGGCCATGTCAGGCCCTTTCGATGCGCACACGTGGTGCTGTGGTATCAGTGCTGCCGGATCAGTGCTGCCAGGGCCGCGCCGCCAAGGGTGGCGGCGACACGGCGTCCGGATAGCAAAAGACCTCCCGGGGTACGGGAGGTCTGCGCGCTCGGTAACCGGCGCGCTAGCTGGTAATGATGGCGGTTATCAATGCCATGCGGCCAGTATGGCACGGTCCGAAGCAGCGTGCCGCACCGCACTGCCGCCATACTGCATGACGGGTATGACGCTGCTCCCGGGCGGAGCCCGCGAACACCGTCATACCCGATCAGCCGGGGGACGGAATCAGCTGGCGGCCAACGCGGCGAGCCGGTCGCCGATCGCCTGCGTGCGCCCGGGGGACCCCGGGGCGCGGGTCGCCAGGTCGAAGGCCACGGCCGCCTCGACGCGACGGGCGGCCTCCCCGCGACCGATGTGGTCCAGCAGCAGCGCCACAGACAGCACCGTGGCCGTCGGATCCGCCGTTCCCGTGCCGGCGATGTCCGGGGCGGAACCGTGCACCGGCTCGAACATCGACGGATTGGCGCGGGAGACGTCCAGGTTGCCCGACGCGGCCAGCCCGATCCCGCCCGTGACGGCGGCGGCGAGGTCGGTGAAGATGTCGCCGAAGAGGTTGTCGGTGACCACCACATCGAACCGGCCGGGGTCGGTCACCATGTAGATCATCGCAGCGTCCACATGCGAATACGCGACCGTCACGTCCGGGAAGTCCATGGAGACCTCTTCGACAACCCGACTCCACAGCTGGCCGGCGTGGACCAGGACGTTGGTCTTGTGCACCAGCGTGAGGTGCTTGCGGGGGCGGCGCGCGGCGCGCTCGAAGGCATCCCGCACCACACGCTGCACACCGAAGTAGGTGTTGACCGACACTTCGGTGGCGATCTCGTGCGGCGTGTCCTTGCGCAGGATGCCGCCGTTGCCCGCATACGGGCCTTCGGTGCCCTCGCGGCACACCACGAGGTCGATGGCTCCGTCGCCGGCGAGCGGGCTCGGAACACCCGGGTACAGGCGTGCCGGCCGCAGGTTCACGTGGTGATCGAGTTCGAAGCGCAGACGCAGCAGCAGGCCACGCTCGAGGATCCCCGACGGCACCGACGGGTCTCCGACGGCCCCGAGAAGGATCGCATCGTGCTGACGGATCTCGCGCAGCACGGAGTCCGGCAACAGTTCACCGGTGCGGTGCCACCGGGCAGCTCCGAGGTCGTAGGTGGTGGTCTCGACCTCGTCGAGCACGCCGCCGAGCACCTTGAGGCCTTCGGCCACCACCTCCGGGCCGATACCGTCGCCCGGGATCACCGCAAGTTTCATGCCCATCTGCCCCTTGTTCGTCTCCATGTCTCGCGCATGGCGCACCACAACGCCTGCATCACGCACGGGACATGCGAAGACTAGCCGTCACGGATCGTGCGCAGCCATGGGCCGCTCCGGAAGCACGGAAATTGCTGCATTCCGAGACCGGAGTGTGACAGGATGCACACGCACTGCTTGCCACAACCAACGCTTCCGACCACCTGAACCCAGGAGGAACCCGTGACGACACCACCAGGCGGCACGCCGACGCCAGATTATGAGCAACAGGCCTACCCGCAGCAACCGGGCCCGTACGGGCAGCCGGGCTATCCGCCCCCGCCTCCGCCGCCGCAGTACGCCGCACCGGGGTACCCGGCGCCGGGATATGCCGCTCCCGGATACGGAGCGCCGGCGGGACTGGCCCGACCGGGCATGGTGACGGCGGCCGCCGTGCTGTGCTTCATCTGGGGCGGGTTCGCCATCATCGGCTCGTTGATCAGCATGCTCGGCGGGGCCGTGGTTAGCGCGGTCGGATCGGCGTGCACCCAGGCCGGGACCGACTCAACCGGCGTGTGCGAAGCAGCCTCGGGCGCCGGCGGGTTCCTCGTGGTGGTCGGGATCGTGCTGATCGTGTGCGCGGGCCTGCTGATCTGGGGCGGCGTGGTGGCGCTGAGCGGCAAGAACTCCAAGGTGTCCGTGATCGCGTGCGGCATCCTGGTGATCGCCGAGATCGCCATGATGATCGCGTCCGGCAGCGTCGCCTTCTCGATCTTCGGCGTCATCGTGCCGATCCTGATCATCGTGCTGCTCATGAACAAGACATCGAAGGCCTGGTTCACGGCGAAGGGCGGCGCGACCTTCTAGAACCAGAGGACCCACCGCGGTAGGGAACAACCCCACCGAGCCCAGCGGCCCCCGCCCCCGACGCATTGGTCGGGCGCGGGGGCCGCCACATATCGCTTGCCGAGTCGGCGTGCGGTGTCAGTGCCGGGCGGCCGTACCGCTGTAGTCGTCGTCGGACTTGACCCAGCTCATCAGGCCGCGCAGCTTGCGCCCGGTCTCCTCGATCGGGTGCTGCTCCTGCTCGGCGCGCATCCGCTTGAACTCGGGGGCGCCCGCGTCCTGATCCGCGATGAACCGGGCGGCGAACGCACCAGACCGGATGTCGGCGAGCACCGCGCGCATGTTCTCCTCGACGTGCTCATCGATCACCCGCTTGCCGGACACGTAGTCCCCGTACTCGGCGGTGTCCGATACCGACCAGCGCTGTTTCGCGATGCCGCCCTCGTACATCAGGTCCACGATGAGCTTCATCTCGTGCAGGCACTCGAAGTACGCGATCTCCGGCTGATAGCCCGCATTCACCAGCGTCTCGAACCCGGCCTGCACCAGGCGGGACATGCCGCCGCAGAGCACGGCCTGCTCGCCGAAGAGGTCGGTCTCGGTCTCCTCGGTGAACGTGGTCTTGATGACCCCGGCGCGGGCCCCGCCGATCCCCGCCGCGTACGAAAGCGCCAGCGCCTGGGCGTTTCCGCTCGGATCCTGCTCGACGGCGATCAGATCGGGGACCCCCTTGCCGTCGACGAACTCACGACGTACCAGGTGCCCTGGCCCCTTTGGCGCGATCATGATGACGTCGACATCCGCCGGCGGCTTGATGTAGCCGAACCGGATGTTGAATCCGTGCCCGAACGCGAGCGCCTTGCCCGCCGTCAGGTGCGGCGCGATCGATTCGGCGTAGACGTGCCGCTGAACGTGGTCGGGCGTGAGGATCATGATGACGTCCGCCTCGGCTGCGGCCTCCGCCGGAGTCACCACGCGCAGGCCCTGGTCGGCGGCCTTGGCACGGGAAGACGACGTCTCGGGGAGACCGACGCGCACGTCGACGCCGGAGTCGCGGAGGTTCAGCGCGTGCGCGTGCCCCTGCGAGCCGTAGCCGATCACCGCCACCTTGCGGCCCTGGATGATCGAGAGGTCGGCGTCGTCGTCATAGAAGATTTCCGCGGCCATGTCAGTTGCAGTTCCTTTCGTTGTACTTACCTGGTGTGACGAGATTCGGGTCGTACCACCGTGTTTCGATGTGAGACCGACGACCCGGTCGGTGTGCCGTGAGCCGGATCAGTCCGAGCCGCGGCTCGTGGAGGTGATGGAGCGCGGCCCGCGGCCGAGTGCCACGAGACCGGACTGCACGAGTTCGCGCACCCCGAAGGGCTCCAGCATGCGCGTCAGCGCCTCGAGCTTGTCCGAGGTGCCGACGGCCTGCACGGTGAGCGAGTCCGGCGTCACGTCCACGATCCGCGCACGGAACATCTCCACGATGGTGGCGACCTGCGACCGTGACGTGAGGTCGGACTTCAGCTTGATCAGTAGGAGCTCGCGCTGCACCGAGGCGTCGGTGTCGAGTTCGACGATCTTGAGCACGTTCACCAGCTTGTTGAGCTGCTTGGTGACCTGTTCCATCTCGCTGTCCTCGACCGTGACGACGATCGTCATCCGCGAGACGGTCGGGGATTCCGTCGGGCCGACGGCGAGCGAATGGATGTTGAAGCCGCGGCGGGAGAACAGCGACGAGACCCGGGCCAGGACGCCGGGTTTGTTCTCCACGAGGACGGAAAGGGTGTGGCGCGTCATCGAGATCTACTCCTGATTCGGTGGTCGGGGGACGTGCACATCGCCCTGTTCATTCCTCGTCAAAGAGAGGCCGGATGCCGCGCGCGGCCATGATCTCGTCGTTGCCGGTGCCGGCCGCGACCATCGGCCACACCTGCGCATCCTTTCCGACGATGAAGTCGACCACCACCGGCCGGTCGTTCGTGGCCATCGCCTCCTCGATCACCCGGTCGACGTCTTCCTTCGACTCGCACCGCAATCCCTTGCACCCCAGCGCCTCGGCCAGCATCACGAAGTCCGGGATGTGGTACTTGTGCGTCCCTAGATCCGTCGCGGAGTAGCGCTCGCCGTAGAACAGCGTCTGCCACTGGCGCACCATGCCCAGGTTGCCGTTGTTGATGACAGCGATCTTGACAGGCAGTCCCTCGATCGCACAGGTGGCGAGCTCCTGGTTCGTCATCTGGAAGCAGCCGTCGCCGTCGATCGCCCACACGCACGCGTCCGGGCGTCCGGCCTTCGCGCCCATCGCGGCCGGCACCGCGAACCCCATGGTGCCCAGGCCGCCGGAGTTGATCCATGTGCGCGGGTGCTCGTACTTGATGAACTGCGCCGCCCACATCTGGTGCTGCCCGACGCCGGCCAGGTACACCGTGTCCGGCCCGGCGATCGCGCCGATGCGCGAGATCACGTACTGAGGCGCCAATGTCCCGTCGGCGGGCCAGTCGTAACCGAGTGGGAACGTCTCGCGAAGATGATCGAGTTCGGCCCACCATGCGGTGAGGTCGGAGACGGCGCCGGCGGCCTGTTCGGCGGCGATCGCCGTGATCAGCTCGGAGATCACCTCGCGCACGTCACCCACGATCGGGACATCGGCGATCCTGTTCTTGGAGATCTCGGCCGGGTCGATATCGGCGTGGATCACCGCCGCGTTCGGCGCGAAGCTGGAGAGCTGGCCGGTGACGCGGTCGTCGAATCGAGCGCCGAGCGCGACGATCAGATCCGACCTCTGCAGCGCGCCCACGGCGGCGACCGTGCCGTGCATCCCGGGCATGCCCAAGTGCTGCTCGTGCGAATCCGGGAACCCGCCACGTCCCATCAACGTGGTGACGACCGGGATCCCCGTCATCTCCGCGAGCTGCATCAGTTCGGCATGTGCTTCGGACTTGATGACGCCACCGCCGACATAGAGCACCGGACGGCGCGCCGCGACGATCGCCGCTGCGGCGGTCGCGATCTGCCCGGCATGCGGGCGGGTTGTCGGGCGGTATCCCGGCAGCGGCAACTGCACCGGCCACCGCCACGTGGTTTCGGCCTGGAACACGTCCTTGGGGATGTCGACGAGCACCGGGCCGGGTCGACCCGTCGACGCCAGATGGAATGCCGCGGCGATGGTGGCGGCGATCTCATCCGGGTCGGTGACCAGGAAGTTGTGCTTGGTCACCGGCATGGTGATGCCGCAGGTGTCGGCCTCCTGAAAGCCGTCCGATCCGAGCAGCGCGCGCCCGACCTGCCCCGTGATGATGACCATGGGCACGGAATCCATGTGCGCATCCGCGATGGGTGTGACGAGGTTCGTGGCGCCCGGCCCGGATGTGGCGACGCAGACGCCGACCCGCCCGGTCGCCTGCGCATAACCCGTGGCCGCGTGCCCCGCGCCCTGCTCGTGCCGGACGAGGATGTGCCGCACCTTGGTGGAATCGAGCAGCGGGTCGTACAGCGGCAGAACGGCTCCGCCCGGGATGCCGAAGACGATCTCCACACCGAGTTCTTCGAGGGTGCGCACCACGGTCTGCGCACCGGTGAGCCGCTCTGCGTCGGCGCCCGGCGTCGCGGGCGCGGGGCCGTGCGGGATCACGTTGGCCCGGCTGGTGGGCGTGGGTGTCGCAGTGGGGTGCATTCCGCTTCTCGATCCGTCTCGTGGTGGTCCGGCCGGCCTGGCCTGGGTCAGCAATTCGTGAGTTCCGTTCGTGAGTGGCATTCCTGAGTGACACAGCCGGGCAATAAAAAAACCCCCGTCACCGAATCCGGTGTCACAGGGGTTGCGCGTCGCCGCCGGCCACTCGGCGATGACGCGCTACGTGATTACAAGGAGATCATTGCGCACAGATGGAACTGTAGGTCGGGCGCTGAGCGCTGTCAACGTGGCGGGACTGTGATCCCACCTGGTGAGACGTTTATGACGACGTTCGTAGGTGCTGCACATCCCCGGCCGTGAAGCTCTGGGGGCGGCCGTCCGCGTCGACGACGATCGCGCCGGTGGTGGCGATGTCGGTGGCGATGCCGGTGACGGTTCGGCCGTCGGGCAGGTGGACCGTGACGCGGCGGCCGACGGTCGCGGACCGTGCCAGGTACTCGGCGCGCAGCCCGGAGCGGTCGATATCTCCCTCGGCGGCCTCCCACCGGGCGAGGAGACCGTCGAGATTGCCGAGCACCGCGCCGAGCAGCGCCGCCCGATCACAGCTGTACGCAGCAGCCCCGGCGAGCTGCAGCGACGTCGCGTCGGGCCGGGGCAGATCGGCGGCGTCGAGAGTGACGTTGATCCCCGCGCCAATCACGAGTGCGTCGCTGCCCAGTTCGGCCAGGATTCCGGCGACCTTGCGTCCGCCGATCAGCACGTCGTTCGGCCATTTCAGGTCGGCTTTCAGGCCCGTCGCCGTCTCGATCGCCGTGCAGATCGCCATGCCGAGGATGGCACCGATCCACCCGAGTCGCTGCGGTGGGACGGCGCGCGGCCGCAGCAACACGGAGAAGAGCAGCGCGGTACCCGGCGGGGCCACCCAGCTGCGGCCAAGCCGGCCGCGCCCAGCGCGTTGCACATCGGCGACGAGCACTGTGTGGTCCGGCGCGCCGAGCGCGGCCTGCGCTACGAGATCAGCGTTGGTCGAGCCGGTTTCGTCGACGTGCGTGACGATCCAGGTCGCCCCCCCTGCTGCGGCCCAGTCCGTCATCTGCGAGCCCAGCCCGTCATTTCCCGGTCGCGTCCGCTCTACCGGTCCCGCCGGCAGAGCATGGCCGTCAGCACGCGGAATTCGTCGCGAACTCTGTCATCGATGGGCAGGCTGCCGAGAACCGCGAGGGCAGCGTCGGTTTCGCGGTCCGCTTCGGCTTGGGCCCAGGACCTGGCCCCCGTTGCCTCGACGGCCCGTGCGGCCGTTTCGACCGCCGCGCGGTCGAGAACTCCGTCATACGAGTAGATCTCGGCCAACCGATCGGCATGCGGCCCACCGGCGGCGAGCGCCGCGACGACGGGCAGCGACTTCTTCCGGGAGGCGAGGTCGGACGCCACCGGTTTCCCAGTGTGGTCGGCAGATCCCCAGATACCGATGATGTCGTCCACCAGTTGGAAGGCCATGCCGATATGCCCGCCGAACCGTGCGAGCGCCGCGGTCATCTCGTCCGGCGCTCCTGCGGCGAGCGCGCCGACCGACGCGGCGCATTCGAGCAGGGCCCCGGTCTTGTCCGCGACCATCTGCCGGCACGCTTCGAGGTCGACCGCATCCGCCCTCTCGAAGGCCACATCGGCGGCCTGACCTGCCAGCATGCGCATCGTCGCGGCGGCGATCGACCCGCCGACCGCCGCGGCCTGCGACGACGGAGTGCCCTCCAAAGCAACCGTGGTAGCGAGCGCCGCCATGGCATCCCCGGCCAGGATCGCCGCCGGCGCGCCGAAGACGGTCCAGGCCGCGGGTCGATGCCGTCGAGTGGCGTCCTCATCGATGATGTCGTCGTGCAGCAGCGAGTAGTGGTGCACCAGCTCGACGGCGACCGCCGCGGGGATCGCGACGCCGGACGCCCCGACCGATCGCGCGGACAGCAACGCCAGCGCGCCGCGCACCGCCTTTCCGCCGTTGCTCGCGGTCGGCGTGCCGTTCGCGTCGGCGTACCCGAGGTGGTACTCGGCGATGCGCCGATTGCGCTCGTCGAGACGGGCCACTGCCGCGCGCATGGCGGGGTTGATCGACTCGCGAGCGTGCGCCAAGATCCCGGCCGCCTGTGCTGCGTCCGTCACCCCTGCCGTCATCGCCGCCGTGCCTTCCCGGTCCCGAACCGATGCTTCATAACCCTGTCGCCCATCAGCTTGCCAGCACGGCCCGACAGCGTGGTGAGCAGCGGCAGGGACGCTCGCCTGGTTCGACATAGCGCACCTCTTACTGGGTTGTCCACAGGAGTTGTCCACATGTTTTTCGAACATATTGACGAACGCAGTGCGCTCGGGTAACGTCGACGATTGAGAACATACGTACGGATTAGTTGCTGGAACGCAGGGGGTGAGTCATGACGGTCGGTCGCACAGGCGGCACTACCGGCGATGTCGCGCACCCCGGGGCCAGCGAGCCGAGGGGCGGGCGGGAGGTCATCGGTACCGCCCATGACGGTGTCCCGGGCTGCGCTGGATCCGATGCGGTCGCACCCAATGAGGCGGCTTCCATCGGCGCTCTTTCCGATGGCGCTGCTTTCGATGACGAGCCGCCACCGCCGGCGTGGGTGTTGCGGGCCGCGATCGACGGTCTGCGGGAGACCATCGCGGCTGCCGCGGCGGCGCGGCCCGGCGGGGCGATGGCTGAGGTGCTCCAGAGAGCCTGCCCGGACGCCGTGCGTACCGCGGGGCTCGCGCCGGGTGACGGTGCGGTGCGTGTCGGCCCGGCTGAACTGGACGCGGCCGGGCTGTTGAACGGCATCGTCGCGGCCGGACGGCTCATCAGCTGGGCCGAGGCGATCCAGCAGCGGTACATCGCCGCGCTTGCGCGGCCGGGCGTCGTCATGGCCGTCGAAGATCTGCTCGATCTCACCGCATCTCCGCTCGGGCTGGCCGAACCGGCACCGGACGCTCCCATCGCGGCTCTGATGCGAGACCCGAAGTGGAATGCCGCACTGCGCGACGCGGCCGTCAAGGTGGCGTCCGCCGAGATCGGGTGCGCGCTGAATTTGTCGCCGATCAGCGCGCGGAATCGCACCGAACGCGCCGTGGCCATGGTCGACACGTTCCCGGCCACGCTCGCCGCGCAGCAATCAGGCGAGATCGACGGCTATCGGGCCTCGATCATCGCCGAGCGGATGACGGTGCTGGACGGTGAACACCGTCGCCTGGTCGAACAACGGATCCTTCCCACAGCCGCACGCCGCACGCCGAGCCGACTGCGCGCGCTCGTGGATCGCGAAGTCGTCCGCGTGGATCCGGACGCCGCTGCCCGGCGGGAGCAGCGCGCGCGAAGCGGTCGCGGGGTTCGCGTCGACCCGGATGTCGACGGCATGGCCCGGTTCTGCGCGAGCGTTCCCGCTCCCGGCGCCCAGATGGCCTACTCCGTGCTCGACCGCATCGCCACCGCCGTCAAGGTCGCGGGCCTCGCCGCTGGCCGAGGCCATGGCCAGCTTCGCGCCGACGCGTTCCTCGCGCTTTTCGAGGACCTCGCCGCCGCTGGCCGATACGTCATCGACGGAGCCACCCATGGTGCCGCCGCCGGCAGCAGCAACCGGGCAACGGACAGGATCAACGGCGTAACTGACGATCGCACCGACGATCGCACCGGCAGCGGCAGCGACGGCCAACAATCGGACCAGAGCGAGCGAAACGGCGCCGACAACCAGGCAGGTGCGGGCGATCAGGTGAGTGCATCAGGCACCGCAGATCCAACCAATGCAGCGGCCCGATTGCGTCCTTCGCCGGCGGCTGCCGACAAGCGCCGGCTTCCGATCTGCGTCAACGTGTACATCTCCGCCTCGACCCTGGCTGGACTGGACGACGATCCTGCCGAACTCGCCGGGCATGGGGTGATCAGTGCGGAGTTCGCCCGATCACTCGCGACATCCGCCGCCGCCATCCGCGCTATCGTCACCACTCCCGCCGAGGCACACCCACCCGGCGACGGCCACCCGGTCCGGACCCGTTACTGCGGCACGGTTTTCGATGCCGGCCGGCTGGTCTATCGGCCGCCCGAACGCATCGTCGGCCACATCGTGGCGCGGGACCGTGTCTGCTGCTTCCCTGGCTGCCGCACACGCGCCGAGCGCTGCGACATCGACCATCGCACGCCGTTCGACGCGGGCGGAGTCACCTGCGCGCACAATCTCGATGCGCTCTGTCGATTCCATCATCTGATCAAGACGTTCACGCCGTGGCGCGCAGTGCCCGGGGCAGACGGCACCCTCGTCTGGACCGCCCCGACGGGACACGTGTACCCGACAGAGCCTGGCCACCTGCTCGCCGACGACAACCCAACCGACCACGGCTCCGTCTGCCTCGGCGCAGTCGGCGGCGGCACAGGTGGTGGCACCGGTGGCTACTGCGCCCGCAGGAGCGATCCGCCGCCGTTCTGACGGCGCCGAATCGGTCGATCGCGGCCGGGATAGTCTTTGGCCATGTCATCTGCCATGCCGGACGAGGGCGCTGACTCCGCAGCAGCACTGGACGGCAGCGCCGCCGCGCCGCACACGACGGCGGGCAAGATCGCGGATCTGAACCGGCGCATCACCGAGCACCGCGCGGCGGGATCGGCGCGAGCAGTGGAGCGGCAGCACGCGCGTGGGAAGCTCACGGCCCGCGAGCGGCTCGACCTACTGCTGGATCCCGGCTCGTTCATCGAGTTCGACGCCTTCTCGCGGCATCGTTCCACGGCGTTCGGGATGGAGAAGAACCGGCCGTACGGCGACGGTGTGGTCACCGGGTTCGGCACCGTTGACGGACGCGAGGTTGCGGTCTTCTCGCAGGACGTCACAGTGTTCGGCGGCGCCCTCGGCCAGGTGTACGGCGAGAAGATCGTCAAGGTACTGGATTTCGCGGCGAAGTCGGGCCGGCCCATCGTGGGCATCAACGAGGGTGGCGGAGCGCGCATCCAGGAGGGCGTCGTCTCACTCGGGCTGTACGCGGAGATCTTCCGCCGCAACGTGCACCTGTCCGGCGTCGTCCCACAGATCTCGCTCATCATGGGCGCGGCCGCGGGCGGCCACGTCTACTCCCCCGCCCTCACCGACTTCGTCGTCATGGTCGACGGCACCTCGCAGATGTTCATCACCGGGCCGGACGTGGTGAAAACCGTGACCGGAGAGGACGTCTCGCTCGAGGACCTCGGCGGCGCGCGCACGCACAACACCCGCTCCGGCAACGCCCACTACCTGGCGGACGGCGAAGAGGACGCGATCGACTACGTCCGCGCCCTGCTCTCCTACCTCCCGCCGAACAACCTGACGGCACCCCCGGTGTTGCCCTGGGACTCGGACCTGGAGATCACCGACACGGACCTGGCGCTCGACGCGCTGATCCCCGACTCGCCGAACCAGCCGTACGACATGGTCACGGCGATCACCGCCGTACTGGACGACGGCGAGTTCCTCCAGGTGCACGAGCTTTTCGCACCGAACATCGTCGTCGGATTCGGCCGCATCGAGGGCCGAAGCGTCGGCATCGTCGCGAACCAACCGCGCCACCTGGCCGGAACCCTGGACATCGACGCCTCGGAGAAGGCAGCCCGATTCGTCCGCACTTGCGACGCCTTCAACATCCCCGTCGTCACCTTCGTCGACGTGCCGGGGTTCCTGCCGGGCACCGATCAGGAGTGGAACGGGATCATCCGCCGCGGTGCGAAGCTGATCTTCGCCTACGCCGAGGCGACCGTCCCGCTAGTGACCGTGATCACCCGCAAGGCGTACGGCGGCGCCTACGACGTGATGGGCTCGAAGCACCTCGGCGCGGACGTGAACCTGGCCTGGCCGACCGCGCAGATCGCCGTGGTCGGCGCGGCCGGCGCGGTGAACATCTTGTACCGCAAGGAACTTCGCGCGGCCGACGAAGCCGGCGAGGACGTCGACGCGATGCGCGCCCGCCTGCAGACCGACTACGAGGACACCTTGGCGAACCCCTATGTCGCGGCGGACCGTGGCTATGTCGACGAGGTGATCCGGCCGTCGCAGACCCGCCTCGCCGTGACCAGGGCCCTGCGCGCGCTCATCGACAAGCGCGAAACCCTGCCGCCCAAGAAGCACGGAAACATCCCACTGTGAGCGAGGGCGGAGCGGGCGGTGCCCGTCGCGACGAAGTCGCAGGGCGCCGGGGAGCGCAGCCCGAGCGAACAAATGTCACAGCGAGCGAGGGCGGAGCGGGCGGTGCCCGTCGCGACGATGAGGACGCCGCCGCCGTGGTCGCGGTGATCGCGCTCGTTGCGGCATCGCGTTCGGCATCGAGTATGACGTCGTCCGCGCCGCGCACTGTCTGGTCCGATGGCGCCCGGTTGGCACATTCCGGTGCCGGACCGCGTCCCGGGCCACATACCTGGTGGGCTTCGGGATTGCCGCGATGAGTGCCCCCGTGGTGGTGCTCGCGTCGGCGTCGCCCGGGCGGCTGGCCGTGCTGCGCAACGCCGGCGTCGAGCCCGTGGTCCTCGTCCCAAGCGTCGACGAGGACGCCGTGCGCGTGGCCCATGCCGACGCGTCTCATAGCGACATCATGATCGCGTTGGCATCGGCGAAGGCGGAGGCGGTGGTGCGCGATCAGCGGGACCACCCCGCGCTTCACGACGCGGTGGTGATCGGCGGAGATTCGATGCTGCTGATCGACGGCGAACTGCAGGGCAAGCCGCACACACGCGAGGAGACACTGCGGCGCTGGACAGGCCAGATCGGGCGCACCGGCGAGTTGATCACCGGCCATGCGGTGCTGCGGGTGCGCGGCGGGAAGACCGTCGGAAGTGCCACCGGGACGGCCAGCGCGACCGTCACCATGGGGCATCCGAGCGCGAAAGAGCTTGCGGCGTACATAGACTCGGGCGAGCCGCTGGAGGTCGCCGGCGCCTTCACCATCGACGGGCTCGGCGGCTGGTTCGTCGACCGCATCGACGGGGACCCGTCGTGCGTGGTGGGCCTCGCGCTGCCGTTGGTCCGGCGGCTCTTGGGCGAACTGGGCGTAACCGTGACGGACCTGTGGAATAGGCAACCGACCCAGTGATCAGGAGAGAGACACGATGCACACCGTACTGATCGCAAACAGGAGCGAGATCGCTGTCCGTGTGGCGCGGGCCGCGCGCGATGCCGGCCTGCGGTCGGTCGCGGTGTACGCGGAGCCGGATCGGGATGCTCCACACGTGCGGGCGGCCGACGAGGCGTATGCGCTCGGCGGCGTCGGGCCGCGGGATTCCTATCTCGACGCGGCGAAGATCTTGGATGTCGCGGCCCGGGCCGACGCTGACGCGGTGCATCCCGGCTACGGGTTCCTGTCCGAGAACGCGGATTTCGCGCAGGCCGTGATCGACGCGGGCCTGACCTGGATCGGTCCGAGCCCCCAGTCGATCCGCGACCTCGGCGACAAGGTCACCGCGCGGCACATCGCCATGCGGGCGGGTGCGCCGCTGGTCCCCGGGACTCCGGATCCCGTCTCCGGCGCCGACGAGGTGCTGGCATTCGCGGGACAGTACGGCTTGCCGGTGGCCATCAAGGCAGCGTTCGGCGGCGGTGGGCGGGGCATGAAGGTGGCCCGGACCATGGCGGAGATCCCGGAACTCTACGAATCGGCCGTGCGCGAGGCGGTGACGGCATTCGGCCGCGGGGAATGTTACGTGGAGCGGTATCTCGACAAGCCGCGGCACGTCGAGGCACAGGTTCTCGGCGACATGCACGGCACGGTGATCGTGGTCGGCACCCGCGACTGTTCGCTGCAGCGCCGGTACCAGAAGCTCGTCGAGGAGGCGCCGGCCCCGTTCCTCACTGACGAGCAGCGCACCACCATCCACGAGTCGGCCAAGGCCATCTGCCGCGAGGCGGGCTACTACAACGCGGGAACCGTTGAATTCCTGGTCGGTCAGGACGGGTTGATCTCGTTCCTGGAGGTGAACACCCGGCTGCAGGTGGAGCATCCGGTCTCCGAAGAGACCAGCGGCATCGACCTGGTGCGGGAGCAGTTCCGCGTCGCTGCCGGCGAAAAACTCCGCTGGACAACCGATCTCACCCCCCGGGGGCATTCCATCGAGTTCCGCATCAACGGTGAGGACCCGGGCCGCGGATTCCTCCCGGCGCCCGGAACCATCACCCGGTTCGTCGCCCCGGCCGGGCCCGGGGTACGGGTCGACTCCGGGGTGGAGTCCGGAACGGTGATCGGCGGCGCGTTCGACTCCATGCTCGCGAAGCTCATCGTCACCGGCGCCGACCGGACCGAGGCGCTCGAGCGGTCCCGGCGGGCGCTCGCGGAGTTCGTGATCGACGGCATGGCGACGGTGCTGCCATTCGACCGGGCGGTGGTCGACGATCCGGCGTTCACCGCGGCGGACGGCGGCTTCGCCGTGCACACCCGCTGGATCGAGACCGAGTTCGCGGGCGGCATCGAGCCGTTCCATGGCGACGCGGCGGGCGGGCACGATCCAGCCTCCGCCGCCGGACCGGCGCCGCGACAGACGGTGGTCGCCGAGGTGAACGGGCGCAGGGTGGAGGTGTCGCTGCCGGCCGACCTCCCCGGATTCGGCGGGCGCGCGGCGACCGTGCCCGGCCGTGGCCGCACCGCGCGGCGCACCGGCCGGACGGCGGCATCGGCCGGCAGCGGCGACACGGTCACGGCCCCCATGCAGGGCACCGTCGTCAAGGTCGCCGTCGCCGTCGGAGACGTCGTCTCGGCAGGTGATCTCGTTGTCGTCGTCGAGGCGATGAAGATGGAGAACCCCGTCACCGCGCACAAGGACGGGTCGGTGACAAGTGTCGCGGTCGAGGTGGGGGCGACGGTGAACTCGGGGGCGGCCCTCGTCGAGATCCGCTGACGCCTCTCCGACCGGCCCCGTTACAGTTTCGGGTGTGACGAATCCTGGGGAGATGCGCGTCGGCGACCGTGAGCGCACCTCGGCGCTGGAAGCTCTCGGCGAGCACCTGGCGGCCGGTCGGCTCACCCTCGACGAATACGGCGAGCGCAGCGCCCGGGTGACCGTCGCGAAGACCGCGGCGGATCTCACCGCCCTGTTCGACGACCTGCCGGAACCCCATCCGGTCGCGCCGATGCAGGCCTCGACCCTCGCGGCGCCGGCAAACACCGGCACAGTGAATCGACTATCCGGGCGGCGTTCACCGCAGCAGACAGGCGCCGTTCCGACGGCGGATTCCCGCAGCGCCGCACAGAAACTCGTCGGCGCCGCCGCGGCCGCGTCCGTCTTCGTGGCGCTGGCCCTGTTCTTCATCACCGGCTCGTGGCTGTGGTTCCTGCTGATCCCGGGGATCTCCGCGACAGCCGGCGCGATCTGGGGTCCGGACTGGAAGGAGCCTCGCGCTGTGGATCGTCATCACCGCGGTGAGTTAGGCCGCGGCAACGGCCGCTAGGTAGACGAGTCCCGATACGGCGACGGCCACCGCGTAGCGCACGAGCGCGGGACGCAGTGCGGCCCACTCGCATTCGGATCGCAGCGGAATGACGGCGGCAAGAGCCGCCGCCTGGTGGATGAGCGCGATCAGGGCCATCAGCACGGCAAGCGACGCTCCGAGCACCGGCCCCGGCGCGGCGAATCGATAGAGCACCAGGCCGACCAGGAGCAGCAGCGGCAGCACCGTGCCCGGCGCGAGCACCGTGCCGATGCCGGCCGCCAGCATCGATACCCCGGCCACCGACCACACGCCGACCCCGGCCGCCCCGGGCAGGGCGATGGCGAGCGCGCCCCCGACGGCGAGGCCGAGGACCACCCGCAGCATCCAGCCGTGCCATGTCCGCCATCCGCTACCGGCCATGACGACCGGTACCCGCTCAGCGCCGAGCGTCGTCATATCCGAAACACCAGGCGCCGCGACCGCCCCGCTCATCGCCGGCCCCGCATGACGCGAGTCGCCTCGGCGATCTGGCCCGGAAGGTCGCCCACGTCCCAGCTGATCACCGCGATCCCCCTGCCGCGCAGCCGGTCGAGTTCCAGCTGCCGCTCCACCGCCAGCACTCGCAGGTGATCGGTGTCGGCCGCCGTGGCACGCGCCAGCATCCCGGCGAATGGCAGGGTGTCGATCACGATGACGCGGTGCCCGCGCGCGGCGCACTCGATCGCGGCGTGGACCGCTGCCGGGGTGACCAACGGGGAGCACCACACGACGATCTGCCCCGGCGTCAACCCCCACCATGCGACCTGCAGCATGCGGGTCCGGCGGTCGTCCAACAGGGCGAGCTGATGCCGGATCCGTTGCAGCTGACGGTTTCCGGTGCCGGGCCGCAGCAGTCGCCGGGGAACGGTCGCCGTCATTACGCCGACGCGATCCCCCTGCCCGAGGTGGGCCGCGGCGACCGCGGCCGCGGCGGCCACGGCGTGGTCGAGACTGGTCGCGCGCAGCCGCCGCTCGGCGTCGACCCGCGCGGCGTGGCCGGCCGGGTCGCGGCGCGCGTCCACTGCCGCAACCGCCGCCACGATCGCCGCCCGCACCCGCCGGGCGGCGCGACGCCACATGCCGCGCACGCCCTCGACACGCCGTGGGGCGAAGTAGGCCGACTGGTCGAGGCAGATCATGAGTTCGGCGTCGGCATCGGACAGCGTCCGGGTGGTGTAGAGGCGCTCGTGGCGCGCATACGCCCGCCAATGGATGGACCTCAGCCGGTCGCCGGGTGCGTATTCGCGCAGGTCGATCAGGTCGCTGCCCTGCCCGGGACGCCGGCTGACGTGCGCCCCCGCCCAGCCACCGATGATCGGGGGCAGCGTGAACGGCGGAATCGCAACCACCGCAGGGAGTATCAGCTCCGTGCGGGTAGGCGCGCGTCGCACCGGCCCGGCGAGGTACAGGCCGTCCGGCCCGGCGCCGAGCGAATCGGGCCGCGCGACGGTGGTTGTGCCCCAGCCGGTGGTGCGGAACCGTGACCGGATCGTCCGCGTCGCGGGGCCGCCGGCGAGCGTGACCATCCGGCCGATCGGGCCGCGGCCCTCGCCCGGCTGCGCGACGGACGCGAACTCGACGCCGTCACCGCCGATGACGGTCGTGACGACGTCCGCGGCATTGTTGCCGAAGGACTCCGCATCGACGACGGAGACGGCCCGCGGCGCCGGCCGCCCGACCAGATGCCGGCCGGCGAGCAGCGCCGCCGCCCACCCGAGCAACAGCGGCGCGGCCAGTAGCACCAGGTCGGGCCTGCCGAATGCGACCCCCAACCCGACCGCGAGGGCGGTCACCCCGGGCACGCGGTACCACGCCGCCGTGCGGTGCCAGCCGCCGCGGGATGCGCGCTGCCCGGCTGCCGGCGAGGTCACGACGGACCGTGGTGCGCCGCGACGATGCGGTCGGCCGGCGGAGCGGGCACACTCCCGAGCAGTTCGGCGACCACGCCCTCGCCGGTGACGGCGTCCGCATACGCCTGCAGCTTGAGCACCAGACGGTGGCTCCAGGCCGGGCCGGCCACCTGCTTCACGTCCTCGGGCAGCACGAAGCCGCGACCGGAGACCACCGCCCACGCCCGTGCGAGCAGCAGCAGTGCCTGGGTTCCGCGCGGCGAGATGCCGACCTCGACCGCGCTGTGCGTGCGGCTGGCGCGGGCCAGATCCACGCAGTAGCCCAGCACGTCTTCGTCGATGCGCACCTGCTCGACGGATTCACACAGCTGCGTCAGCCCGGCGGGGCCTGTCACCGGCGGAACCGCGGGATCGCCTGCGGCGCGCGCGATCCGGCGGCGCAGCATCTCCTGTTCGGCGTCGCCGGACGGGTAGCCGAGGCGAAGACGCACGAGGAAGCGATCCAGCTGCGCCTCGGGCAACGGGTAGGTGCCCTCGTACTCGATCTGGTTCGCGGTCGCGATCACGCAGAAGGGGTCGGGCAGCCGATGGGTGCGCCCCTCGACGCTCACCTGCCCCTCCTGCATGGCCTCCAGCAGCGCCGACTGAGTCTTCGGCGGGGTGCGATTCAGTTCGTCGGCCAGCAGCAGCCCGCAGAAGATCGGGCCGGGCTGGAACCGGAACTCGCCCGCGGCGGGGTGGTACAGGTAGGACCCGGTGATATCCGCGGGGAGCAGGTCCGGGGTGAACTGCAGTCGCCGGAATTCGAGGCCGAGCGCGCCGGCCAGGGACCGCGCGAGCAGCGTCTTGCCCAGACCCGGATTGTCCTCGATGAGTACGTGACCGCGGGCCAGGATCGCGGCCATGGAAAACCGCAGAGCAGTATCGAGACCGACCACGGCCCGCCCCACCGCGGTCATGATCTCGCCGACGCGGCCGGCGACCTCACCGGGCGAGAGGATGCTCGTCGACGGCATTGATGTCGCGGGGTTTGTCGTCATGGCCGGGGTCCTTCCGTGGTGTGCTGCGCGGCGAGCGGGACGCGCGAGACCGCGGCGCCGGCCAATCCTTTCAGAGCCGGATTCGCCATAGCGGGCGCGCTGCCGGGGAGCGGCGCGACGGCCAGCCGAGCGATCACCTGGCAGAGCACTGATACGGAGGCAGTGGTGCGGCGTGGATTCCGGTCGATGCCGGACAGAAGGGCGAATTCCCGTTCACCGACAAGCTCGCGAGCCCGCGCTGAGTCCGGCTCGATGCCGCGGCGGCGCAGCAGGTCCTGCGCGAGCGACCACAGCCGCGGACGCAGATACAGCTCGAACGCCTCCGCCGATTCGCGCGCGCCGGCCAGCCCGGGCACCTCCCAGGGCGTGGCGGATCGATACGTGGACCCCGGAACATCGTCATACCAGTCGATCCGGCGCACCGCGAACGAGACGATCACCGTCCAGAGAGCGAGCCCCGCCCCGACGGCGATCACCACCGCGCGCCACGGGGGGACGCCGCCCGTGAACATGCCGACGCCTCCGACAACCGTGACGATGATCGGCCACGCCACATGCCGCCACGGAGGCGTCTCGTCGACATCCCTTTCTACGAAGGGTGTCTGGTCGGCGGGGTCGATTCGTGCGCCCGCCGGCGCGGGTCCGCGTCCACCGAGCGAGCGGGCCAGGCCGCGGCCGCGCCGCTGTGCCGGTCGCTGTGCCGCCGGGCGGGGCGTCATCGGTGGGCCCCCGGTCGCGGGCGTTCGGTGCGATCCCACGTCGCGAGCAGTGTGCGCGCGGCGACGCGGGCGGCGGTGGCGGCACCGGGCGCGAGCGCAGCCGTGTCGAAGCGCGCGCGGTGGTAGAGGCCGAGCAGGACGTCGGCGGCGCTCCCACCGAACGCTGGATCATCGAACGCCGGATCGCCGAATTCCTCGGTCAACGCCCGCAGGAACTCCGTCGGCGTGCTGGCGGACCGGCGGCGGTGCCCGAGGATCACGGCGACCTTCTCGACGGCCACCCACGTGGCGATGATGTCGTCCGCCGAGCGTTCCGGGTCGAAGGTGCGCTCGTCCCCGATGTCGACCGGCGGAGTGTCGGCGATCGACCCGAGTACGGCGTCCACGGCAGCGGCCGGTGCGACCCCGCCGAGGTGCGGCGCAATCCGGGCCGGGCGGCGGAGGGCGCGAACAAGCCAGGCCACCAGGGCGATCACGATGAGCCCGGCCAGGACCGCGGCGATCCACCACAACCAATCACCGCTGGGCGGCTCCTGCTGCTGCGGAGGGAACGTCGTCATGGTCACGGTGGGCAGGGTCGGCGCCTCGATCGGTTGCGGCACACGGGGTTCCGCCGTCGGTGGATGCGCCACCAGGGGTCCGGCGCGGCTCGCGATGATCGCCACCAATGCCACCGCGACGGCGCTGATCGCGAGGACCAGTGCCGCCGCGGCGGCCGGCACCGGGCGGCGGGGCGCTGTCATGCAGGCGATGCCGCCGATTCGGTGAGCCGGCCACGGATGTCCGGCGCGTGCAGGCGGACCTCGTCGGCGGAGGCATCATCCGGCTCGATCTGCGAGCGCCGTTCCGCGTCCACCCGCGCGAGGTAGCTGGCGACCTCGGTCGCGGTCTGGTCCGACGACCAGCCCAGCACCGGCGCCATGAGTTCGGCGACGCGGCCGACGGCTTCGGTGCCGCGATTCGAGTATTCGATGGAGATCCGGGTGCGCCGGGCGAGCACGTCCTCGACGTGCAGCGCGCCCTCGTGGGTCACCGCGTACAACGCCTCGACCTCCAGGTAGTCCGGAGCGCCGGGCAACGGCGATAGCAACGACCGATCGGTCTCGGCCAGTGCCAGCACCTCGTGGATGGCGCTGCCGTAGCGGCCGAGCAGGTGTTTGATGCGGTAGGGGTGCACGCCGCTAGCGGCCGCGAGCTGATCGGTCTGGTTGACGAGCGCGTGGTACCCGTCCGCGCCGAGCAGCGGAACCTGCCGGGTACACGACGGATTGATCCGGCCCGGCAGCTCCTCCGCCGCCATATCCACCGCGTCGGCGGCCATCACCCGGTAGGTCGTGTACTTGCCGCCGGCGATCGCGACAAGGCCCGGCGCGACCCGCGCCACCGCATGCTCGCGGGACAGCTTCGACGTCGACTCGCTCTCCCCCGCGAGCAGCGGCCGCAGTCCGGCGTACACGCCCTCGATATCCTCCAGCGTGATCGGCGTCACCAACACCGAGTTGACCTGGGTCAGCAGGTACTCGATGTCGGCCGACGTCGCGGCGGGATGTGCGAGATCCAGGTTCCAGTCGGTGTCCGTAGTGCCGATGATCCAATGCGATTTCCACGGGATCACGAACAGCACGCTCGTCTCGGTGCGCAGGATCAGCCCGGTCTCGCTGGGAATCCGATCGCGCGGCACCACCAGGTGCACGCCCTTCGACGCCCGCACCCGGAACCGGCCGCGGCTGCCGGCGAGGTGCTGCAACTCGTCCGTCCACACACCGGTCGCGTTCACCACCACGCCCGCCGACACGGCCGACTCGACCCCGGTCTCCACGTCCCGGACGCGCACCCCGGCGACCCGGTCGGCCTCCCGCAGAAAGCCGACCACCTGCGTCGACGGCTGGATCACCGCGCCGTAGCCGGCCGCCGTGCGCGCGACCGTGAGCGTGTGCCGCGCGTCATCGACCTGCCCGTCGAAGTAGTGAACCCCGCCGATCAGCGCCTCCTTCTTCAGAGCCGGGCACAGCCGCAGCGCCCCGGCCCTAGTCAACTGCCGGTGCCGCGGAACCGAGCGCGCGCCGCCGAGCCGGTCGTAGAGCTGCAGCCCCACCTCGACATAGGGCCGCTCAACGAGCCGCGTCTTGAGCGGGTAGAGGAACGAGACCGGCCTGGCCAGGTGCGGGCACAGCGTGGTGAGCATCAGCTCGCGTTCAGCGAGCGCCTCGCGGACCAGGCCGAACTCGAGCATCTCCAGATACCGCAGCCCGCCGTGGAACAGCTTCGACGACCGTGACGACGTCCCGGAGGCGATATCCCGCGATTCGAACAGCGCGACGGATAAGCCGCGCGTGACGGCATCCAGCGCCACCCCGGTGCCCACCACGCCGCCGCCGATCACGACCACGTCGAACGATCCGCCGGCCACCCGCGCTGCGTTGGCCGCGCGCTCGGCAGGCCCCAATTTCCCGGCCAGTGCCCTATCTGCCCACACCACTGCCCACCTCCGTCTCCGCTTAGGCTACCGTCCGGTACGGGCGCGGCGCGGGGCCGACCTATCTGCGCGGGCCGCCCTGGAGGATGTCCGGGACAAGGTCAGCGAGGAGGTCAGGGCGGCGATGACGGCACGGTACGTGGCGGCAATCGATCAGGGCACCACGTCGACCCGATGCATGCTCTTCGACGAGCGTGGGCGGGTGGCGGCCCGGGTGGGCCGGGACCATCGGCAGATCTTCCCGCGCGCGGGCTGGGTGGAGCATGACCCGGACGAGATCTGGCTCCGCACACAGGAAGTGATGGTCGGGGCACTCGATGCAGCCGGAGCGACGGCGGCGGACATCGCGGCGGTCGGCGTGACCAACCAGCGCGAGACCACCGTTGTGTGGGACCGAGCCACCGGGCAGGCCGTCCACCCGGCCATCGTGTGGCAGGACACCCGGACGGCGGAGATCTGCCGGGATCTGGGCCGGCTGGGCGGCGGCGCCGACCGCTACCGCGAGCGCGTGGGACTGCCGCTCGCCACGTACTTCGCGGCGCCGAAGATCCGCTGGATCCTCGACAATGTCGCCGGTGCGCGCGCCCGGGCCGAGGCGGGCGAGCTCCTGGCCGGCACCATCGACTCGTACCTGGTGTGGCGGCTGACCGGGGGTCCGCGCGGCGGCATCCACGTCACGGACGTCACCAACGCGTCCCGCACCATGCTGATGGATCTGCGCACGCTCCAATGGGATGTCGAGATCGCGGCCGAGATCGGCGTGCCGCTGGCGATGTTGCCGTCCATCCGGTCCAGTTCCGCGGTGATCGCGGCGATGACGACGCCCGCGGCCTTCGCCGGAATACCCCTCGCCGGAATCCTGGGCGACCAGCAGGCCGCCACCTTCGGCCAGGCGTGTCTGGAGCCGGGCGAGGCCAAGAACACCTACGGCACCGGCAATTTCCTGCTGCTGAACACCGGAACGGAGCCCGTCTTCAGCCGGCACGGGCTGTTGACCACGGTCTGCTACCGGCTGGGCGACTTCGCGCCCATCTACGCGCTGGAAGGCTCCATCGCCGTCACCGGCTCGCTGGTGCAGTGGCTGCGGGACAACCTCGGCATCATCGATAGCGCGGACGACATCGAACCGCTCGCTCTGACCGTTCCGGACAACGGCGGCGTCTACGTCGTGCCCGCGTTCTCGGGCCTGTTCGCGCCGTACTGGCGTCCCGATGCCCGGGGCGCCATCGTGGGCCTGACCCGGTTCGCGACCAAGGCGCACCTGGCGCGGGCCGCGCTGGAGGCGACCGCCTTCCAGACCCGGGAGGTGGTCGACGCCATGAACGCGGACTCCGGCGTGCCGCTGACCACCCTCAAGGTCGACGGCGGCATGGTCGTCAACGACACGCTGATGCAATTTCAGGCCGACATCCTCGGCGTGCCCGTCGTCCGCCCCCAGATCACCGAGACCACCGCGCTCGGCGCTGCCTATGCGGCCGGGCTGGCGGTCGGGTTCTGGTCCTCCACCGACGAGATCCGCCAGCACTGGGCCGAGGGCGGCCGATGGGAGCCGCGGCTGTCCGCCGCCGAGCGCGAGCGCCTGCTCGCCACCTGGCGCAAGGCCGTCACCCGCACCTTCGACTGGGCCGACGGTAGCTGAGCGCCGGCCGTTTCGACCAGTGCCGGCGGTCCGCCGCGGTTCGGTCTCAGCCCAAATCGTCCTCGGCCATCAACTGCCGCGCGAGTTCCGTGATCGAGCCGGAGAGCGACGGATAGACGCTGAACGTGTACGCGAGATTCTTGACGGTGAGCCGGTTCTGCACGGCGACCGCGATCGCCAGGATCAGCTCCGAGGCCTCCGGCCCGACCACCACGCCGCCGATCACGATCCCGGTCGCCGGCCGCACGATCAGCTTGACGAACCCATGGTGTAGCTCACGCATCTTCGACCGCGCGTTCGTCGCCAGCGGCAGCATCAGCACCCGGGCCGGCACCGTGCCCGCGTCGACCTCGGCCTGAGAAACCCCGACCGTCGCGATCTCCGGATGCGTGAAGACATTGGCGGACACCAACTTCCGCTTCAGCGGCGGCGCACCTTCGCCGAGCGCGTGCCATATCGCGATCCGGCCCTGCATCGCCGCCACGGACGCCAGCATCAACACGCCCGCGCAGTCCCCCGCCGCGTAGATCCCGGCGACCGACGTCCGCGACACGCGATCGACCTGGATGAAGCCGCCCGGCCCGGTGGCACACCCCACCCGCTCCAGACCGATACCGTCGGCATTGGGCACCGACCCGACCGTCATCAGCGCATGCGAGCCGCGGATCTCCTCGCCGCCGGCCAGCCGCACGACGACACCGTCGCCGTCGCGCCGCACCGCCTCCGCCCGTGAGCGTTTCGCCAGGCGCACACCACGTTCCAGGAACACGGCCTCCAGCACCGCTGCCGCGTCGGCGTCCTCGCCCGGGAGCACCCGATCGCGACTGGACACCAACGTCACCGGCACGCCGATCTCCGTGTACGCCGACGCGAACTCCGCCCCCGTCACCCCGGAACCGACGACGATCAGGTGCTCCGGCAGTTCGGTGAGTGCGTAGACCTGACGCCAGGTCAGGATCCGCTCGCCGTCCGGCACGGCGTCCGGCAGCACCCGGGGAGAGGCGCCGGTGGCGATGAGCACGACGTCGGCGTCGAGTTCGGTGCGCACCCCGTCCGCGGTCGATATCCGGACCCGGTGGCGCGCGAGACCCGGCTGCGCGTCGGCCAACTCGGCCGTCCCGCGGATCACGTCGACGCCCTCGGTGACGAGACGGGATTCGATGTCCTCGGACTGGGCGGCGGCCAACGCCGCGACCCGGGCGTTGACCGCCGCCAGATCCACCGTCACCGAGTCGGGCGGTACCGCGATGCCAAGATCCCCCGCCTCCCGCACCGCGGTCCGTGCCCCCGCGGACGCGATGAACGTCTTGGACGGCACGCAATCCGCGAGCACGCACGCACCGCCCGGCGCGTCCCGTTCGACGAGTGTCACGTCGCCGCCGTACTGCGCGGCGACCAGGGCGGCCTCGTACCCCGCCGGGCCGCCCCCCATGATCACGATCTTGGTCACCGCGGCGCTGCCTTTCGATGTGAACGTCCGATCCGAACCCCGGCTGCCCATCCCGGGACGGTCCCGGTGGGCGCGTCCGCGGACACGGCGGCGTCGACTCCCGAGGCCGGATGCCCCGAAGCCACTACGCTAAATGCTCATGCCGTTCTACGCCGCATACGGGTCCAATATGGATCCGACGCAGATGCTGCAGCGCTGCCCGTCATCGCCGTCGGCGGGGACCGGCTGGCTGCACGGCTGGCGCTTGACGTTCGGCGGCGAGGACCTCGGCTGGGAGGGCGCGCTCGCGACCGTCGTCCCCGAGGCGGAGTCGTCCGTTTTCGTGGTGCTCTATGACGTCAGTGCCCCCGACGAGCACAACCTCGACTCGTGGGAGGGCGCCGATATCGGCCTGTACGCCAAGGTGCGGTTGCGAATCGAGACCGAGGATTCGAGCGTGCTCGCCTGGCTGTATGCGCTGCGGGCCTACGAGGGCGGTCTGCCGTCGGCCCGGTACCTCGGCGTCATGGCCGATGCCGCCGAAGCCGCGGGCGCGCCCGCCGCCTACGTCCGCGACCTGCGCCTTCGTCCCTGCCAGTCACTGGGCGGTTGACCGCCGTGTGCCCCGCGCGAATGCCGCGAGGCCGCGGCTGTGGTTCGCTTGCGATGTGACGCACACCATAGCCGCGAGCACGATCGGGGGCCGCCGTGGGAGATGACATCGCGACCGCCACGTTCACCCGGGAACAGCGCACCCGCTACCGGGACAAGATGCGGCGCTGTCTCGACGTCTTCGAGACCATGCTGGTCGACCACACCTTCGACTTCGACCGGCCGCTGACCGGGCTCGAGATCGAACTGAACCTGGTGGGCGAGGACTGGCGGCCCGCGATGGCCAACAGCTCTGTGCTCGCCGCGATCGCGGATCCCGCGTACCAGACCGAGTTGGGCCGCTACAACATCGAGCTCAACGTGCCGCCGCGGCCGCTGCCCGGCGACTCCGCTCTGGAACTCGAGGAGTTGCTGCGGGTTTCGCTCGACCACGCGGACGCCCGGGCGCGGGAGGCGGGCGCGCGCATCATCATGATCGGGATCCTGCCGACGTTGATGCCCGAGGACCTCGCCGGCGACTGGATGAGCGCCAATCCGCGTTACGAGGCGCTCGACGAGGCCGTGTTCGCCGCCCGGCGTGAGGATCTGGAGCTGGAGATCGCGGGTGTGGAACGGCTGCGGATGTTTTCGCCGACGATCGCGCCGGAGTCCGCGTGCACCTCCGTGCAACTGCACCTGCAGGTGTCCCCGGCGGACTTCGCCGCGAACTGGAACGCTGCGCAGATCCTGGCCGGCCCGCAGCTTGCGCTCGGCGCGAACTCGCCGTTCCTGTTCGGGAAGCGGCTGTGGGCCGAGACGCGCACCGAGTTGTTCCTGCAGGCGACGGACACCCGGTCCCCGGAGCTGAAGAACCAGGGGGTGCGGCCGCCGGTGTTCTTCGGCGAACGCTGGATCACCTCGATCTTCGATCTGTTCGAGGAGAACGTCCGGTACTTCCCCGCGCTGCTGCCCGAGGTGTCCGACGAGGACCCGGAGGCGGAGCTGGCGGCGGGCCGGGCGCCGAAGCTGCAGGAGCTCCGGTTGCACAACGGCACCGTCTACCGCTGGAACCGGCCGGTGTACGACGTGGTCGACGGCATTCCGCACCTTCGCGTCGAGAACCGGGTGCTGCCGGCCGGGCCCACCGTGGTCGACGTGATGGCGAACGCGGCCTTCTACTACGGGGCGCTGCGCATGCTCGCCTCCGATGAGCGCCCGCTGTGGACGAAGATGAGTTTCGATGCGGCGCAATCGAACTTCGCCGAGGGCGCCCGGCTCGGGGTCGACGCCGTGTTCTACTGGCCGGGCATCGGAACGGTGCCGTGGGACGAGCTGGTGCTGCGGCGCCTGCTGCCGCTGGCCGAGGAGGGCCTGTCCCGGTGGGGTGTCTCGCGCGCCGTGCGGGACCGGTATCTGACGATCATCGAGGAGCGCGCCAAGCGGCGGGTGAACGGCGCGTCGTGGCAGGCCGATACGGTGTCGGCGCTGCAGGCGCGCGGGCTCGATCGGCCGCAGGCGTTGGCCGAGATGCTGCGGCGGTACGCGGAGGGCATGCACGCGAACGCGCCCGTGCACACCTGGGAGCTGCCCTGAGCCGGTGCGGGGCGCCGGTGGCGCCGGTGGTGCCGATACGCTCGGAGCCATGACCGAGAGCTCTGCTCCGCCCGACGCGGATCGGCGGGCGTGGGAGGCCGCCGCCGCGTCCGTGCTGCGGAAGTCCGGGCGTCTTGCCGCGGACGCGCCCGACTCCGACGTGTGGCAGCGGCTGTCCCGGAGCACCGTCGAGGGCGTGCCGATCCCCGCGCTCGGAACGGCCGCGCTGGCCGCCGGTCTCGCGACCTCCGCGGCGCTCGGCGCGGATCCGGGCGCAGCCCCGTTCCTGCGCGGGTCGACCGCGTCCGCCCGGTGGGATGTCCGCAGCCGCATCGCGGACCCGGACCCCGCGCGGGCGCACGCCACGGCGGTGGCGGAATTGGCGGGTGGCGCCGACTCGCTGTGGGTGGTGGTCGGTGAGGGTGGGACTTCGCCTGCCGATCTGGCCGCGGTTCTCGCCGACGTGCCCCTCGACCGCGCCCCGATCGTGCTCGACGCGGCCGCGTCCCCTGCCGGCGGCGGTGACGGTGCTGCCGCCGATGACGCCGTTCTCGCCGGGGCTCGCGTACTGGCGACCATGGCCCGTGAACGCGGCGTGGCGCTGCACCCTTCCGGGAGCATCGGCGCGGATCCGATCGGCCGGGCGGCGCGCCGGGCACTGGCCGGGGCGCCGCTACAGCCGGCCGACGACGCGCGTTCCGTAGAGCGCCTGGTTGCCGAGACAGTTGCCGAATCTGTCTCTGTCGCAACGGATCTCGGTATCGGTGCGCTCGTGGTCGACGGGACGGCCGCGCACGACGCGGGCGCTGGTGACGCCGCCGAGATCGGATACGTGCTGGCGGCCGGAGCCGCCTACCTGCGCCTGGTGACCGAGGCGGGCGTGGACGTCGACGACGCGTGCCGCCTGCTCTCGTTCCGATTCTCGGCGACCGACGAGCAGTTCGCCACCATCGCAAAACTCCGCGCGGCGCGGCTGGCCTGGCACCGGGTCGCCGAGCTGTCCGGTGCGTCGCCAGCGGCACGCGCGGCGCGTCAGCATGCCGTCACCTCGTCGGCGATGATGACGCGCTACGACAGCTACGTGAACATGCTCCGCGGCACCATCGCCGCCTTCGCCGCAGCCGTGGGGGGTGCCGAGGCGATCACCGTGGAGCCGTTCGACGCCATGCTCGGGATCCCAGAGGAATTCGGGAACCGCATGGCGCGCAACATCTCTGCGCTGCTCACCGGGGAGTCGCACCTGGACGCGGTCGCCGATCCGGCTGGCGGCGCGTACGCCGTGGAGATGCTCACCGCCTCGCTCGCCGAAGCCGCCTGGGCCGAGTTCGACGCGATCGAGTCGGCCGGGGGCACCCTCGCGGCGCTGGCCGACGGCTCCCTCGCCGAACGCCTCGCCGGTGTCCGACTGGAGCGGGAGCGCCGGATCGCGACGCGCCGGCAACCGATCACCGGGGTGAGTGAGTTCCCGAATGCGGACGAGCACACCGGGGACCTGCCGACGCGCCGCCCCGCGTCCACCGAGCCGGTCCGGCGCTGGGCCGAACCGTTCGAGGCGATGCGGGACGACCCGCCCCCGCAGCCGATCCGGCTGGTGCGGATCGGCACCGAAGCCGCCGCGTCACCGCGGATGCTGTTCATCCGGAACCTGCTCGCGGCGGGCGGTATCGCGGTCGACATCTCAGACGCCGCAGTAACTTCGAGCGATCGACGCGACGTCGTCATGATCGTCGGCTCGGACGCGGACTACGCCGACGGGCTCGCCGGGACCGCGGCGGCCGTGCGAGCTGCCGGCGCACGGACGGTGTTGCTGTCGGGTCGGCCGAAGGCGCTCCTCGCCGAGCTCCCCGACGGGCTGATCGACGGCACGGTCGCGGCCGGCGACGACGTGCTCACGTTCCTGCGCACGGTGCGCACGGCCCTGGGAGGCGCCCGATGAGCGTGCCGAAAACCTTTGCGGGGCTACCGCTCTGGGCTGCGGCCGACGGAACCCGTATCCCTACGAACATCGTCATACCCGATGCGGCGCACCGGATCTCACCGGAGGGCATTGCGATACGGCAGGCGTATCGCGCAGCGGACCTGGCCGACATCGACCACCAGGACACGTATCCGGGGCTCGCGCCGTATCTGCGCGGGCCGTACCCCACCATGTACACGACCCGCCCGTGGACCATCCGGCAGTACGCCGGCTTCTCCACCGCGGAGGAGTCCAACGCGTTCTACCGGCGGAACCTGGCGGCCGGGCAGAAGGGCCTGTCCGTCGCCTTCGACCTGCCCACCCACCGCGGCTACGATTCCGACAATCCGCGGGTGGCAGGCGATGTCGGCATGGCCGGGGTGGCGATCGACTCGATCGTGGACATGCGCCAGCTGTTCGACTCGATCCCGCTGGGCGACGTGTCCGTGTCCATGACGATGAACGGCGCGGTGCTGCCGATCCTCGCGCTGTACATCGTGGCCGCCGAGGAACAGGGCGTGGCGCCGGAGCGGCTGGCCGGGACCATCCAGAACGACATCCTCAAGGAGTTCATGGTCCGCAATACCTACATCTATCCGCCGGCGCCGAGCATGCGGATCATCTCCGACATCTTCGCCTATACGACCGCGAGAATGCCGAAGTTCAACTCAATCTCGATCTCCGGGTACCACATCCAGGAGGCCGGCGCGACGGCCGATCTGGAGCTCGCGTACACGCTGGCGGACGGGATCGAGTACGTGCGCGCCGGGGTCGCGGCCGGGCTGGACGTCGACGAGTTCGCGCCGCGGCTGTCGTTCTTCTTCGGCATCGGGATGAACTTCTTCACCGAGGTCGCGAAGCTCCGTGCTGCGCGGCTGCTCTGGCACGAACTGATGGCGGAGTTCGGGCCGCGGAACCCGAAGTCCTCCATGCTGCGGACGCACTGCCAGACGTCCGGCTGGTCGCTCACCGCGCAGGATGCGTTCAACAACGTGGCCCGCACCTGCATCGAGGCGATGGCGGCGACCCAGGGGCACACCCAGTCGCTGCACACGAACGCGCTGGACGAGGCGATCGCGCTGCCGACCGATTTCTCCGCGCGCATCGCCCGGAACACACAGCTGGTGCTGCAACAGGAGTCGGGAACCTGCGCGATCATCGACCCGTGGGGCGGGTCGTACTACGTCGAGTCGCTCACCGCCGAACTCGCAGCCCGCGCGCGCACCCACATCGCGGAGATCGCAGCGGCCGGGGGCATGGCGAAGGCGATCGAAGCCGGCATCCCCAAGCTGCGGATCGAAGAGGCCGCCGCGCGGGTGCAGGCCCGCATCGACTCGGGCGCGCAAACCGTGGTCGGAGTCAACGCGTTCCGAGTGGAGCGCGAAGAACCGTTCGACGTGCTCACGGTCGACAACCATGCGGTGCGCGCGGCGCAGATCGCGAAGCTCGAGAAGCTACGCGCCAACAGGGACCCCGCCGCTGTGGGGCGCGCGCTGGATGCACTGACGGCCGCGGCGGCCCGCGGCAATGGTTCTAGCCCGGCCGACCTGTCCGGCAACCTGCTCGCGCTCGCAGCCGACGCCGCCCGCGCGAAGGCGACGGTCGGCGAGATCTCCCTCGCCCTGGAAAAGGTCTTCGGGCGGCACACCGCCGTGATCCGTACCATCTCCGGTGTGTACCGCTCTGAGGCCGGCCAGGCCGACGCCATCGCGAAAGTCCTTGCCGCCACGGCCGATTTCGAGGCCGCGCACGGGCGGCGGCCGCGGATGCTGGTGGCCAAGATCGGCCAGGACGGTCACGACCGCGGCCAGAAGGTGATCGTCACCGCCTTCGCCGACCTCGGCTTCGACGTGGACGTGGGCCCACTCTTCGCCACCCCGGAGGAGGTCGCGCGGCAGGCGGTGGACGCGGACGTGCACATCGTCGGGGTGTCCACGCTGGCGGCCGGGCACCTGACGCTGGTGCCCGCGCTGCGCGACGCGCTGGCCGCGGAGGGCCGGCCAGAGATCATGATCGTGGCCGGCGGGGTGATCCCGCCGGGCGATGTCGCGGCGGTGAAGGCGGCCGGGGCCAGCGCGGTCTTCGGCCCCGGAACGGTGATCGCCGACGCGGCGCTCGAGTTGCTCGCCGACCTAAACGCCCGGCTGGCGTCCGCGCCGTGACCTCGGCGGCGCCCGGCCGGGAGAACACCGTCATGGACGTCATGGGCGTCCGCGCGCTCGCTGACGCCGTGCGCTCCGGCGATCGGCCGGCACTCGCCCGCGCGATCACCCTCGTCGAATCGATCCGAGCCGACCACCGCGCCGCGGCCCGGGAACTGCTGTCCGTGCTCGCCGGATCCGCAGCCGAACCCGATACCGGCTGGCGCGTCGGCATTTCCGGCGTTCCCGGCGCCGGCAAGTCGACCTTCATCGAGACCCTCGGCACCATGTTGACCGGCCGCGGGCACCGCGTCGGCGTGCTAGCCATCGACCCGTCCTCGGTGCGCACCGGGGGGTCGGTGCTCGGCGACAAGACCCGCATGCCAAGGCTTTCCGCGGACGAAAACGCCTTCATCCGGCCGTCGCCCGCCGCCGGCACGCTGGGCGGGGTCGCACGCGCGACCGCGCAAACCATCCCGCTGCTCGAGGCCGCCGGATACGACGTCGTTCTCGTGGAGACGGTCGGTGTCGGACAGTCGGAGACCACGGCGGCCTCCATGGTGGACACGTTCCTGCTGCTCGGGCTCGCCCGTTCCGGCGACCAGTTGCAGGGCATCAAACGCGGCGTGCTGGAGATCGCGGACGTCATCGCCATCAACAAGGCCGACGGCGACCACACCGCCGATGCGCGTTCTGCGGCAAAGGAACTCGCCGGCGCGCTGCGACTCATCCATGGCAGCTCGGGGACGGGGTCGTGGGTTCCACCTGTGGTCACCTGCTCGGGGCTGACCGGCGACGGCGTGGACGAGGTGTGGAACCTGGTGGCCCGGCACCGCGAGTTCCTGGGAGCGGCCGGCATCGCGGCCAAGCGCAGCGCTCAGCGTTGGGACCTGGTCGGCGCCCTCGTCACCGACGCGCTGCTGGCCCGCCTCGCCCACTCCCCCGCCGTGCGCGCCGCGCGCGAACGGCTCCGGCCCCAGGTGCTGGCCGGCGCCGTCACCCCCGTCGCCGCCGCCGACGACATCCTCGCCGCCCTCGACGTCGGGCCGTAGCCGCGCGCACGACTGACGATTCTGTGGATCAGGACACCAGTTGGGACACTCGCTGGTGCGAGACGCCCATGACCCGCCCCACGTCGCGAACCGTTAGCCCGTCCGCCACAAGTTCCCGCGCTGTTTGACGCATCACCCGGGATGCTTCGTCGGCGGCACGGTCAGCGGCATCACGAGCTTCCCTGGCCTGTGCGATGAGCGAGTCCTTGCCCGTGTGCGGCTCCACGGTGACGTCGATGGTCGACGGGTCGAGGCCGAGGATCATTGCGACAGCCTCGGCCGCCATGTCGGCCACTTGATCGAGCCGACGGGTCTGGGTGAACGCACCGTCGACCTCAGGAATGTGCACAGCCCACCAACCCCCAAACCGTTGGGCCACCGCGGTGATATTCACTGCTCCACCCCCATCAGCTTGAGGATCGCCTTCGCTGTGATCTCGTTGATCTCGCTGTGGCGCGGGACCGTCGTCTGCATGCCGCCGATCGTGACCTTGGTGTGGTTGCCACCTTCGACCTCAGCGATGCTCTGGCCAGTCACTTTGGCGTGCTCCCTGAGCTTCCTCATCAGGTCCCTGCGCTTCATGAGCGTAGGTCTATAGCCCTTGCCATTTCAAGTCAAGAGGCCTAGCCACTTCATTCACAGTGTTATCCTCACCCTCGCACACGTGAGGGTCATCCATCCTCGCCGAGCTCAGCGAAGCGGCAGGTCAGCCGCTCTTGCGACGGAAGACCCGGCGCCCGCCGGCAGCTCCGTGGGTGGCGTGCATCTTGGGGTCGTCCTGCGCGCCGCTGGCTCCGGCGGCCGAGCGGCTGCGCTTGCGCTCGAGCGCAGCACGGAATCGCGCCTGCACGTCGGCACTGTCAGCGGCACGGTAGGGGGCGCCCGGCTCGCTCGCTGCCGAGTGATCGGGCTCCTGCGCGGAAGGCTGTGTGGCCATGCCCCCACCCTGTCACACGGCGCGCGCGGAACCAAGAGCGCGGCGCCAAGACGGGGCGGGTGGAAATCACGAACGTCCCGGCGGCGCGGCGCGGTCAGGCGCCCAGCGCCGCCCGGGCCGCGGCGAAGCGGGCGATCGGCACGCGGTACGGGGAGCACGAGACATAGTCGAGCCCGATCCGGTTCCAGACCTCGATGGAGGCAGGATCGCCGCCGTGCTCGCCGCACACGCCCACCTTGAGGGACGGTTTGGCGGAGCGGCCCTTACGTACGCCGATCTCGACGAGTTGGCCTACGCCGTCGGCATCCACGGTGGCGAACGGGTTCGCGGTGATCACGCCGTCCCGGCGATACTGCGCGAGGAACGCTCCCTCGGCATCGTCGCGGGAGATGCCGAGAGTAGTCTGCGTCAGATCGTTCGTGCCGAACGAGAAGAAGTCCGCATGGGCGGCGATCTCGTCCGCGCAGAGCGCCGCGCGCGGGAGTTCGATCATGGTGCCGATCGAGTACTCGACCGACCGGCCTGCGGCCGCAAACTCCTCGTCCATCACCCGCTGCACCAGCTCGCGCATCCGCTTCAGCTCTTCTTCGAAGGCCACCAGCGGGATCATGATCTCCGGCCGCGGCTCGCTGCCGGCCGTCGAGACCGCCAGCGCCGCACGGGCTATGGCACGTACCTGCATCTCGGGGATCTGCGGGTAGACCAGGCACAGCCGCACGCCGCGCAGGCCGAGCATGGGGTTCTGCTCGGACAGCGACCGGATGCGCGCGAGCAGGGCGGACGCCTCGGCGATCTCGGACGCGCCGCCGCCGGTCAACTCCAGCCGCTGCACCTCCAGGGCCTGATTCACCAGGGACGGCAGGAACTCGTGCAGCGGCGGGTCGAGGAGCCGCACCGTCACCGGTAGCCCGCTCATCGCCGTGAAGATCTCCTCAAAGTCCCCCTGCTGCATGGGGAGAATCTCGGCCAGCGCGGCAGCGCGAGTGTCGTCATCGGCGGCGAGGATCATGCGACGGACGGCCGGCAGCCTGGCCGGGTCCATGAACATGTGCTCGGTGCGGCACAGGCCGATGCCCTCCGCGCCGAAATCGCGTGCGCGGCGGGCGTCCTCGCCGGTGTCGGCATTTGCCCGCACACCGAGGCGGCGGACATCATCCGCCCAGCCGAGCACCCGCCGGAAGCCCTCGGTGATCTGCGGCGGGACCAGCGGCAGCGCGCCGGCGAAGACCTCACCGGTCGCCCCGTCGAGGGAGATCACATCGCCTTCGGCGAAGACCTGTCCGCCGATCGTCACGGTCCGCGCATCCATATCGATGGCGATCGACGAGGCACCGGCGACGCAGGGCTTCCCCATCCCGCGTGCCACTACCGCAGCGTGCGACGTCATTCCGCCGTGCGCCGTGAGAATGCCTTGCGCGGCAACGACTCCGGCGATGTCATCGGGGGTGGTCTCCCAGCGCACGAGGACCACTGCCTCACCGGCGTGGGCGCGCGACTGCGCGGTCGCCTCATCCAACACGACGCCGCCGACGGCGGCTCCCGGCGAGGCGTTCAGCCCGACGGTCAACGGCTCGCCCTTCGCGCCGGCATCGATCGTCGGGTGCAGCAGCTGGTCGAGTTGTGCGGGTTCGATCCGCTGCAGCGCCTCGGCGCGGTCGATCACACCTTCGGCGACCAGGTCCGCAGCGATCTGCACCGCGGCGGCCGCGGTGCGCTTTCCGTTGCGGGTCTGCAACAGGTAGAGCACCCCGTCCTCGACGGTGAACTCCATGTCCTGCATGTCGCGGTAGTGCGCCTCGACCGCCGCCATAGTCTCGGTGAGTTGCCGGAAGGCCTGCGGCAGCACGGATTCCATCTCAGCGAGCGGCCGGGGCGTGCGGATGCCGGCGACCACGTCCTCGCCCTGCGCGTTCGTCAGGAACTCGCCGTACAGCTCCTTCGCACCGGTGGACGGGTTGCGCGTGAAGCAGACGCCGGTCGCCGAGGTGTTGCCCCGATTGCCGAACACCATCTGCATGACGTTGACCGCGGTGCCGAGATCGTCCGGGATGCCGTTGATCTCCCGGTAGACCTGCGCGCGAGGGTTGCGCCACGACGCGAAGACCGCGTCGATCGCGCGGCGCAGCTGGTCGGTGGGGTCGGTGGGGATGTCCCGGCCGATGTGATCACGGGACAGGGCGAGAAACGTCGTCACCAGCTCACGCAGGTCGTCGGTCGACAGTTCCGTGTCCTGCGTAACTCCGCGCCGCTTCTTGAGGGCGTCCAGCGCGTCGGAGTACACATACGCCGGCACCCCCTCGACCACCTCGCCGTACATGGCGATGAACCGACGGTAGGAGTCCCACGCGAACCGCGGATTGCCGAACTCGGCGCCGAGCGCGTCGACGGTGTCCCCCGAGAGCCCCAGGTTGAGGATCGTGTCCATCATGCCCGGCATGGACACGACCGCGCCGGACCGTACCGCGACCAGGAGCGGTTTCGTCGTCGAGCCCAAGCCGCGCCCGGTTCGCTGTTCGAGGCGCCGCAGCGAGTCGAGCACCTGGTCCCACAACTGGTCGGGCCACTGCCCACCCGCTGCGGTCACGGCGACACACGCCTGGGTGGTGACGATGAATCCGTCCGGGACCGGTACCCCGAGCCGCGTCATCTCCGCGACGCCGGCGCCTTTGCCGCCCAACAACGACTTCATGGACGCGCTGCCCTCGGCGATGTCGTAGACGAGCTTCGCGCCGACGGCGGTATCGGCGCCGGAAAACTCTGAGACTGGGGAAGCGTTCACGGTGAGCTCCTCGGAGAGATTACGTCGGCTGCGCCTCCGCGCGTCGCTGCTCGACCACGTCGATGACCCGCCGCGCCGCTTCTTCGAGTGCCAGCGTGGTGGTGTCGATGACGGGGCATCGGAGCGTGCGCTGAACGGCCGACGCGTGGTCGACTTCCTTGAAAATAGCGGGCAATTCGGCATAATTGCCGACTTCTTCCGCCCGAGCGATGGATCTCACACGCAGTGATCGGATGGCGGCCAAGCGCTGTGGATCGATAGTGAGCGCAACCAGGCGAAAACGATCAACCTCGAACAGCGCGGCGGGCGGCGCGAGGCCGGTCACCAACGGCACGTTCGCCGTTCGGTACCCGAGGTACCCGAGGTACATGGACAGCGGCGTCTTGCCGGTCCGGGAAATGCCGACGAGCACGATGTCCGCATTCTTGAGGCCCTCAGGGTGCTGCCCGTCGTCGTGCTTGACCGCGAACTCCATCGCCGCGATCCGTTGGAAATAGTCGGAATCGATGCCCACCGGGCGCGCCACCACGCGCTCCGCGCGATCTCCGCTCGCCTGCTCGAGGGCATCCAACGCGGGTCCGAGCAGGTCGAAGCACGGGATATCGAGATCGCCGCAGCGCTGCGCGACGAGGTCGCGGAGCCCGTCGTCCACGAGGGTGGAGAAGACCGTGATCCGCTCGTGCCGGCACGCCGAGATCCGCTCGAAAACGGAGGTCAGCCCCGCAGCGGTGACGATCCGCGGGTGTTTCACGATCCGCGTCGGATGCTCGGTGAACTGTGCGCCGGCGGCGCGTGCGACACGTGACGCCGTGTCCCCGGTGGAATCGGAGATGACGTGGATCGCGATCGGATCGGCACCCATCACGCAAGGCTATGCACTGGACGCATCCGGCGCACCGGCCGGATCCATGATCCCGGCCTAGCATGGAATTCATCGGCCGCATGGTCCGGCAGCCACGCACACAGGCAGCCACCTGGAGGTGCGGCCCGACGGAGATGCCATGGCGACGCTCTTGGACATCGAGGATCTGCAGACGCAGATCACCCTTCGGCACGGTGTGGCGCGAGCCGTCGACGGTGTGAGCCTGCATGTCGACGAGCAGGAGATCCTCGGCATCGTCGGCGAGTCGGGCTGCGGCAAGACCATGACGGCCCTGTCGATCATCCAACTGCTGCCGAGCGGCGGTCACATCACCTCCGGGCATGTGTTCTTCGACGGCGTCGACCTGGTGCGGCAGCCCGAGTCCGCCCTCCGACGCGTGCGCGGCAACGACATCGGCATGGTCTTCCAGGACCCGCTCACCTCGCTGAATCCCACGGTCCGCATCGGCGACCAGATCGCCGAAGCCGTGCTGCTGCACCGGAAGGTGTCGCGACAGCAGGCGCGCGCCCGGGCGGCGGAGGTCCTCGGGCTGGTGGGCATGCCGCGGCCGGAGGAAAGGCTCGACACCTATGCGCATCTGCTGTCGGGCGGCATGCGCCAGCGCGTGATGATTGCCATGGCGCTGGCCTGCGAACCCAAACTGCTGATCGCGGACGAGCCGACAACCGCGCTGGACGTCACGATCCAGAAGCAAATCCTGGAACTCATCGACGATCTACGCCGGCGGTTACGCATGGCCGTGATCCTGGTCACCCATGATCTCGGTGTGATCGCGGGCCGCGCCGACCGGGTCGCCGTCATGTATGCCGGTCGCGTGGTCGAGACTGCCGACACCAGAGCACTTTTCGACAATCCGCGGCATCCGTACACGGAGGCGCTGTTCGAGGCGCTCCCCGAGCGTTCGGTCTCGAACCGTGACGCGCTGTACTCCATCCCGGGCATGCCGCCGGACCTGAGCGCCCCGATCGTCGGCTGCCCCTTCGCCCCGCGCTGCCGGTACGCGACCGAGATCTGCCGGCAGCAGGAGCCACCGCTGCACGGCGACACCCCGGCGCATCCGTACGCCTGCTTCCATCCCGTCGGCGACCCGATCGACACCATCGGCTGGACCGCGGCACCCGCGCACATCGGCCCGGGTCCCGCCACCGCCGGCGTCAGCATCACCGAGTATGACGATGTTCGCGGCGGCGGCGCCGAGAGCGATGGCGATGCGACCGAAGTGCGACCGCTGCTGTCCGTGCAGAACCTTGTCAAGGACTTCGCGGTGACGAGCGGCGCGGTCCTGCAACGCCGCACCGGGTCGGTGAGCGCGGTCGCGGACGTGTCGTTCGATGTGCCGGCTGGCACCACGATGGGTCTGGTCGGCGAGTCCGGTTGCGGCAAAACCACTATCGGCCGATTGGTCGTCGGGTTGGAGCGGCCGACCAGCGGCCGGATCGTCTTCTCCGGCGTCGATATCGCACACGTCTCCGGACGCGAACGGCGCGTGCGTAGTCAGGACATCCAGCTCATCTTCCAGGACCCGGCCGCCTCGATGGATCCGCGGATGCGCGTCGGCTCGATCCTGACGGAACCGCTCGCTATCCAGCACCTGTACGAGCGCAAGGAGCGCCGTTCGGCGATCAGACGGATCCTCGACGAGGTCGGGCTGCCGTCGGCCGCGGTCGAGCGCTACCCGCACGAGTTCTCCGGGGGGCAACGCCAGCGGCTCGCACTGGCCCGCGCCCTGCTGCTCGAACCGCAACTCGTGGTGGCCGACGAGCCGGTGTCCGCGCTGGACGTGTCCGTGCAGGCCCAGGTGCTCAACATGATGCGGGACCTGCAGGACCGCCGGGGGCTGACGTACATCTTCATCTCGCACGACCTGTCCGTGGTGCGGTACGTCTCGGACTCGATCGCGGTGATGTACCTCGGGAAGCTGGTGGAGATCGGCCCCGGCGAGGACATCTACCGGCACCCCGCACACCCCTACACGAAGGGGCTGATCGACGCGGTGCCGACGGCGGATCCCACCACGGAACGCTCGAAGGCGAAGCGAGGCGTGACCGGCGAATTGCCGTCCGCCATCAATCCGCCGTCGGGGTGCCGGTTCCGGACGCGGTGCCCGCGGGCGCAGGAGATCTGCGCGCGGATCGAGCCTCCGCTACGGCGTTTCGGCGCACCCGGGCATCTCGCCGCGTGTCACTTCCCGCTGGAGCCGCCCGTCGATGACGTGGTTCCCGGCACGACCGACAGACCCCTGCAGGTGCCCGGCGCGCCGCTGCAAGGCCCGTCATCTCCGCCGCTACCGACGCTGTAACCGGACCTCGAACGCATCCCGCATCGCATCACTGATGAAGTTGAACGCGACGACCACCAGCACGATCGCGAGGCCCGGCGGATAGATCAACCACCAATAGCCCACGGCGGCGTACTGCAGCCCGGTCGACAACATGCCGCCCCAGTCGGTGGCGGGCGGCGGAATGGACAGCCCCAGGTACCCCAAGGCCGCGACGGTCAGGATCGCGTCGGCGACCTGGAACGTGGCGTTGACCATGATGGTGCCGACGGCGTTCGGGGCGATATGCCGCAGCACGGCGCGGGTTCCGCCGCCGCCCATCACCTTCACCGCCTGCACGTATTCCCGCACCCGCAGCGACAGCGATTCGCCGCGCACCAGCCGGGCCGTCCCGAGCCAGGAGACGAGCGCGATGACGACGATCAGGATGGTCTTGCTCGTGGTGACGATGGTGGCGAGGAACAGCAGCAGGAACAGTGCCGGGATCGCGAGCAGGCCGTCGACGATGCGCATCATCACGGCATCGACCCAGCCGCCGAGGTAGCCGGAGATCGCGCCCCACAGCGTGCCGAAGAAGGTCGCCAGCACCGCGGCGGCAATCCCGACCTCCAGCGACGTCTGACCGCCGAGCATCAGCCGGCCGAGTTGGTCGTACCCGCTGCCGTCCGTTCCCAGCGGATGGGCGCCGTCCGGACGCAGCGTGACGTCCAGCAGGTTCGTATGGATCTGGTCGGTGTGGTAGATCAGCGGCCCGATGAAGCAGAACAACAGAAAGACCACGATGACGGCGACCCCGGCCAGCGCCAGCTTGTTCTCGGCGAACACCTCCACGCCGCGGCGAAGCAGGCCCACCGGCTTACCGGACTCCAGGGTCAGGGGCACATTCGCCGGCTCGGTCTGCGCCGCCTCGTAGTTGCTGAGCGTCATGTCCGCACGTACCTCACTCTCGGATCGAGGACGGCATAAGCGATGTCGGCCAGCAGCGATCCGACGACGGTGGCGATGCCGACGATCAGAGTGAAGCCGAGCAGCACCGGATAGTCCTGATCCTGGGTCGAGTTCCAGAAGAGCAGCCCCATGCCGGGGTAGTTGAAGACGGACTCGGTGATGAGCGTTCCGGAGAAGATGCCCGGCAGGCTCAGCCCCAGCAGGGTGGCGATCGGTATCAATGCATTGCGCAGCACGTGCTTGAACATCACCCGCCCCTCGCCGGCGCCCTTAGCCCGGGCGGTGCGGACATAGTCCTCCACGAGGTTGTCCATGATCGAGGAGCGCGCGTAACGGCTGAAGAGGGCGATCGTCACCAACGTCAGCGTCGCGACGGGCAGCACGAGGCCCTTCGGATCCTCGAGTATCTGCAGGAATGTGGACCCCTGCGGCGCCTCGGGCGGGAACCATCCCAGCCCGATGGCGAACCCGATGATGAGCAGCAGCCCGAGGAAGAACGTCGGTGTCGAGTAGAAGATGAACGACGCGCCCGTCAGCACATAATCCGACGGCTTGTTGCGCCGGGCCGCCTGCAGCACGCCGAGCGGTACGGCCACCACCACCGCAATCACGGTCGACAGCACCGTGAGCACCAGCGTCTTCGGCAGCCTGTTGGCGATCAACGACGCCACGGACTGATTCAGCTTGATGGAGAAGCCGAAGTTCCCGTGGATCAGCTGGTTGATCCACACGCCGTACTGCGCGGGCCACGGCAGGTCGTATCCGTTCTGCTTGTTGAACAGCGCGATCTGCGCGGGTGTGGCGCGCGTCCCCAGGATGGCCCGGGCGGGTCCGCCGGGCAGCAGGTGCAGGAGGACGAAGACAATCACCGTGACCAGGAACAGTACGACGATCGACTGCAGGATGCGGCGGATGAGGTAGCCGGTCATCGCGGACCTCCTGCGAGATCCGCGATGACCGTCGGCGATCCGGACATGATCGCGCGCTCCGTGCGCTACCTACCGTGCCGTTACTTCACGTAGTACCAGTCCTCCGGGGAGATGTTCAGGTACACGTTCTGCGGCACCACACCGCGCAGGTTATTGGCGACCTCGGTGAGCTCGTAGTCCGCGTTCGGGGTCCAGAACACGGGCAGTTGCTTCGCGAGGTAGTCGGCGTAGGTGTGCAGCACGCCGACACCGCTGGTGGTATGTGTCGCCTTGATGTTGGCGTCGTTGGTGGCATCGGTGTAGGCGCCGGAGTTCGATCCTGCGCCGGTCGCGAAGATCTCACCGCCGGTCGGGTAGTAGTCCGGCGCGAAGACCCAGCCGCCACCCCAGTTCTGCATGTCCCACGTGTGATCCGTCGGCACCGCTTTGGCGACCACCGTGTTGAACGTGCCGGTCGACAGGTTGACCACGATGCCGGCCTGCGAGGCGTTGGACTTCAGCGACTCCATCAGGGTGGTGATCCATCCGGTGCCGCTCGCATATTGCAGGTTGAACTCAAGCTTCTGGCCGGCCTTGATGCCAGCGCCGCAGTCGCCGGCACCAGTACCGGGCTTGGTGCAGGTCGCCGCGCCGCTGGACGGGATCGTCCAACCGTGGCTGGTGAGCAGTTGCTTCGCCGCGTTGATGTCCAGCGGGAACGGATCCTGCTGCAGGTCCGCCGGGACCAGGTTGCTCTTCGGCAGCAGCGGGATCGGCCCGGTGGTCAGGTAGCCGTAGCCCTTCATGGCGCTCTGGATGACGTCCTTCTGGTCGATCAGGTGCTGGAACGCCTGCCGGAAGTAGAGCTGCTTGAAGATCGGGCCGGTGGTCGGGTTGGTGAAGTTCATCGGGAAGTAGTTGATGGAGAAGCCGATCCACGGAGCCATGTAGAAGTTGGCGGACAGCGGGTTCGGGCCGGCGACCGTCGGATCGGTGGTCGGCGCGACGATGTCCTGTTGCGGGATGAAGCCGACCTGCACCGTCTGGCTTCCGGAGCGGATCACGTTGTACTCGGCGGTATCCGTGGTGAACGGAACCTCCTTGAACTTGTCCAGCTTCGGCTTGTCCGGGCCGGAGTATGCGGTGTTCGGGACGAAGGTGACGTGCCCGTCCGAGTTGAACTCCGACAGCTTCCACGGCCCGTCGACCACGGACCAGAGCGGGCTCGTCGCGTAGCTGGTGAGTTCCTTCGACTGCGCGGTCAGGTACTTGTAGACGGCGTCGCAATCCGACTCGGTGGTGGCGCAACTGCTCGGCCCGCTCGCCGTCTTGTCCCACGCGGGGGGCATCGGCGTGACCTGGCTCAGTTCGTTGAACGTGTACCACTGCTGCGAGTAGGCCGCACCCAGCGTCAGCTGGATGGTCGAGGCGTTCACGATCTTCATCGCGGTGATGTTGTCCGGGATCGCACCGGGAACGTACGCCGCCCAGTTCGCCTTCTCGGCCTTCATCATGTTCAGCCAGAACATGACGTCCGTCGACGTGACGGCCGTTCCGTCAGACCACTTGTACGGCTTGAGAGTGATCGTCACGGTCTTGCCGCCGTCGGAGAAGACCGGCTGCTCCGCAAGGCTTTTCGTCGTGTTCAGCACCGGGTTCTCGCCCACACCGAAGTAGTAGAGCGGCCGGTACATCAGGTACTGGAAGTCGGACATGTTGATGACGGAGAAGTTCGCCAAGCTCATGAACGGGAAGATCCAGTTCGGCACGGTCTGCGGTGGCTCCGCGAACACCGCCGTCCCGCCCTGGATCGGTGTGCCGCCGGTCGGTACCCCGGGCGGAGCGGAAGTCGAAGAGCTGGGCGTCGACGAGCCGCTACTCGGCGCGGTGGACCCGCTGCTCGACGGCGCCGACGGCGAACTCGAGGACGAGGAACTGGTAGTGGCAGCAGGATTGCTGCTGCATGCTGCGAGCGTCATTCCGGCGATAGCCAGGACGGCGACCATCCAGCGAGTGTGGTAGGTGGTACTACGCATGGTGGTTCACCCCACATGGTTGTGGGCGGCACGGGCACCCGGTGCCCTGCAGACGGGATTCATTCCCCATGTCGCGTGACTGTCTCCATCATGTGACGTTTTTCGACAACGTGTCGGCTCCCCTACATTGCGATTTCATTTCGCACGTCCCGAACCGGCGAGTTAAGGGACCACTTAGGTCGCGGTTGACTTCCCGTCAGCAAACGCGCGCAATGGACACACGGCGAGCCGCAGCGACACCACGCAGGAGCTGACCTCGATACGGTGCCGCGGCCGGCGCAGCGAGAGGAGCGCGCCATGCAAGTGCCTGCACCGTTCGAATACGAGAGAGCGACCAGCGTCGACGGGGCGATCGGTCTGCTGGAACGTCTGGGTGACACCGCGAAGCTCGTCGCGGGCGGGCACAGCCTGCTGCCGATGATGAAGCTGCGGCTCGCGAACTTCGAATACCTCATCGATATCAACGACCTGCACGGCGACCTCGGCTACATCACGTTCACCGCCGAGGAGGTGCGGATCGGTGCGATGACGCGACATCGCGAGATCGCCGAATCCGCCGAGCTGCTGGCGGTTTTCCCGATCTTCGCGGATGCCGAGCAGGTGATCGCCGACCCGGTGGTCCGCAACCGCGGCACCATCGGCGGGTCGCTGTGCCAGGCCGATCCGGCGGAAGACCTCTCCGCCGTGTGCACCACGCTCGGCGCGAGTTGCGTCATCCGCGGATCCGGCGGCGAGCGGGTGGTGCCGATGGCCGAATTCCACCGCGGACCGTACGAAACCGCCGTCGGCACCACGGAAATGCTCACCGAAGTGCGCTTCCCCATCCGCCCATACGCCGGCAGCGCCTACGAGAAGGTCGAGCGCCGCGCCGGCGACTGGGCGGTCGCGGCGGCCGGCGCGGCGGTATGGCTGTCCAGTGAACCTCGCGGCTCACGCGGCCGTACCGACAGCGAGAATGACGGGCATGACGTGGTTCTCGCCGATGCCCGCGTCGGCCTGGCCGCGGTCGGTCCGAACACCGTGGAGATCCCGAGTATCTCGGCCGCGTTGCGCGGCCAGACCCCGTCCGAAGAGCTCTACGCGCGGGCCGGCGAACTGGCCGCGCAGAACTGCCATCCGGTGACGGACCCGCGCGGAAGCGCCGACTACAAGCGGCATCTCGCCGACGAGCTCACCCGCCGCGCGCTGCGCCGTGCGGTGCAGCGCGCGACCGACCAGGTAAGGAGCTGATCCGCGATGCAGGTGACGATGACGGTGAACGGCGAGGCCGTTACCCGGGAGATCGAGGGCCGGCTACTGCTGGTCCACTTCCTGCGAGACACGTTGGGGCTGACGGGAACCCACTGGGGTTGCGACACCAGCAACTGCGGCACCTGCGTCGTGCTCATGGACGGCGAACCCGTGAAGTCCTGCACGGTGCTGGCGGCGATGGCCGGTGGGCACGAGATCCGCACGGTGGAGGGTCTGGCCGCCGGCGGCGAACTCGACCCGGTGCAGCGCGGCTTCATGAACTGTCACGGCCTGCAGTGCGGGTTCTGCACCCCGGGCATGATGATGACCGCCCGAGCCCTGCTGGACCGGAATCCCGATCCGACGGAACACGAGATCCGCGAAGCGATCTCGGGCCAGATCTGCCGGTGCACCGGGTACAAGAACATCGTCGAATCAATCCGCTGGGCGGCCGCCGAACAGGCCGGCGTCCGCTCCACGCTGGAGCCGATGACAGTGGGGAGCGCATCATGACGACCGTGGCGGAGCCGCAGACCGCGCGCGAGACCGCATTCGTCGACAACGACCTGCACCCGGTCGGACACGGGCGGATGCTGCGCAAGGAGGACCCAAGGTTCGTCCGGGGCCGGGGCCACTACCTCGACGACGTCCAACTGCCGGGCATGTTGCACCTGGCGATCCTGCGCTCACCGCTCGCCCACGCGAGGATCACTTCGATCGACATCACCGCGGCGCAGGCGCATCCGAAGGTGAAGCTGGTGGTCACCGGGGCGATGCTCGCGGAAAAGAACCTCGCCTGGATGCCGACCCTGTCGAACGACGTGCAGGCGGTGTTGGCCACCGACAAGGTTCGGTTCCAGGGTCAGGAGGTCGCGTTCGTCGTCGCCGAGGATCGCTATGCCGCGCGCGACGCCCTGGAACTGATCGACGTGACGTATGAGGAGCTCCGTCCCGTCATCGACGCCCGACATGCGCTCGACCCCGATGCCCCCGTCATCCGCGACGACCTCAAGGACAAGAAGGACAACCACATCTTCGACTGGGAGACCGGCGACAAAGACGCGACCGAAAAGGTCTTCGCAGCAGCGGATGTCGTCGTGACCCAGGACATGGCCTACCCGCGGGTGCACCCGGCGCCGATGGAGACCTGCGGCGCCGTCGCAGATTTCGACTCCGTGAACGGCAAGCTGACGCTGTACTCGACGACGCAGGCGCCGCACGCGCACCGGACGCTGTACGCCATCGTCGCGGGGCTGCCCGAACACAAGATCCGCGTGATCTCGCCGGACATCGGCGGCGGATTCGGCAACAAGGTGCCGATCTACCCCGGGTACGTGTGCGCCATCGTCGCGTCGCTGCTCACCGACAAGCCGGTCAAGTGGATGGAAGATCGGTCCGAGAACCTCACCAGCACGAGCTTTGCCCGGGACTACGTCATGCACGGGGAGATCGCCGCGACGAAGGACGGCAAGATCCTCGCGATCCGGACCCATGTGCTGGCCGATCACGGCGCGTTCAACGGCCAGGCCGCGCCGGTCAAGTACCCGGCCGGGTTCTTCGGCGTGTTCTGCGGCAGCTATGACCTTGAGGCTGCGTACGCGCACCAGACGGCCGTGTATACGAACAAGGCACCGGGCGGGGTGGCCTACGCGTGCTCGTTCCGCATCACCGAGGCGGTCTACCTGGTGGAGCGGATGGTCGACTGTCTCGCATTCGAACTGGGCGTAGACCCGGTGGAGCTGCGGCGCAAGAACCTGCTGCGCCCGGAACAGTTCCCGTACACCACCAAGACCGGCTGGGTCTACGACTCGGGTGATTACGTGGCAACGCTGGACGAGGCGCTGCGGATCGCCGGATATGACGAGCTCCGGCGCGAGCAGGCGGCGAAGCGTGAGCGCGGCGAACTGATGGGCATCGGGATCTCGACGTTCACCGAAGCCGTCGGCGCGGGGCCGCGCAAGGACATGGACATCCTCGGCCTCGGCATGAACGACGGCTGCGAACTTCGCATCCATCCCACCGGCAAAGCGACCGTGCGGCTGTCGGTGCAGACCCAGGGCCAGGGCCACGAGACGACGTTCGCCCAGATCGTCGGGGAGGAATTGGGGATCCCACCGGCGGACATCGAGGTGGTGCACGGCGACACGGACCAGACCCCGTTCGGGCTGGGCACGTACGGCAGCCGGTCGACACCGGTGTCCGGCGCGGCGGCGGCGCTGGTCGCCCGGAAGATCCGCGACAAGGCGCGCATCATCGCCTCCGGCATGCTCGAGGTAAGCGTCGCGGACCTGGAATGGGACAAGGGCTCCTTCCGCGTCGCCGGCGATCCGGGCAAGGCGGTGACGATCCAGGAGATCGCCATGCGGGCACACGGCGCGGGTGATCTGCCCGAGGGCTTGGAGGGCGGGCTCGACGCCGAGGTCTGTTACAACCCTTCGAATCTCACCTATCCCAACGGCGCGTACATCTGCGTGGTGGACGTCGATCCGGGAACCGGGAAGGTGACGGTGCGGCGCTTCATCGCCGTCGACGACTGCGGCACCCGCATCAACCCGATGATCATCGAGGGCCAGGTGCACGGCGGGCTGGCCGACGGGATCGGCATGGCGCTGATGGAGATGATCTCCTTCGACGAGGACGGCAACTGCCTCTCCGGTTCGTTGATGGACTATCTGCTGCCGACGGCGCTGGAGGTGCCGGCGTTCGAGACGGGCTTCACGGTGACTCCTTCGCCGCATCACCCCATCGGCGCGAAGGGCGTGGGCGAGTCGGCGACGGTGGGCTCGCCGCCCGCGGTGGTGAACGCGGTGATCGACGCCCTTCGGCCGTACGGAGTGCGGCACGCGGACATGCCGCTCACGCCGTCGCGGGTGTGGGAGGCCATGCAGGGCACGGTGCAGCCACCGATCTGACACGGCTCTGATGGGAGGACGACGATGAGCCAGTTGATCGCCGAACGCGTGAGCGAGCTTCGACTCGCGCGCACGCCGTTCGTGCAGGCGACGGTGGTGCGGGCGCAGGCGCCCACGTCGGTGCGCCCGGGTGACGACGCGATCGTGCTCGCCGACGGCACGCTGGAAGGGTTCATCGGCGGGCAGTGCACGCAGAATTCGGTGCGCAACGCGGCCCTCGCTGCGCTCGCCGAGGGCAATGCGACGCTGCTGCGCGTCCTGCCGGACGGGGCGGCGGAGTTCCCGTCGACCCCCGGGGCGCAGGTCGTCGTGAACCCGTGCCTGTCCGGCGGCGCCGTCGAGATCTTCCTCGAACCGGTGCTCCCGCCCGCGGTCGTCGCGGTGACCGGGTCGACGCCCATTGCCGCGGCGGTGCGCGCGGCGGTCACATTCCTGGGCTATGCGGCCGCTCCGCCCGCGGGAGACAACGAGACCGTCCGAACCGTAGGCGATCTCGCCGGATGCTCCGCGGTGATCCTCGCGAGCCACGGTCCCGGCGAAGCGGAGACGCTGCGCGCGGCGCTGGACGCCGAGGTTCCGTATATCGCGGTCGTGGCGAGCCGGCGGCGGGTAGCCGGCCTGTTCGACGAGATGGGTCTCGATGAGGCGGAGCGCGCGCGAGTGCACTCGCCCGCGGGACTATGGATCGGCGCCCGGACCGCACCGGAGATCGCGCTGTCCATCATGGCCGAGGTGGTGGCGTCGATCCGGGGTGTCGACACCGCACCGAGGTCGGATGCTGCGCCCGCTCCGGAGCATGCCATGCGCCATCCGCGACCGCAGGGAGGGCCGCCGGCGAAGACGCAGGAGGCACTCACTCCGATGCAGGCGGTCGACCCGGTGTGCGGGATGACGGTGACTGTGATGCCGGATACGCCGCACCTGGCGGTCGACGGGGAAGATTTCTACTTCTGCAACCCGGGATGCCGCAAGCGGTTCGCGCGCGAGCGGTCGGTTGCGCTGTGAGAATCGTTGTGCGCCACGCAGCGTGCGTGACCCAGTGACCGTGACGGTGACCGAATCGGAGATCGCGGCGCCGCTCTTCGCGGGCGTGGATGACGTGCGCGCTCGGCTCGACGCGCAGGACTACCTGGTCGATCGGGGCATGGCCACGGCGATCCTCCTGGCGTCGACGCTGCACCGGCCGTTGCTGCTGGAGGGCGAGCCGGGCGTGGGCAAGACGACGGCCGCGAAGGCGGTCGCCGCGGCGCTGGGCGCCCGGCTGCTGCGATTGCAGTGTTACGAGGGGCTGACCGCGGCAGAAGCGTTGTACGAGTGGAACTATCAACGTCAGCTGCTCGCGATCCGGCTCGCTGAGGCGGAATCACAGGTAGCGGGCACAGGGAAGGGCACGGCGATCCGGCAGGCGGACCTGTTCACCGAGGAGTACCTCGCGGAGCGGCCGATCCTGGCGGCTGTGCGGCACATCGGGCCGGTCCCGCCGGTGCTGCTGATCGACGAAATCGACCGGGCCGACGACGAGTTCGAGGCACTGCTACTGGAGTTCCTCGGCGAGTGGTCGGTGACCGTCCCGGAGCTGGGCACGTTCACGGCGGACCGGCCGCCACTGGTGGTGCTGACGAGCAACCGAAGCCGTGATCTGCATGATGCACTGCGCCGCCGCTGCCTCTACCACTGGATCGACTATCCGACGCCGGAGCGGGCGGCGACCATCGTGCGGCGGCGGGTTCCGGGAGCCACGGAGCAACTGGTGGCCTCAACGACCGAGTTCGTCGGCCGCGCGCGAACCCTGGACCTGGACAAGGCGCCCGGGCTGGCCGAGACCATCGACTGGGTGTCCGCGCTGTCCGTACTCGGCGCCACCGACCTGGTCCGCGAGGACATCGTGGCGTCCCTCGGCAGCATCGCCAAGACTCCCGACGATCGCGACACGATCGTCGCCGCGCTGGACGATCTCGACCCTTCCGCGCGGTAGCGCCATGGCGGCACCATGACGGCCATGACAGGGTTATCGGACCTCGCCGGTCCCGGCCTGCTACGCGGTGTAGACCGCGCAGCGCTTGCGGTTTCGCTCGCGGATCGGCTGCGGCGGGCCGGGGTGGCCGTCGACCTGACGGCGGTCGCCGACCTCATCGGCACGCTGCAGGCGCACACGCCGGCCGATCGGGATGAACTGTACTGGGCGGCGCGGATCACCCTGATGCGCCGCCACGCGGACCTGCCCGCCTTCGATGCCGTCTTCGCGGCCGTGTTCGCCGACGCCGTGCTGCCCATGGATCCGCACGCCCGCCGTCGGCCGCTGCCCGCCGGTCGGCCGGAGGACCGCTACGCCCCCGTGCCACGGGAGGATGCGGATCCCGAGCAGGGCACCGGGCTGCCGTGGACCACGCTGCCTGCGATCACCGGACCGGCCGATCCGGCCCCCGAGGCGCCCGCCGTGCCGCTGCGGCTGCCGGCCGATGTCGCGGGCTCGACCGAGACTCCGTTCGAGGAACTGAGCGAGCGCCAGATGGACCTGTTAGGCGGCTGGCTGCTCGCCGCCGGCGCACGCCGGTCGGTCCGCCGCTCGCGACGCATGACCGTCAGCACCTCCGGAGACCGAATCGCATTGCGCCCCACGCTGTCTCGCGCGCGCCGGACGGGCTTCGAGGTAATCCGCTTGGTGCCGGTCGCGCCGCGGGAGCGTCCGCGGCGGATCGTCGTGGTGTGCGACGTGAGCCAGTCGATGCAGGCACAGACGAGCGCCTATCTACACCTCATGCGGGCACTCGTGCTGCGGTGGGACGCGGAGGCGTTCGCGTTCGCCACTCGGCTCACCCGGCTGACGCCGGCGTTGGCCCACCGCTCCCCCGAGGCGGCCGTCGAGGCGGCAACCGCCGCCGTCGACGACCGGTTCGGCGGCACCCGCATCGCGACCAACCTGCACGCGCTGCTCACCGGCCGGCACGGCGGACTGCTGCGCGGCGCCATCGTGATCCTCGGGTCCGACGGCTGGGACGCGGATCCGCCCGAGGCGCTGGCCCGGGTGATGCGCCGGGTGGCTCGGCGGGCGCACCGCGTCATCTGGATGAACCCCCGTGCGGGAGCAGCGGGGTTCGCGCCTCGCGTGGCGACAATGGCTGCGGCACTGCCGTTCTGCGACGCCTTCCTGCCCGCGAGCACGTTCGCGGAGTTGGCGCGCGTCATCGACGCGGTCGTCACGGGCCCGCCGGGCGATGCCCGATATGCGCGGCGGGAACGAACCGGCAGCGGCCGCGAACAGCGTCATACTCGACGGTTCAGCTCCACAGCGTGACGTGGATGGACGGACGGAACCGGCCCACCGCCGCACCGGAGCCGCGCAGCATGGCCTGGATCGCGCGCGGGGTGATGATGAACCGCACGAGCTCCGCGGCGGCCGGCGGCGCGGCGTCCCCGGCCAACGTGCCGATGCTCCACGACCCTTCCGCGCGCACGGTCGGCCCCGGTATGCGGAGCAGATCGCCGGCGGCAAGGTCGGCGGTAACGGCCCAGGCGAGCGCCAAGCACACGCCGCGACCGCGCTTGGCCTGTTCGACCGCGGCGGACTGGCTCTGGAAGATCTGCTGGTTCGCGTCCGGGATACCGATCCGTCGGATGACCCGCGGGACGAGGCCGACCGACCCCGCACCCGACGGGCCGAGCAGCCACGTCTGCCGGCGCAACTCGGCGATGCCGGGGCTGGTGTGCGCGAGCGATTGCGTGGGACCGATGACGGCGACGATCTCGTACTTGAGGAACGGGCGTACGGCGATGGCATCGGCGCCGCCCGCGCTCGGCAGCTCAGGGCCGATGGCAACATCGACCGTGCGATTGCGTAACAGGGCCGCGAAATCCCGCGGATCGTGCAGGCTCATCTCGACATCGAGATCGGCCGCGCGGCCCGCGAACAGCTGGATGAGCCCGGGTGCAGCATATTCGGCGAACAAGCTGGAGGAGGCGATCCGCAGCAGTCGGCGGCCGTGGCCGGCCTGGCTGACCTCGAGGATGGTCCGATCCTGTAGACCGAGCAGTTCGGCCGCGCGACTGGCGAGCCGCAAGCCACCGGGAGTGAAGGCCAAGCCGGAACCGGTGCGGGTGTACAGCGCGTCGCCGAGTTCCTTGCGGAGCTGGCCGATGTGCAGTGACACGGCAGCCTCGCTGACGGCGAGTTCGGCGGCTGCTTTTTTCACCGATCCGAGGCGGACGACGGCCGCGAACGCCCTGAGCTGTGTCGGGGTCACGGTCCGCCTCTTTTCGCCGCTAGCGCCCTGTTGCGCTCATCATGCCGGATGCCGGCGTGTCACGAAGATCACGGCGGCAGCCCCGAAGTAGCCCCGGACAGCGGCACAGGGCAGCATAGAGCTGGATATGTGTGCGTCCGAGTACCAGCTCCGACCCCGTCCCGAGGAGTTTCGAGGGGCGTGTCGCCGGGCCGCCGTACCGCGCACGTCGACGAGCCCGGCCGGGAGGCACCATGACTGACAGCGTCACCAATAACAGCGCCACCAACAGCAATGCCACCAACAACAGCTTCGACACGCGCGGGACGCTGACGGTCGACGGCCGCGATTACGAGATCCACCGGTTGGACCGGATTCCCGGGGCCGACAAGCTCCCCTACAGCCTCAAGGTGCTGCTGGAGAACCTGCTGCGGAACGAGGACGGCGTCTCGGTGACGGCCGACCAGATCCGCGCACTCGCGGGCTGGAAGGCTCACGATGTTGCCCACGCCGAGATTCAGTACAACCCGGCGCGGGTGCTGCTGCAGGACTTCACCGGCGTGCCCGCCGTGGTGGATCTGGTCGCCATGCGCGATGCGATGCGCGACCTCGGCGGTGACCCCAAGCAGGTCAACCCGCTGATCCCGGTGGAGTTGGTGATCGACCACTCGGTGATCGCCGACGACTTCGGGCGCGCGGCATCGTTCAAGATCAACGCGGACCTCGAGTTCGAGCGCAACAAGGAGCGTTACCAGCTGCTGCGCTGGGCGCAGCAGGCATTCGACAACTTCGTCGTGGTGCCGCCGGACACCGGCATCTGCCACCAGGTGAACCTGGAGTACCTGTCCCGCGTGGTGTTCGGTGCCTCGTCGGGCACACGGATCTCCGAGCACACCGGCCTGCCGATGGCGTACCCGGACACGCTCGTCGGCACCGACTCGCACACGCCGATGGTCAACGGCCTGGGCGTGCTCGGCTGGGGCGTCGGCGGCATCGAGGCGGAGGCGGCCATGCTCGGCCAGCCGGTCTCCATGCTGCTACCCCAGGTGGTCGGCCTGAAGCTGGTCGGTGAGCTCCGGGAGGGCACCACCGCCACGGACATGGTGCTCACCGTCGCCGAGCTGCTGCGGAAGACGGGCGTCGTCGGCAAGTTCGTCGAGGTGTTCGGTCCCGGCATGGGCCAGGTCTCGCTCGCCACCCGGGCGACGATCGGCAACATGAGCCCGGAGTACGGCTGCACCTGCACAATGTCGCCCATCGATGCCGAGACGCTCGACTACCTGCGCTTCACAGGGCGGTCCGCCGAGCACGTCGCCCTGGTCGAGGCCTACGCGAAGGCGCAGGGCCTGTGGCACGATTCGTCCACCCCGGACCCGGAATACTCGCAGGTCGTGGAGCTGGACCTGAGCACGATCGAACCGTCGATCGCCGGCCCGAAGCGCCCGCAGGACCGTATCTCGCTGACGGCGGCGAAGCACACGGTGGAGGCACTCCTGGCGAACCCGGGGCTGGACGTCCGTCAGGTGACGGGCCTGGACGAGGCCTCCGAGGAGTCGTTCCCGGCGAGCGACCCGATTGCCATGCATCGGGCGCATGCCGGCGACGAGCCCGCCGATCGGTCGGCCCTGAAGAACGGTACGAGCTGGACGTCGAACCGCCAGCCGATGACGCTGAACGGCGTCGACACGTCGGTGGACAACGGCGATGTGGTGATCGCGGCGATCACCTCCTGCACCAACACCTCGAATCCGTCCGTGATGATCGGCGCCGCGTTATTGGCCCGCAACGCGGTGGGGAAGGGTCTCAAGTCGAAGCCTTGGGTCAAGACCTCGCTGGCCCCGGGTTCGCGCGTAGTCACCGACTACATCGAGCGGGCGGGGCTGACACCGTACCTCGACGCGCTCGGCTTCAACCTGGTCGGGTACGGCTGCACCACCTGCATCGGAAACTCCGGCCCGCTGCCGAACGAGGTCGCAGAGGCGGTCGACGCCGGCGACCTGACCGTCGCATCGGTGCTCTCCGGCAACCGCAACTTCGAGGGCCGTATTCACCCACAGAGCCGGATGAACTTCCTCGCCTCGCCGCCGCTGGTGGTGGCGTACGCGCTGGCCGGCTCGATGCACGTGGACCTGACGAAGGATCCGCTGGGCACCGGCAGCGACGGCCAGCCGGTGTATCTGAAGGACATCTGGCCCACCGCCGCCGAGATCAAGAAGGTGGTCGACGCGTCGATCGAGGCGCAGATGTTCACCGCCGGATACGCCGACGTCTACGCCGGGGACGAGAACTGGAACAGCCTCCCGGTCCCGGCGGGCGAGCAGTTCGCCTGGGATGACGAGTCGACCTATGTGCGGCAGCCGCCGTACTTCGTAGGCATGGGCGTGCACGCGGAACCGCTGGCGGACATCACCGGGGCACGGGTGCTCGCCAAGCTCGGTGAATCCGTGACCACGGACCACATCTCGCCCGCAGGTTCGATCAAGCGCGACTCCCCCGCCGGGCATTACCTGACCGAGCACGACGTCGAGCCGAGGCAGTTCAACTCCTACGGCTCGCGCCGCGGCAATCACGAGGTGATGATCCGCGGCACGTTCGCCAACATTCGGCTGCGCAACCAGCTCGTGCCTGGCGTGGAGGGCGGGTTCACCCGGCATCTGCCCGGCGATGAGCAGACGACCATTTATGGCGCCGCTCAGCAGTATGCGGCCGACGGCGTGCCGCTGATCGTGCTGGCCGGGAAGGAATACGGCTCGGGCTCGTCCCGCGACTGGGCGGCCAAGGGCACGCTGCTGCTCGGCGCTCGCGCGGTGCTGGCCGAGTCCTACGAGCGGATCCACCGGTCGAACCTGATCGGCATGGGCGTGCTTCCGCTGCAGTTCAAGGACGGCGACACGGCGGAGTCGCTCGGCCTGGACGGCACCGAGACCTACTCGATCACCGGGTTGGCCGGGGCGGAGGAGGTCCCGGACGAGGTGGCCGTACGGGTGCAGCCGGACGGCGGACAGGCGCGCGAGTTCACCGCGAAGGTGCGAATCGACACGCCGTCCGAGCAGGCGTATTACCGCCACGGCGGCATCCTGCAGTATGTGCTGCGTCAGCGGTTGGAGGCATAACCCGCGGTCATCCTGGCAGTGCGAACGCCGCTCGGCCCTCGGGGACAGGTTCTCCGGGGGCCGAGCGGTTCTTTGCTTTGTGACGGGCCTATCTGGCGTCGAGTCGACGCAGGATCTCGACCAGCTGCCCGCCTAAGGCCTCAAAGCGGCTGTCGATCGCCTCGAACCGGGCGTCCATGTCGGCAAGTCGGCCATTGATTACTGCCAATCGTTCGCCTGTGCTGCCGAATACTTCTTGCATCTCGACCAGTCGAACGTCGACCGAGTCGAACCTGTGGTCAATGGTGTGTAGGCGACCCTCGATCGTGTTGAGCCAGCCGTCGATCGTGCCCAGCCTCGCGCCGGACTCGTCCAGCCGTCGGTCCATACCGACCAGTCGACCTCCCATGACGTCGAGCCGCTCATCCATCGCGTCGAACCGCCGATCGACCGTGTCGAACCGGCGATCCATCTTCTCCGACAGGGCGTCGACCTTCTGGTCCACATCAGCGACCAACTCGTAGAGAGCGTCGATATCGCCGCCGTGTCGACGGACCTGACGTTCCAGATCGGGCTGGGTCATGGACCGACTATAGCGGCGGCAGTGTTCAACTCACGGAGCTATCCACACTCGGCTACGCACCGACGTGGGCGAGGATGACGCCGACCACCATGCTCACGGCCAGCAGCACGACCACGATCCGGAATGCCAGCAACATGCGCGGGCGCAATCGGTGCGTGGTCGCCGCGGCGGCGCGCAGCCCGCTACCGACACCGTGCCCGCTCGCCAGGACCAGCACCAGCGACGCTACGAGGAGCGCGGTCCCCACGTCGGTGAGCGCGATCAGCGCGGTGAGCTGTCCGGTGAGCACTCCCGCGTTGCCGATGTTCCAGCCCGCCCAGGCCAGCCACGCGTTCCGGGCCGGCGCCTTCGGGGTGAGCCAGCTGACCGCGGCTCCGAGGAACACCTGCGCCACACCGCCGACGAGCACCAGGTATGCGGTCGCCCACGCCGTCTTCTCGGTCGAGGCATATGCGGTCGCCGCGGCGAGCACGCCACCGCCGATGATGCACACGGCACCCGCGAACAGATACGGCATGAGCCACGCACGGTGACCAGCGTTAACGCCATCACGACCAAAAAGCACTGCCGGCGCACCAGTTTCCGTACTCACCTGTATCCGTCCTCGAGGCGCGCGCGACCGCTCGCCAGTACCGCACGCACCGTGCCGCGACGCGATTCGCATCGTACGTCCCGACGCGCCGGGCGCCGCCCGCGGCAACTACACCAGGATGCGCAGCGGCTTTGCGAGCAGATCCGTCAGGTCGCGCAGGAACGCCGCGCCCATCGCACCGTCGAGCACGCGGTGGTCCACGGTCAACGTGAGCCGGGTCCGTGCGCGCACGACGACCTCGCCGCCCTCTACCACCGGCTCGTCCACCGTCGCACCCACGGCCAGGATCGCCGCCTCCGGCGGGTTCAATACCGCGGTGAACGAGTCGATGCCGAACATGCCCAGGTTCGAGATGGTGAAGGTACCGCCGGTGAACTCGTCGGGCATGAGCTTCCCGGTGCGCGCCCGCTTCGCGAGATCCTTTGCCTCGGCGCTGATCTCACTGACCGACTTCTGGTCGGCGTCCTTGATGACCGGCACGATCAACCCGTCGTCGAGAGCCACCGCGACACCGACGTTGACATGGCCGCGACGGATGATGGCGTCGCCGTCGAACGCGGCGTTGGCCTCCGGGTGGGCCCGCAGGGTGATCGCGGCCGCGCGCACCAACAGGTCCGTCACGGAGATCTTCACGCCGGAGTCGCCGAGGTGCGCGTTGATCTCGGCCCGGAGCTCGCCGAGCTTCGTCGCGTCGAGCACGGTCGTCAGTTGGAAGGCCGGCACCAGCGCGGCCTCCGACAACCGCGCAGCGGTGATCTTGCGAATACGCGAGAGCGGGACCCGCACGTCTTCCGCACCGGACGTGGACGGCGCTGCGGACACTGTCGGGGCTCCCGGCGCAGCCGCCGGTTTCGCCGGGGCCTGCTTCTCGGATGACGTCGCTCGCGCCGGCTCGCCGGCGGCAGCCGGCCCAGCAGCGATCAGCCCCTCGACGTCGGCCCGGATGATGCGTCCGCCAGGGCCTGTGCCGGTGACCGTGCCGAGGTCGATGTTGTGCTGCCGGGCCAACGACCGCACCACCGGCGAGGCCTTGAGCGGGTGATCCGACGCCGTCTCGGGCTCGGCCGGTGGCTGTCCCTGCGGAGACGGAGCGGGGGCCGCGTCCTCGACGGATTCGTCCTCGCCGGATTCGCCCCCGGCCTCTTCCTCGGCCTTTTCCTCGGCACCGCCCTCCTGGTCGGCCTCCCCCGCGGCTTCCTGCCCGGTTTCCCGTTCGGTTTCCTGTTCGGTCTGCTGCTCGTCGGCGGAGCCGCGAACGTCGTCATCTCCGCCGGATTCAGCGGCGGGTGCGCTGCCGTTGGCACCGGCACCGGACGATCCCGACCCGTCGCCGATGATCGCGATCTTCTCGCCGATCGGGACGGTCTCGCCGACCTGGACCAGGATCTTCTCCAGTACACCGCCGTCGTAGGCCTCGAGATCCATGACGGCCTTGTCGGTCTCGATCTCGGCGATCACCGTGCCGCGCTCGACCGTCGCCCCTTCGGCAACCAGCCACTGCGCGATGGTGCCCTCTTCCATCGTGTCCGACAGGCGAGGCATGAATACGTCAGGCATGGGGTCTTAACGCCTTCCTTATCGCGCGAACCGGGTCGCATCCAGCTGTTCGTTGATCACCCGGATCAGGGCGTCCGCATCGGGTAACGCGATCCGCTCCAGTGATTTCGCATACGGCAAGGGCACTTCGGCCGCAGCCACCCGGCGCACCGGTGCGTCGAGGTAGTCGAACGCCCCCTCGGCGATGGTCGCGGCGATCTCCGCGCCGATTCCGTAGGTGAGCCAGTCGTCTTCGAGGATGACGGCCTTGCCCGTCTTCTTCACGGACGCACAGATGGTCTCGCGGTCGAGCGGGCGCAGGCTCGCCAGGTCGACGACCTCAATGGACACGCCCTTATCGGCGAACCGGTGCGCGACATCGCGCGCGATCGCCGCCGACCGGGAATAGCCCACGACGGTGAGATCCGTTCCGGGCACGGTGATCTGGGCCCGTCCGATCTCGGCGACGTGCTCTGCCTCGGGGACGGGCCCCTTGGTGTTGTAGAGGGACAGGTTCTCCAGCAGGAGCACCGGGTCGTCGTCCCGGATCGCCGCGATGAGCATGGCCTTGGCATCGGCCGGCGTGGACGGCGCCAGCACCTTGAGCCCCGGCACGTGCGCGTACCAGACCTCGAGGTTCTGCGAGTGGGTGGCGGCCAGTTGCTGCCCACCGCCACCCGGGGTCCGGATCACCATCGGAACGGAGGTCTGCCCGCCGAACATGCCGTAGATCTTCGCGGCGTGGTTCACGATCTGGTCGATCGCCAGCAGCGAGAAGTTGATCGTCATGATCTCGACGACGGGCCGCATACCGAGCATGGCGGCCCCGATGGCCGCACCGACGAAACCTTCCTCGGCGATCGGCGTATCGCGGACCCGTTCGGGGCCGAACTCGTCCAACAGCCCGGCGGTGATCTTGTAGGACCCCTCGAAGATGCCGATCTCCTCGCCGAGCAGGATCACCGACTCGTCGCGCCGCATCTCGGCGCGCAACGCATCGTGCAGCGCCTGCCGATAGGTGATCACCGGCGCGGCACCGTCGGCAGACCGCGACTCCGCCTTCTTCGTAGGCGCGCTCATCAGCGAGATCCCTCCTGGTCCCAGCCGACCGGCAGGATCGGATCACCGGGCATCAGTGTGGACGTGTTCGCCACCGAACTGGCGTAGGTGAAGCGGAAGAGCTCCTGCGGCGACGGCTCCGGGCTGCCGTCCGCGAATTCGACGGCGCGATCGACCTCGTGGATCGATTCCGATTCGATCCGGACCGCGTCGTGGTCCGTCATGACGCCCTGCGCCACCAGCTTGGCGCGAAAGGCCGGCAGCGGGTCGAGCGAGCGGAGCCGCTCCGTCTCCTCGCGACTGCGGTACCGCGCCGGGTCGACCACCGAGTGGCCGCGCAGCCGATGCGACATCACTTCCAGCAGACCGGGTTTGCGTTCCTCCCGGGCGCGTCGCAGCATCTCGGCGGCCGCGTCGCGCACCACCACCGGATCGTCGCCGTCGATGCGTTTGCCCTCGATCCGGTAGGAGCATCCCCGCTTGTAGAGGTCCGGCTCGCCCGCGGCATGGTCGACCGTGGTGGCCATGCCGAGACCGTTGTTGATGATCACGTAGACGATCGGCAGCTTCCAGATGGCCGCGATGTTGAGCGACTCGTGGAATGCGCCGATATTCGTCGTCCCGTCGCCCATCTGGCACATGACGGCCTCGGCGTCGGGGCCGGCCGCCCCGCGGTAGGTCAGCGCCAGCGCTGCCCCGGTGGCCGGCGGGATCTGCCCGCCGACGATGCCGTATCCGCCGAGGAATCGCTTCTCCGCGTCGAACAGGTGCATGGAGCCGCCACGGCCGCCGGAGACGCCGTCGGCCCTGCCGAAGAGTTCCGCCATCACCCGGCCGGTGTCCATGCCGCGGGAGAGCGCGTAGCCGTGCTCGCGGTAGTTGGTGAACAGGTAGTCGGTGGGCCGCAGCGCAGCCATCAGCCCGACGACCGTCGGCTCCTCGCCGAGGTTGAGGTGGCAGTAGCCGCCGATCTTCGCCCGGGTGTACATCTCGCCGGCCTTGAGTTCGAACTCCCGGATCAGCGTCATCTCGCGGTAGTACTTGACGAGGATCGCGCCGTCGGAATCTGACGCGGCCGCGGTGGCGCGCACCGGCGACTTCGATGGTCCGGCCGGCTTCTCGGCGGACTTGCCGGCCGTCTTTCCGTTCGCTGCGACTGCCGGTCTGGGCCGGGACGAGGTGCGCTTCGCTACACCGTCGGGCTCCCCTGCCGCCGCAGCACTGCGCTGAGTGGGATTGCCACTAGCGGAGCGGCTGCGCGCGGGGCCTTGTGTTCGTCCGGCCATCTGGCTAGCTCCTCCATAGTGCTCGGCGGCCATGGTGTTGTGGCCATGGCCCGCCGGGCGTCCGATCACGGTCCGGGCGGCTGTTCCTGTAGCACGAACCGGTCCGAACCTCCACCGCACTTCGGGCACACGATGGGCGGCTGCGCACCGCGCACGGTTTCGCCGCACACACCACAAGCCCATTCCACCATGCGGCCGACGAGGTCGTGACGGGAGATGATTCCGACGAGGCGACCCGCCTGCAACACGGGCAAGCGCCGGATGGGGGCGTCGACCAGCATGCGGCGGACCTGCGCGATATCGGTGTCGGTGGTCACGCTGATCACGGAGGTCGTCATGACTTCGCGCGCGGTGCGCCCGCTGCGGGCAAGGAGGTCGCGTTCGCTCACCAGGCCGAGCACCGCGCCCGCGGCATCGACGACGGGTACTCCGGAAAAGCGTCGCGTGGTGAGGATCTCGGCGATCTGCGTCACCGACGTCTCGGGGCCGACCGTCACCACCGGAGAGGTCATCACCTGCCCAGCCGTGATGGCCGCCGCCGCTCGGGTTCCGGGATTCATCACATCACCTCTTACGCGGCAGGCTGGTCGGTGCCCGCCAACCGTTGAGCTTACCGGTCGGAAAGATCACCGATCGCCGCCTTGATGTGACTTTGACGGGGCAGTAGAACCGAATATGACGACGTCGGCACGCGACGGGCAGCACGGTTCGCGCACAAGGAACTGAGGTATCGACAGTGGGCATACAGCGCATGGTGTTGAAGGAGGCCTTCCCCGAGGGGTACCTCGCCGTGACCGGACTGGAGAAGGCGAACCGCACCGGGCCTATCGAGGCGCCGTTGTACGAACTCGTCAAGATCCGCGCCTCGCAGATCAACGGATGCGCGTTCTGCCTGAACATGCATCACCGCGATGCCCGCAAGGGCGGGGAGTCGCAGCAGCGTCTCGACGTGCTGCCGGCCTGGCGCGAGGTCGAGCTGTTCAGCGACCGGGAACGGGCCGCCCTGGCGCTGACCGAAGCCGTCACGCTGATCTCGGAAGACGGCGTGCCGGACGAGGTGTGGGCGGAGGTGCGCCGCAATTTCGACGAGAGGGAAACGGCCGCACTGATTGTCGCGATAGCGACCATCAACGTGTGGAACCGGTTCGCGATCTCCACCCGGCAGCAGCCGGAACCCGCCGAGATTTCGGCATAGGGGGACGCGCACGATGCCGTACGCCGTCCCGCCCGACAACGCCGGCCGCAGCGATCCGGAGCAGGTGATCTGCTCGGCGCAGAAATGCCGGCAGCTCGCGCACTGGGCCGTGGTGTGGAACAACCCGAAGATCCACACGCCCGACCGGGAGAAGATCTGGACGGCGTGCGACGACCACCGCGACACCCTGCGCGACTATCTGACGGCGCATCGGATGAACTTTATCCGCGTCGATCCGGTGCCCTGACCTCCCGGTGGCGACGGCGCCGACCTGCCAGAATGGTGAATCATGACCGTGGTGCGCATGCTCGCCGGACGCTACCGGCTCGATTCCGAGATCGGGCACGGTGCCATGGGAACGGTCTGGAACGCCTATGACGAGATTCTCCGCCGCAGGGTAGCGATCAAGGAAGTCACTCTCCCTGCCGGAATGCCGCCCAGTGAGGCCGAACAACTGGCCGACCGGACCCTGCGCGAGGCCAGGGCGATCGCGTCGCTGTCACATCCCCATGTAGTGACCCTTTTCGACATCCTCACCCCCGACACCGGCCCGGTGATCGTGATGGAGTTGATCGTCGCCCGGTCGCTCGCGGAGATCCTGAAGGATACCGGTCCGCTCGGGGATACCGACGCGGCCGCGATCGGCGAGGCGGTCTCCGCCGGGCTGCTGGCCGCTCACTCGGCGGGGATCACGCACCGAGATGTGAAGCCCGCCAACGTGTTGATCGCCGATGACGGCCGGATCAAGCTCACCGATTTCGGTATCGCGCGCAGCGCCGGCGAGCAGACGCTGACCGCCACCGGAATGCTGCTCGGTTCGCCGGCGTACATCTCTCCGGAGGTCGCGTCGGGCGAACCGGCCTCACCTGCCGCCGATGCCTGGGGGCTCGGCGCGTTGCTCTACGCGATCGTCGAAGGTCATCCGCCGTTCGATCGTGGTGAGCCGATCGCTACCCTCACCGCGGTGGTGTCGGACCCTGTTCCTCCGCACCCGCACGCGGGACGTGTCGCTCCGGTGATCGAGGGTCTGCTGGTCAAGGACCCGAAGCAGCGCATGACGATTCCGCACGCGCACGCGCTGCTGGTCCAGGTCGCGAACGGTGCCATCTTCCAGCCGGCGCCGCCGCGGGTCGCCGATCCGGCGCGCTCCGTCGGCGCTGCTTCGGAGCCCGGCGAGGCTCGGGCAGCTGGCGAGATTCGGGGAGCCGCGGACGCCGACTCACCGTCTCGGATCTCGTCCGGCAGTGCTTCCCTGCCAGCCTCCCTTCCACCGCCACCGTGGGCCGCCGACGCCGCCGCGAGCCTAAAGCCGCTGCCGATCGCCGCCCCGCGGCGGCGGCGTGTGCTGCTGACTCTCGCGGCGGTGGCAATCTGCGCGCTTGCGATCGCGGTCGGCTATTTCGGCGTCATCGCGATGGCACGCCTCGGGTAATCCCGGAAGGCTGAGCCGGCGATTCGCCGCGAACAGCGTCATACCCGGTGGCACGTCATTCCCGTTGGCAATGGCCGGGAATCGACTCAGCCGCCGAAGGCGAGAATCGACTCAGGCGCCGAAGGCGAGACCCAGCAGATAGGTGACGGCAGCTGCGCCATATCCGATGGCGAGTTGCCGCAACGCGCGCCGCAGCGGTGGCCCGCCGGACAGCAGGCCGACGACCGCGCCGGTCGCGAGCAGCGCCACGCCGACCAGTGCGGCCGCGATGATCTGGCCCCAGAACCCCACGGCGCCAAGGAGATACGGCAGCACCGGGACCACTGCGCCGGAGGCGAAGAAGCAGAAGCTGGAGATGGCCGCACGCCAGGCCGTGCCGATCGTCTCGTGGCGATCGAGGACCGGCGCGCCGTCGGCCGGCGCATCCGCCGCCGTTCCGGTCGGGTCGTTCGAGCCGGGCACCTCGATCGGGTCGCCGAAACCCGCGTTACCGGTACCCGCGCTGTCAGAATCTGCGCCGACGAAACCTGTTCCGCCGGAAGCGGTATCGTCCGCCCAGGGCCGCAAGCCCGCCAGCACCTGCCGCGCCCGTTCATCCGCCGCGGCCGCGGACATGCCCCGTGCCCGGTAGACCAGCGCGAGCTCGTTGGCGTCGACATCCAAGTGCGGCAACACATGTCGCGCGTGCGGATCGGGCTCGGTGGCCTGCAGCAGCTCCCGCTGGGATCGCACCGACACGTACTCGCCGGCGCCCATCGACAACGCGCCGGCCAGCAGCCCGGCCAGACCCGTGAGCAGCACGACCTTGGTGGGCGCGCCGGCGGCTCCCACCCCCAGGATCAGCGCCAGGTTCGACACCAGCCCGTCGTTGGCACCGAAGACGGCCGCGCGGAAGCTCCCGGACAGCCGGCTCCGGCCACGGGCGGCGAGCCCGCGCACCACCTCGCCGTGGATCCGCTCGTCCGCGGCCATGGTGTCGGTGGCGTGTTCGTCGGTCGCATACGGCGAGCGGGCCTCGGCGCGCTGCGCTAGCGCGAGCACGAAGACCGAGCCGAAATGCCTTGCCAGGAAAGCCAACCCGCTGGTGCGCAGGCTCCCGCGCGGTATCGCCGCATCCTTCGCGCCGTGCGCGGCGAGCAGCTCCCGCCAGTGCGCGGCATGCCGACCCTCGGCCTCGGCCAGGGCGAGCAGGATCTCCCGCTCCTCGCCGCTGCGCCGCGCCGCGAGGTAGCGGTAGACGTCCGCCTCGGCATGCTCATCGGCGAGGTACCGCCGCCAGCGGTCGATCGCGTCGGGGCCCGCCGCACCGGTCACCGTGACCACCCTGCCATCACGCCGATACCGGGCCGCGGGTGCGGGCGGTCTCGCGTGGCATGGCCGCCAGGACCAGCTCGGCCATTTCGCCGGCCGCCCGGTCGATGCGTTCAGCGAGCAGATCCGGCGCGGCATCGACGCCCGTTGGAGCCGCGTCATCCGGGCCACCAGCGGGAGTGCGTTCGGCGAGATCACCGGGGGCGGCGAAAACGCCGGTCGGGGCGATCACCGCGTAGAAATAGCTCAGCAACGGTCGCATCGCGTACTCGATCACCAGGGAATGCCGGACGCTGCCACCGGTCGCACCGAGCAGCACCGGCATGCCGATGAGCGCCCGCCGATCGAGCACGTCGAAGAACGACTTGAACAGTCCGGCGTACGAGCCCGCGAAGGTCGGCGTCACCGCGATCAGGCCGTCGGCGCCGGTCACCGAGTCGACGACGCACCCCAGCTCGGGCGGCACCTGCCCGGTGACCATGGCGTCGGCGAGCGCGGTGGCGTACGGCCGCAGTTCCACGCCGACGAGACGAATCGTCATCCCGGAACGCCGTAGGGCGCGCGCGGTGGCATCGGCGAGTCGGTCCGCGAGCAGCGCCGTCGCCGACGGTTGGCGTATGCCTGCCGTGAGCACCGCGAGGGTGCACCGCCCGAGACCATCGTCGGCCCCGGCGCGATCGCCGCGGGCTAGGTCGCTCGATGCGGCACGCTGGCCCGCGCTATCGGTGAGCGCGGCGGCGTCCGACATGGCGGGCCTCCCTTCGAGATTCGGGCCGCGCCCGAACACAGCGTCATGGGCACTGCGCCACGGGCACAGCGTCACGGGCACGGTGTCATGGGCACAGCGGCACGGGCACCGCACCGCCCGAACCGACTCTAGTGGCGCGCGCTCCTTCCCCCATCGAGCGGCGGAGGGCAGGCGCGCCGCGCGGGCAACATCGCGCCGCGCCCCACCGATTACGCTCGCACCATGTCGATCCATGATGATTCGCCCGAGGCCCCGGACCCGGCCACCGCCGCGCAGAAGGCGGCGACCGCGCTCGCCACCGCGACCGGCGTGCTCCGACACGACGTTGCGATCGTGATGGGGTCCGGCTGGGCCCCGGCCGCCGCGTTGCTGGGCACGCCCAGCGCCGAGGTCGCGATCGCGGACCTGCCCGGTTTCACCGCACCGTCCGTCGCCGGGCATTCGGGCAAGGCGCTGTCCATACCCGTGGGCGGCAAACGAGTTCTGGCGCTGCTCGGCCGCACCCACTACTACGAAGGCCTCGGCGTCGCGGCCGTGGTGCACGGCGTGCGGACCGCGGTCGCGGCGGGCGCGAAGCTGGTGATCCTGACAAACGCGGCCGGGGGTCTGCGACAGGAGTACGTGCCCGGACAACCGGTGCTCATCTCGGATCATCTGAACCTGACGGCCACCTCCCCGATCGTCGGCGCGACGTTCGTCGACCTGACCGATCTGTACTCCCCGCGGCTGCGCGCACTGGCCCGCGAGATCGACCCGCAGCTGTCCGAGGGCGTCTACGCGCAACTGCCCGGACCGCACTACGAGACCCCTGCCGAGATCCGCATGTTGCGCGGCATGGGCGCCGACTTGGTCGGCATGTCAACGGTTCTCGAAGCGATCGCGGCACGCGCGGCCGGAGCAGAGGTGTTCGGGCTGTCGATGGTCACGAACCTGGCGGCCGGGATGACGGGCGAGCCGCTGGACCACGCCGAGGTACTCGCGGCGGGCAAGGCGTCCGCGGAGAAGATGGGCACGCTGCTGGCCGAGCTGGTGAACCGCGCATGACGGGGCTCTCGGCAGGGCTCTCAACCGGGCTCCGTACCGCGGCCACGCGCTGGATCGCCGACGATCCGTGCCAGGCCGATCGGGATGAGCTGCAACACGCGCTGGTGGCGGCGATCGCGGGCGATGCCGAGGCGGCCGCCGACCTCGCCGAACGCATGGGCGCTCCGCTCACCTTCGGCACCGCGGGGCTCCGCGGGCCGCTGCGGGCAGGCGCCGCGGGCATGAATCTGGCGGTGGTGCGCCGGGCGGCAGCCGGAATAGCGTCATACCTGGCGGCGGACGGCGGTACTGGCCGCACCGTGGTGGTGGGGCACGACGCGCGGCACCGCTCCGCGGAGTTCGCTGCCGATGCGGCGAGAGTCCTTGCCGCGGCGGGGTTCACGGCGCTGCTCGCGCCAGGGCCGCTGCCGACACCGATCACCGCGTTCGCCGTGCAGAAGCTGAATGCCGCGGCGGCGCTGCAGGTGACGGCGTCGCACAACCCCCCGAATGACAACGGGCTGAAGGTGTACCTCGCCGGCGGCGCGCAGATCGTCGCGCCCGTCGACGCCGACATCGAGGCAGCGATCGCGGCGGTGCCGGCGGCCGTGTCGATCGACGCATCAGGCACGCCGCAGCCGTGGCCGGAGGACCTGGTCCAGCAGTACCTGGATCGCGTCGCCTCGCTCCCCCGCGGATCGGCGCGCGCACTGCGGATCGCCGCGACCCCCATGCACGGCGTCGGCGGAGAGACGCTGGTGAAAGCGCTGGCGCAGGCGGGGTTTTCGGATGTGCACGTGGTGCCGGAGCAGGCAGTGCCCGACCCGGACTTCTCGACGGTCGCCTTCCCGAACCCCGAGGAGCCCGGGGCAACCGACCTGCTGCTGGCGCTCGCGGCGTCGATCGGCGCGGACATCGCGATCGCCAACGACCCGGACGCCGACCGCTGCGCGATCGGGGTGCCGCTGGACCCCTCGAACAAGGGCGGCGCGTGGCGGATGCTGCGCGGCGACGAGACCGGGGTGCTGCTGGGCGAACACGTACTGGCCACGCTGAACCGCGCCGCGCACCCGGACCCACTCGTCGCCACAACGATCGTATCGTCAGAGTTGTTGCGGCACATCGCATCTGCCCATGGCGCGCGGTACGACGAGACACTCACCGGCTTCAAATGGATCGTGCGGGCCGGCGACGGCGCCGGGACCGGCCTGGTCTACGGGTACGAGGAAGCCCTCGGGCACTGCGTGGACCCGGACGCGGTACGGGACAAGGACGGCATCTCCGCCGCCATGCTTATGTGCGACCTCGCGGCCGGCTTGAAGGCGGCAGGTCGCACCCTGCAGGGCGCACTGGACGACCTGGCCCGGGCGCACGGGCTACACCTCACCGACCAGCTCTCGGTCCGCGTCGAAGACCTGTCACTGATCCGGGATGCCATGGCGCGCGTGCGATCCGGCCCGCCGTCCGTGCTCGCCGGGGAGGATGTCACGGAGGTGACGGATATCCTGCCTCGCACCGACGCGGTGGTCCTGCGCTCCCACCACCGACGCGTCGTCGTGCGCCCGTCCGGTACCGAACCGAAGCTCAAGTGCTACCTGGAGGTGGTGACGGCGGTCGATCCAGGCGCTGCGGATCTCACCGCCGCGCGGGCGCAGGCGGCTGCCGATCTCGCGCAGCTGCGCTCCGACATCGCCGCCGTCCTCGGGCTGTAGAGCGGCGCGCGACGCACGGATCCGGCGAGGGCCACGCGGCCAAGAAGCGCATCGAGTTCGAGCAGTGATTGCCGGTCAGGCCGTATCGGCGGCGGGGAACTCACAGCGCAGTTGCGGCGACCAGATCCGCGCTGACGTTGGGGTTGTCCAGCACCCGGTCGGCGAACACATCGACGTATCGGCCCAATAGCTGCTCGACAGCGAGTTGAAAGTCCGCCAGGTCACCCATCCCACGGTCATCATCGACGCGACCGACAAGGCGCCCGAGCGCGGCGAAACGCAAGGCGCTGATGCCGTACTTGGCGGCGATACGCCGGAGTGCGTCGGCGTTCTCCCGCGCAGTCTGCTCATCCAGCAGAGGCGGCGCAGGAGGCTCGACAAGTGCGCGGCTCATCTGGCTAGCGTAACCGAGGCGGCGCCATCGCCAGCCTTGGTGCACCCTGTCGCGTCCCGGAACCGACCGGTGGGGATATCACTGCGATCGACGTCGAACGCTACCCCACGGGCTCGAAGTACCACGCGACATAGCCTGTGGAGAGCCACATCTCGCCGTCCGCGAAGCGGAACATGAGTTGCCCCGACGGCACACCGGACGGATCGGTGCCGAGGTCGGGGATGCGGGGGCAGGTCGACCGCACGGGCGTGCCGAGGTCGACCGTGGGATTGCTCCGGTCGGATCCATACCGGACGTCGGGATAGCGCAGGTCGCCACAGTTCGACGTCGCGTCGGCGCTGTGCTCGTGGAACGTGATCGTGAACGTGGCGTCCGGATATTTCGTGTCGACTCCGCCCGCGTCGGTGAACAACCGGGTGAGCCGGAAGGTGTACCCGATCAGTCCAGCACCGTCCGCCGATGACGACGTTCCGGCCGGAGCATGCTCCGGAGAGGTTTGCGCGGCGGCCGGTTCCTGGGTGGGCCGCGACCGGTCGGGCCCCGGCCCGGTTGCGGGCGCATCGGTTGCGGACACGCCGGTTTCAGTCGCCTGCGCCGTCACGTCGTCCGGCGCCGGTTTGTCTGCCGCGTGGAACGTTAGGCCCCGTCCCGCGGTGGACCCGAGGCCGGTGACGGTGAGCCTGCCCCCAGTGATCTCGTAGTGGAAATCGCTGCCCAGCACGGACATGTCGACGAAACACGACGTACTGTCACCACCGCCCGTGTTCCCGCACCCGACCGCGCTGCATCCCGGCGCGTCCGGCACGCGAACCGTGTTCCCGTCGATCACGATTCGCCGGCCCGGTTCGGGAGTGGTGCCGCAGCCGTTCAGCCCGTCGAAGAAGCTCAGGCGCTCGGTCTCGATCCGCAGCGTCGCGCGGATGCCATCCGGTATCGAGGACACCGATCCGGAATCGCCTGTACCGCTGATGATCCCGTCCAGAATCCACTCGGTGCTGACCAACGGCCGGTCCGGATCGGCCACCGTCCGGTCGAGAAGTTCGAGTATGACGCCGTCCGCGGTCAGGGTCAGCTCGTTGCCGGTCAGCGCGACGGTGACCCCGGCCGTGAGCAGGTCCCCGAACCACTGCTCCTGGTCCATGCGCGGTGTCTCGCAACCTATCTCGGTCATGGCCATGTTCGGAATCGTGAGCACGGTGCCGTCCCACCGCGGGGTGCCGCTCATCTGGTTGCAGCCGGCGGAGGCGGAGACCGACCCATCCTTGCCGAACTCCATCCGGATGGTGCTGCCAGGAACGAGCTCGCGGCCGGTGACGCCGGTCGACAGGAAGGTCCGCCCGGCCAATGCTTGCGCGACGCTCCTGCCGGGCATATCGCCCGCGGACGTGGACGTGCTGGACGAGACGGTTGCCCCGGGCTGTGACACGCCCGGCTGGGCGCAGCCTGCCAGCACGAGCACGGCGGCGGCAGCCGCGAACATCGTCATACGCGGTCGGTGTCTCGTCATCCTCGGCCCCCTCGATTCGCGAACCGGTGCTGTCGGTGAGACGGACGGAGAGCCGCCGCGGGTTGCATGGACCGAAGGGTCGCCGCGGAGCCGCCGGATCCGAGTGTGCATAGAACTGGGACAAATACGACAGATTGCTGCAGGATGCACACCCTCCTTCATATAGCGCGTGCATCCTGCAGCAGAATGCCCGGAACGTCCCGGTTACATGCACACCTGTCTGCTGGAATCACACGGCGCCGAACTGGCGATCGCCCGCGTCGCCCAGACCGGGCACGATGTAGCCGGAATCATTCAGCCGCTCGTCAACCGCCGCCGTGACCACCCGGACCGGCAGCCCGGACGCGGCCACGTGCTCGAGCCCCTCCGGCGCCGCGAGGGCGCAGATCGCCGTCACATCCGTTGCCCCGCGCTCCACGAGCAGCCGGATCGTGTGCACCATCGACCCGCCCGTCGCGAGCATCGGGTCGAGCACCCAGGTCGGCCGTCCCGCAAGGGATTCCGGCAGCGACTCCATGTACGGGGTCGGCAGCAGCGTCTCCTCGTCGCGAGCCAGGCCGACGAAGCCCATCTGCGACTCGGGGATCAGCGCGTGCGCCTGGTCGGCCATGCCGAGGCCTGCCCGCAGCACCGGCACGAGCAGCGGCGGGTTGGTGAGCCGCACGCCGTTGGTCCGAGCCACCGGCGTGTGCAGCGGGAACTCCTCGGTGACCAGGTTGCGACTCGCCTCGTAGACCAACATCAACGTGAGCTCGTGCACCGCAGAACGGAACGAAGCGTTGTCCGTGCGGGCGTCCCGCATGATCGTCAGTCGCGATGCGGCCAGCGGGTGGTCGACGACCGTAACGAGCAGGCCGGCAGGAATCGCGTGCGGTGCGGGCATGGGCGTGGGCTCCTTGCGGTGGCGGGGCGGCGAGCGGCCGACGATCGGCGGTCACCAGTATCGCAGCGCGCGTACCTGGCCGCCGGGCGGAGCCGTCACCCGGGACGGACGCCGAGCTCGCCGTAGGTGCCGACGAGCACGTCAAGTTGGGTCGTCCAGTTGAACCGTTCGTCGATGGCCAGGCGGCCGGCCGCCCCCATGCGGGCCGCGCGCTCCGGGTCGTGCAGCAGCGAGCGCATGGCGGCGGCGATCGCCGCCGGGTCGGACGGGTCCACGAAGACGGCGCCGTCGACCCCGGCCAGCATCTGCCGCCAGGCGGGGAAGTCGGACAGGATCACCGGGAGCCCGCAGGCCATGTACTCGAACACCTTGACCGGCGAGCTGATCAGATGGTTGGGCGTCGGCAAGAGCGTGGCCAAGCCCGCGACGGCCCCGGCGAGATGCCCGGCGACCTCGGCATGCGGAACCGGGCCGAGGTAGTCGACATAGGCCCAGCCCGGCGAGTCGGCCACCTCCTGCTGGAGCACGGCGTCCTCGAACGAGCCCATGAGCGTCATCCGCGCGGTGTCCGTGCGGCCCAGTTCGGCCATGGCGGCGACCTGCTGCACGATCCCACGGACCCGGGATATCCCGCCCACATAGACGAATCGCGCCGTCGAAGCTGCCATGGGCGCTTCGAACTGGCCGTGGTGATCGGGGAAGTTCGCCACGATGCGGACCTTGTCGGGGCGGTAGATGACGGCGCAGGCCTCGTTCACCGTGATGACGCGGTTGGCGAACGTGTTTGCCGTCCATTCGACCGCCCGGGTGAGCGCGTGCGCCGCGACCCGGGTCCGCGGCCGCAAGTACGGCTTCGCGTCGACCTGTTTGGAGAGCCACTCGTGCGCGTCGTACACGACCTTCTTGCCCAGCAGCCGCAGGGCGACGACCATCGGCACCAGCTCGGGATCGTGCACGTGATAGACGTCGGCGCGAGCGTGCAAAGCCAGCCGGAATGCCTTCGCCACGCCGACCGTCATACGGACGACGCGCCTGCCGTAGGTGGGCAGCGCGACGATCCGCACGCCGCGCCGGAACCCGTCGGCATCGGCCCGCGCGATCAGCATCACCCGGAAACCGCGCGAGGCAAGCCCGGCGCATTCGCGCCAGAAGACACGGGAATCGTCGGCCGGGTGCGCTGTCGTCACATGGCAGACACGAGGGCCGGCAGCGCCATTCGCCGTGCCGTTCGCCACAGCGGCCCCCTCGGATACCGACCGGTCCAACGCTGATCGCGAACCCGCGTGCCCCATCGTCGTCCCGCTCCGCTCGTCCCGGTTGACCGGACAGCGAAGCGCGACCCGGACTGGCGCTGCCAGAATAACGCGGAGCCGAATGAACCGAGTGCATCGCTGCTATGGTCCGGGACAAGGGCACAGCCGACAGACGGTCCAAGCCGCCAGTTACCACCGCGCCGAGTCCGCCCGCGAGCGCGTCACGGAGGTGTGTGTGGAGCCCGATCGGATCCGGGACCGGTATCGGCGGCGACCCGAGAAGGATCGCCGTTATGTGATGCTGGAGCCCGCGACGCTGCTGGCCGTCCAGGAACGGCAGCGCGCGATGGTCCGAGTGATGCGCAAGGCAGGTATGACGGACCCGTCCACGATCACGGTTCTGGAGATCGGCTGCGGGGCCGGCGGCAACCTGGTCGAGTTCATCAGGATGGGCTTCGAACCGGCGAACCTGATCGGGATGGAACTGGTCGAGGAACGGGCGGCGCAGGCTCGCCGCCGACTGCCCGAGGCGACGATCGTGATCAGCGGCGACGCGGTGACCGAAGCGATCGAGCCGGCGAGCCGATCGATCGTCCTGCTGTCGACGGTCTTCTCGTCCGTGCTGGACGACGACTTCCAGCAGCGCCTTGCCGAGGTGGCGTGGAACGCGGTCGCGCCCGGCGGCGCGGTCGTGTGCTACGACTTCGTCGTCAACAACCCGCGCAACCGCGATGTGCGGGCGGTGCCGATCAAGCGCCTGCGCACACTCTTCCCCGAGGCTCTGATGGTGAAGCGTCGGGTGACGCTGGCGCCGCCGGTCGCGCGCTGGGTGACGCGCATCCATCCGGGGCTCTATCACGTGTTCAACGCGATCCCGTGGGCGCGGACGCACTACCTGACCTGGCTGGCGAAACCTCCGGGCTGATACAGGCAGCGGCCCCTACAGTGACGGCCGCCCGGACCGTCAGCCGACCACGACGCGGCGCGCGGTGTGCCACAGGATCGCGAAGTCGCCGCGCAAGGTCCGCGTCCGGACGTAGTCCGCGTACGCCTGCGCCTTGCGCGGCAGCAGGACCGACACGTAATACGCCTCCGGATCCGCCGCGTCGCCGTACTCCTCGGCCTCGTTGCGGCGTTCCAGGGTCTCCGGGTCCGTGATGCCGGGCCGGACGCTGAGGATCACCGGCCGCAGATCGTCCGGCCAGAGCGCGACGTACTTCGGTACCTCGGGGCGCGGCCCGACCAGGCTCATGGTGCCTTCGAGGACGTCGATCAACTGCGGCAGCTCGTCCAGCTTGGTCTTGCGCAGGATGCGGCCGACGCGGGTGATGCGGGGGTCCGCGCCGACGGTGATGTTCAGGCCGGGAGCGCCGGCCCGCATGCTCCGGAACTTGTGGATCTGGAACGGGCGCCCGTGCCGGCCGACGCGGACTTGCCGGTAGAAGATCGGCCCCGGGGAGTCCAGGGTCACGGCGAGCGCGATGAGGGCGAACACCGGCGAGAGCATCACGAGCGCAACGGCCGCGACGACGACGTCGACGAGTCGTTTCATGCCAGGACTCGGTGTGCCGCCTCGATCACCCTCGTCACCTGCGCGTCCGTCATCGAGGAGAAGATCGGCAGGCTGACCGCCCCGGCGAACTGCTCGGTCGCGACCGGGAAGTCCTCGGGCCGAAGCCCATAGGTGTCCCGCCAATAGGGGTGTAGGTGCAGGGGGATGAAGTGCACGCTGCACCCCACGCCCTCCTCCGCCATCCGCTCGATGAACCGATCCCGTCCGAGCGGGGCGGCCGGCCGGATGCGCAGCACGTACAGGTGCCAGGCGTGCTGGTCTCCGGGCAGTGCCCGCTGCGGCAGCGCTACGGGCAGGTCGGCCAATCCGTCGAAATACATCTCGGCGATCTGTGCGCGCCGATCCCGCATCGACTCGGCGCGGCGCAGCTGCACCCGGCCGATCGCGGCGGCGGGGTCGGTCAGGTTGTATTTGAAGCCGGGCGCGACGACCTCGTACTGCCAGGACGGGATCTTCGACGTGTAGCGGTCGAACACGTCGCGACTGATGCCGTGCAACCGCATGGTGCGCGCGCGTGCCGCCAGCGCATCGTCGGAGGTGACGACCATGCCGCCCTCACCCGTCGTCATCGTCTTGGTGGCGTAGAACGAGAACACCGTCGCGGCACTGACTCCCGTGCCGACGAGTTGCCCTTCCGAGTACGCGGGGAACGCATGCGCGGCGTCTTCGATGACGTGAAGCCCGTGCGTCCGAGCGAAGTCGGCCAGCGCTCCGGCGGGAACCGGCAGCCCGGCGAAGTGCACCGGGATCATCGCCTTCGTGCGGCTCGTGACGGCCGCGGCCGCCGCGCCGAGGTCGATGTTCAGGGTGTCCGGGTGTACGTCGACGGGCACCGGATCCGCGCCGAGGTAGCGCACCACCTCGCCGGTCGCGGTGAAGGTCCAGGTGGGCACGATGACCTCGTCGCCGGGCCCGATGCCCGCCGCCTCCAGCGCCAGGTGCAGGCCGGCCGTCGCCGAGTTCACCGCGACCGTGTGCAGGCCGGGCTGCAGCGCGGCCCCGAACTCGCGCTCGAATGCGGCCGCCTCTTTGCCGGTCGTCAGCCACCCGGAGCGGATCGCGTTGGCCGCCGCAGCCACCTCGTCCTCACCGATATCCGGTAGTGCGAACGGAATGAACTCTGCCTCAGCCATGTGCCCGTGCCCTTTCTCCAGCGCATACCGCACCGCTCTGCAGACTATCGCCCGCCCACGTCCCCGTGCCGGCACGCCGGGGTCCGCCGCGCGGGCCGCACCGCGCGAGCCGCACGGCGCGCGCATCAGCGCCCGAGGGTGCCTGCCCTGAGCCGATCGTCATAATCGCGGGACGCACGCAGGCACACCCAGAACAACGCGGCGTACGCCACCACATACGCGGCCGAGAGCGCGACCATGGCGGCCGCCGGACCGGCGCCCAGGATCGCGACCAGCATCGGCGCGCCCATCGCGAGCACCAGCCGCGCGGTATCCCAGGCGAGCTGCGTCCCCTGCCGTTCGAGGACGAGGAGCGTCTGCGAGACCGGCGAGACCGCGAGCTGCGCGAGGAAACCCAGCGCCAGGATCTGCGCGTACCGCCCGGCCTCGGTCCACTCGCCGCCGAACACGAACCGGAAGATCGCCGGGCCGAACACCATGATGACGATCGCCACCGGCGCGCCGAGGGCGGCGAGCACCCGGACGTTCGCGACCACGATCGGCCGCAGCGGCCGGTCCCGGTCCCGGATGGCCGCGCTCGCCTCACCCTGGAAGACCCGGCCGACGGCCTGGCCGAGCAGGCTCGCCGGCGCGACCATCACCCGGATGGTCAGCCCGAGCAGACCGACCACGACGTTCCCGTAGTACGCGCTGATGACGAGGAACGGCGCCTGCTGGCCGAGCACATTGATCAGCGCGGACCAGGACGACACGAGCGGGAAACGCCGGTACCGGCTGATGGACTCCCGCATCAGGCGCCGATCGGGCCGCTGCTGGCGGAGCAGGCCGCCCGAGGAGAAGAGCCCGCCGACGGCCGCGATCCGGCCGATCACCTGTCCGATAAGCAGCCCGGTCGAGCGCAGCACCGTCGGGCCGAGCGCGAGCTGCGCCGCGGACTGCCCGACGCCCTGCAGCCCGTTGCGCAGCCCGAGGGCCCGGTACCGCTTCTCCCGCACCATCCAGGTCAGCAGCACCTGGTCGACACCGACCATGAACGTCCCGACGGCCACCAGCCACCAGACGTCCGCGAGGCCAGGGCTGGCGAACAGCCGGCCGAGTGGCCCGGCGACCACGGGCTGCAGCAGCCAGATGACGGCCGACCCGACGGTGGTCAGGCCGAGTGCCCACCACGCGATCCCGGCGGCCACCCGATCGGCCTTCGGCAGCGGGATCGCCGCGTCCAGCCGAAACAGGACGCCCGTTCCGAGGATCGAGATGACGGAGACGAACACCGTCATCAGGCCGAAGTCGGCGGTCGTGTACAGGCGAGTGAGGATGGGCGAGACGGCGAAGGCCACGCCCTGGCCGATCAGGCTGCCGATCAATATGACGATGACGTTGCCGCCGCTCGCCCCGGCGATGAGCCGACGGATCCGCGCGAGACCGCCGCGAGCGGGGGCCGAGGCGGAATCCGCTGGCGGCTCACCGACGTCGCGTTCCACGTCACCGCCCTCTCGGCCGAACGACATGCGGGATCTCCCGGACCGGCCACGCGCGTTCGACCCTACAACGGGCGCCCCTCGGCGCGAACGACCCCGGCCAGGCCGCGTCGACTAAACTCGCACACCGTGAGCAGCTCCGCGCCGATGCCTTTCCGCAAGGAGCACGCTCGGCTTCTCGTGTTCGCGGGGACGCTGACGCTGATTGTGGCGCTGCACTTCTCGTACCAGTACCTCATCGCGCCGTTCTACTCGTACGCGAAGCTCACCTACACGAGCCCCGATCCGCTGATCTACGGCCTGCTGATCGTGCTGATCCTCGCGATGGCGTTGATCATGCCGCTGCGGCTGGCCCGGCCCTCCGATTTCGTGCTGTGGGTGCTGTACGCCGTCATGGTGATTCCCAGCATGATGATCCCGTACCTGACGCGCACGCTCGGCACCGCGACGCAACTGATGATGGCGTTCGTGATCACCGCCTGTTTTTCCGGTGTGATCCTCGCCGCGCGCATCCCCGACCACGCGTTCCGCGCGCGGATCCGCACGGTGAGCCCGCGCGTCTTCTGGCTCGGCATCATCCTGTTCAGCGCCGCGACCTACGGCGGTCTGGCCGCGTCCGGCGCCATCAAGTTCGCCATCCCGTCGCTGACCCAGGTCTACGACGTGCGGGCGCAGTTCTCCGACTACCTCGCGAACAACCGCGTGGTCGGCTACCTGGTGCCGAACCAGGCGAACGTGATCAACCCGCTCGTCATCGCCACCGGGCTGTATCTGCGACGCTGGTGGATGGTGATCGTCGGCATGCTCGGCGAGCTGGTGATCTACGCGGCGGCGGCCTACAAGACGGTGCTGTTCGCCATCCCGGTGCTGCTGATCGTCGCGTTCGTGTTCCGCAAGAGCCGCCCGCGGCAGAGCGCCTTGATCCCGTGGGCGTTCGTGGGCGTGATCAGCGTCTCCGCGCTGATCGACGCGGCGCTGCACACGCCGTGGATCACGTCGCTGTTCACGCGGCGGTTCATGGACCTTCCGGGGTTCCTTACCGGCGCGTGGGTGAGCGTATTCTCCGAGGGGCCGAAAGCCCTGTTCGCATACAGCTTCCTGTCGAAGTTCTTCTTCTACGATTACGCGACCCCGCCCGCATACGTGGTGGCGGCGCAGGTCCTCGGGTCGCCGCAGACGAACGCCAACGCGAACCTGTTCGGCGACGGCTACGCCAACTTCGGCTGGTGGGGCATGGCCTTCGAGTCAGCCATCCTGGCCGTCGTGCTCGTGCTGGCGAACAAGTTCAGCCGCGGCATCCCGCTGATGATCGTCATCCAACTCTTCGTCATGGCGTCGATCACGCTCGCCAACACCTCGGTGGTGACGGCGCTGCTAACACACGGACTCGTGGTCGGCCTGATCGTCCTCGCGGCGGCGCCGCGGTCGATCTGGGCTCGGTCGACATTGGTACAGCGCGGCCGCCGGTCCCATCCGCCGCCGGCCGTCGCGGCGACGGCATCCTCCTATGACGGCACAGCGTCGTGGTGGCAACGCTCCAAACTCGCGGCGGTGGCCGCCCGGCAGAATCACGAGGGCTGATATGCCGGCGACACCTGCCGACGAGCTTCCGCCCGCCGGCGTAGCGGCACGCGCCGATGACGGCCGGCCGGGCTCCGGCGACGGGCTCACGCTCTGGTTGGTGAACCAGTACGTGAATAAGTACCCGGATGCCGGGTTCACCCGCCATCACCTGCTCGCGCACGCGATGAGCTCGGACGGCGTGGACACGACGATCTTCACGGCGGCGAACGCCGGGCCGCACAAGCAGTCCCCGGACGGGCGGCGTCCGCGGCGGGCCCGGACCGAGACGGCGCTGGATACCCGGTTCGTGTGGCTGCCCGCGCACGACTACACGGGCAACGGGCTCGGGCGGATCATCAACATGGTCGGGTTCGGCCTATCCGTCGTGCGCCACGGGTGGAACGTGCGGCGCTACGGCGTGCGCCCGCCGGATGTGGTGCTCAGCTCGGACCCGCAACCGTTCGCGAGCCTGGCCGGTTGGGTGCTGGCCCGCCGGTACCGGGTGCCGTTCGTCTACGAGGTGCGCGACATCTGGCCCGAGTCGCTGGTGCAGATCCTGGGTGTCCCCCGCTACCACCCGCTCGTGGTGCTATTCGATTGGATGGAGAAGTTCCTCTACCGACGCAGCAGCCTGCTGGTCGGCGTCCTGCCGGGCATCGGTGAACACGTCAAGGCCCGCGTCGGCCGGAAGGCGCCCCCGTTCGTGTGGGTGCCGAACGGCATCGCGGTCGAGACGATCCCGGGGCTGAAGGAGGCGGCGGCGCCCGACGAGCCGGGCGCGGCGTACGACGCCGTGACACCGGACGCGGCACCTGCGGCACCGGCCGAGGAGTTCGTCATCGTGTATGCGGGCGCGCACGGTCCGCCGAACAGCCTCGACACGATCATCGACGCGGCGCAGATCATCGAGAACTCCGCCGGTGAGACCGGCATCCGGGTGCGCTTCGACCTGTACGGCTCCGGGGTCTCGAAGGAGGACCTGATCGAGGATGTGCGCCGCCGGAACCTGACCTCCGTGCACTTCCACGACCCGGTTCCCAAGAGCCGGGTGGTGAACCTGGTGCGCGCGGCCGACGCGTCGATCATCACGTATCGCAGCATCGACCTGTACCGCTTCGGGGTGAGCCCGAACAAGGTGTTCGACTATCTCGCCGCCGGTCGCCCGGTGATCGTCGCGCTGGACGCGCCGAACGATCCGATCGCGCTCGCGCACGCCGGGGTCTTCGCGCGCGCCGAGGATCCGGCCGATCTGGCCGCGGTCATCAGGTCGCTCGCTGCCATGCCAGCCGCGGAGCGCGAACGCATCGGCCGGAACGGGCAGCGCTACGTCTGCGAGAACCACGACATGGCCGAGCTGGGCAGGCGACTCGCGTCCGCGCTGCGGGGTACCGTGGCGCGGTATCGACGCGTGGGCTGACCACCGAACAGCGTCATACCCGTCACGCACCGGGATCGAAACCGGCGGCCGCGACGGCGATGCGCTGACCCCTGTTGCACGGCGACCCGACCGATAGCCCGCGCATGACGCGGCCGATCCCGACGCCGCCGCGATCCCCTACTCCGCAGCGAGACTCGCTGTGCGGCCGGTCATATCGGCACACATGTCGGCGAGCTCGGCGATCACCCGGTCGTGGGTCTCGTCGTTCATCAGCTCGAGCCGAAGGCTGGGGTGCACGGCCGGCACGAGGCAGTGCGAGATCATCGGATGCGAGATCCGGCGGCCGTCCTCACCGGGCCCGAACAGCTCCTCGCTCAGCTTCTCGCCGTGCCGCAGACCCGTGTACTGGATCTCGATGTTCTTGCCCGACATGCCGATGAGCTGACGGGCGACGTCATCGATCTTGACGGGCTCGCCCATGTCCAGTACCAGGACCTCGCCGTCGCGGCCGATCGCGCCGGCTTGGATCACCAGCTGGACGGCCTCCTGCACCGTCATGAAGAACCGCTCCACATTCGGGTCGGTCACCGTCACCGGCCCACCGGCGGCGATCTGCGCGGCGAACGCGGTGAGCACCGACCCGCGGCTGCCGAGGACGTTGCCGAACCGCACACTCAGGTACGTGCCGTCGGCCTCGCCGGCGACGGCGGAGGTCAGGCCCTCGGCGATCCGCTTCGTGTAACCCAGCACATTGACCGGGTTCGCGGCCTTGTCGGTGGAGACGTTGACGAATCGCCGCACCCCCGCCTTCCGCGCCGCATCGAGCACGTGCCAGCTCCCCCACACGTTCGTCTTGACCGCTTCGGTGGGGTACTGCTCCAGCATCGGCAGGTGCTTGAGGGCGGCGGCGTGGAACACCACGTGCGGGCGGCGCTCCTCGAAGATCTCCGCGATGCGTTTGGCGTCCCGGATGTCCGCGAGCACCACGTCCGGGGTGTCGAGCATGGCGCGACCCTCGATCGAGAGCTCGACCGCGTGCAGCGCACTCTCATCGCGGTCCAGCATGATCAGTTCCGCTGGGCCGAACTGATGGATCTGGCGGCACAGCTCCGAGCCGATGGAGCCGCCCGCGCCGGTCACCAGGACGCGTTTGCCCGCGAGGTATCCCGCGATCGCGGCGATGTCGGTGTCCACCTGGTGCCGGCCGAGGATGTCGGGAAGGTTGATATCGCGGACGTCGCGGATGCCCACCTGGCCGTCGAGCAGCTCGCTGATGCCCGGCACGACCTTCAGCTGGAGCTTGGCGTCGAAAGCGGATCGCGACAACCTGCGCAACAGATCGGATCCGGCCGTCGGAATCGCCACCACGACGGTCTTGGCGCCGACCTCCGCGGCGACGGTCGCCATATCCGCCGTGGTACCCAGCACCGGAACGCGGTCGATCCGCAGGTGCCGCCGCCCGGGCTCGTCGTCGAGCAGACCGGCCGGCGCCCACTTCGACGTGGGATCGTTGACCATGGACCGGATCAACTGCAGACCGGCGACGCCCGCACCGATCACCAGCACCGGCTCCTTGCCCCGCTCGGCGCGCTTCGCGACACGCGTCTCCCGCCGCCAGCGCACCATCGCGCGGCCCCAGGCCATCACGATGAGCGCCGCCAGACCCGCCGTCACCGGGATCGATCGCGGTATGTAGGAGGGGTTTGTGACGTAGTTCGCTACGAAGACCAGCGCGGAGACGATGAACACCGCGACGCCCAGGCGGAGCATCTCGTCCAGACTGGCGAGCGGCGCGCGGCCGAGGTGCAGCCGCAACGGCCAGCTCACCAACGCGTAGGCGACCACGACCACCACGAACACCACGATGACGTGGGTCCACGGCACCTTTCCGGCGTCCAGGTTCAGCCGGACGAACGCGGCCACCAGGTACGCGGCCGCCCAGACGACACTGTCGAAGGCGAGCAGCTTGACCAGCCGCTCCGGTCCGTGTTGCGCGCGGATACTTTCGTAGATCTCGTGGTCCCGAGAATCGTCCCGAGAGTCGTCCCGCGCGCTGTTCACCGGCACCCCACAAGCATCTTCTGCAACGCCGCACATTCCTGAAATCGGTATACACGTCAGCCGGCGGCACACCGCGGGCAATCACTCGTAGCATAATCGACGGAGCCTTTGCGGCCGTTCGGCGCTTGTCGACGGCGTGAGGCCCTCAACGATTTTCGATCTTCTGGAGTGGCCCGTGAACTTTCGTGATGTCGTGCGCTTCGTGCGCGGCCGGTGGTGGGTGCTGATCGGCTGCGTCGTGCTCGGTGTGCTCGTCTCCGGCGCGTTGGCCGCTGCGTCCACGCCGAGCTACCAGTCGTCGACCCGGGTGCTCGTGGCCACACCGGAGGCCTCGCAGACCTCGCTGGTGCCGCCGGGCGGGCTCGCGCCGCCGCAACGCGCGATGAACTACGCGCAGCTCGTCACCGGCACCACGCTCGCCCAGAAGGTGATCAATGATCTCGGTCTGAAGGAGACGGTGCCGTCGCTGCTGAAGGAGACGCAGGCGACGGTGCTCAACGGCACGACCATCATCCAGATCGACGTCAGCAACGCCGACCCGCACCAGGCGCAGCGGATCGCGCAGGCGTTCGCGACGCAACTGGCCGCCTATGTGCCGGCTATGGAGGCATCGACCGGGGCCACCGGCAATCCCGTGAGCCTGACGGTGACCGACCCGGCGGACCTGCCGAACACACCGAAGGGCGCGGGGCTGGTGACGATGACCGGCCTCGGCTTCGTGGTCGGCCTGGTGGTCGGCGCCGGTGCGCTGTGGCTGCTCGCCTACCTGCGGTCGTCGACGCTGGGTGCCGCGCGACTGCGGGAGGTGACCGGCAAGCCCGTGCTCGGAGTCCTGCCGCGCGGCAAAGCGTCGGCAGGCGAACAGATCTGGGCCGGGCACGACCCACGATCCGAGTCCATCCGGGCGCTGCGCAGCGCCGTTCAGTACATTCCCGTCGAGAGCGTGGCGAGCACCGGGGGCACCGGCGGCACGGCACCGATCTTCACCGTCGTCGGGGTGCGCCCCGGCAGTTCGGCCAGCACGGTCGCGGCGAACCTGGCGGCGTCCTTGGCGTCCGCCGGCCAGCGGACACTGCTGATCGACGCCGACCTGCACCGGCCGCGCGTCGCGGACCTGCTGTCGCTCGGGAGCGGCCCGGGGCTCTCGGAGGTCCTCGCGGGGACGGCGGAGTTCGGAAGCGCTGTGCGCCGCGCTGCCGTCGGGTCGCTCGACGTGCTGACGGCCGGGTCGGCGCCGGCGGACCCGACCGAGAAGGTGCAGTCCGACGCCATGGATTCGCTGCTCGCGAAGGTGCGCGACGCCTATGACGTCGTTCTCGTCGATGCGCCTTCGCTGCTCACGGTCAGCGATGGCGCGCTGCTTACGGCGGCCACCGACGGCGCCATCCTGGTCGTGCGCTACGGCCGGACGACGGAGGCCGATCTGCGCGCCGCAACCACGCGGCTCGACCTGGTCCACGGCAGGGTGCTGGGTTCGGTGCTCACCGGCGTACCGAAGGTCGACGTCGGGGCCGAGGCGGGCGCCACGGCCGACCGCATCGCGCCGGCGATGGATCGGTGACCTGGATCTCAGCGAGCCTCCGCGCCTCGGGAGTCGCGGAACCGACGGTAGAGATCGCCTGCGGCAGAAACGAATTCGCGCGGCGAATGGCGCCGTAGCGCCCATGCCGCCGAGGCGGCCGCTCGACTGCGAGCGGCCGACGGATCGTCGAGGACGGCACGCACCGCATCGACCGCATCTACCTCCGCCGTGTTCCAGATCGGCGGCTCGTCCCCGTACGCCGCGCCCGCGGTGAATCGCGCGACGAGCGGGCGCTGCATCACCATGGCCTCGAGGTCGGAGACGCCCAGGCAACCGCTCGCCAGCTGTCCGATGACGACGTCCGCTGCCGAGAGCAGATCCCGGAATCGTGGCGCCGGGATCATCGGGATCAAATCCACGCCGGCGGCCCGGGCGCGCGCGGCGCCGACGCCCCAGTCGATCCCGATCAACCGGACGTCCGGCTGCTCGGCGCGCAGCCTGGTCGCGGTCTCGACAAGCAGATCGAGCCCCTTGACCGGATCCCACCGACTGGCGAACACCACCGTCGGCCGCCCCCCCGCATCGCCGTCGATGCCGAACGATCGCAGATCGCCGGTGGGTTGCTCACGGTGGCGTTCGACCGCGTCCGCGCTGACCGGTGCGGGCAGCCACACCGCGTCCGGGCGCAGGCCCAGCACGATGTCGGCGAGATCCGGCGTCGAATACGCGACGACTCCGGCCCTGCGCACGCCTGCCTGCACCAGCCGCCCCAGGCCGCGCTGGGAGAGGTTGCGCCGCACGTCGGTGCCGTGCAGGTGCAGCAGGTAGGGGCGCCGCACGCTCCACGCGTAGTAGCCGAACAGTCCGTAGTGGATGTGCAGGACGTCGGCGGCGCGTCCGGCGGAATGGAAGCGCGCGAGGTCGTTGAGACGCCGCGCGACCTTCACCGGCGTGGGGGCGCCGCGCACCGCCGGCAGCGGCCACAGCGACCAGTCCAGCCCTTCGCGCCTCGCCTGCTGCACCGCGGTCGACGCCACCCCCGCCACGTCGTTGACATGCAGCACCCGCAGTGCCTCCGGCGCCCCCGGTTGCTCCCGCGTGGCACGCTGCGCATCGTCAGGCATGGGACGGCACCCGCCAAGCGCGCAGGATGCCCCGCAGCTCGGGCAGCACGGCCGTGGCGGCGACGATCGCCGCGACAACGCCCACCGACACTTGTACGACGATCGGCCGGTGGATGACCGACATGCCGACCACGATGCCGAGGGCCGCCACGAGAACGGACCGCAGGCCCAATCCCATCCGCAGGCCGCCGTGCCTGCGTGCGGCCTCCACCACGGGTATGACGCTTTGCACGACCGAGCCGGCGAGGTATCCCCAAGCGACCATGACGATCGATGTGCCGAGCGCGAACCAGAAGGCCAGCCCGATCGCGAAGCCGATCACGGACGCGGCCGCCGGGACCAGGTAAGCGCGGCCCGGATCGCTGGACAGCGCGTTCACGGCGGGAACGCTGGCGATCGACACCCACGTCGCCCACAGCATGATGAGCAACGTGGTCGCTCCGCCGTGGAACGATGCTCCGTACAGCGCGAGCAGCGCACTGGCGATCATCCCGGCGAACGCGAACGCGGGGAGCATGGCCGCCGCAAGCACATCGGTGCCCACGACGAGCTGCCGCCGCACCAGGGCTGCGTCGGACCTGCCGGCCGCTCGCGCCATCGCCGGGAACAGCACGACGGACAAGGCCCTGGGCAGCAGGTAGGCGGGCGTCACCAGACTCATCGCGGCCGCGAACAGGCCCGAGCCGTGACCGGGGTCCGCATGCGCCGCGAAGATCTGCGACAGCTGCAGGAATCCCGCGCTGGATGCGGTGCCCGCGGTCGTGACCGCGGCGAACGGCACGATCACCCGCCACAGGCCGGTGCCGTCGTGCCTTCCGGTGATCGATCGGCGGCGCCAGCCGAAGAGCGAGACGTGCGCGCCCAGTGCGAATCCGAGGTAGACCAGCACCATCGGGGCCAGCAGCCAGGAACGCGCCGCGGTGACGGCGACGAGCACCAGCGTCCCCGCGAACAACGCATCCCAAATCAGTTCGAGCGCGGCATACCGGGCCACCTGGTCGACGCCGTACATGACGGCCTTGTAGTACGTGTAGCAGCCGTACCCGAACGTCAGCGCGAAGGCCATGGCGGCCTCCGCCCGGCCGTCGGTCGGAATCAGCACGACGGCGATCGCGGCGACGATCAGGCACACCAGGTGGTGGCCGGCGGTGGCGCGCGCCAGGATCGTCCTGCCCTGCGGCGAATCGATCGTCAGGCCCCGCGTCGCCATCTGCCGCGCCACCGATTGCCCCATTCCGGGCGAGCAGAGCAGCGTCGCGAAGACGGCGCCGGAGATGATGACGTTCGCGTGGCCGAGCGTGGGCGGGCCGAAGACATGTCCGACGAGCAGGGAGAACGCGAGGCGGATCGCCCCAGAAGCGGCGATCGTGACCAGGGACAATACCGTCTTGTAGATCAGCCGCTCGCGGACCACGCGCTGCCTTCCCGCGTCGGAGACGCGCCGTGAGTACCATCTCTGTGTGCGGGCACTGCTTAGGGGAGCCTTGCGTTTTTACTCTAACGGCACGGCCCGCGAGCGCGATCGGTCGGTCACATCGAAGGGGTTCGTGTGCGAGTCTGGGTGGATCTGACCAATTCTCCCCACGCACTGTTCTTCGCACCGATCGCGCGGGCGATCGCCGCCCGCGGTGACGAGGTTCTCGTCACCGCACGCCACTTCGCGTACACCGTCGAATTGGCCGAGAAGTTGTTCGACGCACCGCTGGCGATCGGGTCCGGCGCACGGCAATCGCTCGCCGGCAAGGTCGGTTCGCTCGGCGCGCGGGTCAGGGAACTCCTCCCCGTCATCCGGCAATTCTCACCGGACGTCGCGGTGGCGCACGGCTCCTACGACCAACCGATCACCGCCCGCCTGCTCGGAATACCGCAGCTGACGATGGTCGACTACGAATACCACCCGGGCACCCACCTGCTCTTCCGGCTGGCCACGAGACTGCTCCTCCCCGAGGCGTTCTCACGCGATCTGGTGAACTCGCACGGGGGACGTGGCAAGACCTGGCGATATCACGGGCTCAAGGAGGAGGTCTACCTCACCGGTTTCCGGCCGAGCGAGGCGGAGCGCGCCGACCTTGGTATCGCCGATCGGCAGGGGCCGGTCGTCACCCTGCGGCCGCCGGCCGTCGGGGCGATGTACCACCGACAGGAGAATCCGCTCTGGCCGACGCTGATCAAACACCTACAGCAGCAGACCGACGTGCTGACGTTCGTACTCCCCCGGCATCCGTCGCATGTGCCCCAGGTCAAGGAACTCTGCGAGGCCCCGAACGTCCACGTGCTGGAGCACACCGTCGACGGACCGGCGCTGGTGTGGTGGTCGGACGCGTTGATCTCGGCGGGCGGGACGATGAATCGTGAGGCGGTTGCCCTGGGCACACCGGTGTGGTCGATGTTCAGCGGGCGCCTGGGCTCCGTGGACCGGGCGCTGATCGCCGACGGCCGACTCCGCCGGCTGACCTCGGCATCGGACGTCTCCGGGCTGGTCTTCACCCGGCGGGAGCGCCCGGAGTTCCCGGCGTTCCCGAACGACGTGCTGGGCCAGGTGCTGCGCGCGATCGATCGGACCGCCCTGACCGGACGCCGGGGACACCGCCCGGGAGGAGCGCGATGACCGACGTCGGCAGCACCGCACCCGCTCCCCGCGCCCGTCATACGGCGGACGCGGCCCCGACCTCGCGCGCGACCGTCGCGTTCACCGCGTTGGTCGCCATCGCCCCGGCTACCCCCCACGTCGCGGTGGCCGGAACCTTCCTCGACTACAGCGATCTCAGCACGCTGGCCGCTGCGGCCGTGGGCCTGATCGCGGTGTTACGAAGCGGCCGGTGGCGCGACCTCACCGTCCGGCGGGCGCCGGAGGCGTTCGCGCTGGCGCTCGTCGTGCCGTTCACGCTCATCGCGGCCCTGCTTGCCGGGTCGGTTCACTCGCTCGCCTCCGGGCCGGTTCGGTGGTTGCTGAACGCCGTGGTGGTGGCGCTGGCCTACCTGCTGATCCGCAGCCCGTCGGACGGCCGGCGCATGATCCGCGCCCTGGTCGCGGTCTCGGTGTTCGAGGCCGCCTTCGGGCTGGTCTCCTACGCGCTGCGGTGGTACGGGCCCGGCGGGCTGATCGGAATCTCATACACCGAGGGCGTGATCGGCGGCATGTTCGTCTGGGGCCGGATCACCGGCACCACGGCGATGGCCTCGACGTTCATCGGCGGCTTCTTCGCCATGACCCTCCCCATGGCGGTCGGGCTCGCCATGGCGGCACGTGGGCGTGCCCGCTGGGGGTGGTGGGCCAGCGCCGTCCTGATTCTGGTCGCGCTCGTCTTCACGTTGTCACGGACCCCCATCGCCCTCGCCGGGGCCGCCGTGGTGATCTTGCTGCTGGCGGCGGCGCGACCACGCGTCTGGGTGCCGATCGTCGCGGTCTGTGCGGCGGTCTTCTTCGCAACCCCGCTACGCGCCCGCATGTTCAACTTCGACAACGATCGGCTGGCGCTCTGGAACGCGGGGTGGCGGATGTTCGTCGACCACCCGTGGTTCGGGGTCGGCCCCGACCAGTACATGAAGTATTTCTACCTGTACAAGAACACGCCGTTCGGGGTTGCCGACGCGACACCGCACAACTCGCTGCTGTACCTCGGCGCCGAATCCGGTGTCTTCGCGGCGTTGGCGCTCGCGCTCGCCATCGCGCTCAGCCTGCGCTTCCTCCGGTCGCGTGATCCCCGCATCCTGGGCCCGACCCTCGGGCTGGCCGCGTTCATGGTCGACGCGATGACGACGAACCTCTACTCGATCCCGTCCATCGCGATCACCGCGTGGATGATCGCCCCCGCAGTTGCGCCGATGGTCCTCGAGGCAAGGCGGCGACGGTCCGACCGGAGCGCGGACTCCGGTGACGTGGTCCCGGCGTCACCCGACGCCCCATGAAGATCGTCTCCATCGTCGGCGCCCGCCCGCAGTTCGTGAAGCTGGCGCCGATCGCGCACGCCTGCGCCCGGCACGCGGACATCGAGCACGTGATCGTGCACACCGGGCAGCACTACGACCGGACGATGTCCGACGTGTTCTTCGAGATGCTCGACATCCCCAACGCCGACGTGGATCTCGGCATCGGCTCCGGATCGCACGGCGCGCAGACCGGAGCCATGCTCACCGCGATCGAGGAGGTGCTGGAGCGGGAGCGGCCGGACTGGACGCTGGTCTACGGGGACACCAATTCGACGCTGGCCGGCGCGTTGGCCGCGGTCAAGATGCACCTGCCGGTGGCCCACCTCGAAGCCGGCCTGCGCAGTTTCAACCGCCGCATGCCCGAGGAACACAACAGGGTGCTCACCGACCATGCGGCCGACCTACTGCTGGCACCTACCGCGGTGGCGATGCGACACCTCGCCGACGAAGGCCTAGCGGAGCGTTCCGTCCTGGTCGGCGACGTGATGACGGATGTGTGCCTGCGCACCGTGGCGGCCCTCGACGGGCGGCCAGCCCCGCTCCCCGCGGGCGTCGACGCGGCCGAGCCCTACCTGCTAGCCACCATCCACCGCGCGGACAACACCGACGAGAAGCCGCGCCTGGCAACGATCCTCGATCACCTTGCGGCGCTGCCGATTCCGGTCGTGCTCGCGGCGCATCCGCGGCTCGTCGCCCGGGCAGAGGGCTTCGGCCTGGAACTTGCGCGCGGCGCGATCCGCACCACCGAGCCACTGCCCTACCCGGACATGATCGCCGCCGTCTCCCGGTCGGCCGGCGTCGTTACGGACTCCGGCGGCCTGCAGAAGGAGGCCTACCTGCTCGGCGTGCCGTGCACCACCGTGCGCACCGAGACCGAATGGCCCGAAACACTTGTCGACGGATGGAACGTGTTGGACCCGGAGCTGGCGGACCTGCCGCGGATCGCGCTCCGGCCGGTGCCCGCGGCCGCGCGCACCCACCCGTACGGCACGGGCGACGCCGCCGAGCGCGCCCTGGACGCACTGCTCAGCGCCGGGAGGTAAACCGCGCCGGCGCGAACATCGTCATACTCGGTTTCCCGACCGCACGCGAATCCGGTGGCGCCGCAAAATTCGGCAGCACAGCGGTACCGCGGCGTGTATCAGGACGCCGAAGCCCTGCTTACCAAAACGCCTTCCGAAACAGTGCCTACCGAACCGCCCGGCCGATGACGCGGACGTCCACGCCGGGGAACGCGTCCGCATCCAGGATCGCGCGCCCGTCCACGATCACGGAGACGCCCGGCAGATCGGCCGCCGCCAGCGATCGATACTCGTCGTGGTCGGCCTGCAGGATCGCCACGTCCGCGGCATCGCCGAGATGGTAAGGCGCCCAACCGAAGTGCGCGATCTCCTCATCGGTGTACATCGGGTCGTGCACCAGCACCGTCGCGCCCGCGGCCCGCAGCGCGTCGACGGTGGCGAACACGCCGGAGAACGCCGTCTCCTTGACGCCGCCGCGATAGGCCGCGCCGAGCACGGCCACGCGGGCGCCGGCGAGATCGCCGTAGGCGCCGGCGGCCAGGCCCACCGCATAGGACGGCATGGCGGCGTTCGCGGCCCGGGCGGCCCGCACCACCGTCGCGGCGGGGTCGTTGAACAGGTAGAGCCGCGGGTACACCGGGATGCAGTGCCCACCGACGGCGATGCCCGGCCGGTGAATGTGCGAATACGGCTGCGAGTTGGACGCCTCGATCACCTGGTAGACGTCGATGCCGTGCTCCGCGGCGAAGGTAGCGAACTGGTTCGCGAGGCCGATATTGACGTCCCGGTAGGTGGTCTCGGCGAGTTTCGCCAGTTCCGAGGCCTCGGCGGAACCGAGATCCCACACGCCGTTGCCGCGCGGCAGATCCGGCCGTTCGTCGAACTGCAGCACCTGCTGGTAGAAGGCGACGCCGCGCACGGCCCCCTCGGGCGACAGCCCGCCGACTAGCTTCGGGTACTTGCGCAGGTCCGCGAAGACCCGGCCGGTGAGCACCCGCTCCGGGGAGAAGATCAGGTGGAAGTCGCGCCCCTCGGCCAGCCCTGACCCGGTCTCCAACATGGGCTTGAACCGGTTCCGGGTGGTGCCCACCGGCAACGTGGTCTCGTAGGAGACCAGCGTCCCTGCCTTGAGCCCCCGGGCCACGTCGGCCGTCGCCGCGTCCATCCAGCCGAAGTCGGGCTGGTCGTGATCGTCCACGAAGAGCGGCACGACCACCACGACCGCATCGGACTCCGAGACCGCCTGCGCCGTATCCGTTGTCGCGGTGAGCAGGCCGGACGACACGACCGTCGCGAGCTTCTCGGCGAGATACGCCTCACCCGGGAACGGCTCGTGGCCGGAGTTGATCGTCGCGACCGTGTCGGCGTTGACATCCGCCCCGCGCACCCGATGCCCACTCGATGCGTACTGCACGGCGAGCGGTAGGCCGATCTTGCCCAGGCCGACGACGGTGATGTTCATGCATTCTCCAAGAGGCTGATGGTGGTGCCGGAGGCTGCGGACCGCACGGCCGCCTCGGCCACGATCACGGTGTCCAGGCCCTGCTGCATCGTGACGATGTCGGTGTCCTTGCCGAGGACGGCGTCTCGGAAGTTCTGGTGCTCGATCCGCAGTGGCTCCGGCTTATCGATGCCGTACCGGATCACGTCACCCTCGGTCACCCCACGGAACTGGGCGAGGTTGTCCCAGGTGTTGAGGTTCGCGCCGTTGGCGTAGAACGTCAGCTCGGCGGTGAGCGTATTGGCAACGAAGGCGCCGCGTTCCCCGGTGATCGTGGTGACCCGCTCCTTGAGCGGCGAGAGCCAGTTGACCAGGTGGTCGGTGACGGTGCCGCCCTCGAGCTCCCCGCTCATGGCGACCAGGTCCTCGTACGGCCGACCCGACCGCTTGGCGGTGAACGCGGACACCTTCGCGAAGCGCTGCCGCACCACCCACGCCGTGAGGTCGATGTCATGCGAAGCGAGATCGAAGATCACACCGACGTCGGAGATGCGGTTCGGGAACGGCCCCTGGCGGCGGGTCGCGATCTGGAAGACCTCGCCGAGGTCGTCGTTGTCGATCCGGGCGCGCGCCGACTGCAGCGCGGGGTTGTAGCGCTCGATGTGCCCCACGCCGCCGACCAGGCCCGCCGCGGTGAACGCGTCGGCGAGGCGCTGTGCGGAGGCCACGTCCCGCGCGAGCGGCTTCTCGATCAGGGTGTGGATCCCCGCCTCGGCCAGCGCGAGCCCAACCTCCTCGTGGTACGCGGTCGGCACGGCGACCATGCAGTAGTCGACCCGCGCGTCGATGATGTCCTGCACCCCGCCGAGCACCTGCCGGTCCCCGGCGACATGGTGCGGATCGCCGGCCGGGTCCGCGACCGCCACCAGGTCGACGCCGTCCAGCCCGGAGAGAACCCGGGCGTGGTGCCGACCCATCATGCCCAGGCCGATCAGGCCCGCTCGCAGATTCGCCATGGTCACGCGCCCGCGGAGGTGAGCGCGTTGACCGCCGTCACGATCCGCTCCAAATCCCCGTCCGAGAGCGACGGGTGCACCGGCAGCGACAAGCACTGCTGCGCCGCGAGTTCCGTCTCGGGGAGGTCCTGCCCGGTGGCGAACGGGGCGAGCCGATGGTTCGGCACGGGATAGAACATGCCGGAGCCCACCTGGTACTCCTCGCGCAGCGCCTTCGCGACGCCGTCGCGGTCCTCGGCGATGCGCACCGTGTACTGGTGGTAGACGTGCACGGCCCCGGGTGCCACCGGCGGCGTGACCACATTCGTCAGATTCGCCGACAGGAATGCGGCGTTGGCCTGCCGCTTGGCGGTCCAGACGTCGACCTTGGTGAGCTGCACCCGGCCGATCGCCGCGTGGATGTCCGTCATCCGGTTGTTGAAGCCCACGACCTCGTTCTCGTACTGCCGCTGCATGCCCTGGTTGCGGTACAACCGCACCAGTCGCTCGACCTCCGGATCGGCGACCGAAACCATGCCGCCCTCGCCGGACGTCATGTTCTTCGTCGGGTACAGCGAGAACATGCCGAACGTGCCGAAGGCGCCGACGGGCGTGCCGTTCAGCGAGGCACCATGAGCCTGCGCCGCATCCTCAAAGAGCTTCAGACCGTGCTTGTCGGCGAGAGCCGCGAGCGCCGTCATATTCGCTGGATGCCCATAGAGGTGGACGGGCATGATGCCCACGGTGCGCTCCGTGATGGCCGCTTCCACCGCAGCCGGATCCAGGCAGAAGTAGTCGGGTTCGATATCCGCGAACACCGGAGTAGCCCCGGTGAGCGCGACCGAGTTGGCCGTCGCCGCGAAGGTGAAGGACGGCACGATCACCTCGTCACCGGCCTTGACGCCCGCGGAGAGCAGGCCGAGATGCAGGCCGGAGGTGCCTGAATTGACCGCCACACACGCCCGACCCAGCCGGAAGTGCTCCGCGAACTCCTTCTCGAACGCCGCCACCTCGGGGCCTTGCGCCATCATTCCGCTGCGCAGCACGTGCTCCACTGCGGCGACCTCTTCGTCGCCGATCAGCGGCTTGGCCGGTGGGATGAACATGTCCATGTGTCGGATGTCTCCTTAACCCTGTAGATCCGTATTGTTCGGAATCGCTGTGCCGAGCGTGCTCGGCGGCGCTACGCGTCCCTGGTGAGGACGCCGTCGCGCTCGGTGTAGGTCTCGCCCGTCTCCGGGCACTCGAAGGTGCCGTCGCCGCGGTCGGTGAGCGGCACGCCGGCGCGGCCGACCCAGCGGATGCGGCGCGCGGGAACGCCTGCCACCAAAGCGAAGTCGGGCACGTCCTTGGTGACGACGGAGCCCGCGGCCACCAGCGCCCAGGCACCGATCGTCACCGGGGCCACGCACACCGACCGGGCGCCGATCGACGCGCCGGTCTTGATGGTCACCCCGACGGCCTCCCAGTCGTCGCCGCGCTTGAGAGTGCCGTCCGGTGTGATGGAGCGCGGGTAGTGGTCGTTCGTCAACACCACGGCGGGGCCGATGAAGACGCCGTCCTCCAGCACGGCCGGCTCGTAGACCAGCGCGTAGTTCTGCAGCTTGCAGTTGTCGCCCATCCGCACGCCCGTGCCGACATAGGCGCCGCGGCCCACGATGCAGTTCTCGCCCAGCACCGCGCCCTCCCGCACCTGCGCCAGGTGCCAGACCGAGGTGCCCTCCCCCAGCTGCGCGGAATCCGCGACGTCGGCACTCGGTTGCACACGGGGCATGGGCGTTCCTTCACTTCTGGGGCAGCGCTTGGCTTTAACAGCGGTTGACCTGGGCCGACGCGATGAGGGCGAGGCGGCACGCGAGGGCCAGAATACCGCGCGACGCCCATACGGGTCGAAGTGCGCGACCGCCCATGACGCTGTTCCGGGGTGATCTCGCCCACCGGGCCGGGCCCGATTCGGCAATCGGCGCCATCGCCATGCCCTGCTGGTGCGCACAGTTGCACCACATCTGCCGCGTCGCGGCTTTGTACGATCGAGGTATGGGTTCTCCCGCTCCTGTCGCGCTGGGCGACGCCACTTCCACACGTCCGCCGGCCACCTCGGCCGCTTCCGTTGCGGTTCCGCCGCGTCCGGTGTTGCCGCCGCATCTGGCGGGGGTGACGGCGGATGAGTCGGCGCTGCGCCGGTTCTTGCATGGTTTGCCGGGGGTGGATCCGGTGGGGGTGGAGTCGCGGGCGGCGGCGCTGGCGACGCGGTCGATCAAGAAGGGTTCGAAGCTGGCGGCGTTGGATCTGGCGATCTCGATGGTGGATCTGACGACGTTGGAGGGGGCGGACACGCCGGGCAAGGTGAAGTCGTTGTGCGCGAAGGCGCGCCGGCCGGATCCGGATGATCCGTCGACGCCGCAGGTGGCGGCGGTGTGCGTGTATCCGGATCGGGTGTCCATCGCCGCGGCCGAGTTGGCGGGCACCGGGATCGGTATCGCGTCGGTGGCCACCGCGTTCCCGTCGGGGCGGTCGTCGCTGTCGATCAAACTGGCCGATACGCGGCTGGCGATCGAGTCGGGGGCGACCGAGGTGGACATGGTGATCGACCGCGGCACGTTTTTGGCCGGCGAGTACGGCCGGGTGTTCGACGAGATCGCGGCGATCAAGGCCGAGTGCGGGCAGACCCGGTTGAAGGTGATCTTGGAGACGGGTGAGTTGGCGACGTACGACAACGTGCGGCGCGCCTCGTGGCTGGCGATGTTGGCGGGGGCGGATTTCATCAAAACCTCGACCGGGAAGGTGTCGCCGGCGGCGACACTGCCGGTGATTCATGTGATGTTGCAGGCGGTCCGGGATTGGCGGGCGGCCACCGGCCGGCAGGTGGCGGTGAAGCCGGCCGGTGGGATCCGGACGGCGAAGGACGCGATCCGGTTCCTGGTGGCGGTGCACGAGGTGGCCGGCGCGGAGTGGCTGGATCCGTTCTATTTCCGGTTCGGTGCGTCCTCGTTGCTGAATGATCTGATCATGCAGCGGCGTAAACAACTATCGGGCCATTATTGGGGCCCGGATTATGTGACGGTGGCGTAGATGGCAGACAGCACAAGGGCTCTCGCGCGGCGCGGCGCGACGCAGGGCAGTTCGGTGACGCCGGGTTCGGTGACGCCGTGGGAGTACGCGCCGGCGCCGGAGTCCGCTTTGATCGGCCGGATCAAGCCGCGGTACCGGATGTTCGTGGGTGGGCGTTTCGTCGACGGCCGCGGCGGCGATCAAGCCACGATCAACCCGGCTACCGAGAGCGAGCTGGCGCAGGTCTCGTGGGCATCTGCGGATGACGTGGATGACGCTGTTCGCGCGGCGCGCCGCGCCTACGACACCGTCTGGTCGAAGATGTCCGGGCTTGATCGGGGCAAGTACCTGTTCCGGATCGCGCGCGGCATCGCGGAGCGGGCCCGGGAACTCGCGGTCGTGGAAACGCTGGATAACGGCAAACCGATCAAGGAGTCCCGGGACGCGGACATTCCCACCGCGGCGGCGCATTTCTTCTATCACGCCGGGTGGGCGGACAAACTTGAGCACGCCGGGTTCGGGCCGCACCCCAAGGCCCTGGGGGTGGCGGGGCAGGTGATCCCGTGGAACTTCCCGCTGTTGATGGCGGCCTGGAAGATCGCCCCGGCGCTCGCCGCGGGGAACACGGTGGTGATCAAACCGGCCGAGTCGACGCCGCTGTCGATCCTGGTGCTCGCGGAGATCATGCAAGATGCCGGCCTGCCGGACGGTGTGGTGAACATCGTCACCGGGGCCGGGGATATCGGCTCCTATCTGGTGAACCACCCGGGCATCGACAAGGTGGCGTTCACCGGCTCGACCGCGGTGGGCAAGAAGATCCAGCAGTCGTTGGCCGGCACCGGCAAGAAGGTGACGCTGGAGCTCGGCGGCAAGGCGGCGAACATCGTGTTCGACGATGCCCCGATCGACCAGGCGGTGGAGGGGATCGTCAACGGGATCTTCTTCAACCAGGGGCACGTGTGCTGCGCCGGGTCGCGCCTGTTGGTGCAGGAATCCGTCGAGGACGAGGTGATATCCAAGCTGCGCGACCGCATCGCCACGTTGCGGCTGGGTGACCCGATGGACAAGAACACCGATATCGGGGCGATCAACTCGGCGGAGCAGCTCTCCAAGATCACCGAGCTGTCCGCGGCCGGCGACGCAGAAGGGGCGCATCGTTGGACGTCGCCGTGCCCGGTGCCGGACAAGGGGTTTTTCTTCCCGCCGACCGTGTTCACGGATGTGTCGCAGTCGATGCGGATCGCCCGGGAGGAGATCTTCGGGCCGGTTTTGTCGGTGCTCACGTTCCGCACCCCGGACGAGGCTCTCGCTAAGGCGAACAACACCCCGTACGGGCTGTCCGCCGGGATCTGGACGGAGAAGGGCTCCCGCATCCTGGGCATGGCCGGTGCGCTGCGCGCCGGGGTGGTGTGGGCGAACACGTTCAACCGGTTCGATCCGACCGCCGCGTTCGGCGGTTACAAGGAATCCGGTTTCGGCCGGGAGGGCGGGCCGTCCGGCCTCGCCGCGTATCTCGACACCGATAGCGACACCGCCGATGAAGGGGCTGCCTGATGGCGCAGCGACGCACCAGCACCGCCACCGCGAAGGACGCGGCCACGGCAACGCCGGCGGCGGCACCCACCAAGGCGACGTCAGTGAAGAAGACTGCCGAGGCGGTTACTGCCGTCCGGACATCGTCGCGGCGCGCGGCCGCCCGGGCGGTGTCTTCCGACGCCGGCGGCGGCGCGAACGGCGTCATACCCGCTGTTCCGGTGCTGAAGACCTACAAGCTGTACATCGGGGGGAAGTTCCCGCGGTCCGAGTCCGGGCGCACCTACCCCGTACGCGGGCCGAAGGGCGAGTTCCTGGCGAACGCGGCGCAGGCCTCCCGCAAGGACGCCCGCGACGCGGTGGTCGCCGCACGGAAGGCGTTCGGCGGCTGGGCCGCGGCGACCGCCTACAACCGGGGGCAGGTGATCTACCGGATCGCCGAGATGCTGCAGGGCCGGCGGGCACAGTTCGTCGAATTGCTGGTGACGGCCGAGGGCTACCCGGCGAAGACGGCGGCGGCTGCGGTGGACGCGTCGATCGACCGGCTGGTGCACTACGCCGGCTGGACCGACAAGATCGCGCAGGTGTTCGGCTCGTCGAATCCCGTTGCGGGGCCGTTCTTCTCGTTCTCCACCCCGGAGCCGACCGGCGTGGTCGCCGCGTTCGCCCCGCAGGACGATTCGCTGCTCGGCCTGGTATCGGTGATCGCCCCGATCATCACCTCCGGCAACGCCGCGGTCGTCGTCACCTCTGAGACGCGGCCGCTGCCCGCCGTCACCCTGGCCGAGGTGCTGGCCACCTCCGACCTGCCCGGCGGGATCGTGAACATCCTCACCGGATCCGCCGCCGAACTCGGCACCCACCTGGCCACCCACGCCGACATCAACGCCCTCGACCTCACCGGAGTCGACGGCGAGCTACGCACCGCGCTCGCCCGCGACGCCGCCGGCACCGTCAAACGCGTCTACACCCCACACCGCACACCCGACTTCACGCGTCAACCCGGCACCGCACGGCTGCGTGCCTTCCTGGAAACCAAAACCGTCTGGCACCCCACCGGAGCCGTCTCCCTCGCCGGCGGCAGCGGCTACTGACGAGCCGGTCGGTGTGCGCCAGCGTGCGCACCGACGGGCTGTTGGTGGCACGCATGGCTTCGCGGGATCGCGTGTCGCGGACCCTATGGCCAGTGCCGCTTGCCGTCATGCCTCGGTGGGGCCGAGGTCGAGATCGTCGACAAACGCAGCCGTCGCCAGCGGCCCGGTCATGTCGAGCACGATGAGTTCGTTGCCCTCGCTCTGCAGCGCGGGTGCCGGGATGTACAGCGTCCGCTGCGGACCGCGCGACCAGAAACGCCCCAGGGCGAAGCCGTTGATCCATGCCTGTCCGCGACCCCACCCTTGAGTGCTCAGCGCGAGGTCGCAGACGGCCCCGTTCGGAAGGTCGAAGTGCGCGATGGACAGCGCCGGGCCCGCCCCGACCGGTGTCGAAGAGACGCCCGATGCCACAAGCTCCGAGACAGCGGCGGCATCGATCCGATGGAGATCCAGCGCCCACGTGGTGATCTCGTACCCGTCCAGCGTGATCGGGCCGATCAGTCCCTTGGGCTCGCCGATGCGCGGGCCGTAGTCGACACCCCCGAGGTCCTCCACGAGGATCTCGAGTACCCCCTCGCCTCCCTCGGGCACCACGATCCGGGTGTCGTGGTGGTCGCGTGCGAGTGTGCCGACGGGGGTCTCGTCGACGATCACCGTGGCCAGATCGCGCACCTCGGCGACGGTGAGAACAGCGGCACGGTCGCGCTGCGGCAGAGTGGTGCGATATCGCAGCAGCGGCTGCGATGCAGTGCATGCGATCGGTGCCGGGGTTCCGTCGACCTCGGGGACGTCCGTCGTCCATGACGGCAGAGCACTGAACCGGTCGAACGGCACCTCGAAAGCGACGAACCGGTCGGGTTCGGCGGGCAAGGGCGGGGGCGCGCCGAATCGACGCGCGAGCACGTCACGGAAGGCGAAGAACTTCTCCGTGGGTCGCCCGGCCTCGTCCAGCGGAGCGTCATAGTCGTACGACGTCGTGATCGCACGGTAGATGCCTTTGTCGTTCGCCCCACTCATGGCGCCGAAGTTGGTTCCGCCGTGGAACATGTAGATGTTCACTGACGCGCCCGCGTCGAGGATGTCCTCGAGGTTTTTCGCCGTGTCGGGGGCCGACGTGGTGTGGTGGTGCTCGCCCCAGTGATCGAACCATCCGATCCAGAACTCCATGCACATGAGCGGGCCCGTCGGCTGATGTCTGCGGAGCGTCGCGAGGCGGGCACTCACATTTCCGCCGAACGATCCGGTGAGATGAACCCCGGGGAGGCTGCCCGCTGTGAGCATCTCGTCGGTGGGCTGGTCGACAGTCACGAAAGGGACGGTGAATCCCAGCCGTCGGTAGGTCTCGGCGAGGTGCTCGAGGTAGCGGGTGTCGCTGCCGTAGGCGCCGTACTCGTTCTCCAGTTGCATCAGGATGATCGGCCCTCCGCGGTCGATCTGCCGGGGTGCTAGCACGGGCGCGAGCCGTTCGAGGTATCCGTCGACGGCAGCCAGGTATTCGGGATCCGTGCTGCGCATTCGAGACCCATTGCGGAACAGCCAGGCCGGGAGTCCGCCGTTGTTCCATTCCGCGCAGATGTATGGACCGGGGCGCACGATCGCATGCATCCCCGCCTCGGCGATGAGGTCGAGGAACCGGCCGAGGTCGAGCCCGCCGTCCAGGCGGAAGTCGCAGGGGTCGGGCGCGTGGGCATTCCACGCGACATAGGTCTCGATGGTGTTCAGCCCCATCGCCCTTGCCATGGCGATGCGATGCGCCCACTGGTCGGGGTGCACCCGGAAATAGTGCACTGCGCCGGAGAGCACACGGTGCGGTTTCCCGTCGAGAAGGAAGTCCTCAGGGCCGATCTCGAACGACCTCATCAGGGCCTTTCACCGCCGCCCGACCATAGGACAAGCTTCTCGAGCATCGCGGCGTCCGTGGTCGTCGCTTGGACGAGCAGGCGCAGTACATCGCGTCGAAGTCGCGGCGGCACGACGAGGATGTCGCTCCGGCCGCCGCGTAGGGAAACACCGTCCGGCCCCTCGCTCCAGACCCGTCCGAGCACGAGGTCGCCCATGACTGCCGTCGCGAGGAAACCGGTGCCGGCTAGCTCGATGGTGAGGTCCGCCTCGCCCTCCGGGATCGGCACATCGACCCACCGTGCGGTCCCGGCCGGAACGGGAACCGGGAGGGCGATGGTTTCGCGCGGATGGGGTGCCTGAGCGGCTGCGACCAGTTCGTCATGTCCCTGCACGCTGATGCGCCAATCCGCGATCGCCGCGCCCAGCAGAAGTTCCAGATCGCCGACGGGTTCGCCCCAGGTCCGGTGGACGGTGAGGGAGACCACCGCACCGGCGTCTAGGTTGCCGAGTGTGACGATCCCGATGAGCGGGGTGAGGACGCCGCGCCGGTCGCCGTCAATGTCCACATCGATGCGGCATCCGCCGCCGCGCACCCGCAGCGCGGCATACCCCAACTCGTGCGCCGCGACCACACGCTCGTAGCGGATCCGTTGCGGTGAGACCGCCGTCATCCACCCGCCGAGCCAACCGCGCGGCGCGGGATGGGACCCCACGGCGGAGCCGTCCGACTCTGCGACGATCCAGCCTTCGCTGAAGGGCACGATCCTCGTGACGACGGATGCCCCACGGATGCCGCGCGTCGAGCCGAGTCGCAGAGCCGGCAGACGCGGGTCATCGAAGTTCGAGTGGCCCCAGGTGAGCGTCCTGATGTCGATCGGATCGCCGGCGTCGACAGGGACGAAGACATCGGCTCCGCCGGGCGCGAACCAGCCGGTCTTGCCCCGCCGGACCGAGATGACGTCCGCACCACCCTCAACGATCAGACCGAGGGCGCCCTCCGGGACCGACACCCGGCTGCGGTAACGGGCGGCTCCGCGACCGTCGCCCCAGGACTCGAGCGGTCCGGCCGGGCCCGCGGCTTGCACATCGCGCCAGGCGGCAGGTTCGTCCAGCGGCTCGGTCGCGACGACGTCGACCAGGGCGACCGACACCGGCTCCGGCGTCTTCGGCCGTGCCCACGTCGAGAGGACAACGGTCAGCGTCCGGGTGGCGAGTCGGACGCTGACCACGGCATCCGTTCCGGCGATCTCCACGATCCCGTCCTCGATCAGCGCGGCGGCGTCTCCATCGATCTCCGTGCCGAGGGCATCCGCCTCGATAAGTAGCCGCGACGACCGCTCCGCGGTGACGCCGAGGATCATCGCGCCGTCCGCCGTCTCCAACCGGACGAGCTCGCCGGTGCTCAGCAGAAGGACTGCCGCATCGGCGATCGGCACCTCACGCGGGAGCAGCAGGCATGCGCCTGCGGGGATCCGTGCGTCCACCTGGCGCATACCGGCGCGCACGCGGACGACGGCGTCCATCGGTGCCAGTTGCGTGACGGCGATCAGTTCGCCGCCCCCGTCGAGCGAGATCGCCTGCGGCGCCACCGTCAGGTCCGCATCGACATCACGCGCATCTCCACGCGGAGTTCCCGCCGCGAGGCGCGCGCCGAGAGCCGCGATCGTCGCCGCCAGGCGGCGAGCCTCCGCGGCCTCCGGGCGCTCGGTCCCGTCCGCCGCGATGGCGCCGCCGAAGTCGTAGTCGTGGGTGAGGAACGCCAGTGGGTCGCCCCAGTTGTTCACTGCGGTACCGCCGCCGGGGTTCCAGCCCGACGTCTGTAGGTAGGGGCCGAGCAGTCGCGCTCCGGCGACCACGAGGCGCTTCAACGTTCGATGCCTGCGGTTCGTCTCGGGCACCAACAGAGGGAGCCCGGCATCCCGTGCGGCTCGCTCGTAATACGCCGCGTGGGCTTCGATGTCGACGGAGTCGTCGTCGGGATAGAGATTCGGTGCGGGCGCGACACCGTCGACTCCGCCGCTCGCGCGAGCCAGGTCGCCCTGCCCAGCGCACGCGATCAGCGGAACGGTGATTCCGTGGCCTCGTGCCGCGTCGCGGAGGAACTCGAGGTATCCGGCGGGATCGTCACAGTCGAAGAAGTCGAGCTCGTTCTCCAGCTGGACGAGCGCCACCGGTCCGCCGGCGGTGCTCTGACGGGGCGCAAGGATCGGCAGAATCGCGTCGAACCAGCGCTCGACCTCGGCGAGGTACCGCGGTTCGTTCTGGCGCACCCGCAGTCCCGGGACGAGCGCGAGCCGCGCGGGCAGCCCGCCGCCGTCCCACTCGGAGCAGATGTACGGCCCCGGCCGGGCGACGACCAGCAGCCCGGCATCCGCGCACAGATCCAGGAAGTGGGCGATGTCCCGGTCGCCGTTGAAATCAAAGTCCCCGGCGCGCTGCTCGTGTGCGTTCCATGGCACGTATAGGTCGACCGCGTCGTAGCCGAGGCCCCTGACCTGGGCGATGCGCGATGCCCACGAGCCGCGGTCGATGCGGAACGGGAAGACGGATGCGGCGAGCACGATGCGCGGTGTGCCGTCGATCAGGAGAAGGCCGCCGCGAAGCTCGACGGTCGAGGGGGCAAGGTTCACTTGAGCCCCACACTTCCGCTCACGAGTCCGGTTTCGTAGAGGTACTTCTGTCCGAAGTGATAGACGGCCACCATCGGGACGATGAGGATGAGCGCGCCCACCATCACCATGTTCCACGGTGGCGTCTGCGCGCCCGAACTGGTCGCCGACAGGATTTGTATGCCGAGCGCCAAGGGCATCTTCGACTCCGTGTTGATGTAGATGAGCGGGCCGAAGAAGTAACCCCAGTTGAATGTGAACGTGAAGATGGTGATCGCCGCGAGTACCGGCATCATCAGCGGCATGGCGATGCGCCGGAAGATGCCCCAGTGGCCGAGGCCGTCGAGCATGGCCGCATCGTCGAGTTCGCTCGGGATACGAGTCAGGAACTGCCGGACGAGAAATACGTTGTACGCATTCGCGAAGAAGTTGGGCACGATGATCGGCAGCAAGGTGTCGATCCAGCCAAGATTGCGGAAGATGATGAACTGCGGAATGAGCAGCACCTCCGCGGGGATCATCATCGTCGACAGCAAGACCATGAAGAGGAAGCCCTTGAACGGGGCGCGGATGCGGGCGAACCCGTAACCGACCACGGCGCTGGAGAAAACCATTCCGATGCACGAGAACACAACGATGAGAATGCTGTTGATGAGGAACTGCCCCATAGGCAGGTCGGACGTGAAGGCGCGCACGAAGTTGCCGAGGTGAAACTCGGTCGGGAAGAACGAAAAGGACATCTGCTTCGACGTCCGGTCGCTCGATAATGCGATAGAGACCATGAACACCAGCGGTGCTATCAGGATGGCGGAAACGACCGTCAAGATCGCGTATCGGGTCGCCTTACTGCGAACAGGGTCGGTGGTGGTCGCGCTCACTGCCGCACCTCCGTCTCGTAGAACACCCATGCGCGTGACGACCGCAGGACGATCGCCGACAGCGCCATGATGATGAGGAACAGGACCCACGCGAGCGCAGATGCGTAACCCATGTTGTAGTTGCGAAATGCGCTGTCGTACACATAGGGCACCATCATGAGGCTGGCATTGTCCGGCCCGGACGTCCCGTCGGTGAGGACGTACACCTGCGAAAAGACCTGGAACGCGCTGATCATGCCGGTGATCAGATTGAAGAACAGGATGGGGGTGACGAGAGGGACGGAGAGCCGCCAGAACTGCTGGAAGCGGCTGGCCCCGTCGATACGGGCCGCTTCATACAGTTCCGGAGGGACGCCCTGGAGAGCGGCGATGAGGAGAATGGTGCCGGCCCCGACCTGCCAGAGCGACAGGAGGATAATCCCCGGAATAACCCAATTGGGATCGAGTAACCACGCCGGCCCCTTGATCCCGAACAGCGCAAGGAATCCGTTCACCGGTCCGCTATCCGGGGCGAAGAGCCATTTGAAGATCATGGCGCCCGCCACGAGCGGAACCAGGGCGGGAATGTAGACGATTGTGCGGAAGAAGCGCGCACCCCGCATCGGCCGGCTCAGCAATTGCGCAAGGCCGAGTGCGATCAGCAGCGACAGCGGCACGGACACGACGGTGAAGTACAACGTGTGCGCGAGCGCCTGCCAGAACAGCGGATCGTCGGTGAACATCTTCACGAAGTTGGCGAAGCCGATGAAGACAGGCGGTTGGAACGAGTCCCAGTTCGTGAAGGCCAGCACCAGCGAGGCGATCATCGGAATCGCGGTGAACACGATGAATCCGAGAAGCCACGGCGAGATGAAGGCGTAGAACGTCAACGCCTCTCGCGTCCGCTTCCGTCGGAGGGCGGGTCGCATGATGGCCCCCATCCGGCGGTGGGGCTCGAGCGATGCTGTGGGAGGGCCGGCCGGTCCTCCCGGCCGGGGGACGAAGTTCTCCCCCGGCCGGGCGGTTGTCGTCATCGTTGAGCTCAGCTCCTATCGAGGTGCCTCAGCCGATTCGGGCGACTATCGCCGTCGTCGGCGATGCGCACGGCGGCATCGGTCACTTGAAGATGCCCTCCAATGTGCTCTGCACCTTGGACAGCCCATCGGCAACGCTGGCCTGACCCTTCCACGTGGCGTCCAAGCCGTCGGTGAAGGCCTTCTGGATCTGGTTCCATTCGGGCACCAGCGGTGGGCTGTAGATCGACTCGGCGGAATCGGTGAATGCGCCCAGATCGATCCCGCCCTTGTTCCATGGCGCCTTCAGGAAGGTGTCCGACTTCAGAAGCTTGATGTTCGATGGGATGTCCAGACCGCTCGTCGCGATCGGCGTCTCGCCCTCGTCGGAGGTGAGGAAGGCGACAAGGTCCTCCGCGGCCTCCTTGTGCTTGCTCTGCGACGAGACCGCCAGTGCGCTGCCGAACGCGGGGACCGCCTTGTCCTTGCCGTGCCAGAGCGGCGCCACGCCCCACTTGAACGTGGCATCGCTCAGGGAGGCGATGTTCCAGAAACCGGTGGTTTCCATCGCAAGCTTGCCCTGGGCGAACAGCGGATCCGGCTGGCCGTTTTTCAGTCCCGCATCTGCGTAATTCTGAGGCGACGGCGCCGAGTGGTCCTTGAGAACCATGTCGTTATAGAACGTGAGGGCCGCGACATTCTCCGGCGAGTTGACGACCGGTTTCCCGTTGTCGTCGAGGACCCTGCCGCCGTTCTGATACATCCACGTCATGTACCAGGGCCACCAGTCGCCGGCGGCATAGCCCCAGGTCGTGGTCTTGCCGTTCGCAGAGACGGTGAGCTTCTTGGCGGCGTCGCGGAACTGCTGCCAGTCCCAGGAGCCGTCCGGGTACGCCACCCCTGCCTTGTCGAAGAGGTCTTTGTTGTAGTACAGGACCATGGCGCCGGCCCGGTCTGGGACACCCCAGAGGTGGCCACCCGTGGAGTAGGTCTTCACCGATCCCGCGCCGAACGTCGCGACAGGGTCGATGCTGCGCTTCTGCAGGGCGGGCCCGAGGTCCTCGAGCTGACCCTTGCTGGAGAGCACGTTGACTGCTTCGGCCGTCATGATGACGTCGGGCGACTGGCCGCCGGCGATCATCGTCTGCAGCTTGGTGTCGTAGTTGTCCGAGATCTGCACCAGCTTGACGGTGATGTTCGGTAGGGCCTTCTGCGCCAGCGCGAGACGCTCGGTGTAGACCTTCTTGTCGACGTCGCTCCCCCAGATGGTCATCGTGAGGTCGACGTGCTCGTTCGTGCCGCCCGAGGTTCCGGCGGAGGTGCCGCTCGACGAGTCGGCCGAGGTTCCGGCCGACGTGCCGGGCGATGAGCCGGCCGAGGTGCCGGGCGAACAGCTCGCGAGCGCCAGCGTGCCGATCATCGCGCCGGCGACACCAAGTGCGAATAGAGACTTTTTGCCTTTCACTGCGATGTAATCCTTTCGGAGGGCGCGCCGTGCGGCGTGCGTTTGATGGTGCGGATGGGACGGGTCAGAGGGAGGTGCCGGTGCGCAGCGCGGGGAAGCTGTCGTCCGCAGTGGCATTCGAGAGCGAGTGCAGGTATCCCTCGAGCGCGAATGCCGCGGCACCCATGCTCACGGAGTCGTCTGGCGACGTGTCGACGCGGAACGACGCTGCCAGCAGCGGGGTGGTCAACGCATGGGCGACCATGTGCGGCCGTGCACGTTCGAGCAGTTGCTCGCCGAGGTCTCGTGCCACCCAGCTGCTGAGGATGACGACCTCGGGGTTCAGCATGTTGACGATGCCGGCGAGTCCGATGCCCAGGTAGTAAGCCGTGCGTTCGAGCGCCTCGACGGCAACCGCATCGCCGGCCGCGCATGCGTCCCGGAGCGCGTGGACGGTCGCGGCCTGGTCGTCGCCGCGCAACAACGTGCTTTCCGGAGCGACCTCGCGAAGCGTCTGGAGGATCCCTTGCGCCCCCACGTACGTCTCGATGCAGCCCTGGGATCCGCAGCGGCACTGGCGCCCCCCGGCGACGACCACCGTGTGGCCCCATTCGCCGGCGCTGTTAGTGCATCCGCGAAGCAGGCGGCCCTCCAGCGCGACGCCGATGCCCACACCGGTGCCGAGGTTCACGACGACGAAGTCCTGTGAGCCGAGCTCCGGGTGTGCCCATAGCTCTGCGAGAACCAGTGCCTTCAGCGGGTTGTCGAGATGCAGCGGCGCATCGATCGCACCCTGCAGCATCTCGAGCAGCGGAATGTTGCGCCAGTTCCAGTTCGGCGCGAACACCGACACCCCGCCGGCTCGATCGACTTGACCGGGAGCGGATACGCCGACGCCGAGAAACGGGCGAGGGTCATCCGCGGCAGCCTCCGCTTCGATCGCCTCACGCACCCGGGCGACGATCTGACGGGGGCTGTGGCGGTGCAGGTCGATCTCGAGTTCCGTCGACGAAATGAGTTCGAGCGCCGACGTGCGCGTCTCCACGTGCACATAGGTCTCGGCGAGGTCGATCCCGAGGAGGCGACCGTGCTCGGGGTTCAGCGCCAGTTGCGCGGTGGGGCGGCCCGTCGCTGCCTTCGTGCGGGACACCTCGCTGACCAGTCCCGTCTTCAGCAGCTCACCACAGATCGTGGCGACGGTCTGGAAACTCAGGCCCGTGCGCTCGGCGAGCTGGCGACGTCCCGTGATTCCTGCTGCGTGCAGCGAGCGGATCACGTCGAAGGCGTTGGCCCGGCGGATGTCGGCTGCGGTGCGCATCATTCTCCCTCGGTGAGTGTGGTGATGACGATGACATATTCCAACTGTTTGCACAAGTACTTTTTCTAAGTAGTTGTTCATCACTTCAACCGGGCCGATACGACGTCCATGACGGTGATGTGACCGGTCGTGCAGGTCGACACGAAACACCCGAGGAGCAATGCGAACTGCCGCAGCGCAGTGGATCAACACCGACACCGCGTTCACCCGGAACGTCGCCGAGAAGGCACGCAGGGTCGCCGCCAGAAGGCAGGGAGTGGACAGAAAGCGATACCCGGAACCGCCGGGGTCAATGCGTGGTCAGCGACGCCTGCGACAGCGAGAACCCGTGTCAAGTACCCGTCGAACGGTATCGCCGCGCTCGGGGTGTCCAGCGAGGACCTCCTGAACGACCTCGAAGCCGCTGGTTATCACTTCGAGGCACTCGTCGTTCGTGATCTCCAGATCTATGCCCAGGCGCTCGGGGCCATGCCGACACCTGGCGTGACGAGAACGGCAACGAGGTCGACGCCGTCATCACACTCCCTGGCGGACGCTGGGTAGCGGTCGAAATCAAGATGAGCCAGCGAGATGTCGACCAAGCGACGATCGGGCTCAAGAATTTCGCGCAGCGCGTCGACACCGGGAAGTAGGGCCATCCGGCGGCCCTGATGATCGTGAAGGCCACCGGCGGCGCCGGCCAACGGCCTGACGGAGTGAACGTGGTCCCGATCACCGCGCTCGCGCCCTGACCTTCATCCACCGTGAGCTGTGCAACGCGTCGGTTCGGGACGCCGCCGGCGCCGTCTCCCTCGCCGGCGGCACCAGCTACTGAGGTCCTTGGAGCGCCCGGGATGCGCCCCCGCCCGTCGCGAAATTGGCGCGACACGCCGTTCATGGCGCCTCGCTGTTGCCGTCAGCGCCACCCGGAGCCTCCGTGCTGAGGCGATTCTGGCCTCGGCGGTCACGCGAGTCTGCCCGCGACCCGCTCTCCGCATACGAGCGCCGCCGTCGGCGCCGTGATTGCGCTCACCAAAGCGGGGCAGCTCATTGCTAGGCGCACGTCGCGATGCCCATGGCGCATGCGGCACGTGGCCGGACGCCGCGAGACATTTTCTCCCATGAACGTGACAAACTGCCAGGCTCCAGCCACTGAACACGTGTGGTCATCCAATCAGAGCCCGGTGCGTGCGCCGAGTACCACCAGAAGCGAAAGCACGAGGACCAAGGCCCGTTACGAAAGTCGTCGGTGCCAGTGGTCGATGATCGCGATTCGGGTGGTGGCGGCGTAGCGGACGGCGAGTTTGTCGTAGCGAGTGGCGAATCCACGCTGGTGTTCGAGGATGTCGATTCCGCGCTCGACGGCGTGTCGGTCTTTGTAGCGTTCGGCGCCGAAGGCGGGTGGTCAACCACCGCGGGCGCCACGTCGCTGACGGTCACAGGTCGGGCCGGCCGGAACGGGGATGATCGCGCGGACGTGGTGGGCGCGCAGCCAGGACCGGTTCGCCCGGCTCGAGCACGCATTGTCGGTCAGAACCCGCTCCGAGCGGCCGGGGCGAGACCGAGTAACCCGGATGCCGTCCGGGACGGTAATCATCTCGGAGGCGTCGACGCGCTGGCCCGTGGCGACGATGAACGAGAGAACTCCGTGGTGCTGATCGACTACAGCGTAGGTCTTGGTCGACCAGCGACCCAAGGGCTGGGCCAGCGCGTGCTCATCGGGCTCGCCGGCAATGCATTCGGCGCTGTCACGCCGAGCCCCGGCGACGCGGACACGCGCGCGGCCGGTGGTCAAGTCAACCGACACCTGCCAGGACAGCATGCCTCAGGCCTCAGTCGCAGCCAGCAGCGCCGACTCGATCCACTCCCACACCTCCGATCACCTGCCAGCAGGCGAACAGGGCATAGACCCGACACCACCGCCCGTACCGCTCCGGAATATCCAGCCAGGGGCAGCCGGCCCACGCCCAGTAACGCACCCCGTCGACCAAAGGGCGCAGCGGCTACCGACACGGTCACCCTCGCTGCGACGCCGCGGGCAGCGACGCTTCCAACACCGCTCACCGTGCGTCGGAAAGGTCATGACGACACAAGGTCGATGCCGTGGGCACGAGGTTTAACGCAGTGGCTCGATGATTTGACACCGCCTGAGCGCTGCGGGACCTTACCCCCGTCCACAGGTACGCCGAAGTCACACCAATCACTTTCGTAACAGGCCATAATCGTCGACTGTAGTGAGGTGGTTGCAATGCTCGCAGCAACGAAGTTCTCGATGATCACGACACTGCTCGCAACTGGCGCTGTCCTCGCGGGTGGTTCGCCCCCGGCAGGTTCGAACGGCAGTGTCGCAACGTCCGGGGAGGATACGGTAAGTGGCAGGGTGGTGATCGAGTCAGCCACCTCCGCGCGAATATCGCCCGCTGGGGCGACAGTGATGGTCTCATGGATCCCGGGCTTGGAGAACGCAAAGGATGGGGATGTTCTTAACGTCACTGCTCTCGCAGCAACGAAAACCGACGACAGCGGTGTATTTACCTTGCACATCCCTCGTTCCCAGGCGTTATCTCGCGCAAGTGGGACAAATGATGGTCGGATCAATCTAACCGCGGGAGTTGTCATGCCAAATGGCGATTCCAGGACTATCGATTTTTCCTGGGATCCAGCATCAGGCCTAACTATGGGAGATTTAAACGATTATCAAAAACCAAATCTCGACGTTCGCCTAAAGTATGACCTGAGCGATTCTCTTATAAACGGTTTCTCGGATGCAAGCAGCTCGAATAAGTTGAGTGCTATTCCCACGGCGGGGCCTACGCCTGCGGCGCTTGCTCTCGGTTGTCAGTTCATAACAGACTCTACATTTAACAAGTATACGGCAATCGTAAACGGGCACAGTGACACGCATTCCAAGATCCAAGTATCTTACGGCGCTACCGCGGACTCGGATATAGATGTCGGGCTCCGCAACTTCAATACTAGCTGGGGCGTGAACGGATCGGTTCATATTGGCACTGCGGCTACTTCTGGATCAGACACAACCGTTTATGGAGCCTTCAATGGATATTTCAATGGAAGCTTCAGCTACATCAAAGGGCATTTTAGTGATTATTTTGGTGCACCCAACGGAACGACATGTAAAGACATCGGATACAGAGTCGGCGATGAGAAGGTAACTGCGGTCAAGTGGCAGGGTGGGGGTATAACAACAAGCACTGGTGCTGGCTCTGGCGCCCAATCTTGCTTGACTGCGCCTCGATCAAGTTACAAAACGATTTTGCCTAATAACGGTCACACCTGGATATCCTCAACTGCTCAAACAAAGATCTCGGTAGCTGTAACGACCCCGTACATCACACTCGGGGCGAAGTCCGGGTTCAGCACCAGAGTGAGACAGGACTGGTGGGGAACCGCGGGGAATGGTGTCTATATTTGTGGCCAGTACGGACCTCTTAGTGGTAGCCCAGGCATAGTTTACGTGCAGAATGTGTAGGAAGAAACACTCAGGCTACCACATTGCCTGCTTGGCCGTATTCATAACCGTCGTCGTAGCGTGCTCGGCTTCGGCCGCCGCAGTAGGGCCGGTAGAGATTGTAAGCACCAGTGACTTTCATAGTGACATCTCCGTCGATTCGGGAACGGCGGTCGGGTTCGGGCTGGCTACAATCAGGAGTGCCAGTAATGCGCCAGTTACAAATCTGGCGGCAACCCTTGTACCCGACGGAACTACACGCGGATCTGTAGTTGAAGTTTACGCGGTCGAATCGGTTCGCTGGGACCTACCTGCCATTGCGGTCGCCGATTGGGAGACAGTATTATCAGAACTTCACGGGCATGAAGTGAAGCTTGAAGACTTTACTTTAACCGCCGATTCTGGTCTTGTTAATATTCTGTTTAAGATAATCGCACACAAAGACGGGCGCTCTGATTGGTCTCACATAGTTTTTTCTTACGAATATGAAGGACAGAAGTATTCGGAGACCATAAGTGGATCATTTAGCCTATGCGCTCCGGCAACGATTAAGTGCGATAGCTAAACGTCGACGAATTTCGATAGTTTACAGACTACGCTGTCGATGGGATACGAGGTTACCATCGTTGATAAATACGCAACAGTGCCGCCGCAGTGACGGCGCTCGCGTTGGCGCGTTCCACGTGGGCGGCGTTGTCGGCGAACCAGAAACTTGTGATGCTGGTTACTGATGGGTAGTACGCCCCACAGCGCGGAGCACGGCTCGAAGCTGTTGTCGGCGCCATGGATCCGCTTCGTATGCGAGCACACCGACGGCGAGCAGAGCGATCGCGACTGCCCACGCGGGTCCGTCACCGGCGGGTCGGGCGGTGAATTCCCACCAGCGTGGTCCTTCCAGGCTGAAGCCCCAGAAGATCAACAAGGGAAGCGCTGCGAGCGGGCCTGCCCACGCCAGCCGCCAGCCCAGCAGTCGGCCGGTCAGCGCCGAGAAACCCCACCAGCCGATGAACCCGCGCAGAACGGCGACCGCGATGGCATCGCCGAATGCTATCCAGCAGATCACGGTCAGAAGAACCGCGCTGCCCGTCGAGTATACCGCGAGGACCAGAGTCCGCAGCCGGCGCCAATGGTGCCCACAGGCGGCCTCGCCCTCTCCGAACGGGCTCTGGCAACATATCGCGGGGACGAAGGCGATCGCGACGGCGACAAGGCGCCACGCCGGAACCGCCACCGTGCCGCTTTCGGTCCCCGACGTAGGCATCGGCAGCACGGTGTGCCCGATGAGCGGGACGAGAAGGCACAGTATTCCGGTGAGGATGAGCCCCGCGGGAACCCGTCGCGATCTGATGAAAAGGCGCAGCGGCGAAGGCTCGTCACTGACACGGAGCATCGTTGAAGGCATTCTTCGTTTTGAGAGCCCAGGCGAACTGCTCCTCCGCGGTGCCGTGGTGCGCCCGCGCGACTCCGCGTGCGGCGGCGGCTTGCCTGTCTGCGCCCGCACTCGTGTGGTAGTCGGGGCCGCCTGTCCCGCCCACTAGGTACGCCTCGACCCACGCGACGAACTCGACTGCCCGCAGGTATTCGTCGTCGCTCTTGGACGTGCCTGGTGCGGTGCAGGGGTGAATGTTCTTCCTCCCGATGATGTCGGCTATCGACACGGCGACCGACCACATGCTTCCCTCCACGAGAGCGAAGTACGGAGGGTGGTCGGGAACGTCCGTGAAGACGGTCTGGCCGGGGACGCCCGGCCGGTAGGTCAGGCCGTATTCGTCGATCCGCGCCGGAACCTCGAGAGAATCCGGCATCTGATCGAGCCGTGCGGCCATGGCTTCGATCTGGGGGAGGTATTTTGCGTGCTCCGGCCACAGACACAGCTTCACCGTCACTCCGGCGCACTCGTCAGTGGCCACCGGTGGTCGCGCTTTGATCGGGGATCCGGCTGCGACCGTAACGCCCAGCAGGAGCACGGTGGCGGCGAGGGCAGTGGCACCGAACCACGTCGCGCCCTTCCGCCGCCAGCCGCCATCTGCTCGAGCGCGAGACCGCGGCGGAATCACGATCGCTAGGGCAAGCAGCGCGACGGCGAACAGCAGCCGCGCCAGCACGATCGGCAGGTCGATTTCGTCCCAGACCGGGCCGCTGACCACACCGAGGCCGATCATCTGGCCCAGATACATCGCGATCAGCAGCCACGCGAGGCCCGCGACCGCTGCCGCGAACATCCCGGACAACAGTTTGCCCACGAGGTGGCCGAACGCCACCGACAGCACGATCACCACCAGTGCCATCACGACATAGCCCGGAACCAGCCCGAAGCCCGGCGGCCACGTCCGCGCGGTGGGCACCGCGGCCACCACCTGGCACAGCAGGATCACCCCGGCGAAGTAGCCGGTGACGACGAGAGCGAACGGAAGTTCCCGTCTCCACCCCGGAACGACCATGGCTCGCATCTGCTCCGTCATGCCGAATCGCGTGGTGGCCGTCACCGACCACGCGGCGGCGGCCGCCGCAAGGCCGCTCAGCAGGATCGCAGGGATCTGGGCGGCGGCGGCGGTCTGCGGCCACACACCGATCCAATATCGCGAGCGAAAAATCAGCACCCCGAGTGCGAGGACAACGCCGAGCGGGAGAAACCACCGAGCCGGGCTCCGGCGCAGCACAACCCCGATCATGTTTCCGCCCGCCGCGCGCCGGCGACGATCAGCGAGGTGAACCCACGCTCGAGAGGTGTGTCTCCCGGACTCGCCGCGGTTCCCACCGCAGCAAGTTCCGCCGGCGGACCCTGGAACCGCATAGCACCGTCGTCGAGCACAATGACGGAGTCGGCGACCGCCTCAACATCGTCCGTCAGATGCGTGCTGAGCACGACCACGCTGTCGCGCTGCTGAGCGATGATTCCGCGGAACTGGATCCGCTGCAGTGGGTCGAGTCCAACGGTGGGCTCATCAAGGAGAATCAGCGCCGGATTTCCGACGATGGCCCAGGCGATACCGGAGCGTTGACGCATGCCACCGGAAAGGCGCTTCATTTTGGTAGCTCGTAGGTCAACGAGGAGGTCGACCTTCTCCAATGCCTCACCGACGGCGGCCCTCCGCAGGGGTCTCGGCACACCGCGCGCCCAGGCCGCGTAGTAGACGAACTCAGCGACCGTCATCGCGGGATCGATGCCGAACTTCTGCGGCAGATAGCCGATCCGCCGCCTCACCTCGTCCAGGGTCCGGCCGGTGAGTTCAACACCGTCGATCAGAATCTGCCCCCGCATGGGAGGGTCGACCGTCGCCAGAGTGCGCAACAGCGTGGTCTTACCAGCACCGTTAGGCCCGAGCAGAGCATGAACTCCCGGTGCCAAGGAAAACGAAAGGTCGCCAATGACGACTCTCGCCCCGTACCCCTGTTGAACGTTCAGTACCGTCAACACCGCCGCATAGCTCCGATCACCCAAGTAGAACAAGCGTGAGCACGTCGCCCGATCACCTGGGCGACGTGCTCACTCGAATCATCCAACGGTGATCGTGCCTCCGTAGGCCCCGTACATGCAGTCGGCGCCCCAGAAGGTGTCCGTGCTGCCGACGGAGCGAGTGGCGGTCAGGCTCCGGTTTGGGATCTCTGGCCAACTGCACTTCACGTTCGAGGTGTACTTAGCGGCAAGGGTCGCCCCGTCGCACCGCTGAGCCCACGAGGTGTTCCACCACTGCGTGTAGCATCGGTTCGCTGAAGGTGAGATCCCGCCCGCATTCGCGGCAATAGGCGCAGCGACGAGGGTCACCCCAGCCGCCAACATCGACACCGTGGCCAGCTTCAATGACCGCTTTGCTAATGACATAACCTTCATCAGAAACCCCTTTCGAATCCGTGTGAATGATCCCCTGGTCCGGTCCTAGGCAGTCCCAACCACGAAGCTGAGACCTACCTATTCAGTGACCCGAGGCGCGGCAATTGTCACATCGCCGCGGGATGATATGAGCAACGGAGCGCTAGACTTGCTCGTCTCACTCGGCGGGAAGGTCGACCAGTGTGCCGCTCTACGCTCTTAGAGGAGGTCGAACGATCCGATTACGCTACGTCATCCCACCGAGGTCAGCGGGGCTGGAAACGCTTCAATCACCCTCAGACGGACACGTCGCCGCTCGATCAATCGGGAGTATATCCAGGCCGCCAAATTTAAGACGACTGTACACAGAGTCTTCGCAAGTAATATATAACGAGTCGGTGTAGATGGGGGCAGCCACTGTAAATAGACCGGTATCAGGCCACAGCGCCACTGGAAACCGAAGATTATTCTCGAAAGATCGCGACATCGCCCAACCGAGCAAGTTACGATAGAGGTAGAAAGACCCATCGCACAAGAAGTTCGAGGAAGATCGTGGAATCCTATTAACTGTCAAATGTGCTCCGTCTGGCTCGGGATCAGCATAATCACTCCAGAGCGCGAAACAGCCTGGAAGACATTCGAATTCCGGCAAAAGATCAAAGAATCCTCGAATGAATGATCTGCACACCTTACCCATCGCCGGAGTTCCAACATCAATACCCCTCGCCATAGCCTTCCTTCTTACCGAACTCCAGCGCAAAAGCGGGTGCATCCTGATTCCAACCGCTTCCGTGCACGCAGTCCAACTCCTGAAGGTCCCATCAGATTGTTCCAGGGGGACGAATATTCGAAATACCGGCCGATCATCATCCACAGCGAAGCCCGAAACAAGGCGCGAGTCGGCTCCGAAACTTGGAATAGCACATTTCATAATCACGGTACTATGCGGACTCCGAAGCTCAAATAGTTACTTGAAGGGCAAAGTTTTTGGCTTTCTGCGACGTCGGCCTTCTCAAACAACGCGCTAATGATTACCACCGCAGTATGTTCCGAGACTTGTACCCGTGTCGATATGCCATCAGCGCCCGCCGTCCAATCGCATGTTGGTTCTCCGATAGAGCAGGACACACCAGAAAATTCTTCTGCTGGCAGGCGGTTCGTTGCGTCAATTGAAGCAAAGAACCGAATTCGAATTCGCAGAGGAGGTCCGGGCGAGTCAAAGCTTACGGTAATGGCGCGGTCCTTGCCGACGGTTACCGGCTCCAAGTCCTCGACATTATCATCGTCGGCTGGGCGCTCTGCTTTCGCGATTCTTTCAGTGGCATCGTACCAATAAAAGGACAATAGCGCCACCTCCTTGTCGTTGACACTCACACGTGGAGGCCGATCGGGCGAGGAAGGGACAGATACCAACACGGGGTGGCGGCTACCTAAAGCCGGCCGATCGACGGGCGTGACCATTGTTACAGTCGTATCTCGCATCGGTGCCAGTGAATTGCAGCCCATCAAGAACCAGGAAAGTACAATTACTGCCCCAAGCCGGCGCCGCATTACCAACATATAAAGCGGCTTATACCGGGAAGTTGCCAGTTCGAGGTCGATGCGTAATACCAGGTAGCGCCTTCGAGCGAGCGATGCGTTGAGTATCCACGATAGCTATACTCACCAGTACCAAGGCACAACCAGTGTGGGGTTGCTTCGCCGGACCATGTGTAATGGTCACGGCTGCTGAATCCATTTTTCAAGAATTCTTCCCCATACCATCGGTCACGATACAGATCAGTAGAAACTTCCACGTATGCAACGATCGCGTTACACTGAGTTTTGCCATGTACAGAGGCATATGTTAGGTCGGTCTTATGGGGATAGTCAGTTGATCCTTTGCATCCTGCTGGTGAAAATGTCACAATCGCGCCGTTCGGCGTCACCGAAGTAGAGGCTCGTACCTGGCCCTTTCGAGTCGAACTCAGACCTGACGTTGACTCGGGTTGTCCAATGTCGTTAATTGGACCTATGTGATCGACGACGTCTTGCGCCCGTACATCAAGGGAATAAGCCCTCTCGGAAGCTGGTTCATCAGTCGCGTCGACGGACTGCGCGCTAGCAACGACTGCCGACGAAGTGAACAATACGGTTACGCAACTTGCCGCTATGACGAAGCGTTTTATCATGCCCTAGACCTCCAGGTTCGTTGACGAATTGGCAACGGGTGGGCTCGATCGAACCTCCCGACGGCATCTAAGACGTTCGGTCATCGGCATGTCGATCTAGCTGTCCGAACGGTTCTGTGCGTACACCAACTTAGTGACTCGGGACAACTTGTTTGTCACATTCTCGGCGCGTGAATCGTATTCACGGAGGCGGATTTCGTCGGAGCGCAGCCCGCTGCGCTCCCCGAAGTCCTCCGATCACGCCGCGAGATCGCGCTCCGGGTAGCCGTCTCGCATGGGGTCAGGAGGTGTTCCCGGAGGCCTTGACCCAGCGGGCGGCCGACAGCTCGCTGAACGCCGTCACGGTGGGCTTGCTGATACCCAGCGCGGCGTCGTGAAGCGTGACGATCTCCGTGCCGAGATACGCCCCGGTGCTCTCGGAGATCAGCAGCACGATGACCTGCTCAGAGGGCTGGCCCGGCTCTGGCGGCAATGCCACAGTACGAGCCGGCCTGCCGAGCCGGTCCACCGTGGCCCCCAGCGAGCGCAGGGCGCTCTCGCCGGCGAGAACGCTCCACATGGCCGAGGCGAGTTTCGGCGTGACAACGTACTCGTCGTAGACCATTTGGACCGCGCGAACCAGACACTCGGCCTGCCAGCGGGCGTCTTGGTCGCAGGGTAGACCCGCCTGAGTGTCCAGCAGTTCCGCGCGGAGCGCCGCTGGGTTCGTCGACAAGCGTCCCGCGAGGTCCGGGTCGATGGTGCCGGCCGGGTTCGTCTCGCTCGTGACCGGGCTGGGCGCGTCCTTCGCATCCGCCGTCAGGTGCCCGTCCAGACCCAGGGGGTTGCCGCGAGTTTCGTCCACCCGGACCGCACCGTCCCGCATCAACCACCATTGCGTGCGCGTGGGATAGATGGCGACGCTCAAGGACCTGTCCGCTTCCACCCGCACGTTAGGCGACCATCCATATTTTGCGACGTACTGCACCTCTCCAACACCCACGGGTGGGGGTCCCGTGAACGTCGCGCGAGCCGCGGTCTTCAACGTGGCAGCGGCTGGCGGCGCCGAGTCGATGGACTCGGGACTGGCCACGCTGTACCTCAGCATCGCGGGTGCCTCGGCCGCCGAAGCCGGGGCGCTGCGAACAATTGCCTGCGCGCCGCCACCAAGCACAATCAAAACTGCCGCAACCGTCGCGAGCATCATGCGCCGGCGCCGGCTGCCGGAACGTGCCGCTTTCCTCCTATGCGATGTTGTCTGCGATGTTGTCCTGCCCCGCGCGAGGACTCTCTGGCGGACACGCTCCGCCTCCTCCTCGTCGTCCGCATATCGCTCGGGGATGGGAGGAAGCAGGCCGTGCTCCAGGAAGAACCCGCGGATCTCCTCGATCTCACGCTCACTGTCGGGTCTCACGGTGCACCTCCTCATCCGTGGACAGCACCTTTTTCAACCGCTGTCGTGCCCGGCTGACGCGACTGGTCACGGCGGAGGCCGAGCACCCCAGCGCATCTGCCGCCTCGGAGCCCGACAGCCCGCCGAACGCCACGAGCGCGACCGCGTCCCGCTCCGACGGCGGCAACAGCATCAACGCCTCCCGAGCGCTCTGCAACGCGAGGACATCGTCCTCCGGTCCGGGCATTGAAGTCTCGACCCGGCGCGCCGTGAGCTGCAGCAGCAGGCCCCGGCGGTATCGCCGCGAACGGATCGTCTCCTGCACCTTGAAGTGGGCAACTTTGAAAACCCAGGACCTTCGTTTGACGAACTCAGCAGGCACTTCGGACCAGCGGGACCAGACCGTCACGAACACGTCCGCGGTCAAGTCGTCCGCGTCTTCCACACCGATCATGCGCTGCAGATAGCGACGCACAGGCGCTCGGGCGGCGCGATACAGTTCGGTGAACTGCGCCGCGTCGCCTTCAGCTTCTAGCAGGTGGTCGACGGAAGTACGACGACCGATCGTGCCGTCAGCGTCGTACTGGATACCTGTGTCCCCGGCGCGAAACATGTCGATGAGCCGCTCCCCCCTGCGCTCGAATACACCCTCACGGCCTTGGCGGTGCGGTTCCAGACTGATTTGGCAACCGACAATGTTGGAATATCGGTCGACGTCATAGTGTTGAAGAACGCGCCCGTAAAGGCCGCGCCGCTCCACAGGCACATGTTATTGGCGGGGCACGCCGATGACGTGAATGGTCCCACCGTTGCAGCATGGGCGGAAAGCGCCGAGACAGCGAGCATCACGAGTACAAAAGCGGATGCCAGGAACGTGTACACGAGTCGCTGGGCGATGGAGGAGATAGCAGTCATACCTACTTAGTGACCCGAGACGCTCCGTTTGTCACGTGCCGGGAGCGGATCCCACAAGAAAGAACGCGAAGGGTTCAGCAGATTCGCCGCGCTCAGTGCGTGGTCAGCGACGCATGCGACAGCGAGAATCCGTGACCGGACGGCCCCGTACAGTTCACGCCGTCCTGGAGCACCTCGCACACGAACCCGCGGCCGACGGCGAGCCGGCGATAGGAGATCTTCGTCTGCGGGCTGCCGATCAGCGTGTACCCGAGGCAGCCGTCGTAGCTCACCCGGCCGGACCGTACGACGGACACCCGCAACCCGCGCAGCGCCACCGGGACCTCCGACTCCGACTGGGTGCAGGTCGGCACCTTGAAGGAGTACTTCTTCGCCGTGCAGACGAGGTCGTCACCGGGTAGCAGCGAACACGCGATATTGCCGGACGGCGTCACGAACCCGCCGAGTTGGACCATCGTGTTCCCGGACGATCCGCTGTAGCCGGCGATCACCGGGGTGCCCGAGCACGGACCGTGCTGCGCCGAGGTCGCCGCAGGTGGGCTCGCATACAGGTGCGGCACACCGCATCCGGTGGAGACGAGCTGGCCGCCGGAGATTGCCCAGGTACGGCTCGACACGGGGGAATCCGAGGGGAAGACGCCGTAGCTGTCGAACCGGTAGGTGCCCGCGACGAGCAGCGGGCCGCTCGCCAGCAGCCGCATCCTGGTCATCGACGAGGGCGTTCCGGGCACCGCGGTCAAGGTGCCGGCGCCTACCTTGATCACTGTGCCGAAGTACAGGTTGTAGTTGCTGCCCTGCACCAGGCAGTACGAACCGGCGCAGGTCACCGCCGGGGTGTCGACCCACGGGATCGTGAGCCCCGTCGCCGGGTGGCCGGGCACGGTGAGCACCGCGGCGACCGACGCCCGCCCGGGGGTGATCACGATCTCGATCTTGCCTCCGCCGACCGGAGCCCAGGACTGCGATCCGCAGGTGCCCTTCGTATAGCAGTCCGGCGGGGGCGACGCGACGGCGGTCGGCGCGGAGACGGTGGGCGCGGTGACCGAAGCGAGACTCGTGAAGGTGAGCGTGCGGGTGGTGGTCGGGGCGGTGAGCGGAGCCGCAGAGGTGGTCGGCGGCGCCGAGGTGGTGACCAGCGACTCCCACGGGGTCGCCGTGGGTGCCGCGGACGTCGTTCCGGTCGGGATGGTGGGCACGGTGATCGCGCCCGCCGTCGTCGCCGGGCGGGCGACAGACGCGGCGGAGGTGGTGACCGTGGGATCGGCGGGTCCCGCAGTGTCCAGGCCGAGCACGGAGCATCCGGAGACCAGGACGGCCGCGGCCACGAACAACGTCATACCCGCAACTCGTCCGCGAGCTCGATCCGGTGCGCGCCTGCCGCGTTGTGCGACGTCCGCGGCCGACACGTCCCCGCTTCCTCGTGCCGTCATAAACCTCTCCCCTGGTCGTGCAGGGCCATGGTCTCCTCAAGCCGCGTCATCCGGAGTCGTCTGGCGTCACTCCAGTCACGCGGTCACCATTGGCCACACCGACGATAACCGCTGGCTGCGCAGATTTGCGGCCGACGTGACCGGTAACCTTGAAACGGCTGCCGCTCCCGCGGCGCACCGCGCGTCGACCCGGCGCCGGTCGGCGGCCAACGCCGCGCACGTCACCGCAGGGGCGGGGAAATATCAGCATCAATATCAGCAAGGAGATGGCCCGACAGATGCCGACCGACGCGCCGAAGGAGCCGAAAGCGATGCCCGAACACCAGCCGCTGCGGGTGGCTGTGATCGGCGCCGGCCCGGCAGGCATCTACGCCGCGGACATCCTGTGTAAGTCCGACCCCGGCGCGACCGTCGACATCTTCGACCGGCTGCCGACCCCCTACGGGCTGATCCGGTACGGCGTCGCGCCCGACCACCCGCGGATCAAGGGCATCATCAACTCGCTGCATCACGTGATGTCCAACCCGCGCATCACGTTCCACGGCAACGTCCACGTCGGGGTCGACATCAGCATCGGTGAGTTGCGCGAGTTCTTCGACGCCATCATCGTGGCCACCGGGGCCGAGCGCGACCGTCACGTCGAGCTGCCCGGGATGGACCTGCCTGGATCCCACGGCGCGGCCGAGTTCGTGTCGTTCTACGACGCCCACCCGGACCGGGAGCAGGCCTGGGACCTGACGGGCGCGTCCTCGGTCGCGGTGATCGGGGTGGGCAACGTCGCACTGGACGTCTCCCGCATACTCGCGCGCACCGGTGACGAGCTGCTGTACACGGAGATCCCGCCGCACGTGCATGCGGCGCTCAAGACGTCGGCCGTCACCGACGTGCACATGTTCGCCCGCCGCGGGCCCGCGCAGGCGAAGTTCACGCCGGTCGAGCTGCGCGATATCGATCGCTCGCCCAATGTGCAGGCCGTGGTCGACCCGGCCGGCATGGAGTTCGACGAGGCCTCGGAGAAGGCGCTCAAGGGCTCGAAGTCGCTGCGCATGGTGGTCGACGTGCTCTCCGAGTGGGCGCTGCGCGAGCCGACGCCCGGCCCGCATCGCCGCATCCATATTCATTTCCTGCAGAACCCGGTGGCCGTGCTCGGCGACGACCACGTGACCGGGCTGCGGACCGAACGGCAGGAGCTCAGCGGCGACGGCACGGCTCACGGGACGGGCGAGTTCACCGACTGGGAGGTGCAGGCGGTGTACCGCGCGGTCGGCTACCGGTCCGAACCGGTCGACGGGCTGCCCTGGGACGCCACCTCGAACGTGCTGCCGAATGTCGCCGGGCGGGTCCTCGACGGCGGGCAGCGGGTGCCCGGCCTCTACGCCACCGGATGGGTCAAGCGCGGACCGGTGGGCCTGATCGGTTCGACGAAATCCGACGCGGCGGAGACCGTCGCGAACCTGCTCGCCGACGCGCCCCGCCTGCGCCGTGCCCCGCGACGGGACCGGCAGGCCGTGCTCGATCATCTGGCCGCGAAGGGCCTCGAACTCACCGACTTCACCGGGTGGGATCGCCTCGACGCCCACGAGCGTTCGCTCGGCAGGGCCGCCACCGCCGCCGGCGCGAGCCTGCCGCGGGAACGCATCAAGGTGATCTCGCGCACGGAGATGACGACCATTGCCCGAGCGGACCCGACCACGTTCAGGGGGGATCCGAACGCGTTCCGGGCGGATACCACCGGGCGCCGGGACGGGTGAGGGCCGTCGACGCCGGCCCCGACGGCGAGGGGGCCACGCGCAAGGACGGTCTCGCGGCCGACGATGAACCCGCCGCGCGGCATCGACGGCTGCGCTGGTGGGCACTGCCGATCCTGGTCACGGTGGCCTTCCTGGTGCTGCAGCCGCTGCTCGGTTCCGGTTGGGCCCTGTTCCCGGACTCCTACCGGTACGCGAAACAGGCCGAGAAGATCCTGGGCGCCAGCCCCGGCGACGCGCACATGACGGCCCTCAACGCCTTCTGCGAGTCGCGCGCCGATCAAGCCTTTCGCGCCGACACCTGGGTCCCGATCGACAGCTCTCCCGCCGAGCGAGCGCAGAGCGTCACCGCGTGCCTCGACAAGTACGGCCCCGCAGGCGATCTCACCACACTCGACCCGCGATACCAGTCGATCTTCACCACCCGACCGGGCTACCCGCTTCTCCTCGCGCCGTTCGTCGCCGCGTGGGGCGTGATCGACGGCATGCGGATCCTCGGGTTCGCACTGGCCGCGGCGGGCGGACTGGTCGCCTACGCCGTGCTTCGCCTCGCCCGCCTGTCAGCGTTCGCGGCCGGCGCCGGGCAGGTCGTCTACCTGGTGAGCCCGCTCGGCTGGTGGGCGCTGCAGGGGCTCGGCGAGGGGCTCGGCGACCTGTGCGTTCTCGGCGCCGTGGCGGGGGTGGTGCTCGCCCTCCGCGGCCGGACCGGCGCCGGCATCGCCGTGACGGCAGCGTCCTGGCTCGCGCTCGGCTTCGTCCGATTCTCCAGCCTGCTGCTGATCTCGGCGGCGATGGCCGCCGCGTGCGTCGCGCTCGGGCTCTGGGCGGCGCGCGCCCGCCAGAGAGCGATGTTCACCCTTGCGGGCGTCTGCGCAGGGGCCACCGGGCTCACCATGCTGGCGATGCCGGTGCTGGGCCTCCCCGGCGCCGCGGTCACCTTGCAGGACACGTTCACCAACCACTTCGCCGACCCACTGGTGCCCGACCCGTGGCGGCGGCTCGCCGCGGCGAACGTCCACTTCTGGCCGGCCTGGCTCGCGACACCGTCGGCGTCCTGGGCCGTGGTGGCGTGCGCGCTGATCGGTGCCGCGGCGCTCGTGCGGTGGCGGCGGGATCTGCTGTGGCCGGCGCTGGCGCTGTTCGCCGCCGGCGCCGCGCAGGTCGCCGCGCATCCGCTCCCGCAGGAGGCCGAGCGATTGGGGCTGCTGATGTGGATCCCCGCGACCTTCGGTACCGCGGTCCTCGTGCACGTCGCCACCCGCCTGTTTCAGCAGCGAGTATGACGATGTTCCGGGGTGCAGCGGCTGCGTATCTCCGCGGTATCTCCGCGCGATAGCAGCGCGACCGCAGTGCGCGCGCCCCGTCCGCCCCGCTAGGCTCGTGACCGGCCCGGCGCGTCGGCCGGGCCGGCACCACACCGGCCCCGGCCGGAGACCCGAGAGGACGCCACCGTGCCAGCCGACATCATCCCGATCCAGCTGAGCCTGACCCAGGGCGACGGTGTCACGTTGTGGGCGCCGCGGTGGACCGAGGACGGCGAGGAGTGGGAGGCGTTCCTCGGGCACGGCGAGAACCTTTACGTGCTACCGGATGCGGCACACCTGGCGGCGTTCATCCGCTCCGACGCGGACCATGATCTGACCGATCATCCCGCGTGGGGCGTCGCCCGCCGGTCCCTGGCCGACGAACTCGAACCCGACGACGACCACCGGTTCGACATCGTCGGCGTGCCCGAACTGGTCTCCGCGCCGCCAGATGTATGGTCGCTCGCCGAGCTGTCCGACACCGTCGCGATCCTGCACTCGCTCGCCGATGTGTGCGATCTGCCGGTCGTCGACGAGGTGCTGGCGCAGTCGGCCGGTTTCGCCCTGGCCGCACAGGGTCCGACCGCCTTCATCGGCCGCGCCGGCAAGAAGCTCTGGCACGAGGTCGGGTCCGTGGTCGCCGCGCGATGGGATGAGGTGATCGAGGCCCTGGACGCGCTGGTCGTCACCCCGGACGTCGATCCCGACGCGGTCGCAGCTGCGCAGGCCGAGATCGACGCCGTCGGCGAAGCGGAGCACGCCGTCGAGACGACCGACGATCGAGCCGGCGCCGACGCGGGCGGCTCCGACGAGGGTCCGGAGCGCGACGCGGATCTCCGGTTCTGGGACGAGGTCGGCATCGACTGTGTGTCGGTCACCTGCGAAGAACGTACGGGGTGGACGCTGCGCTGCTACCTGGACGATGCGGCGGTCTTCCTGTCCGTCGGCGGGCGCATCCAGCTGTACCCGTCGCCGTCCGCGCTCGAGGAGTACCTGTCCGACGCGACGGCGGAGAACGCGCTCAGTCGGCTGGACGCCTGGACGACGATCAGGGAGGCGGTTGCCGGCGGCGAAGCCTCGGTGATCGCCGGCCCGGAGAACACCTACGTCCTGGACGGCCTGGCGGATCAGCTTCTCGACGGCCCGCAGGCCGTCGATGCGACGCAGCTGGGCCTGGCGGTGGAGTTGCTCTCCGACAGTGCGGCCGTGCGCGGCGACGACGAGGTGTCCGAGGCGCTGTCCACGGCGACTCCGCTCGGCAACCTCGTGCGGGCCGCGACGCAACCCGATCCCGACCGGCTGCCCCCGTCCCCGCCGTTCGACGACGAGGTCGCGGCGTGGCAGGCCCTGGTCAAGACGTTCAGCACCGCGGTCGACTGGAAGTAACACCGGCGCGGTCCTCCGCGCCACGCGACCGGACCAGCGTCAGGCCATGAGTGCCGCGTATCCCGGCTTGATGATGTTCTCGATGATCGCCAGCCGTTCGTCGAACGGCAGGAACGCGGACTTCATCGCGTTGATCGTGAACCATTGCAGCCGTGCCCAGTCGTAGCCGAAAGCCTCCACGAGCGCTGCCATCTCACTCGTCATCGATACCCCGGACATCAGCCGGTTGTCCGTGTTCACCGTCACCCGGAACTTCAGTGCCGTGAGCAGCCCGATGGGATGTTTCGCGATCGACGCCGCCGCGCCGGTCTGCACGTTCGACGTCGGCGCGATCTCCAGCGGAATGCGGCGGTCGCGGATGTATCCGGCGAGCCGGCCGAGCGTCACCGTGCCGTCGTCGGCCACCGTGATGTCGTCGACGATGCGCACTCCGTGGCCGAGACGCTCGGCCCCGCACCACTGGATCGCCTCCCAGATCGAGGGCAGCCCGAACCCTTCCCCGGCGTGGATGGTGAAATGCTCGTTCTCGCGCTGCAGGTACTCGAAGGCGTCCAGGTGCCGGCTCGGCGGGAAACCGGCTTCCGCGCCGGCAATGTCGAAGCCCGCCACCTCCCGGTCGCGGAACGCGACCACCAGTTCTGCGATCTCCCTGGACCGCGCCGCCTGCCGCATGGCGGTGAGCAGCGCGCGGACCCGGATGCCGCGGCCCGCGCCGGCCGCCAGCCGCGAGCCTTCGGCGAATCCGTCCAGCACGGCCCCCACAACCTCGCGCAGTGTCAACCCGCGCTCGAGGTGTTGTTCCGGAGCGAACCGGACCTCCGCGTAGACCACGCCGTCGGCCGCCAGGTCCTGAGCGCATTCGGACGCGACGCGCACCAGGCCTTCGCGGGTCTGCATCACCGCGAGCGTGTGCGCGAACGTTTCCAGATAACGCTCGAGCGATCCGGAATCGGCCGCGTCGACGAACCACCGACCGAGCTCCGCCGCATCGGTCGTCGGCAGCCGCGTATAGCCGCACTGCTGCGCGAGGTCGATGATCGTCGCAGGCCGCAAACCACCGTCCAGATGGTCGTGCAACAGCGCCTTCGGTGCGCTCCGGATGGTGTCAAGGGTGATCGGCGCGGGCATGATCCCTACCGTATCCAACGCCGGACGCACCGCGCCTGCGGCGCGAACAGCGTCATCCGCGGATCGTGTTCATCACAATTGCTCGCCTCGGTACCGGACGACCCGAGGGGACCACCTCCACGGCCGCCGCAAGCTCGGCCGCGGCCGCTGGGATGCGATCCGCAGTATCCGTGTGCAATTCGAAAAGCGGTGCGCCCTGGGTGATCTCGTCGCCGGGCTTCGCCAGACACAGCACGCCGGCGGCAGCCTGGACCGTATCCTCCTTGCGGGCGCGCCCGGCCCCGAGCCGCCATGCGGCCATCCCCACCGCCAGCGCGTCCATCTTGGAGATCACGCCGGCCGCGGGCGCGGTGACGATCTCCACCTCCTGCGGCCGGGGCAACGCGGCGTCCGGATCGCCGCCCTGGGCCGCGACCATCGCCCGCCACGAATCCATCGCCGCACCGGACGCCAGCACCTCGGCCGGATCCACCGATAGGCCGGCCAGGTGGACCATCTCCCGCGCCAGCGCGATCGCCAGTTCGACGACGTCGGCCGGGCCACCGCCAGCCAGCACCTCGACGGCCTCCGCGACCTCGATCGCGTTGCCGACGGCCAGACCGAGCGGTTCGGACATGTCCGTGAGCAGCGCCGACGTCCTGACGCCGGCATCGGTGCCGAGCCGCACCATGGTGCGCGCGAGATGCGCCGCGGAGGTGGCGTCCTTCATGAACGCGCCGGAACCGACCTTCACGTCCAGCACCAGCGAGGCGGTGCCCTCAGCGATCTTCTTGCTCATGATGGAGGCGGCGATCATCGGGATGGACTCGACGGTTCCGGTCACATCGCGTAGCGCGTACAGCTTGCGATCCGCGGGCGCGAGGTCGTCGGATGCCGCGCAGATCACGACGCCGATGTCGCGGAGCTGTGCGAGCATCTCCTCCGGCGACAGCGTGGCCCTCCAACCTGGAATCGACTCCATCTTGTCCAACGTGCCGCCGGTGTGCCCGAGCCCCCGACCGGACAACTGCGGCACAGCGGCACCGCACGCCGCGACCAACGGGGCCAGCGGGAGCGAGATCTTGTCGCCGACACCGCCGGTGGAGTGCTTGTCGACCGTGGGCCTGGGCAGACCCTTCAGATCCATCCGGTCGCCGGACGCGATCATGGCGCTCGTCCACCGCGAGATCTCGTCGGCGGACATGCCGTTCAGCAGGATCGCCATCAACAGGGCCGACATCTGCTCCTCGGCGACGGTTCCGGCGGTGTATCCGGCGATGATCTGCGAAATCTGCTCCGCGGTGAGTTCGCGCTTGTCCCGCTTCGCCCTGATCACGTCGACCGCAGCGAATGCCATTGCTGTTCTCATCTCCTTGTCGCCCCACGCGCGCCGCGCGAGGCCGTATGGTGCGTGCTGCCGTCAGGCGGCCGGCCCAGACGCTGACCCAGACCCCGAACCGGCAGCCGGGAGGTGCTCCGGACCGAATGCGGCGGGGAGCACCCAGGTCATGTCCCGCGGGCCCTCCGGCGTATCGACGAGCAGGTCCGCCCCGCCGAACTCGTAGATCACCTGCCGGCACCGGCCGCACGGCATCAGCAGGTCACCACTGCCGGACCGGCACGCCAGCGCCACCAGCCGCCCGCCGCCGGACAGTCGCAGCTGCCCCACCAGCGTGCACTCCGCGCACAGGCCGAGCCCGTACGAGGCGTTCTCCACGTTGCATCCGGTGATGATCCGGCCGTCGTCGGCGATCGCCGCGGCGCCCACCTGGAGCTTCGAGTACGGGCAGTAGGCGCTGCGTGCGGCCTCGATCGCCGTGTCGCGCAAGGCATCCCAGGGTATGACGCTGTTCGCGCCGCGTGCCGCGGCGTCCGGCACCTGCCCGGCCGAGGATGCCGTCATGCCGATCCCCCCTTCCGGTAGATCAGGCCGTCGGCCTTCGGCATTCGCAGTCTTTGCGATGCGAGGCCCATCACGATCAACGTAATCGCATAGGGGGCGGCGATGGTGAGTTGCCGTGGAACCTGGTCGGTGGAGAAATACCACCATGCGGCCGCGGCCGCGATGATCAGCCCGGACATCGCCACCAGCCGATTGCCCTGCTTCAGCTGCAGGGCGGCCACGATGACGAGCGCCACCGCGAGCAGCAGCACCACCGCATGCAGTGCGGTGTTGGCGGAGTCGTACAGCCGCACACCGTCGGTGTAGCCGAACAGCGCCGCACCCATGGCGAGGCCGCCCGGCCGCCAGTTACCGAAGATCATCGACGCCAGGCCGATGAAGCCCAGCCCTCGCGTTTGGCCATCCTGAAATTTGAGCCCGATCACGAGGAACGAACCGGCCAGGCCAGCCATCGAGCCGGAGATCGTCATCGCCGCGTACTTGTAGCGCATCACCTTCACACCCAGGGACTCCGCGGCATACGGAGCCTCGCCGCAGGATCGCAGCCGCAGGCCGAACCGGGTCCGCCACAGCACGAAGCCGCTCGCCGCGATGAGGATCGCCGCCAGCAGGCTGAGCGCGGAGAGCTGCGTCGTCATTCCGCGGACGATGCCGGCGAGGTCCGAGACGAAGAACCAGTGCTTCGCTTCGATCGTGCCCAGCCAGGTGGTCAGCCCGGGGATCGTGATCCGGAAGACGTCCGCGACCGGCGGCGACTGCCGCTGCCCGCCGCCCGGCGCGTTGGTGAACAACAGCTCCGAAAGGAACAGCGTGATACCCGGCGCGATGATGTTCACCGCGACACCGGCGATGATGTGGTCGACCCCGAAGGTGATCGCGGCGATGCCCATCAAGAGGCCCCCAAGCGCGCCGCACACCACGCCGAAGAAGACCCCCGCCCACGGGCCCCACTGGTAGCCGGCCCACCCCGCGCCGAACGTGCCGAGGATCATCATGCCTTCCAGGCCGATGTTCACCACGCCCGCGCGCTCCGACCATAGGCCGGACAGCCCGGCGAGGGCGATGGGCACGGCAGCGGCGATGGCCGCCTCCACCGCACCCGCCGAGGTGAGGTTCGTCGCACCCGAGAACAGCCGGACCGCGGAGACCACCGCCAGCCCCACCGCGACGATCGCGAGCCAGCCGACAGCCGGCATCTGCCGCCGCCGCGCGGCGGCAACGGGCCTCCGCACGGGCGGGGCTTCCAGCGTCGTCATGGCGTCACCCCCGCAGGAGTCTCGGCCACGACTTCCGCCACGGCGAGTTGCCGCGCGACTTCACGTTGTTCGAGCACCACACCCGCGCGCCGGACGATCTCGTAAGCGATGACGACCAGCAGCACGATGATGCCCTGCATGATCGCCACCATCTCCTTGGGGACCTGCACCGACTGCAGGGCGTTGGACGACGAGGCTAGGAACGACCACAACGCCGCGGCGAACACGATGCCCACCGGATGGTTCCGGCCGAGCAGCGCGATCGCGATGCCGGTGAAGCCGATGCCGGTCTGGAAGTTCAGCGAATAGCTACCGGCGCTGCCGTTGAGAAGCTCCGGCATGCCGACCAACCCCGCGACGGCGCCGGAGAGCAGCATCGTCGAGAACACCATCTTCTTCACGCTGATACCGCTGGCGATCGCGGCGGTCTCCGACATACCGGTGGCCCGGATGGAGAAGCCGAACACGGTGCGGTTCAATAGGAACCAGTACGCGACGCCGACCAGAACGCCGAGCAGGATGAGGCTGTACAGGGGGGTACCCGCGCCGACGTCGAAGTTCGGAACCTTCCCGCCCGCCGTGATCGGCCGGGTCATGACGTTGTAGCCCTGCTGGATCGCCAACCGGTCGGTGGTGAGCAGGAACGCGATCAACGCGGTGGAGATGGCGTTGAGCATGATCGTCGAGATGACCTCGGAGACGCCTCGCGTCACGCGCAGCCACCCCGCGATACCCGACCAGATCGCGCCGACCGCCATGGCGACGACGAGCGTGGCCGCGATGCGGAGCACACTGGGCAGCGAACCCATGGCCGTCATCCCCGCGAACGCCGCCGCGATCAGCGCGGCCAGGCGATACTGGCCGTCGACGCCGATGTTGAACAGGTTCATCTTGAACCCGATCGCGACCGCTACGGCCGAGAGGTAGAACACCGTCGTCTGATTGACCGCCCCCATCACCACACTCGGGTCGGAATACGAGCCGGCCATGGCCTCGAAGGCCGCCAACGGGTTGTGCCCCGCCGCGAGCAACAGCAGCACGATGATGATCGCGGCACCGATCAGCGCCGTGACCGGTGCCGCGGCGCCGAGCAGGATGCGACGCACCTTCGACCCACCCATCACGCACCTGCCTCTTCGGGCATGCGGCGGTCGGCCGGTCCGGAAGGGTCGCCGCCGGGGCCCCGACCGGGCGGCCCCCCACCATCGGCACCGCCGTCGCCACCGCCGTCGCCGGCACCCGTCATCGCCGAGCCGAGTTGTTCGGGAGTCACGGTGTTGGGATCGTAATGGCCGACGAGACGCCCGCGCAGGATCACCGTGATCGTGTCGGACATGCCGATCAATTCCTCCAGGTCGGCCGAGATCAACAGGACTGCCAGACCTTTCGAACGGGCGACACGCAATTGCTCCCAGATCGCCGCCTGCGCCCCGACATCCACCCCGCGCGTCGGATGCGACGCGATCAGCAGCTTCGGATCCCCGCTCATCTCACGCCCGACGATCAGCTTCTGCTGGTTGCCACCGGAGAGCGACGACGCCTTGACCTCGATGCCCGGCGTACGGACATCGAACTGTTCGACGATCCGGCGAGTGTCGGCTCGCGCATCGCTCCGCGTGAGCAGCCATCCATTGGATGCGGGCCGCCTCGTCTGGTGTCCGAGAATCCGGTTCTCCCACAGCGTTCCGGAAAGGATCAGCCCCTGCCGTTGACGATCTTCCGGGATGAACCCGACCCCGGCCTCCCGCCGCGCGAGCGTCGATGCCTTGGTGACGTCCGCCCCGTCGAGCGATACGCTGCCGGAGGTCACCGGCCGGATGCCCATGATCGCGTCGACCAATTCGGCCTGACCGTTGCCCTCGACGCCGGCGATGCCGAGGATCTCCCCCGCGTGGATGGTGAGCGACACGTCGGTGAGCACGGCGCGGCCGTCCTGGTCGACAGCCGTGACGCCGTCCAGCGCGAGCACGACGCGATCGGTCACGGTGGACTCCCGGGTCTCGGGGACGGGCAGTTCCGAGCCCACCATCATCTCCGCCAGCTGCCGGTTGGTCACGGTCTTCGGATCGGCGGTGCCGACCGTGGTGCCGCGTCGGATGACGGTGATCTCGTCGGCGATCGCACGCACCTCGTCGAGCTTGTGCGAGATGAAGATGATCGTGAGCCCCTCGCGCTTGAGTTCGCGCAGGTTGTCGAAGAGCTCGTCGACCTCCTGCGGCACCAGCACCGCGGTCGGCTCGTCAAGGATGAGGGTGCGGGCACCCCGGTAGAGCACCTTGAGGATCTCGACCCGCTGCCGCGCGCCGACACCGAGATGCTCGACCAAGCTTCTCGGGTCGACATCCAAGCCGTAGCGATGGGCGATGCCGGATATCGTGGCGATCGCCTCGCGCGCCCGCAGCACGCCTGACCTCGCGGCCGGCTCACTGCCGAGCACGATGTTCTCCCACACCGTGAGGTTGTCCGCCAACATGAAGTGCTGGTGCACCATGCCGATGCCGGCCGCGATGGCGTCGGCCGGCGAGCCGAAGACGACGGTCCGGCCGTCGACCTCGATGGTGCCCTCGTCGGGTTTGTGCATCCCGTAGAGGGTGTTCATCAGGGTCGACTTGCCCGCACCGTTCTCGCCCACGAGCGCGTGCACCGTCCCGCGGCGCACGGTGAACGTGATGTCCGAATTCGCGATGACGCCTGGGAATCTCTTGGTGATCCCGGTCAAACGAACGGCCGGCTCCACGGCGTCGGCCGCCAGGACACCGCCGGTCGCGGTGCCGCCCGAAGCGACGCCGCGCGAGTCAGGTTGCGACATGGGATCTACTCTCGCAGGTCGGCGCGGCGATCGCGCGGCATTGACCACGGTACGGGGACGGGCGCGCCGGACCCCGGCCGAATGAGTTCATCAGTAGCGTCCGGCCCCGACGGAAGCCCGCCGGGGCCGGACCGAATGCTCGGTGATCAGCCGATCGTGGTCGGAACCTTGACCTCGCCGGAGATGATCTTGTCCTTCCAACCGTTGAGCTGCGACGCGATGTCGTCGATGAAACCGCCCGAGGTGGCGAACGCCACGCCGCCGACCTTCAGGTCGTACACATGCTGTCCGGTCAATGCGGCACCGTTGACAGCCGACGCGAAGAAGTCGTACACAGCGATGTCCACGTTCTTGACCATCGAGGTGAGGATGACGTCCTTGACGTCGGCCAGGGACTTCGCGTTGTACTGGTCCGAGTCGACGCCGATGCCCCAATGGTCGGCACCGGCCGCCTTGGCCGCCTTGAACACGCCGGCGCCAGAACCGCCCGCCGCCGCATAGACGATGTCGACACCCGAGTCGTACATGCCCTTGGCCATCTTCTCGCCGGAGGCGGGGTCGTTGAACCCGCTGAAGTCCGGCGGCTCGCTGATGTACTTGTCCGAGATCTGGGCATCGGGCTTGACCGCCTTGACGCCCGCGTCGAAGCCGGCCTGGAACTTCTGCAACAGGGGCACGTCGACGCCACCGATGAAGGCGACCTTGCCGGACTTCGACTTCAATCCGGCCGCGACACCGACCAGGAAGGAGCCCTGCTCCTCGGCGAACGTCATGCAGTCGACGTTCTTCAGGGGGCCGCCCTGCCGGGCCGGGTCGCACAGGTCGGCGTTGTCGACGATGCCGAAGTGCACGTTCGGGTTCTTGGCGGCGACGTCACCGAGCGGACCGGCGTAGGCGAAGCCGACGGCGACGATGGTGTTCGCGCCGTCCTTGATCAGCTGGTTGAGGCGATCGACCTTGGCCGAGTCGGGCTCACCGTTCACCGCGGTCAACTCGTTGACCTTGGTGAGCCCCTCGCCGACGGCCTTGTCCAGGCCACGAGCGGCGGAGTCGTTGAACGATTGGTCGCCACGGCCACCCAGGTCGTAGGCCAGACCGACCTTGACGGCGGTCTTGTCGCCCGTCATCTGCGGTCCGGCGTCGCTGCTGGACGACTCGGTGGCGCCGGTGTCGCTGCTGCTGCTTCCGGTATCGGACGAGCTCTGCTCGGACGACGACTGGCTGCTGCTGCTCTGCGATGGGCTGGAGCTCGACGACTCGGTACCGCTGCCGGACGAGGTGGACCCGCAGGCAGCCAGCACCATGCCGGCAACGGCCACCCCGACGAGGAGCCGCAAGCTTCTGGCTCGACGCACGTTGTTCTCCTAACTGTCATGTGCACGCTCGGCGTCATGCCGATGCGCGGCCGCTGCAATCGAGCGGCAGGTATCGGAGGCACGGTACAGGGATTGACCGGTGTTGGGCGAGCCCGGATCGCTCACCGTAATCTAATCGTTCTCATATCCATCTCTGACGAAATGTCAGTTCAGGGCCATCGAGCGGAGCGAGCGGACGACGTCATCGGCGGTGGGATGCGGTCACGGTGACGGGCGCTGCACGTCAGAACTCTGTCGCTCGGCGGTCGCCATCCACGCGGCGACTATCAAGAACGCCCGCGCCACCAGGTTGAAGAACAACAGCAGGCCGATCACCGCCCCGAACACCACGCCCGACGGGGATGACGACATTCGTGTCACGAGCAGTGTCAGGGCGGCCTTGAGGATCTCGAAACACACTGCCATGACGAGTGATCCGATGACGAGGGTCCGACGGTCCGCGCGATATTCGCGGTTCGGGAGCACCGAGTACACCCAGCCGAAGATCAGCACATCGGCGCACGTCGACACGAGGAACGGCCCGACCTGCAGCACCACGGCCATCAACCCGCCCGCGTCGATGCCGAGCCAGCGGACGACGAGGTCCTGCGCGGCGGTGCCGAGCGCCGTGAGCGCGAACGAGACGAGGATCGCCAGCAGCAGGCCGGCGAGCGACATCAGGTCGAGCAGGTAGCGCATGAAGAAGTTCTCCTGTGCCTTCTTCTCGCGCTCCCACCGTGGGCGCCACTGCGCCCGAACGGCGTCCCGGACGTTGCCCATCCAGTTCAGACCGGAATACAGCGCGATCGCCAGGCCCACGATCCCGACGGTCAGCCGCTGTTCGACCGCCTGATCGATGATGCCGCCGACGGAGTCGGCGAGAGCGCCCGGGATCATGGCCGTGACTTGGCTTTTCAGGCCGGTCAGCCAATCCGGCCGGGAGGAGAGCACGAAGCCGGCGGCCGAGAAACCGACCATCACGATCGGCACCAGCGAGAGGAAGGAGAAATAGGTGATGGCCGCGGCGAACTGGCTGCCCAACCGGTCGGCGAAGCGCTGCCCGGCCCGCAGCAGGTGCGCCGCGCCCGGCCGGGCGGACACCCGGCCCCACAGCGCCGTGCCGCGGGCGACGGCGCGGCCCCTCGCGGCCCGCCACCACCGCGCCGCAGTCGCGCCGCCGTCGCGCTTGTTCACGTCGCCGCGAGGAAGCCCACTCGGTCGAACACGGTCCGCACGGTGACGTCGGCGACCTCGGCGGCCCGGCGCGCGCCGTCGGCAAGGATCGCGTCCAGCTGCGCCGGATCGGCGAGGTACCCGGCCACGCGCTCCTGAAGCGGCGTGACGAATGCCGCGAACACGTCGGCGAGCGCGGCCTTCAGGTCGCCGTAACCCTTTCCCGCATAGGAGTTCTCGAGATCCGCGACGCTGGTGTCGGACAGGATCGCCAGCAGCGTCAGCAGGTTCGACACTCCGGGCTTCGCCGCCGGGTCGTAACGGATCTCACGGTCGTTGTCGGTGACGGCCGACTTGATCTTCTTCACCGACTGTTTCACCGGCGCGAGCAGGTCCAGCGACCCGCCGGGTGAGGACTTGCTCATCTTCACGGTCGGCTCGGAGAGGTCGTAGATCTTGGCGACCTCCTTGAGGATGAACGGCTCGGGCACCGTCAGGGTGTGGCCGTAGCGAGAGTTGAAGCGCTGCGCCAGGTTCCGGGTGAGTTCGAGGTGCTGGCGCTGGTCCTCGCCGACGGGCACCGCGTCGGCCTGGTAGGCGAGGATGTCCGCCGCCATCAGCACCGGGTAGGTGAACAGCCCCACACTGGCATGCCCGTCGCCACTGCGCGCGGCCTTGTCCTTGAACTGCGTCATCCGCGACGCCTCACCGAAACCGGTGAGGCATTCCAGCACCCAGGTCAGCCGGGTGTGCGCCGGCACCTGCGACTGCACGAACAGTACGGACCGCGCCGGGTCGACGCCGAGCGCGAGCAGTTGGGCGGCGGCCACTCGGGTGCGCTGCCGTAGCAGTGCCGGGTCCTGGTCGACGGTGATCGCGTGCAGATCCACGACGCAGTAATAGGTTTCGTGCGTCTCCTGCATCGACACCCACTGCCGCAGCGCACCGAGGTAGTTGCCGATGTGGAACGAATCGGCGGTCGGCTGGATTCCGGAGAACACCCGCGGGCGGTGGGTGGGGACATCGGCACCGCGGTGGGTGGGGACATCGGCACCGCGGTGGGTGGGGACATCGGCACCGCGGTGGGTGGTCGATCCTTCGTCGTCGCCGCCGGGTATGACGCTGTGTTCGGGCATTGGTCGATTGTCCCATCCGCGCCGCGACTGTCGGGGCGCCGGGCCGCTAGTCGTGCCGTCCGGGCCTCGCGCCGGTGTGATCGGCGCGATCGGTGTGATTCAGGGCCGCCACGGCGATCCGGGCGATGCGCCGGCCGTCCATCGCGGCGACCACCAACTCGACCGTGCGGGGTCCGGTCGGTACGGGTTCTGCCTTTCCATCGCCGGCGTCGGCGCCCTCGACATTCTCGGTGTCGCCGGCATTCTCGGAATGCTCGACGCCCGCGACGTGATCATCCGCTTTGCCGTCCGCCCAGATGTCGCGCGTGTCCGCCACTTTCACCCGGTCCCCCTCGGCGGGCACCCGCCCGAGGGCCGCCATCACGAAACCGGCCGCGGTGTCGTACGGGCCGGGCTCGAGTTCGATCCCGGTCTGTTCGGCGAAATCGTCCAGGTTGAGCCGGCCGTCCACCTCATCGACATACCCGGCGGCGCTGCCACCCGCCTGCGCGGAACGTCCTGTGCCGCTTCGCATCTCGCCGACGATCTCCTCGACCAGATCCTCGATCGTGATGATGCCGTCCGTGCCGCCGTACTCATCGACCACGACGGCCAGATGCTGTCCGGCGCCACGCATCTCGTGCAAGGCGTCCAGCACGGTCTTGGTGCCGGGCAGCACGGTGACCGGCCCGGCCACGTCGCCGACGGTCGCCGCCCGCCCGAGCGGGTGCGAGGGCGCGAGTATCTCGGTGATGTGCACGACACCGACCACCTCGTCGGCGTCGCGGCCGATCACCGGGAAACGCGAATGTGCCATCCCCACCGTATGTTTCGCCGCCCGGGACAGCGTCATGGACGCAGGCAGGAACTCGACGTCCGGGCGCGCGACCATCACCTCGCGCACCAGGGTGTCCTCGGCGGCGAACACGTCCGAGATCACCCGGCGTTCGACGGTCGACAGCGACTCGTGCGCGGTGACGAGGCTTTGCAGTTCCTCCTCGCTGATCGCCGCGCCGCGCGCGTGCGGATCTCCGCCGAGCAGCCGTACGGCGCCGTTGGTGCACTTGCCGAGCAGCCACACGACGGGCCGGAACAACACGGCCAGCAGCGAGAGCGGCCCGGAGGCCACCAGCGCGATCGACTCGCTGCGCTGCAGGCCGAGTCGCTTCGGGGCGAGTTCGCCGAGCACCAACGAGAGGAATGCCAGGACGAGGGTGACCCCGATCAGCGCGACGGGCACGGCGACGTCGGAGGCCACGCCGGCGCCGACGAGGGCCGTGCTCACCCGGCCCGCGATGGTGGCGGCGCCGAACGCAGAGGAGAGCATGGTCGTGAACGTGACGCCGATCTGTACGGCGGCGAGGAAACGGTTCGGATCGGAGACGAGCCGAGCCAGCCGCCGCCCGCGCGTCCCGCGAGTTGCCGCGAGATGCCTGATCTGGCTCTCCCGCATCGAGATCAGCGCGATCTCGGCGGATGTGAACGCGCCGCCGATCAGGATCAGGACCACGACCAGCGCGATCTCCGCGGCAAGGTTGTTCACGTGCCCGTCACCCGATATGTGTCGTGGCGGGACCGGTTCCGCCGTCGGGGTGCTTCACGCCGTCCGATTCTACGGGGATCGTCGCGCTCGCGGACCGGCTCGCGGACCAGCTCGACGCCCGGTTAGATGTCGTAATCGACGGTGACGGGCGCGTGGTCGGAGATCCGCTCCGCGTAGGACGCGGCCCGATCCACCGTGCCCGACACCGCCCGTTCCGCCAGACCCGCCGACGCAAGGTGATAGTCGATGCGCCAGCCGGCGTCGTTGTCGAACGCCTTCCCGCGCCACGACCACCACGAGTACGGACCGGCCTGATCCGGATAGAGCATGCGGATCACGTCCACGAACTTTGCCGCGCCGACCATCTCGGACAGCCACGCCCGCTCCTCCGGCAAGAAGCCGTCCGACTTGAGGTTCGCCTTCCACGCCTTGATGTCCACCTCGGCGTGCGCGATGTTGAAGTCCCCGCACACCAACAACTCTCGGCCACCCTTCTTGGCACGGGTCCGCGCCCGCTTCAGGTACGCCTCGAACTCCGCCATGAACCGCATCTTGGCCTCGTACTTCGGGCCGTAGACATCGCCTTTCGGCAGGTAGAGCGAGGCCACCGTCATGCCCGGCAGGTCCACTTCGACGTATCGACCGTGCAGGTCGAACTCCGCCGAGCCGATCCCGACCCGGATCGCGCTGGGCTCCTCGCGCGTAAGCACCGCGACGCCGTTGCGCCCGGCCCGGTCTCCCGCGTCGAACGCCATGTGATAGCCGTCGACGACTTCCGCCGGCACCTCCTCCCGCGGCGCCCGGACCTCCTGAAGGCAGATCACATCGGGCTGCCGGGCATCGACCCACGCCCGATAGCCGCGCCGCACCGCAGCCCTGATCCCGTTGACGTTATGCGTCGCAATCCGCAGCACGCGCTCCCCTTCCCGGATGATCACGAGTTGTGCGGGATTCGTTCCGCATTCCGCAACATATCCCACACAACTCGCGATCATCCAGTGTGCCAGGCTGGGGCACGTGCGAGCTGCCATGTATTCGGCCACCGGCGGGCCGATCTCCGTGACCGAGGTGCCCGATCCCGTCTGCCCGCCCGGCGGCGCGGTGCTCGCGGTCCGGGCGACCGGGATCTGCCGATCTGACTGGCACGCCTGGCGCGGCCACGAGACCGTCGCGCTACCGCATATCGGCGGCCACGAGTACGCCGGTGAGATCGCTGAGCTCGCAACGGATCTGGTCGAATCGAGTATGACGACGTTCGCGGTCGGCGACCGGGTCACGGTGCCCTTCGTCTGTAGCTGCGGGGCGTGTGACCTCTGCCGGGCCGGCGACGCGCAGGTGTGCCCGAATCAGCAGCAGCCCGGGTTCGACCTGCCCGGCTCGTTCGCCGAATTCGTGGCGGTGCCGGCGGCGGCCGCGAATCTGGTGCACCTGCCCGACTCGGTGACGTTCGCCGAGGCGGCGGCTCTCGGTTGCCGCTTCGCGACCGCCTTTCGCGCGATCACGGCGCACGGCCGCGTCGCACCCGGGCAGTGGGTCGGCGTCGTCGGCTGTGGCGGGGTCGGGCTATCGGCCGTCATGATCGCCGTCGCGCTCGGGGCGCGGGTGGTCGCCGTGGACGTCGCTGACGGGCCGCTCACCCGGGCAAAGGGGCTCGGCGCCGAGATCACGCTGAACGCGGCGACATTCGCCGGCTCAGGACCCGCGGCGTACAGGACCGGCGACACGGTGGGGGCGCCATCGGCGCACGGAGCGTCATACCCGAATCTTCCGGCGCCGCGCGAGATCGGCGATGCGGTCATCGATCTCACCGGCGGCTGCCACGTCTCGCTCGACGCGCTCGGCTCCGCCTGGGCAGCGGCGGCCTCGGTGCATTCGCTGCGCCGGCGCGGTCGCCATGTGCAGGTGGGCCTGCTGCACGGCGGCGACGTCCATCCGCCGGTGCCCATGGACCGGGTGATCGGCTGGGAGCTGGAAATCCTTGGGTCCCATGGCATGTCGGCCCGTGATTATCCGGCGATGCTGGACATGGTGACGGGTGGGCGGCTGCGGCCGGCAGCCCTGATCGCGAAGACGATCGGCCTCGACGGCATCGGAGCCGCACTGGCCGCCATGGACCGGCCCGGCTCCGACGGCATCACCGTCGCCCTCCCCACCGGATGATCACCTATTGCGTGGGATTCGGTGCACTTTCCGGAACGAATCGCGCACAACTGGCGATCATCCTGTGTGGCGAGCCGCGAGCGCGGCGCGCACCTGCGCCAGCACCCACTCCGGCCGGTCGACCAGGTCGAACCAGGTGAAACGCAGTACAAGCCAGCCCTGCAGTACGAGCGCGTTCTGCCGGCTGCGGTCGCGTTGGAACCGCTGTGGCGAATGATGCCAGGCCCAGCCATCGACCTCGACGATCACCCGTTCGCGAGTGAAACAGAAGTCGGGGTAGAAGGTCTCGCCCATCACCGTCATCGGCGCGTTGACTGACCAGCCATGGATTCCGGCCTTCTTGATCAGGCGGATGAAGCGCCGCTCCGACTCCGCTGCAGCCCGGTCGCCTGCAGCCGCCATGAGACGCCGTGCGCCGGCCGAGCGCCGCGACCCGATCTGCCGACAGTACGCGGCGTGCAGTTCATTGAACGAGACCCGACGCTGCAGCGCCCGATCGAGCATCATCGGACCGGCGGGAGGCCCCATCGCCACCGCGCCGTGCAAGGCCGACAGCGGTAGGCCGGTGACGACGACACCGTTGAGCGCGGCCCGGTCCTGTTCATCCAGGTCTCTCCGGAGGATGCATACACGGGCGGGCGCCCGTCGGGTCACCGAAGCGGGCACCGTGACTTCCACGACCAGCGGTTCGACGACGGTCAGACTCCACCACCACGCTGCGGCCGCACCGCTGATTGTGCCGCTCGCGCCGGCCCACATCGCAACCGCCCGGATCCGCGACGAGGTGGTCAGCCGGACTTGCGCCGACAGGAAGACGCCGGGCAGCACCTCCCGCCAGGCACCGGACGCGGCCCGCCGGAATACTGCGGTACGGGACATTCCGGCCTGGATCGCCTGGGCTCGGCTGATCAGGCCGTCCTGAGCCGCCATGAGTTCATCCAGGCGAGCGACGTCGATTCTGTGCACGTCGGAAAGAATGCATGACTCGGCGCGGCCCGGTCGGAGTTATCCACATCCGCGGGGTGATCACCAGTTGTGTGGATTACGTTGCGGAATCCGCAACAAAAGCCACACAACAAATGATCACCCTCAGGCGAGCTTCGCCTTGAGGTTCTCGTCCAGGGCGCCGAGGAAGTCCTCCGTGGTGAGCCAGGCCTGCTCCGGGCCGACCAGCAGGGCCAGGTCCTTCGTCATCTTCCCGGACTCGACGGTTTCGATGATCACCTTCTCCAGCGTCTCCGCGAAGTGCGTGACTGCCGGTGTGCCGTCGAGCTTTCCGCGATGCTTGAGGCCGCCGGTCCAGGCGTAGATCGACGCGATCGGGTTGGTGGACGTGGGCTTGCCCGCTTGGTGCTGGCGGTAGTGCCGGGTCACCGTGCCGTGCGCCGCCTCGGCCTCCACCGTCTTGCCGTCCGGGGTCATCAGCACGCTCGTCATCAGGCCGAGGGAGCCGTAGCCCTGCGCGACCGTGTCGGACTGCACGTCGCCGTCGTAGTTCTTGCAGGCCCAGACGTAGCCGCCCTCCCACTTGAGCGCGGAGGCCACCATGTCGTCGATCAGCCGGTGCTCATAGGTCAGTCCCGCGGCGGCGAACCGCCCGGCGTACTCGGCCTCGAAGACCTCCGCGAAGATGTCCTTGAACGCGCCGTCGTAGGCCTTGAGGATCGTGTTCTTCGTCGACAGGTACACCGGGTAGCCGCGCTGCAGGCCGTATTCGAAGCTGGCCCGCGCAAAATCGGCGATGGACTTGTTGAAGTTGTACATGCCCATGACGACCCCGCCGTCGGCCGGCATCGTCACGACCTCGAGCTCCATGGGCTTGGAACCGTCGTCCGGGGTCCAGGTGAGGGTCACGGTGCCGCCGGACGGGATCTTCACGTCGGTCGCCCGGTACTGATCGCCGAACGCGTGCCGCCCGATCACGATCGGCTTCGTCCAGCCCGGCACCAGCCGCGGAATGTTCGAGATCACGATCGGCTCGCGGAAGATGACGCCGCCCAAGATGTTTCGGATCGTGCCGTTCGGCGACTTCCACATCTTCTTCAGACCGAACTCCTCGACGCGCGCCTCGTCCGGGGTGATCGTCGCGCATTTCACGCCGACCCCGTGCCGCTGGATGGCGTGCGCCGCGTCGACGGTCACCTGGTCGTCGGTGGCGTCCCGGTGCTCGATGCCGAGGTCGTAGTAGTCGAGGTTCACGTCCAGGTAGGGCAGGATCAGCCGGTCCTTGATGAACTGCCAGATGATCCTGGTCATCTCGTCGCCGTCGAGTTCGACAACGGTCCCGGTCACCTTGATTTTTGCCATCGCTGAAACGGTTCCTTCCCGCCGTGAGATGCCCAACCCAGCCGCGAGCCTAGTTGGTCCGGTGACGTACTCCTACGCGTGGGGCGTGACCGTGACCAGCGCCATACCGCCGAGCAGCGCCGCCATGGCGAGGAACATCGTGACGTCGAACAGCCGCGAGCGGACCGCCAACGCACCCGCCGCTCGGGTGGGCAGGACCAGCCGGAAAACCGCACCGGCCGCAGCGGCACTCGCCAGCACCGTGCCGCCCTGTTGCCAATAGCCGAGGGCGACGATCACCAGGCCCACCGCAATGGTCACGATGACCACCGTGATCGGGATCGCGCGCAGCACACGGGTTCTCATCGTGACGCGTCCGTTCAGCGACACCTGTTCGCGCCCGGGCACGACAGTGGCGACGTCATGCGCGGTCGACACCAGCGCCTGTTCCTGCCGCACGCTCGGCCGCGGCGACGACGTTGGTCAACAGCATGGCCCGCGTCATCGGGCCTACTCCGCCGGGGTTCGGCGCGATCCACCCGGCGACTTCGGCGACGGCCGGATCGACGTCCCCGGCGATCTTCCCGTCGACCCGGGAGACGCCGACGTCGAGAACCGCGGCGCCGGGCTTGACCATGTCGGGTGTCACCAGACCGGGCCGCCCGGCAGCGGCGATGACGATGTCCGCGCGTCGCACCTCCGCGGGTAGGTCGCGAGTTCCGGTGTGGCACAAGGTGACCGTCGCGTTCTCGGAGCGCCGGGTGAGCATCAGGCCGAGTGGGCGGCCGACGGTGAGCCCCCGACCGATGATCACCGCGTGCGCGCCGTTCAGCGGCACCCGGTAGCGGCGCAGCAGTTCGACGATGCCGGCCGGGGTGCACGGCTCGGGAGCCGGATGCCCGAGCACCAGGCAGCCGAGGTTGTAGGGGTGCAGGCCGTCGACGTCCTTGGCCGGATCGACCGCCGAGAGGATCGCGAACTCGTCCAGGCCCGTCGGCTGTTGCACTAGGAACGCGGTGCAGGCCGGATCGCGGTTCAGGCCGGCGACCACGGCTTCGACCTCGGCCTGCGAGGTGCCGGCGGGCAGGTCGTGGCGCAGCGAGGCGACGCCGATCTCTGCGCAGTCCCGGTGTTTGAGCTTGACGTAGGTGTGGCTGCCCGGGTCGTCACCGACGAGCACGGTGCCCAGGCCGGGCACCACTCCGCGCTCGGCCAGCGCGGCGACCCGTACCTTCAACTCGTCTTTGACCGCCTGCAGCGTCGCCCTGCCGTCCAGGATCCTTGCCGTCACGGGTTCGATCCTCCCACGCCGCCGCGGGGTCGAAGCAGGCCCGGGGCGCTGCCCTAGACTCGGGCACACCATGAACACAGCGTCATACTCGCCGACCGCCTCGCTTGCTGCGCCGATCGGCCCGGTTCGCCTGCGCGTCGCCCCGTCGCCGACCGGTGATCCGCATGTCGGCACCGCCTATGTGTCGCTCTTCGACCTGGCGTTCGTGCGGCAGCAGGGCGGGCAGTTCGTGCTGCGGATCGAGGACACTGACCGGGTGCGCTATGTCGACGAGTCGGAAGCGCAGATCTTCGACACGCTGCGCTGGCTCGGTCTCGACTGGGATGAGGGCCCCGACAAGGGCGGCCCGTTCGCGCCGTACCGGCAGTCGGAGCGCCTGGACACGTACAAGCCTTATGTGGAGCGGCTTCTCGCCCAGGGGCACGCCTACTACTGCTGGTGCACGCCGCAGCGGCTGGCGCTGATGCGGGAGAAGCAGCAGAAGCTGCGATTGCCGACCGGATACGACCGCTTCTGCTACGGCAAGTCGCGGGAGGAGCGTTCTGCCCTACCGGGTTTCAGCGAGACGCCGGTCGTCCGGATGTTGATCCCGGACGCCGATGACGACGTTCCGACCACCTTCACCGATCTGATCCGGGGCGAGATCTCGGCGCCCCGCCCGGACGATCAGGTGATCTTGAAGGCGGACGGCTTCCCGACCTATCACCTGGCGGTGGTGGTCGACGACCACGAGATGCGGATCACGCATGTGGTGCGCGGTGAGGAGTGGATCTCGTCCACACCGAAACACCTGTTGCTGTATCGCTGGCTGGGCCTCCCGGAGCCGGCCTTCGCGCACATGCCGCTGCTGCGCAACGAGAACAAGTCGAAGATCTCCAAGCGGAAGAATCCCGCCGCCCGGTTGATGTGGTTCCGGGAGGAGGGGTACCTCCCCGAGGCGCTGATCAACTTCCTGGCGCTGCTCGGCTACCCGCCGATCGTGGAAGCGGACGGAACCGAGCGGGAGATCACCGATTTCGCGGAGTTCTCATCGAACTTCTCGTGGGACAAGGTCTCGCCCGTCGGGCCGATCTTCGACCTGAAGAAGCTGAACTGGCTGAACGGCCACTACATCCGTTCGCTGCCAGTGGGCGAGCTCGCCGATCGGATCGTCGGGTTCCAGGTGCGGGCCGGGGCGTTGCCGGCCGAGCCGTCCGCCGAGCAGATCCGGCTGGTGCGGGCGGCGACACCGCTGGTGGCAGAACGCATCTCGCTGCTGTCCGAGACGGTGGACATGATGGCGTTCCTGTTCACGGCCGATTCCGACCTCACGTTCGACGAGGACGCGACGACGAAGCTCGCACCGAACACGGCCGAGATCCTGGATGCCGCCGTGGCCGTGCTCGCATCCGTGCCGGAATGGGAGCACGGCGCGATCCATCAGGCGCTGAACACCGCGCTGGTCGACGGGCTGGCCTTGAAGCCGAAGATCGCCTTCGGCCCGATCCGCACGGCCGTCACCGGCAAGCGCATCTCCCCGCCGCTCTTCGAGTCGATGGAACTCCTGGGCCGGGACTCCTGCCTGGCCCGCCTCGCCCGCTTCCGCGCCACTCTCGACCGGCGGTAGCCGCGGTTCGCTGCGGCACGGGTCGACCTGACGGTCGGCGAGCCCGAGCGTCGAGCGCCCGACGGTGTACGCCGAACTCCCTTGTTACGCTGCATTCGGCCCGCGCCGGCGGGTCGATCCGGGTGCGGTGGGGGCGCGTCGAGTGCCGACTGCCGCGCGGTCTAATGGGCGGAGAAGACTGTGTCTGTGCGTGATGTCGGAGCCGACAGGGTGCTTGACACCGAGGTCGAAGTGACCACGTCCGTTGTAGAAACGGCGCTCTAGTGTTCGTCGACCTGCCCCTGGAGGAGCTGCGGAACTACCGGCCGGAGATCGCCGAACCGGACGATTTCGACGAGTTCTGGGCGACCGAACTGCACGCGGCGCGCGCCAGCGGCGAGTCGATCGCGGCGCAGTTCCGGCTGGTGGAGAGCCCTTTGGTTGCCGTCGACGTGTACGACGTCACCTTCCCGGGGCACGGCGCCGCGCCGATCAAGGGCTGGCTGTCCATTCCGCGGACCGGCGCGCCCGATGCTCCGCTGATCGTGGAGTATGTCGGTTACAACGGTGGCCGGGGCGAGCCGCTCGACTGGCTCTTCTGGCCCGGAGTCGGCGCCATGCACTTCGTGATGGACAGCCGCGGCCAGGGCGGCGGATGGCGCGCCGCCGACACGGCCGATGCCGGTGACACCGGGGCGCCGAGCAGCAACGGCTTCCTCACCAGGGGCATTGCCAGTCCGAAGCAGCACTATTTCACGCGGCTGATGATCGACGCGGCCCGCGCCATCGACGCGCTGCGCGCCCATCCGGCGGCCCTGAACCGGCCGATCGTCACCGCCGGGGGAAGCCAGGGCGGCGGGCTGGCCATCGCGGCGGCGCACCTGGCCGGCGACGTCGCCGCCTGTCTGCCGGAGGTGCCGTTCCTGGCGCATATCCGGCGCGCGGTGGAGGTGACCGACGCGCGACCGTACGCGGAGATCGCCGAGTACTGCCGGGTCCGGCCGCACGAGACCGCGCAGGTATTCGCGACACTCAGCTATCTGGACGTGGCGAACCACGCTGCGCGGATATCCGCACCGGCGTTGTTCTCGGTCGGATTGCGCGACGAGATCACGCCGCCCTCAACGGTTTTCGCTGCCTACCACCGCTACGCCGGGCCGAAGGACATCGCGGTGTACCCCTTCAACGGGCACGAGGGCAACGGCGCACACAGGCATGCGCAGCTCGATTTCCTGACCGAACAGGCACTGCTGGCCGCCGAATAGGCATGTGATGTCGGCGGCCCGAGCGGCCGTCATAGGCGGATCTTTCGAGGGCGAGACAGAAGGGGATCTCTGGTCGCAGGCTCGGCCAGTTCCACGTCGAATTCTGCGCTCGGAAAATGCAGTGCCCGAAAAGTGCAGCGCCCGAAGAGTGCAGTGTCCGACGGAAGCAGCGCCCGAACAAGATCCGTCGACACTGGGGCCGCTCAAGGTGCGGTCCACCCGAGACGACACGTTCACCCTCGGTTTGTGGACAGTCAGCCAGCGCGCCTCGCCCCGCTTCCGCGCCTCCCTCTGACAACGGGCGAGTCTGCGCGCGGTGGCCACAATCGATATGATGATTGTGGCGATCGGAGGTGGACCGATGAATGTCGGAATACGTGAGCTTAGGGACGGCCTGAGCCGTCATTTGGGAGAGGTCCGTGCCGGTCACACCCTCACGGTGACCGATCACGGTGTGCCGGTGGCCCGCATCATCCCGGTCGGTGTGCCGAGCCCGCTCGAGAGGCTGATCGCCGAGGGCAGGGTCGAGCGCGCCCGGCAACCCAAGCAACCCGCCGGGCAGCGGGTGACGGCGCGCGGCACCGTCAGCGACCTGGTCGCCGCGCAGCGCCGGTGATCGCCTACCTGGACACATCGGCACTCGTGCCATTGCTGGTGGACGAACCAAGCTCGCCGGCCTGCGAGAGGTTATGGAACGAGGCCGATGAGATCGTCTCGGGCCGAATCGCCTACGTCGAGGCCGCGGCCGCGCTCGCACAGGCTCGCCGATCGGGGCGGTTGTCACCGCATTCGCAGCGTGCGGCCACGGTATACCTCGATGAGAAGTGGCAGCAGATGCAGATCGTCGAGGTCGATCAGTTGTTGATGAACCGCGCCGCGGCACTCGCCGACACTCACGGCCTGCGCGGCTACGACGCGACACATTGCGCCGCAGCCGAATCCATCAATGATGACGCTCTCGTCGCGGCGAGCGGAGACGCCGCGCTGCTCGCGGCATGGCGTGCCCTGGGGATGAACACTCTCGACACGAACAGTTGACGCCCGATTCCGGCGGTCAGGGTTCGGCGGAATCGTCGTCGGCGCGCAGCACGAGGCCGTGTGCGGCCGCGTACAGCACCGCCTGGTCCACGTCGACCCGGGCACCGGTGAGGTTCGCCGCCACCCAGGCGCCCGGGTCGATGCGGGCACCGCGCAGGTCCGCCCCGGTGAGGCGCAGCCCGGTGGCGCGCGCCCCGGTGAGATCGGCGCCGCGCAGGTCGCATCGCGACAGGTCGGCCTCGGTCAGGTTCGCCTCGCGAAGGCGCAGTCCGGCGAGGTCGGTGCCGACCAATGTCGCGCCGCCCAGCGAGACCAGGGTGAGGTCGCAATCCGTGATCACGATGGGCACGAACCGGCAGTCGACGAAGACCGACCCGGTGAGCCGGCAGTCGACCAGCCGCGAGGAGTGCCACGCGGCGCGGTCGAACGTGCAATTGACGAACGAGGTGCCGCGGTGATCGGTCGAATACAGTTCGGTGCCGGTGAACGTGCATCCGGAGAACGCGGCGCGGACCGTCCGGCACTCAGCGAGCGACGCATCGGTGAAGTCGCAATCGTCGAACGAGATGCCGTCGATCAACAGGCCGCGCCAGTCGACGTCGGTGAAATCCTCGTCGTGATAAGCGGTTTCGGTGAGTTCGACCATGGATCCTCCCGCCGAGGCATCCCGCGCGCGGCGTGCTCAGTGTAGGAAGTGCCGGGTCCCGGTGAAGTACATGCTGATCCCGGCCTTGGCGGCCGCCTCGATGGTCTCGGCGTCCCGCACCGACCCGCCGGGTTGCACGATCGCCCGCACGCCCGCGTCGATCAGCACCTGCGGCCCGTCGGCGAACGGGAAGAACGCGTCGGAAGCGGCCACCGATCCTGCGGCGCGCTCCCCCGCCCGTTCCACGGCGAGCCGGCACGAGTCGACCCTGTTCACCTGGCCCATCCCGATGCCCACGCTGGCGGCGCCGTGCGCCAGCAGGATGGCGTTCGACTTCACCGACCGGCACGCGCGCCACGCGAACGCGAGGTCGGCGAGTGTCGAGGCGTCCACCGCGTCTCCGGCGGCGAGCGTCCACGAGGCCGGGTCGTCGCCCGGTGCGTCGAGCCGGTCGACCGTCTGAACGAGAACGCCGCCGGAGATGTGCCGCCAGGCCCACTCCTCCGCGGGCGCGTCGGCCGGCATCTTCAGGATGCGGATGTTCTTCTTGCGGGTCAGCACGGCGAGCGCGTCCTCGTCGAAGCTCGGCGCCAGCACGACTTCCGTGAACACGTCGGCGATCTGCTCGGCGAGCGCCAGCGTTACCGGCCGATTCACCGCGATCACGCCGCCGAAGGCGGACACCGGGTCGCAGGCCAGTGCCCGCGCGTGGGCGTCGGCTATCGCATCGTCTGAGCCGCCCGGCGAGATCGCGATCCCGCACGGATTGGCGTGCTTCATGATCGCCACCGCCGGGTCGGCGAACGCACCGGCGGCCCGGTACGCGGCGTCGATGTCGACGTAGTTGTTGTAGCTCATCTCCTTGCCGTGCAACTGTTCTGCCGTGGCCAGCCCGCCGTGCGAGTGCCGGTACAGCGCGGCCCGCTGGTGAGGGTTCTCCCCGTACCGCAGCACGGCCGACCGCTCCCACGTCGCGCCCGTCCACTCCGGCCAGCCGTCCGCCGACGGGGCCAGTTCGGTCCCCATCCAGCACGCCACCGCGACGTCGTACGCCGCGGTGTACTGGAACGCCTTGGCCGCCAACGCCTGTCGCTCGGCGAACGTGAAACCGCCGGCACGCAGCGCGGCGCGAACAGCGTCATACCCGGATGAATCGACCACCACCGCGACGGAGGCGTGGTTCTTCGCGGCGGCGCGGATCATGGACGGGCCGCCGATGTCGATCTGCTCGACGCACTCCTCGACGGAGGCGCCCGACGCGACGGTCTCGCTGAACGGGTAGAGGTTGGAGATCACCAGGTCGAACGGCTCGATGCCATGCGCCGCAATGGAACTCATGTGCGCGGGGTTGCGCGTGTCGGCGAGCAGGCCGCCGTGGATCGCCGGGTGCAGCGTCTTGACCCGACCGTCCAAGATCTCCGGGAATCCGGTGATGTCCGCGACGGGTGTGACCGCCGCGCCCGCCTCGGCGATCATCGCGGCGGTGCGCCCGGTGGACACGAGCGCGACCCCGGCGGCGGCCAGTTCGACCGCCAGTTCCACGACGCCGGCCTTGTCGTAGACCGAGATCAACGCTCGGCGAATGGCGCGCCGGCCGCCCTCCCCGGACTCGGGGGCAGGCGCCGACTGCAGATGTGACCCCTGCACTGTCATGGAATCGATACCGTCCTTCCAGAAATCGTCCAGCCCTCGCGGGCCATCCGGCCGATCGCGTCGACCAGCTGCGCTCGCTCGGCGACCTTGATCCGCTCGGTGAGGGTGTCCACCGTGTCTCCCGACTCCACCGGCACGGCGACCTGCGCGACGATCGGCCCGGTGTCCACCCCCGCGTCCACCACGAACAGCGTGGCACCCGCGATTTTCACGCCGTAGGCCAGGGCGTCGGCGGGGCCGTGGGTGCCCGCGAACGCGGGCAGCAGCGAGTTGTGGGTGTTGAGGAACCGACCCGTGAACCGGTCCAGGAAGGCCGGGCCGACCAGCTTGAGGAATCCGGCGGAGACCACCAGATCCGGCGCGTAAGCCGCGACATGTTCGGTGAGCGACGCGTCCCAGCCGGCCCGATCCGGAAAGTCGCCGACCCGCACCACGAACGTCGGGATATGCTGCGCCGCAGCGAGTTCCAACCCTCCGGCGCTCGTCCGGTCCGCGCCGACCGCCACGACCGCGACGGGGTAGTCCGGCCGCGCACGGGCGTCCAGCAGGGCGGCGAGGTTCGAGCCGCCGCCGGAGATCAGCACCACGACGCGCAACGGTGTGTCGCTCGCGCGGCGCGGCAGCGCATCCGTGGTCACCAGGTTCTTCCCCGTCCGACATCGCATTCGACTCTCGGCGCCGGCCGGCAATCCGATGACGCCCAGGCGAGTCCAGCGTAAAGGTGCGCGGCGGCGCCCGCGTACGCCGGGGCTCGGCGGGTGGCGGTGCCGACCGGTCTCAGCCGACCAGTCTCAGCCGGCGTCCGCGAGCCGGGCCGCGTCGATGTCATCGCCCGGTGCGGCGGTGTGCGGGCCCGGCGTCGCGGTATTCGCTTCTCCGGTGCTCATCTCCCCGAGCGGGTCGTGCGGGGCGGGGTCGTGGGCGCCCGCCTCGTCGCACGGCGGGGCCGGTTCGGCCTCCGGCCCGTCGTGTATGACGGTGTCCTCGGCTCGGGCCGGCATCGTGATGACTGCGGTCGTAGGGGCATCGAGCGGGACCTCGGCCGTGTCTTCGGGCCCGTCGGCTGTATCCCCGGCGGTTTCGGCCGCGGGCTCGGCCGCGCTGTCTGAATCGACCTCGTCTTCTGCATCGATCTCGGCGGCATCGTCGGCCGCCTGGGCGGTGTCGTTGGCCGCGTCTTCGGGAGCGTCGGCTGTGTCCGCGTCGGCCGCTGGCTCCGCCGCGAGA
>MKSW01000036.1:0-81574 GCA_001897425.1 Actinobacteria bacterium 69-20 | reverse complement strand
CCCGCCGGCCACGCCGCCGCCAGCGGCGCCGACCAGCGCCGCGCACAGCAGCCCCACGCACACGGCGGCCGCGCCGCAGCCGATGAGCCGCGTCCACCGGTCTTCGCTCTCCCGCACGATCACGATGCCCGCCAGCACCGCCGCGAGAACGGGGCCGGCGAGTATGGCCCAGGACCCCGCCGACAGGGCGTGGTCGGGCGTGGCGGCGAGGAGCGGAACGGCCGGCAGGTCCGCCTGGTGCACGGCGAGGGGCGAGAAGTGCGCGTCTCCGATGGCGAACCCCGCACCGCTCACGTAGCCGACGGCCGCGAGCACGGCATTCGGCAGCAGCGCAAGGCAGAGCAGCGCCATCCCGAGCGCGTCGCCCGGAGAGCGGACGGTCAGCTCGGCGATGCGGACGACGTGTGGGAACGCGGCGACGAGACCGATCAGTAGCACGACGGCGCCGATCGTCAGCAGCGATCCGAGAGCGGTGACGCCTGCCCGCAGCCCGATCTGCAGCCAGCCCGGAGCGCGATCACGCCACGATGCCCGCCACGCGCTCGGATGGAAGGCCAACGCCAGCACGGCGCCCACCGCCGCCACGATCAGCGGTGCTGCCAGGCCGGGTTCGACGGTGCCGCGCGGGGCGAGGAGCGCGCTCGCCACGTCGACGCCCACGGCGTAGAACAGGACGAAGACGCTCGCATGCAGCGCTTCGAGCAGCCGCCCGCGGACCATCCGGGCGCGCCCGGCCGAGGTCGCGATGACGGCGATCATGAGGCCGGTCAGCAGCAGCGGCTTGATGGTCACTGCGACGCCGGAGAAGGACACGGGCAGGAAGTGCGCGGCGGCGAACGCCACGGCGCCGCCGCGCAGCGCGACGGAGGAGTCCGAGCCGTCGCCCGGCGTCACCGCCCACAGCACGAGCGCCGCACCGGACACCAGCGCTAGTCCGGCCACCACCGCCGCGGCGGCGCGCAGGGCGGCCGAGACGGTCGTCGCCAGGATCGCCGCGGGGGTCGGGCGTACGTCGATGGGCCCGGAGTCGATTTCGTCTCCGGCCAGCGTCGAAAGGCCCATCACATCAAGTACTGTCACACGGCGGGCGGTAGACCGACGGCAGGCTCGCCGGGCCGCCCCCAGCCGCGTTCCGGACGCCAGCCCCTGGCCGCCGACACCGCCTCCGCTCAGGAGGCCGCCAGCGCCTCCCGCAGCAGGCGCGCGGTCTCGCTCGGCGTCTTGCCGACACGAACACCCGCGGCCTCCAGCGCTTCCTTCTTCGCCTGTGCCGTACCCGACGAACCGGAGACGATCGCGCCCGCGTGGCCCATCGTCTTGCCCTCCGGCGCGGTAAACCCGGCGACGTAGCCCACCACGGGCTTGGTGACGTTCGCCTTGATGAACTCGGCCGCGCGCTCCTCCGCGTCGCCGCCGATCTCGCCGATCATCACGATCGCCTTGGTCGCCGGGTCCGCCTCGAAGGCCGCCAGCGCGTCGATGTGCGTGGTGCCGATCACCGGGTCGCCGCCGATGCCGATCGCGGTGGAGAAACCGAGATCCTTGAGCTCGTACATCATCTGGTACGTCAGTGTGCCGGACTTGGAGACCAGACCGACCGGGCCGGGGCCGGTGATGGTCGCCGGGGTGATGCCGGCCAGCGCCTCGCCCGGGGTGATCACGCCGGGACAGTTCGGGCCGATGATCCGCGTGCGGTTGCCCAGCGCGCACGCGTGCGCCCAGAACTCCGCGGAATCCTGCACCGGAATACCCTCGGTGATCACCACCAGCAGCCCGATCCCCGCATCGATCGCCTCGATCACCGCATCCTTCGCGAACGCCGGCGGCACGAAGACCACCGACACGTCGGCACCGGTCTTCTCCATCGCCTCGGCGACGGTCGCGAACACCGGGAGTTCCACCGGCGCACCGTCTTTCGTCACATGCGACACGGTGGTGCCGGCCTTGCGCGCGTTGACGCCGCCGACGATGTTGGTGCCCGCCTTGAGCATGAGCGCGGTGTGCTTGGTGCCCTCGCCGCCGGTGATCCCCTGCACGATGACCTTCGACTGACCATTCAAAAAGATCGACATCGCTTCTGTCCCCTTACTTTCCGGCCGCAGCGGCGAGTTCAGCGGCCCGATCCGCGCCGGCGTCCATGGTGTCCGCGGAGGTCACCAGGGGATGCGCGGCTGCCGCGAGGATCTCGCGGCCGGCCGCCACATTGTTCCCGTCGAGTCGGACCACCAGCGGCTTGGTCGCCGCGTCGCCCAGGATCTCCAGCGCCTTGACAATGCCGGTCGCCACCGCGTCGCAGGCGGTGATCCCGCCGAACACGTTCACGAACACGCTCTGCACGTCCGGGTCGGACAGGATGATGTCCAGCCCGTTCGCCATCACCTCCGCCGAAGCCCCGCCGCCGATGTCCAGGAAGTTCGCGGGCTTCACCCCGCCGTGCTTCTCGCCCGCGTACGCGACGACGTCCAGCGTGGACATCACCAGCCCCGCACCGTTGCCGATGATCCCGACCTGGCCGTCCAGCTTGACGTAATTCAGGTGCCTTTCCTTGGCCCTGAGCTCCAGCGGGTTCTCCGAGGCGTAGTCCACCAGGTCGGCGTGCTGCGGGTGACGGAACGCCGCGTTGTCGTCCAACGTCACCTTCCCGTCCAACGCCAGCACATCGCCGTCCGGCGTCTGGATCAGCGGGTTCACCTCGACGAGGGTGGCATCCTCGCCGACGAACACGTCCCACAGCTTCACGAGTGCCGCGGCGACCTTGCCCTGAACATCGTCATCGAAGCCCGCGGCAGCGACGATCTCCGCAGCCTTCGCCGCATCCACCCCCACCGCCGGATCGATCGGAACTCGAGCCAGCGCCTCGGGCTTCTCCACCGCGAGCTGCTCGATCTCCATCCCGCCCTCTTTGCTGCACATGGCGAGATAGCGGCGGTTCGCCCGGTCTAGCAGGAACGAGGCGTAGTACTCCGCGGCGATGTCGCTGGCCGGGGTGATCAGCACCTTCCGGGTGATGTGACCCTTGATGTCGAGACCCAGGATGTTGCCGGCGTGGGTACGCACGTCGTCAATGGTCGCGGCGAACTTGACCCCGCCGGCCTTCCCACGGCCGCCCGTCTTGACCTGCGACTTGACCATCACCGGCGTGCCCAGCTTCTCGGCCGCCGCGACCGCCTCGTCCACACTCGTCACCACGATGCCCGGGCTCACCGGCACATCATGGGCGGCGAACAGTTCCTTCGCCTGGTATTCGTACAGGTCCACGCGTTTCTCCCGCCTCGGAATCTGACCAGGTGCAGGCAGACGTGCGCGACTCGTGACCAGCGCACCCCGCAAACGGCCGTTACGTGAAAACCCTAACGATCGGGCGGGTACGTGCGCATCCTCACCTGCGGTGAGGTTGTTCACGAACCGCCTATGACGACGTTCGCGGCGCTCCGCGCCGACGGGCCTGGTTCCCGCCTGGCCGCACCCCGGGACTCGGCTGGCCTCAGTCGGCGGCGAGCCGCCCTGCGACGGCCTCGGTGAGCCAGGCGATGATCTCGGCGGTCGGCGTGCCCGGCGTGAAGACGCCGGTGACGCCCAGCTCGGCCAGCGCCGCCTTGTCCTCGTCCGGGATGATCCCGCCGCCGAACAGCACGATGTCGGCCGCGTCGGCCTCCCGCAGGAGCTCGGCCACCCTGCGGAACTGCGTCATATGCGCTCCGGACAGCACGGACAGGCCCACGGCGTCCGCGTCCTCGGCGAGCGCGGCCGCGACGATCTGCTCGGGGGTCTGGTGCAGCCCGGTATAGATGACCTCCATACCGGCATCGCGCAGCGCGCGGGCGACGACCTTGATGCCGCGGTCGTGCCCGTCGAGCCCGGGTTTGGCGACGACCACGCGGATCGGTCTCGGCATCGGCGTTCCATTCTTCCGGGCCATCTTTTTTTCAGGCCAGCACGGCGCAGCGGTTCCCGCTCGTCTCCCATGATGATGCCCGCTGCCGGCGGGGCTCGCGCGGCGTGCACGGTCCACGGGCTCTTGATGCTCACGACCTGCGCGTTGTGGATAAGTCCGCGGAGCGTGCGGTGCAGCCTGCGAGGATTCCTGGCATGTCACACCCCGGGAGGGCACCATGGTCGTCATGGCAGGCACTGCAGCCGAAGCGGAAGCGACGCTCGCGCCGCCGGTGCTCCCGCTGGGGAAGTGGACGCACGAGGCGATCGATGCGTTGCCAGACGACGGTCTGCGCCGCGAACTGTTGGACGGGGTGCTGCTGGTGACCCCGTCACCGGCGACCGGCCACCAGCGCGCGGTGGTCCGTCTTATCAAGATCCTCGACGCGGCCTGCCCGCCGGGCTACGAGGCATTCGTCGCGCCGTTCGACTGGCGGCCCGACGAGACCACTTCTCTGGAGCCCGACGTACTGGTAGTGCCGCAACCCGCCCTGACGGACAAGAACGTCGTGGGCACGCCGGCCGTGGTCATCGAGGTGCTCTCGCCAGGCACCGCCCGCATCGACCGAACCGCGAAGATGTCCCGTTACTTCGACGGCGGCATCGCGCAGTACTGGCTCGTCGACCCCGGCGACGCAAAAAGGCCTGCCGCGATTGAGGTTTTCGAGCGGACCGACGACGGCTACCGGTTGCACGCCAGCGGCAGCGGAGAAGACGAGGTGACGATCCGCGGCATCGTCACGGTCACGCTGCGCCCCGCGGATCTCGTGCGCCCGCGGTAGCGCCGCGAACTTCGGTACCACCCGCCGAGCGGGATCGGCTCTGGGCGTCCGAGCGCCGCCCGCTACGGTGAGGACCGTGATCGCCGCCCTGTTCTACGCCGTGGTCGGCGTGGGCTTGACGCTGGCGGTGTGGACCGGCATCTCGGCGGCGCGTCACCGGCCCACCGGCGAGATCCAGATGGTGCTCGCGATCGCGGTCGAGGCGGCACTCCTCGCCCAATCGGTCGTCGGCTGGATCCGGCTGCCGGGATCGGGGATCGCCGAGCCCGTCACCTTCGTCGCATATTCGATCGGTATTCTCGCCCCGGTCCCGCTGGGGTTCCAGCTCGCCCGGATCGAGCGCACCCGCTGGGGTTCGATCTGCCTGTCGTTCGCCGCCGTCGTGGTCGCCGTCATGACGCTGCGGCTCGCTCAGTTGTGGGGGCTCTTCTCGTGAATGTGCACTGTCGCCGACGGGGCCCGCGGTGAATGAGAACTGCCGTGAATGACGACCTTCGCGCGCCCGGCGCGGATACGCCCGACGTAGCCGCCGAGCCCACCGGACCGCGCCGCGCACTGATCACCATCTACGGCATCTTCGCGCTCGCGGCCACGGCCCGCGCAGTGGTGCAGATCGCCACCAAGTTCCATGAGGCGCCGCTCGCGTACCTGCTCTCGCTGCTGTCCGGGCTCGTCTATATCGGCGCCACCGTGGGCCTCACCACCCGTCGGCGCTGGTCGCGGGGGCTCGCCTGGGCCTCCTGCGGCACCGAGTTCGTCGGCGTGCTGGTGATCGGCACTCTGTCGCTGGCCGACTCCGTGGCCTTCCCCGACGACACGGTGTGGTCCGGTTACGGCAGCGGCTACGTCTACATCCCGGTGGTGCTGCCGCTGCTCGGCCTCGGCTGGCTCTGGCACACCCGCCACATGGCGCACCCCGCTCGCCCGTAAGCGCCCTTCGACGCCCCGCGAACCACGGTCATCGGCGCCACCGAGTCCCCGAGCGGGCTCGGGCGTCATTGCTCCTCGCGGGCCGCCCACGCCAGCAGGAGCAGGGCTCGCTGGTGTGCGTCGTCGAGGTCGATCCCGGTAAGCTGCTCGATCCGGCTGATACGGCTGTAGAGGGTGTGCCGGTGCACGCCGAGTTCGGCGGCTGCCGACCCCCATTTTCCGTTGTGCCGCAGAAAGACTCGCAGCGCCTCTACCAGGTCGCCGTCCCGTGCGGTGGCCGGGGTGTCCAGCGCGGCGAACACCGGCCCGGTGCGGTCGCGCACGTGCTCCCGGAGCAACGGGTCTGCCATCAGCGATTCGAGAGTGAGTTCGTCCGCCCAGGCAATCGGCTGACGCCGCTGCGCCGCCGACGCGGCTGCGCGGCGCGCCGGTTCCAGACCCCTGGCGATGTGCGCGACGGGGAGCGCGGCGCTCACACCGATCGGTGTGGGGGCCGCGCCGGTGCCACCCGGGCGGCCTTGCATCAGGCGGATTGCTTGCTCGGAATCGCCCGAGCGGACCAGAACGAGCGCCTCAGCGCCATCCCCGCGGCAGAGATGGTCGATGCCAGCGGCGGTGAGATCCCGATGGAGTTCGCCGACGGAGCCCTGCGCCACCCCGGGCAGGCACAGCAGGTTCACGTCATCGTCGACCGGAAAGCCGTACAGCGCAACCATGTCCAGCACTTCCGGATCGGCCGGGTCGCGCCGCAGAAGCGCCGCCAGAGCTGAGGGTTCGAGACGATCGTCCACGAGGCGCCGATCCGCGTCGAGGGAGAGTGTGACCAGGGAGACGATCTGGTTGATGAGCAGCCGGTCGGTGGGTCGCGGTTCGTGACTCGGCCCGATAGCGAGCCAGCCACGGCGCGCGTGCCGGCCGGTCAGCGCATGCACCTCGATGAGGGCACAGTCGGGAAGGGCGCGGTTGGATTCCTGCTGCGGCGTCAGAACGATCGTGCCGGCCGCGGAATGGCTACGACGCGAACGGACAAAGGTCGTCACCTGCGCAAGGAACCAGTCGGGAGCGGCCGAGGAGAGGACGATCCCGTCGTCATCGAGAACTGCCAGCGCGCCAAGGGAGCGGTGCGCCCGCCGGATCAATCCAGGGATTCCACCGCGCACCGTTGCGCGGCTGAGAGTCTGCTGCAGGTCGATCAGATCGTGCAGCGGTGCGGTTCGCTGCACGGACTCCTGCCGGGCGATCTCCTGCGAGATGGCCATGAACGGCGTCCGCAGCGGGATCTCGACCAGCGGCAGGCCGACGTCGCGGCAGCGTGCGACGACAGCCTCCGGAACGGCATCGAACTGGACCCCGATGCCGAAGCCGAGCAGAGCCACATGGACCTCGACCAGCCGATCGACGTAGGCGACCTGGTCGGCGCGCCGCCGGGACAGTCGAAGCCCGGTCAGCATGACCATCTCGCCGCCCCGCAGAAAGCGCCGCGGATCGACCAGCTCGATGCCGTGCGCCCAGTCGATCTCGATGTCGTCGGGGCCTCCGCGTGCCGGGCCGACGATCAGGCGAAGGCCGAGTTCCGCGTCCTGCAGCAGTCGTTCGAGGGTGACTGTCACCGGATGCCTTCCACGAGATCGACATGATGGCCACTGATCATGGCGCAGATTCAACATTCCGGCCATGTCCTATGAACTGGATCACTCCATACGATGACCGTCACTCGACAAGTGGGCGCGGGGCGATGCTGCCCGCGGCAGAAGGGAACGCACCATGACGGAGACGCTCGGAGCACCGGAACGCGGCGACGAGGATGCCCACCTCGCCGACCTCGGCTATACCTCGGACTTCAAGCGCAGCATGTCGTTCTGGGGCAACTTCTCACTCGGCTTCACCTACCTGTCACCCGTGGTCGGCGTGTACTCGCTGTTCGCGTTCGCGGTCGGCTCCGGGGGGCCGGCGTCCATCTGGGCGGTCGTGATCGCGGCGGTCGGGCAGCTGCTCGTGGCTCTGGTGTTCGGTGAGGTGGTTTCTCAGTTCCCCGTCACCGGCGGCATCTACCCGTGGACTCGGCGGCTCTGGGGTCGACGGTGGGCGTGGATGTCGGGCTGGATCTACATGATCGCCCTGGTCGTGACGATCGCCAGTGTCTCCTACGGCGCCGGCCCGTACCTGGCGATGCTGCTCGGTATCACACCCTCCGCGACCGTGACGGTGACCTGCGCGATCGGTCTCATCATCGTGGTCACGCTGCTCAACCTGGGCGGCACCAAGCTGCTGGCCCGGCTCGCGTTCTTCGGGTTCGCCGCTGAGCTCGTCGGCGCGCTTGCCGTCGGCGGTTGGCTGCTGCTGACCGAGCGGCACCACAGTGTCGGCGTCATCTTCACCAGCGCCGGTGTCCAGGGCAACGGCTCGTATCTGCCGGCGTTCTTGGCGGCTGCCCTGCTGGGCGTCTACCTCTACTACGGCTTCGAGGCCTGCGGCGACGTCGCGGAGGAGGTCAAGAACCCCCGCACGCAGATCCCGAAGTCGATGCGCATGACGATCTACGTCGGCGGTATCGCCTCGTTCTTCATCGTGTTCGCACTGATGCTGGCCGTACCGGATTTCGGCGCGGTGATCTCCGGCGCCGACGCGGATCCGGTCACCACGATCTTGCAAAACGCCTTCGGCGCCGTCGGCTTCCGCGTGGTGCTGGCGATCGTGCTCATCTCGTTCTTCTCCTGTGCGTTGAGCCTGCAGGCCGCAGCCAGCCGCCTGGTGTACTCCTACGCAAGGGATCACATGATGCCCGGCAGCGCACTGCTGAGCCGGTTCTCGCCGAAACGCGCGGTGCCGCCATACGCGCTGCTCTTCGCCGCGCTCGTGCCCATCCTCATCATCCTGGGCTCGATCGCCTCCGCGGACGCGCTCACCCGCATCGTCTCGTTCGCGTCACTGGGCATCTACCTGGCCTTCATGATGGTGGTCGTCGCATCGCTGCGCGCCCGGCTGAAGGGGTGGCGCCCATCCGGCCCGTTCAACCTCGGCACGTGGGGGCTGTTGGTGACGGTCGTCGCGCTGGCCTACCAGTTGCTCGCCGCGGTCAACATGGCCTGGCCGCGGACACCGGACGCGGCCTGGTACGACAACTGGATCGTCCTACTGTCGGCGGGCGTGGTGATCGCCGTTGGACTGGTGTACATGTTCACCGCCCGCCCCTACCTGCGCCGCGACGCACCCTACGGTGACGCGATTCCTGCGGGGCAGGCGTCGTCACGATGACGCCGTCCCCCGTGGGCCGTTTCGGTTCGACCGGCCGCCGCTAGAGCTTGACCATGGGGGCGCTGCCGTTGAGGACCATCCGGACCTTTCCGGCAGTGCCGAAGTCGATCACCGCTGTCTCCAGGCCGCCTGCCCCGGAGACCTCCAACACGGTGCCCAGACCGTACTTGTCGTGAGAGACCTTGTCCCCCACGGCCAGTCGCAGTGTTGATCCGCGCCGGGCGGGCTGCAGGCTGCGGGACGCGAACCGGGTGACCGTCACCGGCGCCGCGCGATTCGTGCCGGACGAGACACCCGACCAACCGCCACCACCGAACGGAGCCCGGGAATCGCGGGAGACGTATGGCTCGGCCGCATCGGGCAGCCGACGCCAATCCACCAGCTCGGCGGGGATCTCGTCCAGGAACCTGGACGGCGGATTTTCCATCGGCGAGCCCCAGGCCGACCGCATCAGGGCGCGCGAGACGTACAACCGCTGCCGCGCGCGGGTGATCCCGACATACGCGAGGCGACGCTCTTCGGCCAGCTCGGCCTCGTCGCCCATCGACCGTTGGTGCGGGAACATGCCGTCCTCCCAGCCGGTCAGAAACACCACCGGGAACTCCAGTCCCTTGGCCGTATGCAGGGTCATCAGCGTGACGACGCCCTCGGCGGAGTCGGGCACCGAATCGGCGTCCGCCACCAGGGAGAGCTGCTCCAGCACGGCGCCGAGGACCTCGCGCGGCGCGAGAGTTCCATCGGCAGCGGCTACGTCGGCAGTGTCCAACCCGGCGGTGTCCAAGTCGGCAGCACCGGCTGAATCATCCGGACCGCCCACGTTCACTGCACCGTCGGCTGTGCCCGCTGCCGTGCTCTCGGCCGTACGCGCCGCGATGACACCTTCCGCTACGTCCCGCAGGACCGTGACGAGCTGCTCGAGGTTCTCCAGGCGCGAGGCGTCCTGTGGATCGTCCGACGCATCGAGATCGGCGCGGTAGCCGGTGCGCTCCAGCACGGCGGTGAGCACGTCCGCGGGTTCGCCGCCCTGGTCGACTACCTCGTCCAGGTCGCCGAGCAGATCGACGAAGGAGCCGATCGCGTTCGCGGAACGCGATGCGAGAGAGGGGATCTCGCGACACCGCGCGAGCGCGTCCGCGAAGGCGATCCGCTCCTGCTCCGCGAAGACCGCGACGGTGGCGAGCGCACGGTCGCCGATCCCGCGCTTGGGCGTGTTGATGATCCGGCGCAGGCTCACCTCGTCGGTGCGGTTGGCCACCACTCGCAGGTACGCGAGCGCGTCCTTCACCTCCTTGCGCTCGTAGAACCGCACGCCGCCGACGATCCGGTAGGGCATCCCGGCCCGGACGAAGATGTCCTCGATCGCACGCGACGACGCATTCGTGCGATAGAACACGGCGACGTCGCCGTAGGTGATATCCCCTGTGTCGCAGAGCCTGTCGATCTCGTCGCAGATGAAACGGGCTTCGTCGTATTCGTCGTCCCCGACGTATCCGACGATGCGCTCGCCGTCGCCGGCATCCGTCCAGAGGTTCTTGCGTCGGCGCTTCGAATTCCTGGCGATGACCGCGTTCGCCGCGGAGAGGATGTTCTGCGTGGAGCGGTAGTTCTGTTCCAGCAGAACCGTTGTCGCGTCGGGGTAATCCTTCTCGAATTCGGTGATGTTGCGGATCGAGGCGCCGCGGAAGGCGTAGATGGACTGGTCCGCGTCGCCGACCACGACGAGCTCCGCCATCGGCAACTCGGCCTTCATCGGCTCAGCCGCCGGTTCGCTACTGCCCTCGCCGAACCCGTTGCCGGCGGCCTCGCCGCCGCGAGAAGCGTCATACTCGGTTCGCCCACCCACCGCACCGCCCACCAGTTCGCGAACCAGCACATACTGCGCGTGGTTGGTGTCCTGGTATTCGTCCACCAGCACATGCCGGAAGCGGCGGCGGTAGTGCTCGGCGACGGTGGGGTGCGCCTGCATCAGCAGCACGGTCTGCATGATGAGGTCGTCGAAGTCATAGGCTGCGGCGGATTCGAGCCGTCGCTGGTAGCCCTCGTAGACATCCGCAACGAGCCGCGCGTACTCGGAATCGGCTTGCTGCCGGGCGATCTCGGGGGTGGCGAGATCGTTCTTCAAGTTGGAGATGGCCGCGGCGAGGGTGCGCGCAGTGTGCTTCTTCGTGTCTAGGTTCAGGCCCTCGGCGACGAGCGCGACCAGGCGCTGCGAATCGGCCGCGTCGTAGATCGTGAAGCTGGACTTCACCGGCAGGTGCTGTGCCTCCGCGCGCAGGATCCGCACACACAGCGAGTGGAACGTGGACACCCACATGGCGCGGGCGCGCGGGCCGATCTGGGCGGCGACGCGTTCCTTCATCTCGGCGGCAGCCTTGTTGGTGAAGGTGATGGCGAGGATCTCACCGGGCCGGGCCGCGCCGGTGGCGAGCAGGTAGGCGATCCGCCGGGTGAGCACGCGGGTCTTGCCGGAGCCGGCGCCGGCCACCACCAAGAGCGGCGTGCCGCGGTGTGTGACGGCCTGGCGCTGCGCAGGGTTGAGGTCGGCGAGCAGGGCGTCGACGTCCGGCGGCTGCGGGCGGGCGGCGTTCGCAGCGGCAGGCTCGGCCCACCACGGCTGCGCTGCCGTGCCGGGGCCGGCGGGGTCTGGAGGGAGATCGAACAGAGATGTCATATCGCCTTCAGACGTTACCGTCCCGGGATGACGGTCGGTGCGCATGCGGGTCCCGGAACCCGTACACGAGACAGGCACCGCGGTGATGTGGTTCAATGTCCCCATGGCTCGCCGCGAGTTTTTCTATGGGTACCGGACCCCGGTGCCCGTGCGCGGCTGAGTCTTCCCGCAAACGCGACGCCCCGAGGTCTTCCGGCCCCGGGGCGTTTTCCGTGTTCGGGGCGGTGGGCCGGGGCAGAATGAGGAGCACGACATGAGTACCCAGACAGCGGCGACAACCCCGGAGGCGACCATGGCTCTGCGCGAGACGCGGCCGCACGGCGGACTGCCGACCAGCACGGGGAGCCCGGAGCACGACGGCCGCACGATCACCGAGATGCGTGCCGAGATCGACGAGATCGACTCGGAGTTGGTCCGGCTGATCCAGCGCCGCAGCGAGATCTCCCACGCGATCGGCGCCGCGCGCGCCTCCGAGGGCGGCACCCGCATCGTCTACAGCCGCGAGATGAAGATCCTGGACCGTTTCGCCGTACTCGGCCCGGCAGGCACCGAACTCGGCATGCTGCTGCTCTCGCTCGGCCGCGGCCAGCTCGGCCGCAAGTAGTTCCGCCGCCACGGTCTGCGCGTCGGCTCAGGACGGCGGGGTCGCCGCGAGGCCGGCGCACTGCCGGTCGCGCGCCCATTCGGCGGCGATGCGATCCCGCTGCGCCCCGGTCGCGACCTGGGGAACCCCGCGGTCGTCCAGATGGGTGGGGAGGAAGCGGGCGGAGATGACGCTTTTCGCATCGAAAGTCAGCGTGAGCACGCCGTTGTCGTCCTGCTGATTGCCGAAGGACTTCCACCAGAAGTAGTTGCCCAGGCCGTAGGCGACGTAGCTGCCGTCGCTGCGCCAGCCGGCACCCTGCAGCACGTGCACGTGGGTGCCGACGACGGCGGTGGCGCCGGCCTTCGCCAGCGCGTCGGCCAGTGATCGCTGCTCGCCGGACGGGCAGGTCTGGTACTCGATCCCCCAGTGCAGGTAGACGATAACCACGTCGGCCCGCGCCTTCGCCGCCTTCACGGCGGTGATGAGTTGCGGCGAGAACGCGCTCGCGATACCGGGCTTCGTGGCGGTCGCGGTATGGGTGGCCGTCGTCCAGTCGTGGACCTGGCTCGCGGCCAGGATCGCGACCTGGATGCCGTTCACGGTGCCGGTCCACGGCGCGTAGGCCTGCGCGGCGTTCGCGCCGATTCCGAGGACCGGGATCGGCGAATCCTTGACCGCGGCGAGGGTGTCGGCCAGGCCCTGATCGCCGTAGTCGACGGCGTGGTTGTTGGCCATGGTCACCAAGTCCACCCCGCCGGACGCGAGCGCGTCGAGAGCCGTTGCCGGAGCGCGGAAGTGGAACTCTTTGGGCGCCGGAACGCCGCGTGTGGTGATGGCCGACTCGAGGTTCACCATGGTGAGGTCAGCCGGGCTCAGCTGGGTGGCGGCCTCGCGCAGCGCCGTCGCCGGGTCCGCGGCCAGCAGCGTTGCGGTGCGGCCGGAGAAGTTGACATCGCCGGCGAGCGCCAGGGTGAACTGGCCGGGCGGCTCAGCCTTCGGGTCCTGGCTCGCGGTGGTCGTCGTGGTCGCCGTGGTTGCGGAGGCGCGGGCCGCCCCGGTCGCCGCACTGGCCGAACTGCCCGCACTGGCCGCTTCGCTGGGCGACGCCGTGTCCGGCGGCGAAGCCGCCGCGGACATCGTCATACTCGAAAAAGGTGGCGCCGAAACCGATCCGGTCGAGACTTCACCCATCGAGCGGGTGCTGGTCACCGTACCGACGAGCCCATCGGCGCCGCGCGACGCCACGCACCCGGACAGCGTCGTCGCAGCAAGAACCGCAGCGATCACGGCAGCGACCGGGACAAGAACTGCCCGTCGCCTCATACCAGCCGCCGCTCGGTGGCCCACCGGGACAGCGCGTGCCGGTTGGACATCTGCGTCTTGCGCAGCACGCTGGAGGCGTGCGTTTCCACGGTCTTCACGGAGATGAACAGTTCCGCGGCGATCTCCTTGTAGGTGTAGCCGCGCGCCAGCAGCCGCAGCACCTCCCGCTCGCGCGGCGAGAGCAGATCCAGCTCCGGGTCGGAAACACTTGCGGCGGAAGGCTTGTCGGAGAAGGCATCGAGGACGAACCCGGCCAGCCGCGGCGAGAACACCGCGTCTCCCCCGGCGACCCGGACGATCGCGTCGGCCAGTTCGCGTCCGGAGATCGTCTTGGTGACGTACCCGCGCGCGCCGCCGCGGATCACGTTGATCACGTCCTCGGCCGCGTCGGAGACGGAAAGGGCCAGGAAGACGACACCGGGCAGTGAGGGGTGCAGCTGGTCGAGCACGGCCCGCCCGCCGCCGTCCGGCATGTGCACGTCGAGCAGCACCACGTCCGGTGGATCCGCGCCGATCCGGACAATGGCCTCGTTCACCGATCCGGCCTCGCCGACCACCTCGATGCGCTCGTCACCGAGGTTCGCCAGTTCGGCCTTGACGCCGGCGCGGAACAGCGCGTGGTCGTCGACCAGGAAGACCCGACACGGCGACACGATCACACCTCCGGTGGCGGGATGCCCGGCCGGCACCGGGCGCCCCTGGACTGCACTGCTGAGTGCACTGCCCGTCAGTCTGCCGCATCCGCGCTCACCGCGTCCGCCAGCACGGGCACGCTGAGCACGATCTCGGTGCCGCTGCCCGGTGACGAGCGGACCTGCGCGGTTCCGCCGTGCCGCTGCATCCGGCCGCGGATGGATTCGGCCAGTCCGCGCCGATCCGGGCTGACGGCAGTCGGATCGAACCCGCTGCCGCGATCCCGCACGAACACCGACGCCGTACCGGACTCGACCTCGCCGTACACGCTGACCTCTTGCACCCCAGCGTGTTTCGCGGCATTGACCATCGCCTCGCGGGCGGCCGCGACGAGTGCCGCGAGGTGCGGCGTCATAGGCGCGTCGCCCACCACCACCGGCTCGATGGTGATCGCGTAGGCGTCCTCGACCTCGCCGGACACCTGGGCGAGGGCGACGGCGAGGGTCTGCGGGTGCGGCCGGCCGGTCGACGGGTCGGCTGCCGGGTGTGCCGACTTGTGTGACCCCGGATATGACGCCGTTCGCGGCGTTCCGCCGTCGTTGTCGAGTGTGTCCGCGGTGCTCGCGCCAGCCGGCCAGCCGCCGCCCCAGGCGCCGGCCCAGGCCTCCGTCCAGCCGCCGGTCGCCCCCGGGCCCCCGGCGTCATCGGCCGTGCGGGCCTCGCTCGCGTACCCGGCCGGTCCGTACAGCCATGACCGCAGTTCACGCTCCTGGCTGCGCGCGAGGCGTTGCACTTCCCGGGGGTCGGTCGACTGGCGCTGGATCAGGGCGAGTGTTTGCAGCACTGAGTCGTGCAGGTGCGCGGCCACCTCGGCACGTTCCCGCTGGCGGATGCGCTCGCGGCGCTCGGCGCCGAGATCGCGCACCAGCCGGGCCAGCCACGGCACGGTGATCACCGCGACGCCGACGAGGGTCAGCAGCACCGCGATCAGCGCCGACCGGGCCGCGGCGAAGTCGAGTTGCCCGACCGCGAAGACGGCGAGACCGCCGATCACCAGGGCGATCCCGCCGACGATCCGCCACAGCGCGGCGCGTCCCGGCCGGGCGAACCCAGCCGCCGTGCGTCGCCAGCGCTCGCGGCGGGTCTCGTCCGCCTCTCGCCAGAGGAACGCGCCACCGATCGCCACCACGGCGAGCGGCGCGACCAGGGCGCCCATGTAGCGCCCGACCCCCAACGCGAGTGCGGCGATCAGGATGGCCACGCCGAGCGCGGCGATCCCGATGGCTTGGCGGCGTTCGGCAGGCCCGGCCGCGCGGGGCAAAGCAGCTCCGGGGGCGCCGGTCACCGTGCCGGTCCCGGCGGCGGCCACCGGACCGTCGGATGGCAGCTGCGGCACGAAGATCCACAGCAGCGCATAGGCCACCACGCCCGCCCCGGCCATCAGCGACAGCACGACGAAGGCCGCCCGCACCACGCCGACCGGCAGCCGCAGGTGCGCCGCGACCCCGGCGGCTACCCCCGCCAGCACCCGGCCGTACACCGGCCGAACCAGGCGCACCATGCCGTCCGGCGTGCGCAGGATTTCGGGCGAGCTCACCTCACCAGGGTTCCACGCGAGCGCGCCCGCGCGGATCAGGGTTCACCCTGGATCTGCAAACCGGGGCGATCCCCGATGGTGCTCGGCGCCCGCTTCGGGAACCGTGGGTGGCATGGACACCGACACGCCGCGCACCGCGAAACCCGGGCACATCACACTCCCCCGTCGCTCCCGCGCGGATCGGAAGATCGCCGGCGTGGCGGGCGGCCTGGGGCGTGCGCTCGGCGTCGACCCGATCCTGATCCGGGTCGCGTTCGTGGTGCTGGCCCTATTCGGCGGATCCGGCGTGCTGCTGTATTGCATCGGCTGGCTGGTGATGCCCGCCGACGGCGACGACGCGTCCGCCGTGCAGGCACTGGCCGGGCGCGGCCGGTCCTCCGTCTCCCCGGCGCTCGCCGTCGTGCTGGTGATCGTCGCGCTGGCGAGTGCCGGCTCCGTGTTCTCCTGGGGCGTCCCGTTCTGGCCGGTGGCGATCGCCGCGGGCGTGGTCTTCGTGCTGCTCGCCCGCGGGCGGGCCATGCGATGCCGCTCCCGCACCTGGACCCCTCCTGCCGACTGGGGCCGCCGCGCCGACTGGCGGACGCGCGCGGACTGGTCCGCGAGGGCGGACGAGTTCGGGGAACGGGTCTCGGCGTGGGGCAACCGCGTGGGCGAACACGCGAGCCGTTGGGCCGACCAATGGGGCACCGGCCGACCCGGGCGCGCCTCGGAGAGCGATGCCATGTCCGCCACCGCACCGAACACCGCCCATGACGATCTGTCCGGCCATGCCCCTGCTCCCGGCGATGCGCCCGCATCCGCCGATGCCTACCGGGCGGATGCCGACCCGGCGCATGCTCCGGCAGGCACCATGAGCGGTGTCGATGACGCCGCTAGCGGGGCGCCGGAGGCGAGAACTCCGTCACCGGAGGAGCTTTTGTCGATGGGTCGGCGTACTCCGCCGGCATGGGACCCGCTCGGCGCGGCACCCTTCGCCTGGGACCTTCCCGAGCCTGGGCCTGATCCGGCGCAGCCGGCCGGCGCAGGTTCCGGCTCGGTGGCGGCCCGTGCTGGCCGCGCGGGGGGTTCGGCGATCGGCCGGTTGTTCCTGGGGCTCGCCCTGCTCACCGGCGGCTCGCTCGCGGCCGGGGTACTGCTCGGCTGGTGGTCGCTCTACTGGTCCGCCATTACCGGAATCACGCTGGCCGTGGTCGGCGTCGGGCTCATCGTCGCATCGCTGCGCGGCGTCGGCGGACGGCATCTGATCGGCCCGGGCATCTTTCTCGCCTTGCTCACCCTCGGCCTCACCGTCACCGGGATCAGCGGCACCCACGGGTTCGGTGCGCAGACGTGGACGCCGACGTTGGTGACCGACGTACAGACCGCCTACTCGTGGACCGCGGGGCAGGCAACGCTGGACCTTTCCGACCTGAAGCTGCCTCTCGATCGTTCGGTGACAACGAGCGTCGCCTTGAATGCCGGCCAAGTCACGGTGATCGTGCCGAGCGGCGTCACGGTCGACGCCACGTGCTACAGCCGCCTCGGCGCGGTCGATTGCCTGGGCAGCACCGGCAGCGGCGTGCGGACGACCGAGACCGGACACCAGAACGGCGAGAAGTCCAGCGGCAGCATCAAACTCGACGTGCAGAACAATGCCGGCCAGGTGGTGGTGCGCCATGGCTGACAGGTCCGGTGCCCCGGATCGCGGCGATGCGACCCGCGGCGTCCGCCGCGCCGATCCTGCCAGCCTGGTGTTCGGCGTCCTGTTCCTCGCGATCGCCGCCATCGGCATCCTCGGAACCGCATGGTGGCTCGCGCCACACCTCGGCCCATGGGTCGCCGCCGGCGTGATCGCGCTCATCGGACTCGCAATGATCCTCAGCGCCCTGCCCGGACGTCGTCATATGAGGTGATTTACCGGTGCCGTCGCCTCACCAGGGCTACCGGAACTCACGTCGAAACGTCCGGATTTCTCGTCGAGTGGGAGTCCTGCAGAGTTTGGGGTGCCATATTCTCTGCAGGACTCCCACTCGACCTCTCTTTAGGCGAGTCAAGTCTGGCGCCTTCCGGCACCGGGGCGCGCACTCTACAGTGATCATGTGTCCCGCCGCCGGTCCGCCGGATGTGGCGCTCCAGGGCCTAGGTCTCGGAGGTTTCCTGATGCGCCTGTCACGATGGGCCGGAATGTGTTCGGCCGCAACGATTGCGCTATCCGCGGCTGTGATCGCCACGGTCGTCGTCGCCCCGGCGGCCTCGGCAACGTCGGTGGCACCGACGGCCGCGGTCGCCACAGTGGCCCCCGCGCCCGATTGGGTACGCAGCGCGCCGAACTACCGGTACTACCTGTCGCTGGGTGACTCGCTGGGGTTCGGGTATTCGGCTGCCAATCTTGCAAAGTTCGAAACCGACCACAATCCGGCGGACTTCGCCGGCTACACCCAGATCCTGGCGGCGGATCTGCACCTCACCGGATCGACCACGAACCTCTCTTGCCCCGGTGAGAGCACCTTGACCATGCTCGGCGTCGGCGGCAAGACCTGTCCGGCCGCGAACTCGGGATACGGCACGTGGCCCTATTCCGGCTCGCAAATGGCGGCGGCCACAGCATTTCTCAAGAGCCGCCCGTGGTGGGATCGCGGCCTGATCACGCTGTCCATCGGCGCGAACGACGTCCTGCCCATCGCGGCGACATGCCTGACGAACCCGAGTTGCCCAGATCTCGCGCCCGCACTCAAGACCATGCGCAACAACCTGTCGACAATTCTCGGGAAGCTGCGCAGCGCCGCGCCGTTCGCGACGATCGTCGTCCTCGCTCCCTATAACCCGTTCGGTCACGCGTACCCGGCGAGCAACATCCCGGCCGCCGCCGTCGACCTGAGCATCGCGGCCGTCGCGCTGCTGCACTTCGACCCGGTGGCGGACGCCTTCGTGCCGATCAACGTGAACAACGCGAGCACCTTCGACTGCGGGAACCTGGTGTACTTCTGTACCTCCCCCGCGAACTTCGACGTGCATCCGACCGGCGCCGGATACGCCGTGATCGCGAACGCGTTCGAGGCCGCGCTTCGGTAGCGCGCCCCGCCACGCAAATTGCCCCGGGTCGCGCTACGCGGCCCGGGGCAATCCGCCTGCCTCCCTGGTGGCGCGGGCGGGCGATGCGGGCCTCGGCGCCGTGCGCCGAACAGCGTCATACTCGATGCCGGCCGCACCGCGCAGATACGCACCGTTGTCCGGGCGCGGGCCGTGCGCTACTCCCACTCGATGGTGCCCGGCGGCTTGCTGGTGACATCGAGGACCACGCGGGTGATCTCGTCGACCTCCCCGGTGATGCGGTTCGCAATGCGGGAGAGCAGCGTGTCCGGCAGCCGCGCCCAGTCGGCCGTCATCGCGTCCTCGCTGGTGACGGGCCGCAGCACCACCGGCATCCCGTAGGTGCGGCTGTCGCCCTGCACCCCAACCGATCGCACGTCGGCGAGCAGCACGACCGGGCACTGCCAGATCTGGCCGTCGACGCCGGCGGCCGTCATCTCCGCGCGGACGATAGCGTCTGCGGCGCGCAGGATCTCGAGCCGTTCGGCGGTGATCTCACCGATGATCCGCACTCCCAGGCCGGGGCCGGGGAACGGGTGCCGTGACACGATCTCCGGCGGCAACCCGAGTTCGGTACCGAGCAGCCGGACCTCGTCCTTGAACAGGGCGCGCAGCGGCTCGACGAGTTCGAAATCGAGATCCTCGGGCAGCCCGCCGACGTTGTGGTGCGACTTGATGGTCGCGGTGCCGGTGCCGCCGCCGGACTCGACCACGTCCGGGTAAAGCGTGCCCTGGACCAGGAACTTGACCGGCCCGGCACCACCCGGCCCGGTTTCGGCCGTCACCCCGGTCTCTGCTTCCGCCTCGGCGACCAGATCGGCCGCGGCCCGCTCGAACGTCCGGATGAACTCCCGGCCGATGATCTTGCGTTTGCGCTCCGGTTCGGTGACGCCCGCCAGCGCGTCCAGGAATGTTTTCGACGCGTCGACGGTCACCAGCCGGACCCCGGTGGCGGCCACGTAGTCCCGTTCCACCTGCTCCCGCTCCCCCGCCCGCAGCAGGCCGTGATCGACGAACACGCAGGTGAGCTGGTCGCCCACCGCGCGGTGCACGATGGCGGCGGCGACGGCCGAGTCGACACCGCCGGACAGGGCGCAGATCACCCGGGCGCCGCCGACCTGGGCGCGCACCGCCGCGACCTGCTCGGCGAGGATGCCCTGGGCTGTCCAGTCGGGAGCGAGATCGGCGACGTCGTACAGGAAGTGCTCGAGGATCTGCTGACCGTGCTCGGTGTGCAGCACCTCCGGGTGGAACTGCACCCCAGCCAGCCTGGCGGCGCGGTTCTCGTAGGCGGCGATCGGGGTGTGGGCGGTGGACGCGGTGACGGCGAATCCGTCCGGCGCCTGCACCACGGAGTCACGGTGGCTCATCCACACGGTGAGCCGTTCCGGGAGGTCGCGGAGCAGCGTGGAATCCTGCGGTGCGACGGCCAGCTCCGTCGCACCGTATTCGCTGCGGTCATTGCGGTCCACCTGGCCGCCGAGCGCCGTGGTCATGGCCTGGAAGCCGTAGCAGATGCCGAGGACGGGCACGCCGGCATCGAACAATCCCCGGTCTACGTCCGGTGCGCCGTCCGCGTACACGCTGGCCGGCCCGCCCGAAAGGATCACCGCCGCAGGGTCTTTCGCGAGCAGCGTGGAGAGCGGCGCGGTGCACGGGACGATCTCCGAGTACACGTGGGCCTCGCGGACCCGGCGCGCGATCAGCTGCGCGTACTGGGCGCCGAAGTCGACCACCACGACCGGGCGGTGGGCATTCGCGGGGGTGTTCATCGCGGTCGGTCTCCTTGCGTGCTGATGCGGGAACGGCGGGTGGGGGTCTCGATCAGGATCATGGCCGCCGCTCGTCGGCCCAGGCGCCGGCCAGCAGCATCGCGCGCACCTGCCAAGCATCGTCGAATATGACGAGGTCCGCGGCGAGACCCGGTTCTACAGCGCCGATCTCGCGTTCCAGGCCGAGGAATCGGGCGGGCACCCGGGTCGCCGCATTCACGGCGTCGACGATGTCCAGGCCCACCTCGGTGACGGCCCGGCGCAGGGCACGGTCCATGGTGAGAGTGGACCCCGCGATGGACCCGCCCTCGGACAGCCGCGCCACGCCGCCTTCGACGTCCACGTCCAGTGAGCCGAGCAGGTAGTGGCCGTCCGCGGCGCAGGCGGCCGCCATCGCGTCGGTGATGAGCGCAAGCCGGTCCGGCGCCACCGCGTGCAGCAGTCGCACCGTGGCGTCGTGCAGGTGCACGCCGTCATTGATCGCCTCCAGCACCGCGCCGGCATCGCGCGCCGCCGCGATCACACCGGGATCGCGGTGGTGCAGCGGCCGCATCGCATTGAAAGCGTGCGTGACGATGTCCGCGCCTGCGGCGAAAGCTGCTGCGGCCTGGGCATAGTCGGCGTCCGAGTGGCCGACGGCGGCATGCACGCCGTGGGACACCATGGCGCGCACCAGGTCGAGCCCGCCGGGCAGTTCCGGGGCCATGGTGATCATGCGGATCAGGCCCTGTCCGGCGCCTAAGAACCGGTCCAGCACGGCCGGATCCGGCGCCAGCAGCTTCCTCGGATCGTGCGCGCCACGCCGGCTGTCCGCGAGGAACGGGCCTTCCAGGTGAATACCGCGGATCCGCGGGTCGGTGCTCGCCGCGTCGACGGCGCCGCGGATCGCCGCCACCATGCGATCAGGTGTGGCGGTGATCAGCGACAGCAGGGTCGTCGTGGTCCCGTGGCGTCGGTGCGCCTGAACGGCCGTCGCGATGGCGCGGGCTCCGTCGTCATATCCGGCCTGGGCAGCCCCGTGGACGTGTAGGTCGACCAGACCGGGCACGAGGTACCCGCCGGGCAACTCCACCCGCTCGGCGCTGCGCAGGACGTCCTGCGCGAGCGGGCCGAGCCGGACCTTGTCCCGTTCCTCGTCCAGGACGGCGACGATGATTCCGTCGGCGACGAGCACGACGCCCGCGTCGAGGACGGCCTCCGGGGTGACGACGCGCGCGCCGGTCAGCAGCATCGGGGGGGTGGTCATGGTGCGCTCCTTGCTGCGGCGTGCCGCGCCGCGTCAGTACCGGTGCGGGTAGCTGTGTGGGCGCGCGTGCCCGCACCTACACGGCTCGAGAACCGTGTCATAGCAACATATCCCAGGCGCGGAGCGCGGCGCCGACCATGCCGGCGCGATCCCCGAGCTCCGCCGGGCGGATCGGCGGCGGCTCCCGGAACGTCAGGCGCTGCGGCAAGGCCGCGCGCAGCGGGTCGAACAGGGTCGGACCCGCCAGCGACAGGCCGCCGCCGATCACGATGCAACCCGGGTCGGCCAGCACGATCTGCGCCGTGAGCGCGTCGGCAAGCGCCGCGATCGCCTCGGTCCAGACGGCACGCGCCGTCGGATCTCCGTCGGCGACGAGCCGTGCGACATCGGCGGCGCTGCCGCGGGTCCGGGCGCGCCGACGGTACGCCGCAGCGATACGCGACGCGGACGCGATCGCCTCGAGGCACCCTCGATTCCCGCAGTTGCACCTCGGCCCGCGCGGGCGGACCACCAGGTGCCCGATCTCGCCGGCCTGCCCGGATGCCCCGTCGTCCACGACGCCGCCGGACACCTGGCCGCCGGCCACCCCGGTGCCGATCGCCAGGAAATACACCGACGGCATGCCGGCGCCGGCCCCCAGCCGCGCCTCCGCGAGCGCGCCGTTGCGCACGTCGTGGCCTAGCACCGCGGGCAGGCCCAGCCGTTCGGTGAGCAGGCGCGCGAACGGCACGTCCCGCCAGCCGAGATTGGCTGCGTAGCGCGCGATCCCGGCCGCGGAGTCGACGATGCCCGGCACGCCGAGGCCGATGCCGCGTACCGGCGCCCGCCGCGCCAGCCCGCGCGCCACACCCAGGATCGACTCGATCACGGCGTCCGGCCCGCGGCGGACGCCGGTCGGGTGACGTTCGGAATGGTGCACGCTGCCGTCCGGCCCGACGAGGCCTGCCTTGATCGTGGTGCCGCCGACGTCCAGCGCGGCGACAAGCGGTTCGGTAACGACCGGCGCGGTGACAATTGGTGCGGTGACGAGCGGCGCAGCAACCGGCCGGCCGGCGAGCGGCCGACCGACTCGCGCCGGCAACGGACCGATGGTCATCTACGCGGTGCCGGTGACGGTGATCAGCCCGACCTTCTGGAACTCCTTCACATCGGAGTACCCGGCCTTCGCCATGGCCCGCCGCAGTGCGCCGAACAGGTTCGTGCGGCCCTCCGCCCCCCGCGCCGGCCCGTGCAGCAGTTCCCCGAGCGGCGTGTCCGCGAGCCCGCACGGCACGGCGATCCCGCGCGGGAGCGCCGGATGCGAGGCCTGATGCGGCCAGTACCAGCCGTGCGCGGGCGCGAGATTGCAGGCCGCCAGCGGTTCCCCGAGTATGACGGCGTCCGCGCCGCAGGCGATGGCCTTGGCGATATCCGCGCTCGTCGCAAGGTCCCCCGCCGCGATCACGTGCACATAACGCCCGCCCGTCTCGTCCAGGTAGTCGCGGCGCGCGGCGGCGGCATCGGCGATCGCCGTCGCCATGGGCACCGCGATCCCGAGCACCTCGTCGGTGGTCGACGCCACCCCCGCGCCGGTGCCGACGATGATGCCCGCCGCGCCGGTGCGCATCAGGTGGGTGGCCGTCTGGAAATTGGTCGCGCCGCCGACGATCACCGGCACGTCCAGGTTCGCGATGAAGGACTTGAGGTTCAGCGGCTCCCCACCGCGCAGCACGTGCTCGGCCGACACGATGGTCCCCTGGATCACCAGCAGGTCGATGCCCGCGCGGATCACCCGCTGCGCAAGCTCCGCCGCGTTCTGCGGGGACACCCGGGCGGCGACCGTCGATCCGCCGTCCTTGACGGCCGCGATCGCGGCGGCCAGCAGGTCGTCGTCGATCGGCGCGGCGTACGCGCGCTGCAACGCGGCCGTCGCCGCATCCGGATCATCGGAATCGCTTGCGACCCGGACGATCTCGTCGATCACTGCCTCGGGATCGGCATGCCGGGCCCACAGCCCCTCGGCATTGATCACCCCGAGGCCACCGGCCCGCCCCACCTCGATCGCCATCGCCGGCGACGCCACCGCGTCCGACGAGTCCATGACGAACGGGATACCGAAGCGGTACGCGTCGATCTGCCACGCCGTCGAGACCTCGGCGGACGACCGGGTGCGGCGCGACGGCACGATGGCGATATCGGCGAGATCGTAGGTGCGTCGGGCCTGCCGGCCCATGCCGATCTCCACGCTCTCCGGCATGTTCTCTCCTCGCGCCTCCGGGGCCGCGGTCGGCCGCACGCATGAAGTTTGTACCTCGGGTCACTTCAGTAACAACATCGCCATCTTCGTGCCTGCCGTCGCAGTGGATCCATGCGGCGGTCAGTGGTTGAAGTAGTTGGGGGCCTCGGCGGTGATGGTGATGTCATGCGGATGCGATTCGCGCAGGCCCGCAGCCGTGATCCGCACGATCTTCGCCTGCTGCAAGCGGCCGATGGTGTGCGATCCCGTGTAGCCCATCGCCGCCCGCAGTCCGCCGACGAGTTGGTGCGTGACATCCGCGAGCCGGCCCCGGTACGGCACCCGCCCCTCGATCCCCTCCGGGACGAGCTTGTCGTCGGACAGGACGTCATGCTGCCCGTACCGGCCGCGGGAATAGCCGCCGGCCACCGGTCCCGCATCGGCACCCTCGGACCGCCGGCCGGGCGCAGCCGCAGCGCGCCGCGACGAGCTGCGCGACCGCATGGCGCCGAGCGAGCCCATGCCGCGATAGGTCTTGTACTGCTTGCCGGCGACGAAGATGAGCTCCCCGGGAGACTCCTCGACCCCGGCGAGCAGCGACCCGAGCATGACGGAATCCGCGCCGACGGCGATGGCCTTGGCGATATCGCCGGAGTACTGCAGGCCGCCGTCGCCGATGAGCGGGATGCCGGCGGGACGGCAGGCCTTGGCGGCCTCGTAGATCGCCGTGACCTGCGGTACCCCGACGCCGGCGACGACGCGGGTGGTGCAGATGGACCCCGGCCCGACCCCAACCTTGACCGCATCCGCCCCGGCGTCGATGAGTGACTGCGCGCCGGCGCGGGTGGCGACGTTGCCGCCGACCACGTCGACCTTGCCGTTCAGCTCCTTCACCAGGCGCGCGACCATGTCGGCGACGGCTCGCGAATGGCCGTGCGCGGTGTCGACGGTGAGCACGTCCACCCCGGCATCGACCAAGCCCATGGCTCGCTTGAAGGCTGCGTCGCCCACACTGACGGCGGCCGCGACGAGCAGCCGGCCGGAGGCGTCCTTGGCCGCGAGCGGGTACTGCTCGGTCTTCACGAAGTCCTTCACGGTGATCAGCCCGCGCAGCACACCGTCGGAATCGACGAGCGGCAGCTTTTCGATCTTGTTGGTGCGCAACAGGTTCAGCGCGTCGTCCGGCGCGACGCCGACCGGCGCGGTGACCAGCGGCATGGGCGTCATGATCTCGCGCACCGGCCGCGTCATATCCGTCTCGAAGCGCATGTCCCGGTTGGTGATGATGCCGACCAGGTGCCCGTCCGCGTCGGTGACCGGCACGCCGGAGATGCGGAAGCGGGCGCAGAGCGCGTCGGCGTCGGCCAGCGTATCGTCCGGCGCGCAGGTGACGGGGTCCGTGACCATGCCCGCTTCGGACCGTTTCACGGTCTCGACCTGCGCGGCCTGATCGTCCGGCGGCATGTTGTAGTGCACCACGCCGATGCCGCCCTGCCGGGCCATGGCGATCGCCATCCGCGATTCGGTGACGGTGTCCATCGCGCTGGACACCAGCGGGATGTTGAGCTGGACGCGCCGGGTGAACCGGGTGGCCGTCACCGCCTCGCTGGGGATCAGGTCCGACTCGTCCGGCAGCAGCAGAACGTCGTCATAGGTGAGCCCGATGAGCGCGAACTTGCCGTCGGTTTCCTCGTCGCCACCGATCTGCGACGGATGGGATGTCATGGGTGCCTTTCCAGCCGGGATCGTCGGGGCCAGATCCCATCGTAAGGCGTGCGGCAGTGCGCGCTGTCCGGCGACCAGGCCGCGCCGGAAGCCGACCGCGACCGCGTGCGCGGCCACAACAACGAAATGCCCCCGCACCACGGCCGTGGGGCGGGGGCATCCCGTTCGCTCAGGACCGACTCGGCATCATCCGACCGTGTAGGCGTACGGCAGGCCGATCAGTTCGTCGGCGTTGTCCGTGATGCCGTCGTAACTCCCGATGTAGAGGGTGCCGCGGACCTGGGAGCCCTTGGCACCCGTCGGTGTGATGGTGACGTTGATCGTCGTGCTCTGCGGCGGCGTGGAGCCGGCCCCGTCTGCAGACCCCGACCCGGGCGAGGGCGACCACCAGGACGCCCCCGTACGCCGGGCCGTCAGCCGCTGGACCACCGCGTCGAGGCCGGATCGCGGCAGCGCCGACGAATGCCCGGCAAGACCGGACGCCCAGAAATCGGCGGCAGCGGAGGTCACCGACGGGTCGAACAGCTGCCCGGTCGCCGTCACCGTTGTGGTCAGCGATCCGGCCGGTGCCGGGCCGCTGAACGGTCCGGTCTGTCCGATGTCGGTGGACCACAGGCCTTGGGTCAGCGGCGAGCCTGTCATCGTCACTGATGTGGTGTTCCCGGTGTTCCCGCCGCTCGCCGCCTGGTAGCCGTCCGGATTGCCGCCCTGCCAGTAGAAGTCGACGTTCACCGGCTGGTCGGCGGTGGCCGTCAAGGTCAGCGACGAGACGTGGGTCGGGACCAGCCACAGCGGGACGACGGTGGCGGGTTGCGGCAACGGGATAGTGGTGGGAGTCGTGAGATCGGCGAGGGTGAGCGTGCCGGTCTCGTCGAGCCGCGGATCTACGAAGTAACTCAGCGGTTTCACCGACGAGTTCGTGATCGTCACCGGGATCGTCACCGGGACGCCGGCGGTCAGCAGGGTCCCGGTGCTGGTCGGCAAGCCCGGCGCGTTGGCCGACACGGAGTCGTATCGGACGAGGACCTGGTACGGCGAGGAGGTGAACGCGCCGCTGACCGGATCGAGGATCTGCACGGACAGCACCCATCTGCCGGGGGCAGGGTTGTTCACGTAGTCCTGCAGGCCGGAGCCGGTCCCGTCCTTCGTGACATTGCTGTTGTACGAATAGCTCTGCCCGGAGGGCGAGGTCAGCGTGGCCAGCACGGTGTTTCCGGGGTCGCCGAGCTTGATGCCGACGCCGAGGCTGTGCCGGCCGCGGGGAACGTCGAGGTAGTACAGCTCGGCCTGCCCGACGAGGCCTCGGCCGTTGCCGCCCAGGATGGTGCCGGTGAACGAGTAGTTCCAGGGCGGCACCACGGCACGCAACGAGAACGGCACCGAGGTGACGCCGGAGACCGAGCCGGTGAACTGCACGGAGGCGGATCGATCACCCGGCTGCCCCTGCTCGAGGCCGACGATCGCCACCCGGCGGCTCGCGCCGGGGGCGAGGGTGAACGACGAGGGGAGGACGATGCCGGCGGGGACGTAGTTCTGTTGCAACACCCGCCAGGTCATCGTGCCGTTGAACCCGGAGCTGGTCGACAGCGCCAGATACGCCGTCCAGGTGCCCGCCGCCGGGTACCGGACGTCGGCCTGCGCGGCGTTCGCCGCACCCTGCGGGATCGAGTACGCGGTATAGGCACCGTTGGGGTCGATCAGGATGATCCGGCTGGCTGCCGGAGCCGTCGCGGCGGCGGCGTACATGGTCAGCCGATCGACTCCTTGGGCCACCGTGAACCGGACCGTGGCGTAGCTGCGTTTGATCCCGAAGGAGTCGACGTAGTACGACGCCGTGGCGGTGTTCAAGGCGGCGGTGCCATTGGTGTCCGACACCGTCCGTCCCAACGTCCGGGTGGCGGCAGTGACGCGTTGGGGCACGCTGCCGACGTTGGTGACCGTTTCGGTCTGCGCCACGGGCGAGTACGGGTAGGCCGCGGAGAACAGTTGGGTCTTGTCGACCACCAGCGCGGATCCGGTTCCGGCCGGCTTTCCGTTGGCGTCCCGCCAACTCTGCGCCGCCTGCACGGCCTTGAGCGCGTTGAGTTCGCCGGCGCCCTGTTCGTAGGCCGGGTGGCCGAGGTCGGTGGCAGTGCTGGTCAGGATCTGCCGGACGAGAGCCGGTGACGGGCCGGCACCGCCGTGGGTGCCCCGGTAGGCCTGGATCACCAGGGCGGCTGCGCCGGCGGTCAGCGGCGAGGACTGGCTCGTCCCGCCGAAGTCCTGGATCGACGAGGGCTGGCCACCGTCGCTCGTGCAGCCGGTGTAGATCGCCGTGTTCGGTGTGCACAGCGCCCAGCCCAGATCACCCGGTGCGGTCAGGTCGGGGGTGCGTCCCGACTGGGAGATCCCGCCGGAGCTCAGGCCTGACATGTTGTTGTCCACCCAGCTGGTGCCGGTCGCCAGTTGCGCACCCGCGTACGTGGTCTGCAGGTAGGACCGGAACTGGGTGGACGCTGCCACGCCGATGATGCCGATGTCGTCGCTGGCGGGCGAGCCCACCGTGCCGTTCGGGCCGGCGTCGCCGGTACTGGCGACCACCGTCACTCCGGCGGCGATCGCGGAGGCGTCGGCCAGCGTGATCGGGTCGGTGCCGGAGTCCGGATACGGGTTGCCGCCGAAGGATTCGTTCAGCACGTCGGCCCCTGCGGTGACGGCGTAATCGATGGCCTCGATGAACCGGGAGGTGGGCGCGACGTTGGCATTGCCGAAGACCTTGAGCCCGATCAGGCTCGCCCCGGGGGCCATGCCCCTGATCTGAATGGTGCAACCCGACGGCAGGGGGTGAGCGGGATTCACGAAAGTACTCAGGTCGTAGGTGTGCAGCCCCTGCGCGGCTATGGCCGACGCGTCGCCGAAGGCCTCGGCAGCGTCACTGGGCGCGTTCGGCCCTTCGCCGGAGAAGTCCTGGTAGTCGATGAAGACATGAGAGCCGTCGGAGCGGACGAAGTCCGGGTTGTCGATGTCGACCCCGTCGGCGATGAAGGCGACCTTGACCCCGGCCCCGGTGACGATGGACTGCGCCTGGGGCGTGGACGAGTCGGTGAACGCGGTGTTGGTGATCTGCAGGGCCTCCGGCTCCAGCAGCGGCTTGGACGGATCGGTCGGGCAGATGGCGCCGCTGCGTACGTCGGCCGTCGGCGAGCCCGAGGCGGACGACGTCGGGCTCTCGGCGACCGTCGGCGCGCCCTTGATCGGCAGATCGGGGTACACGGCGGCCACCGCCGGGTCGGCGGCCAGTGACTGCGCTTGCGCCGGCGTGACGGTGGCGGCGACGGCGTTGACGGTCGAGAACCCGTGCAGGTTCTTCGCCCCGTCGTTCTTGGCCTTCGCGATCACCGGTGCCTGGTCGGTGCGGTAGGCGTTCGTCCGGGGAGAACTCTTGCTGCCACGGGTCAGGGAGAGGTTGGTGTGCTGATTGCGCAGCACGACGATGACGTTGCTCGCCTTGCCGCCGTTGGACGCCGGCCCGGGGGCCTGCGCGCTGGCCGTCCCCGCAGCGGCGACGATCATCGCCATCGATGCGGTGACGACGATCAGGGCGCGGGAGCCGACTCCAGCCCTAGAGCACCGCGATCTGGCGGACGCGCGTGAACGAATGTACATGGGGCGCTTCCCTTCTCGGTCACGTCCCCCCTGTCACGCCGGTGCCGACGCCGTGGCTCGGAGCCGATCAGGCGCCAGCAGAGTATGTGCGAATCCGTCATCGCCGGCAATGGACCTGGGTCCATGCGCACACAGGTCGACATGAGCCGGATATGCCTTGATGGGCCCCGCGAAATGACGCCCCGGCGCACGACTCGCGGCAGTGCTCGGAGCGCCGGGCGACAGTGCTCGGGGCGCCGGCCGACCGGACGCCAGAGGCCCCGGGCGGCCCTGCTCGACCCCCGTGCCCGGCGGTGGCGACACGGGCGGCGCCCAGGTCCGGATCCGTCAGGCGACCAGGCCGCGCCGGAAGCCGACCGCGACCGCGTGCGCCCGGTCGCGCGCACCGAGCTTGCGGAAGAGCCGCCGGGCGTGCGTCTTGATGGTGTCCTCGGACAGGAACAGCTCTTCGCCGATCTCGCCGTTGGATTGCCCGCGGCTCATGCCGCGCAGCACCTGGAGCTCGCGTTCGGTGAGCGGTGACTCGCCGTCGACGGCGTCCCGCGGATTGGGCAGCCCGGTGCTGGTGACGGTATCGGCCAGCGCCGTGAGCAATTCCGGCCCGGTCACGTCCCAGCGCAGGAAACCCCGTACGCCGCACGCCATCGCCGCAGCGATGGAGGGCGCGTCGTCGGGCGCGCCGAACACGATGACGACCGCCGCGGGGTGCGCCGCCAGCAGGCGCCGCGCCGCCTCGATGCCGGTGGTCAGCGCCCGTTGGGTTCCGATCAACACGATGTCGGCGGCCTGCCGGCCGTACTCGACGAGGAGTTCGTCCCCGCTGGCGACCGTCTCCACGGTGCCCACCGAGGCGACCTGCGACATGACTTTCAGCAGGTTCTCCCGCACGCTGCGGCGCTCATCACAGACCAAGGCGGTTGTCACCGGTCACACGTTCCTCTCACGAGCCTTACCTAACACGAAACGGTGCCAGCGCATCGCCCGTTGTCCGCAACCGGTCGGCGCGCTGGGCCATGGGTCCGGTTACCGGCCGCGCCGCACCGGTCGCGTCCCACGGCAGGTCTTGATCATGATCGGATGGCGATCTATGGTCGAGAAAACTGCAACCTCGGCACCGCCGCGGATCCGGTGGAAGCAGGGATGGCCCAGGACGCGGTGCGATGCCACGGTCGTTCCGGCCTCCCCCTTCGTCGGTGGCGTGCGGGTCGGGGCGCCCGAGGTCACAAAGGGGAACGTGATGGCAGACACCAGGCGCCTTCCTGGGCCCAACGCGGATGTGTGGGACTGGCAGCTTCACGCCGCATGCCGTGGCATGTCCAGTTCCTATTTCTTCCACCCTGAAGGCGAACGCGGCCCGGCGCGCGCGCGGCGCGAGGCGAAGGCGAAGGCGATCTGCTCGCGGTGTCCGGCTCTGCTGGAATGCCGCCGGCACGCGCTGCAGGTACACGAGCCGTACGGGATCTGGGGAGGCCTCTCCGAGAGCGAACGGCAGCAGATCCTCGCCGCAGCCCCCTGACCCGAAGGCCCGCGCGCATCGCACGTGCGGGCGGCGTTCTCGATCGGGTGTGGCGCTCATCACCGGAGAGCCTACGTCTCACGCAGCGCTGTGTCACATCATACGTTCGGAGGACACCTTCCACGATCGGCGCAGCGGCCCACCGGACGCCCTGCAACGACCGCGCGGAACCGCAAGGAACGTCGAGGGGCCGACCCTCCGGGTGGCATGCCGATCGCACACCGCCGGAGGATCGGCCCCTCGACGCTTTGAGATTGCGCTGTTGAGATTGCGCTGCCGCTAGTGCCGGTGTCCCCCGGCCGGCGCGGCCGGCTTGGCCTCCGGGATGTCGGTGACCGTCGACTCGGTGGTCAGCACCATTCCCGCGATCGACGCGGCATTCTCGACGGCGGATCGCGTCACCTTGACCGGGTCGACGACACCGGCCGCCAGCAGGTCCGTCATCTCGCCGGTCGCCGCGTTGTAGCCGTGGCCCGGCGCCGCCGCCGCGATCTGCGCGACGATCACGGAACCTTCCACGCCGGCGTTGGCGGCGATCCGGTATGCGGGGGCGCTCAGCGCACGACGCACGATCGCGACGCCGAGGGCCTGGTCGCCCGTCAGACCGAGGTCAGCGTCGAGGGCAGATGCCGCGTGAATCAGCGCCGAACCGCCGCCCGCGATGATCCCCTCCGCGACGGCTGCCTTGGTGGCCGACACCGCGTCCTCGATGCGATGTTTGCGCTCCTTGACCTCTGTTTCGGTCGCGGCCCCGGCCTTCACCACGGCGACCCCGCCGGCCAGCTTCGCCAGCCGCTCCTGGAGCTTCTCGCGGTCCCAGTCGGAGGTGGTGTCCTCGATCTCGCGCCGGATCTGGTCGGCGCGGTCCGCGATCGCCTCGGCCGAGCCGCCGCCGTCGACCAGCGTCGTGGTGTCCTTGGTGACCACCACCCGCCGCACGGATCCGAGGACGTCGGTGCCGACCTCGGACAGCTTGAGGCCGACCTCGCTGGAGACCACCTCGGCTCCCGTCACGATCGCCAGATCCTGCATGAAGGCCTTGCGCCGGTCACCGAAGAACGGCGACTTGACGGCGACGGCCCTGATCGTCCTACGCAGCACGTTGACGGTGAGCGCGGCCAGCGCCTCGCCCTCGACGTCCTCGGCGATGATCAGCAGCGGCTTGTTGTCGGCGAGAACCTTCTCCAGCATCGGCAACAGGTCCGCCAGGGACGAGACCTTCTCCCGCACCAGCAGCACCGCGGCATCCTCGAGAACGGCTTCGCTCGCCTCGGCGTCGGTGACGAAATACGGCGAGATGAAGCCCTTGTCGAACTGCATCCCCTCGGTGAACTCGAGTTCGGTGTGCAGCCCGGACGATTCCTCGACGGTCACCACACCGTCCGCGCCGACCTTCTCGACGGCCTGGCCGATGAGCTCGCCGATCTCCTCGTCGCGGGAGGCGATGGTAGCCACCTGCCGCACCCGCGCGGGGTCGCCCGCGACGGGCGTCGCGGCGGCGACGAGTGCCTCCCCGACCTTGGCGGCGGCCGCTGTCATTCCGGCACGCAGCGCCATCGGATCGGCCCCCGCGGCCACGTTCCGCAACCCCTCGGTGATCAGCGCCTGCGCTAGCACGGTCGCGGTGGTCGTCCCGTCACCGGCCACGTCGTTGGTCTTCGTCGCGGCGGTCTTCGCGAGTTGCGCGCCCAGGTTCTCCCGCGGATCCGCCAGGTCGATGTCGCGCGCGATCGTCACGCCGTCATTGGTGACCGTCGGGCCGCCGAACTTCTTGTCCAGCACCACGTACCGCCCGCGCGGGCCGAGTGTGACCTTCACCGCGTCGGCCAGTTTGTCGACGCCGCGCTGCAGTGCCGCACGTGCCGACGTATCGAAGCTGATCTGCTTCGCCATGTTTCCCACCGATCCTTATGGGTTGAGTGTGCGGCCGGTACGACGCCGCGCGGCCTGCCGGGCGTTCCGTATCAACCGGAACCGGCCCGCCCGGCGTCAGCCGCGAACAGCGTCATACTCGGGATGTACGTAACACGAACGCGCCCCGCCGCCGGAGCGGAATCGGGGCGCGTTCGTCACTGCTTCGGCGAGCGACTGCGTGCGCACGTCGCGATCGCCGAGTGATGGCCTACTTGGTGACCTTGGCCAAAACGTCGCGCGCCGAGAGGATGAGGTATTCCTCACCGGCGTACTTGACCTCGGTGCCGCCGTACTTCGAGTAGATGACGACGTCGCCGGCCGCAACGTCCAGCGGGATCCGCTTGCCGTTGTCGTCGACCCGCCCAGGGCCGACCGCCAGCACGGTGCCCTCCTGCGGCTTCTCCTTGGCAGTGTCCGGGATGACAATGCCGGAAGCCGTCGTCGTCTCGGCCTCGTTGGCCTGGACGAGGATCTTGTCCTCGAGCGGCTGGATGTTCACGCTCGCCACGATGTGACCTCCCCCTTCTGGGGTTCGCTGTTTCGATGGGACTAATGCGCCGCCCGCAGCTACCGTGACCCGTCGTCGCGGGTGCCGAGCCATGGACTGGGGCAGACATCTAGCACTCTAATAGGGAGAGTGCCAAGACTCAACCAGGGGGTGCCGAAACGCGCCCCTCACGCGTGTACGGTCGGGGACCTACGCGGCGGGGACCTACGCGGCGTGGACGATCTCGACGGGCAGGCCCGGGTCCGCGCCGAGGTGCTCGTGCGAAGGAACCGCGCCGACAGCCGCCACGTGCGCGCCCACCGCGGCGATCATCGCCCCGTTGTCGGTGCACAGGCCGATGCGTGGGATCCGCAGCTCCAGTCCGGCGGCCGCGCACCGCTCACCCGCCAGCGCCCGGAGCCGCCCGTTCGCCGCGACGCCGCCGGCGATCACCACCGTGCCGATGCCGAGATCCGTTGCGGCGCGGACGGTCTTGGCCGTCAGCACGTCGGCGACGGCCTCCTGGAACGAGGCGCACACGTCCTCGACCGGTACCGCCTTCCCGTCCCGCCGCAGGCCTTCGACATGTCGCGCCACGGCCGTCTTGAGCCCGGAGAAGGAGAAGTCGTAGCGGTGCGCCGCGTCGTCCTTCGCGGCTGCGAGCCCGCGCGGGAAGTCGATCGCCCGTGGATCGCCGGTGGCGGCGAGCGTGTCGATCACCGGCCCCCCGGGGTAGCCCAGGTCGAGCAGGCGCGCGACCTTGTCGTAGGCCTCCCCGGCCGCGTCGTCGATCGTGGTGCCGAGTTCCGTGATCGCGTCCGGAACGTCACCCGCCAGGCTCGTCACCCTGAGCAGTTGGGTGTGTCCGCCGGAGACCAGCAGCGCCAGCGCGGGTTTCGGTAGCGGGCCGTGTTCCAGGGTGTCCGCCGCCACGTGCCCGGCCAGGTGGTTGACACCGAAGAGCGGCACCCCCCAGGCCGTGGCATAAGCTTTCGCGGCCGCGACACCGACCAGCAGCGACCCGGCGAGCCCCGGTCCGGCCGTGACCGCGATCGCATCGACCCCGCCCTGCCCGATCCCGGCAGCATCGAAGGCACGGTGCACGGTCGGCACCAGCGCTTGCAGATGTGCGCGGGAGGCGATCTCCGGAACCACGCCACCGAACCGGGCGTGTTCGTCGGCGCTCGAGGCGAGCGCGTGCCCGAGCAGCTCCGGCGCGCTGTCGGTGATCCGGACGAATCCGACTCCCGTTTCGTCGCACGAGGATTCGATCCCCATCACGACGGATCCCGGGGCCAGCCTGACGATGTCGCCTTGGGCTTTCGCAGCCTTGCTCACCGGACCAGTATCCCGCCCCGCGACGGGATGATCATCTGTGGTGTGGAATTTGTTGCGGATTCCGGAACGAATCCCACACAACAAATGATCATCCGGAGGGGCGGAGCATGGTGTAGGCGTCCGCGCCGGAGGGGTGGTAGTACCGGCGACGCAGGCCGATGCGGACGAACCCCTCGGACTCGTACAACGCGATCGCCGGTGCGTTATCGGTGCGGACCTCGAGGTGTACGGCGCGATGCCCGGCCGCGCGCAACAGATCTCGCAGCAATGCCCGGCCGATTCCGCTCCCCTGTGCCTGCGGGGCGACCCCGATGGTCTGCACGTCCGCATCGTCGGGCCCCGTCGCGAGTCCGGCATATCCGAGTATGACGCTGTTCTCGGGCTGGGCGTGTCCGTCAGCCTGCTGGCCCGCGGCGGCGCACCACACCACGTAGTGGTGCCCGGCGGCGAGCTCGGACCAGAACATGGGCTCGGTCCACGGCGAGTCCTCGGCGAACAGCATCCGTTCCAGCGCCGCGATCGCCGGGATGTCCCACCAACGCATCGGTCTCAGGCGCCCGGCGTGCCGTGCGGGCGGATCGGCGAACTGCGTCATACCCGGTCGGTCACCGAGCGGCGGGTGCATGCGGCTCGACGGGCAGCACGGGCTTGGGCGCCGTGGGCTCGGCGGCATCCGGGCGCCGTAGGTACAGCGGTGTGAGCGGCCCCGGCACCGCGGCGGTGAGCAGCGGTCCGACAGCACAGGCGACCAACGATTCGGACACGGATCCGCCGGGCTCCCGCACCGGCAGCCCCAGCGCCTCGCTCGCCGGCCCAGCACCGGCACCGGTCAGCCATTCCGGCGACAGCCCGTGCTCCGCAACGAGTTCGGGCAGAGCGGCCGGGGCGATCACCGCCGGTCCGTACACGCGGGCACCGTTCTCGCGGTATGCCGAGACGTACACCTCGCGACGGCGCGCGTCGGTGACCACGAGGAAATCACCGGTCCCCATCGCCGCGCGGGCCATGGCATCGTGGCTCGGCACGCCGTGCACGGGAATGTCCCGCGCGTCGCCGAGCGCCGCCGCCGTCACCATGCCGACGCGCAATCCGGTGAAGGGCCCTGGTCCGATCCCGACCACCACGGCGGAGATCTCGCCGATCGTGTGCGCGGACTGGTCCAACACGCCACGCACGAGCGGCATCAGCTGCTCCGCATGCCCGAACGCATCGGTGACAGTGCTCTCGGCCAAGAGTTGCCGGACGTCGATCGCCGGGCGGAATGCACGTCCGTCGTTCGCACTGCCCGAAAGCGGCAGCGCCGCGGCGGCTTCCATGGCTGCGACGACCTCATGCGGTTGATTCAGCCGAACCAACCCGGCGGTGATCACCGGCGTAGAGGTATCAATCGCGAGGACCAGCACGGTTGTCCATGCTACGGCGTGGGAGCGGCGCGGTCCGGCGCGTGGCGACCGACGGACCGATCGTCAGCGCGCCCGGCCGTGGGTCCGCGCTATGGGCCAGCACCGCGCGTCGGTACGTTAGCGTCATATCCCAGACGGCGGAAGGAGCACCGTGCCCGGGCAGGTGACGTTGGCTCAGGTCGCGGCGGCCGCCGGGGTGTCGCTGGCCACCGCCTCGCGGGCGCTCAACGGGTCGACGGGCCGCACGGTCGGCGCCCCGCTCGCCGCCAGGGTGCTGGCCGCCGCGCGTGAGCTCGGCTATTCCGTCAATGCCTACGCCCAGGCGATGGCCCGCGGCGCGACGACCACCGTCGGCCTCGTGGTGCACGACATCGCGGACCCGTACGCCGCGGCGATCGCGTCCGGTGTCATCGCCGCTGCTGCCGAACGCGGGCTCATCGTCACGATCGCATCCACGCTCTCGGACCCCGCGATCGAGATCCGCCACATCCAGGCGCTGCTGCAGCAGCGGGCCACCGCCGTAATCCTGGCCGGCTCACGGTTCGCGGACCCGCAGGTCACCGCGACCACCACAGAGCTGCTCGCATCGGTCGCCGCTTCCGGGGGGCATATCGCGTCGATCGGCCAGGACATGGTGGGCGTCAACACGCTCGCGATAGCCAACCGTGAGGGCGCGGCGCACCTGGCCCGCACCCTGCACTCGCTCGGCTATCGGCGGTTCGCCGTGCTGGCCGGTCCCGAGCAGCTGCTCACCAGCGAGGAGCGCCTGGCCGGTTTCCGGGACGGGCTCGCCGGGTGCGGCGTGGATCTGGCGGCGGAGAACATCATCGGCGCGCAGGCCACCCGGGACGGCGGGTATGTGGCCATGGCGGAGCTGCTCGACCGGGGCCTCGACGCGGAGTGCGTCTTTGCGGTGAACGACGTGATGGCCGTCGGCGCGATGGCGGCCCTGCGCGAGCAGGGGCATCACGTGCCGAGGGACGTGGCGCTGGCGGGGTTCGACGACATCGCCATGCTCCGCGACATCGAGCCGCCGCTCACCACGGTGCGGGTGCCGCTCGTCGACATCGGGCGCGCCGCAGTCGATCTCGCGATGGGCACCGAGCCCTCCGTGGCGCCGGTGGTGCGCACCGTGCCGACCGAGGTCGTGGTGCGCGCCAGCACGCCGGGGCGGCCGGCGGCGAAGTAAGGCAGGCCCGGCCGCCGTGTCGATGACCGGGGCACCGCTCCGCGCCGGGAGTACCGCGTATGACGACGTTCTCGCGCCGGGCTCAATCCGCGGCGGCCGCACCCGATTGAGCAGTCCCGGCACCCGGTTCGCCGACGCCGTCGCTCGGATAGAGGTGGCAGGCGACCCGGCCCGCACGGCCGGCCTGCGGGGTGAGCAGCGGCTGACGGAACGGAGCGAGGTCGAGCCGGAGCCCGCCGTGTTCCACGCGCATGCCGCGCAGCGCAGAGAAGAACGGCTCGTCGGGCTTCGCCGCCCGGATCTCCTCGACGATGCGGGCGAGCTCCTTCGGGTCCGAACTCGGAATCACCGACACGGCACCGTCCTTCGACACGGTGGTCTGGACTGCGTCCAGGCCCTTGACGAGCGCCGACTCCCGCCGGTAGGCGTCCAGCCCGAGGCCGGTCCAGCGCTCTTCGAGCAGGGTGCGCAGGTCGCGGCCCTCCCAGCCGCAGGAGGCGAACGCCTTCGGGCAGCGCGGGTGGAACGAGCAGCCCAGGGGCGGCCGGGCCGCATCGGGGATCTCCCCCCTGGGCAGCTCGGTGACGGTGTCCTTGCGATGCGAGATGTCCGGGATGGCCTTGAGCAACGCCTGCGTGTACGGGTGCTGGCGCTGCTCGAAAACCTCTTCCGCGGGCCCGATCTCGACGATCCGACCCAGGTACATGATCGCGATCCGGTCGCAGAAGAACCGCGCGGAGGCGAGATCGTGCGTGATGTACAGGAACGCGATGCCCAGATCCCGCCGCAGGCCCTCCATCAGGTCGAGCATCTTCGCCCGCACGCTCATGTCGAGCATGGAGATCGGCTCGTCCGCGATCAGCATCTCCGGCCCCAGGCAGATGGACCGGGCGACGACCGCGCGCTGCTTCTGCCCGCCGGACAGCTCACCCGGATACTTCGGGATGAAGCGGCCGGCCGGCGCCAGCCCGACCCGTTCGAGCGCGTCGACCACGCGCCGCGGCCGCTCGGCCTCCGGGATACGGTGGATCTTCAGCGCGTCCTCGATGCCCTCGCCGATGGTCATGGTGGGGTTGAGCGCCGCCGCCGGGTCCTGGAAGATCATCTGGATCTTCTTGCGGTAGGGCCGGAACGCCTCGTCGCCGAGGCCGGATATGACGCGGTCCTTGTACGTCACGGTGCCGTGGGTGACGGGCGCCATGCCGAGCACCGCCCGGCCGAGCGTCGACTTGCCGGACCCCGATTCGCCGACCAGGCCGACGATCTCGCCGGGCGCCACATCGAGCGAGACCCCGTCGAGGGCCTTGACCACCCCGCGGGAACGGCCCAGCAGGCGACCCACGGACGACCCGCCGAGGGCGTAGTGCACCTCGACGTCCTGGAGCGACACGATCGGCTGCGGAGCGGCGACCGCGGTGCTCGCGGCCCCGGCTGGTGCGTCAGGCTTCATCTGCGGCCTCGAGTTCGGCTCGTTGCAGGGGAATGCGATCGTCGGCGCTTAAGTTGTCGTCATACAGATGACATTCGACCTCGCGCCCATCCACCACCAGCGGGCGCGGCGGGCGCTTCAGGCACACCTCCATCGCGAACGGGCAGCGTTCGGCGAATCGGCAGCCGACCGGCAGGTCGGCGAGGTCAGGCGGGGCGCCCGGAATACTGCGCAACTCGGTGGTCTCGAGCGAGATCGTCGCCCCGAGCAGCGCCTGGGTGTACGGGTGCTGGGGGTTGTCGAAGATCTCGGCCACGGTGCCCTGCTCGACGATCCGCCCGGCGTACATGACGGCGACCCGGTCGCAGACCCGGCCCACGATGCCCAGGTTGTGCGTGATGAGCATCATCGCCGGGTGGAAGGTGTCCCGGATCTGCCCCAGCACCTCGATGATCTGCGCCTCGACGAGTACGTCCAGCGCCGTCGTCGGTTCGTCGGCGACCACGAATCCCGGACGCATGGACAGGGCCAGCGCGATCATGATGCGCTGCCGCATGCCGCCGGAGAACTCGTGCGGGTAGTTCTTGTACCGCGACGGCGGGATGCCAAGCGCGCGCAGCGATTCCAGCGCGCGTTCGTCGGCCTGCCGCCTGGAGAGCTTCTCGTGCGACCGGAGCGCCTCCCGGAAGTGGTCGGACACCCGCATCAGCGGGTTGAGCCGCGTCATCGGCTCCTGGAAGATCATGCCGAGGCCGGCGCCGCGCACCTTCTGCCATTCGCGGGCGGAGAGGTCGAGCAGGTTCCTGCCGCGGAACTCCAAGCGGCCATCGATCCCGGCGGTCGACGGGCTCAGGCCTAACATCGCCCGTCCGAGAGTCGACTTGCCGCAACCCGACTCGCCCACCAGGCCGAGGACCTCACCGCGCTTCAGGTCGAAGCTCACGCCGTCGACGGCCTTGACCGGCGCGCCGACCCCCGCGTACCAGACGCGCAGATCCTTGACCGAGATCACCGGTGTGTCGGCGGACTCCGCGGCGTCGGCGCCCGGGTGCCGCCCGTGGCGCGAGGGGCGTGGCCCTTCGGAACCCGCCCGGCCCGGGGATTTCGTCATACTCGGTGCGGCGAATGGTCCGTCGGCAGCGCCCGCGCCGGCCCTGGCCGGCAGGATCACGTTGCGCAACCGCCGGCTGCGCAGCAGCGGGTCGACCACGTCGTTGAGGCTCTCGCCGATCAGCGACAGGCCGAGCACGAGCAGCACGATGGCCAGGCCCGGGAAGATGGCGGTCCACCAGACGCCGGAGGCCATGTCAGGCAGGGCCTTGTTGAGCTGGTACCCCCATTCCGCGGCGGCGGACGGCTCGATGCCGAATCCGAGGAAGCCGAGGCCGGCCAGTGTCAGGATCGCGTCGGCGCCGTTGATCGTCGCGATGATCGGCACGGACTGCACCACGTTGCCGAAAACGTAGCGACGCATCACCTCCCCCGGTCGAGCACCAAGTGCCCGGGCGGCCTCCACGAACGGCCGCTCCCGAACCGACACCGTGGCGTTGCGGACCACCCGGAAGTACTGCGGTATGTAGACGACGGTGATGGATACCGCGGCCGCCAGGATGCCACCGCCCTCGCTGGACTGCCCACCGACCACCGCGATCGACACGACGATCGCCAGCAGCAGCGACGGGAACGCGAAGAGCGCGTCGGTGATCAGCACGAGGATCCGGTCGAGCCAGCCGCCGACATAGCCGGAGATCAGGCCGAGCGGCACGCCGACGATGATCGCCAGCAGGACGGAGAGGATGACGACCTCCAGGGCGGTGCGGCTGCCGTAGATCACCTGCGACAGCACATCGACTCCACCGCCGGTGGTGGTGCCGAACCAGTGCGCGGCGCTCGGGGGGGCCTGCACCGGGAAGGAGACACCGTTCGCGCTGTTGTCGTTGAATCCGTACGGGGAGATCCACGGCGCGAAGACCGCCAGCACCGCGAAGAACACGACGATGATCGCCCCGCTGGCGAGCATGCCCATCTGCACGCCACCGGCCTGGCGCAGGGTGCGCCACGCACGGGAGAAGAACCCCGGCTTACCCCCCTCGCCGCCCGGCATGGCCGCGCCCATCGGCGCGGCCGAGATCAGTTCCGCGCTCATCGGTATCGCACCCTCGGATCGATCAATGCCGTGATGATGTCGATCAGGAAACTCGCCACCACGACGATCATCGCCATCACGGTGACGATGCCCTGCACGGCGACGAAGTCACGCTTGGTCAGGTACTGGGCCAGCATGTACCCCAGGCCTTGCCACTCGAACGTCTCCTCGGTGAGGATCGCGCCGCCGAGCAGCAGCGCGGCCTGTAGACCCATGACGGTGACGACGGGCACCATGGCGTTGCGGAAGGCGTGTTTGCGGTTGATGCGGCCTTCCTTGATGCCGCGCGCCCGGGCGGCCTCGACGTAGTCGTCCTTCATGGTCTGCAGCAGGTTCGTGCGTACCAGCCGCAGGAAGATGCCGCCGACCAGCAGACCCAGCGTGACGGCCGGCATGATCGTGTGCCAGATGACGTCCCAGATGTACTCGGGGTCGCCGTAGAGGATCGCGTCGATGAGGTAGATGTTCGTCTTCGGGCTGACGTGGCTGATCGCGATGATCGTCCGCGGGTTGGCGCGCCCGGAGACGGGCAGCCAATTCAGCCAGACGGAGAACACGAGCTTGCCGAGGAGCCCCACGAAGAACACCGGTGCGGCGTAGAACAGCACGCCGGAGACCCGCAGGAAGACGTCGGGGATGCGGTCGCGATGGCGGGCCGCGATCCGGCCGAGCGGGATGCCGATCGCCAGCGCGATCAGAAACGCCCAGAAGGCCAGCTCGAGCGTGGCGGCGCCGTTGACCTTCAGCACGTCGGTGACGGGACGGTTGTCCGTCAACGTCGTCCCGAGGTTGCCGTGCAGCAGCTGCCACAGGTAGTCGCCGTACTGGACGAGGATGGGCCGATCGAAGCCGGCCTCGTGGCGGCGTTCGGCGAGCTGGTCGGCCGGCAGCCGCCCGCCCAGCATGGCCTCGATGGGGTCCCCGATCCCGCGCATTAGGAAGAAGACCAGGGTGATCAGTATCCAGATCATCGGGATGACCAGCGCGAGGCGGGTCAGGAGATAGCGCGGGAGGGATCCGGCCCGCGCCGTGGTGCTGCTCACCCGCTGATACTCACTGTGCTACTCACTGCGTCGACAGCCTCCTGGCGAACCGAACGGGCGTGAGGGGTAGGGCGGACCCTACCCCTCACGCCGGTCAAGGGTGAATCAGGAGTTCTTGCCGATCTTCCAGAAGCGGAACAGGAACGTGGCGTCGAGCGTGTCCTGCACGCCGGTGACGTTGGTTCCGGTGACGGCGATCTGCTTGCCCTGCAGCAGCGGCAGGGTCGGCATCACACCGGTCGCGGAGATCTTCTGGATCTGCTCGATCGCCGCGATGCGCGGGTCGCCGGTCTGCGTCTGCTCGGTGGTGATCAGCGGCAGCACGCCGTCCTTGTCGCACGGGCGGGAGCCGACGGCGGCATTCGCATCGCAGTAGTGCGCCTGTACGAAGTTGTTCGGAACCAGGAACGGACTGATGTAGTTGTCCGCGTCCGGGAAGTCCGGGTACCAGCCGAGCTGGTAGATCGGGTAGGCGTCCTTCGTGCGCTCCTTCGAGTACTGCGTCCATTCGGTCGACTGCAGGTTGACCTTGAACAGGCCGGTCGCCTCCAGTTGCCGCTTGATCTCGTTGAACTGCAGGTCGGAGGCCGAGCCGTAGTGATCCGGGTTGTACTGGATCGGCAGGGTGACCGGTGTCTTCACACCGGCGTCCGACAGCGCCTTGGCCGCGGCGTCCTTGTTCGGGGAGGCACCGAACTCGTCCTTGAACGCGTCGATGTGGCCCGGGAAGCCGTTCGGGACCATCGAGTAGGCGGGTGTGTACAGGTCCTGGAACACCTTGGTGGCCAGCTCCTGACGATCGACCGAGTAGGCGATGGCACGGCGGATGGCGAGCTTCTGCGCGTCGTTGTCACCCGGCATGGTCTTCAGGTTGAAGACGATGTAGCGATCCTCGCCGCCGGGGCCTTCCAGCACCTTGACCTTGTCGTTCTTGCGGAGGTCGGAGATCGACTGCGCGTCGAGCGTGCGCCACGCGACGTCGATGTCGCCCTGCTGGACGGCTAGCTTCAGGTTCGACGCGTCGGTGTAGTACTGCAGTGTGACGCCGGCGTTCTGCACCGCGCCGCCGTTGCCCTGGTAGCCGGTGTTCGGGACGAGCGACACGAGCTGGTTCTTCGAGTACGAGTCCAGCTTGTACGGCCCGGAGCCGATGACCTTCGCGTCGTCGAGCAGTTTGTCGGCCGGGAAGACCTTGGAGTCGACGATCGGGCCGGCGGAAGTGCCCAGTACGAACGGCCAGGTCTGGTCGTTCGGGTTGTTCAGGGTGAACACGACCGTGGAGTCGTCCGGAGCGGCCACGGACTTCATGTTCGCCAGCAGCGACGCCGGGCCGTTCGCGTCGTTGATGTCGACCACGCGCTTGAACGAGAAGGCGACATCCTTCGCGGTGAGCGGATCGCCGTTGGTGAACTTCAGCCCCGGCTTCATCTTGCAGGTGTAGGTCGCGCCGTTATCGGTGAAGTCGCAGCTCTGCGCGGCATCCGGGGTGGGCTGGGCCTCGCCGGCCGGGATGATCATGAGGAACTGGTAGAGCTGGACCTCCAGCATGAGCGAGCCGTTGTCGTACGACCCGGCCGGATCCAGCGATACCACCTTGTCGGTGGTGCCGATCGCGATCTGGGCACTCGCGTTACCCGAGTTGCCCGAGCCGGTCTCACTGCTGGTCTGCGAGCTCTCTCCGGACCCCGAAGGGGAACTCGACCCCTGCTGCTGGGAGCTCGAGCTGCCGCTGTTCGAACTCGACGAGCCGGTGTCGGTCCGGCCCGCGCCACACGCGGCGATCACCATCGCGGCAGTCACCCCCAGCGCGGTGACGAGGGTGAGCTTGGCGGACTTATGCACAACTACCTCCTGGTGGTGAGGCCAATGGGGCTCGCAGGGGGTACACCTGCTGCATCCCGTGGGTAGGCGGTCTGGCCCTACGCCACGGCGCCCGTACGGCCTCGTGGACGGATGCCAGACCTTGGGCACCACATACGAGGTACATGTGAAGTACACCTGTACGCGGTGATGGCCAAAACCCTATGGCATACCTGCAAGGCGTGTCGCCATCGCGAGGTCACGAATAGGCATCGATCGCGGCACGAACCGCACAGATCGACCATGGTGCACACCATTCGGCTGGCAAATGGTGACCGGGATGACCGACCGGATGACCGGGTTGCTCGACCACCGGCGCCGTTGCGTACCGCTGTTGCGTACCGCGGTTACGTACTGCGGTCACGCACCACGCTGCGCAACGGCGCCGGTCATCTCCGCAGCCAGCCGCGACCACCGTTCGCCGGTGCCGCTCAACTCCGCCGTGCGGGTGTCGTCCGGGTGCCGGGTGAGCCTCACGAGCAAATGGTCGGCCGCAAGTTGCTCGGCGCGCCCCTCGCCCCATTCGACGACGACCGCGGCCGCCGTCATATCCGTGTCGAGATCCAGGTCGTCGAACTCGAACCGCCCGCCGAGCCGATACGCGTCGACATGCACCAGTCGCACGCCGCCGGGCGTCGCCGGCCGATGCACCCGGGCGATGACGAACGTGGGCGACATGACGATGCCGGTCACGCCCATCCCGACGGCGATGCCCTTCGTCAGCACCGTCTTGCCGGCGCCCAACGCACCGTCCAGGATCACCAGGTCGCCCGCGCCCAGCAGCCGCCCGATCCGCTCCCCCAGCGCGTGCGTGTCCTCCGCGGTCGGCAGCACCAGCTGGCTCACGAGGCCGCACCCGCCGCCAGCCGCGGACCGGGCAGGGTCGGCAGCGCCGTGGATGCAGCGGGCCTGCCGACCGCGCCACTGTCGAAGCGGCACGCGGCATCGATGAGCCGGGCCAGCCCGGCCGTGACGGCTTCCGGCGCCTCCATCATGGCCATGTGTCCTGCGTCCGGAACGATGAGCAGTTCGGCACGTGGCAGCGCCTCGGCCATGGCCTCGGATCGTGACGGCGGGGTCATCCGATCCTCCGCGCCGACCGCGATCAGCGCGGGCAGGCCGGCTAGCACGGGCAACGCGCCACGCTCGTCATGGGAATACAGCGCGGGCGCAAAATCCGCGATCACATCCACCGGGGTACCGGAGATCATCTCATCGAGATAGTCGACGAGCGGTGCGGGCACCTTCGGGTCCGCGAAGCCCAGCGCGCGCGTCATGAGCCAGACGGCGTCGCGACTGGCGCTCCGGCTGCGCTCCAACATCCGCGGGTACCGCGAGGCGACGGACATCATCCACGGCAGCAGCGGATTCGAGCCGTTGATCTGCAGATACCGGCCAAGTCCGCGGCTGTCCTCGACCGCGCTGGTCGAGATCAGCCCCACGCCGTGCACGCGCGCCGTGAACAGCGCCGGGTCCTTCTCGGCCAGCGCCATCACGGCCATACCGCCCATCGAATGCCCGACGAGCACCACCGGACCGGTCGGCGCCGCCGTGGCGATCACCGTGGCGAGGTCGTTCGCGAGATCGTCCATCGTGCTGTGCCCGGCGGGCGCGCGACTGGACCGCCCGTGCGACCGCTGGTCGTAGAAGACCAAACGCAAAGGGCCGCAGGTCGCCGATGACGCCGCATCCGCTGCCGCGCCGGGCCCGCTCTTCGCGGCACCGGAGCGATTGGCCGGGGCGCCTTGCCGCCCGGTCTGGGCGCCCATGGGCGAACCGGACAGCGAAACCCGTTGGAAATACCACGATCCGAGCCGCAGCGTCCACCCGTGCGCGAAGATGACGGTGAGCGGCGCATCTGCCGGACCGACCTCCTCGACATGCAGGGCGACGCCGTCGGCCGTCGCGACCGAGTAGCTGCGATCCGTCGGCGGCGAGTCGAAGTCGTCGGCCGGATCCCACCCCGGGACCTGATCGAGCTGCCGGTAGTGGTGCAGCGCCATCCGCTGCGCCGTCATCCCGCCGAGCGCCGCGGCCGTCACCACGCCGCCGACGACGGAAATGGGTCCGACGACCCTGCCCAAAGCGCTCACTGCGCCGATCCCTCCGCGCCCGATTCCGGGGCACTTGCCGCTGCGTCGCCCACCGCCGGCGCTCCGCTGCCGACGTAGCGGCGGGGGACGCGCGACGCGATGCGCGTGACGATCTCGTAATTGATTGTGTCGCAATAACCCGCCCAGTCGTCGGCGGTCGGCTCGCCGTCGTCGCCGGAACCGAATATGACGACGTCCTCGCCCACGCGAATGTCGTCATCTCCGCAGTCGACGACCACCTGATCCATCGCGACCCTTCCGGCGATCGTGCGCCGCTTGCCGCCGAGCCACACCTGGCCCACGTTCCCGGCGGAGCGCGGGATCCCGTCCCCGTAGCCCAGCGGCACAAGTGCCAGGGTCGATTCGTGTGCGGTGCGGTAGGTGAATCCGTATCCGACGCCCTGACCGGCAGGAACGCGCTTGACGAGCGCCACGCTCGCGTGCAGCGTCATGGCCGGACGCAGGCCCGCACGGTCGGCGAACGGCGACAGCCCGTACAACCCGATGCCGCACCGCACCAGGTTGAAGCGTGCGCCCGGCACGTCGAGTGCGACGGCGGTGTTGCCCAGATGCCGCCACCGCGGGTTCAGACCCGCGGCCTCGGCTGCGTCGATGGCATCCTTGAACCCGCGCACCTGCACGTCGATCGACGGGTCGCCGGGAACGTCCGCGCACGCGAGATGGCTCATGATTCCGCGCATCTCGACAGTTCCGGCCCGCTCGGCGGCGGCGACCGCATCCAGCAGCGCGGGCAGGTCACCGGGCATGACGCCGTTCCGCCCAAGACCCGTATCGACCTTCACATGGACCGGAACACGCCCTGCCGATGAGTCCGGGCCGGCCGGAGCGACGTCGGCGGCCGAACAGACCGCGGCGAGGTGGTCCAGGCTGGGCACGCCGACCTGCACCCCCGCGGCGATCGCCGCCCGGAGGTCCTCGCCCGGTGTCCATAGCCAGGCCGCGAGCGGTGCCACGATTCCGGCGCCGCGGAGCGCGACCGCCTCCGGCAAGGTCGCTACCCCGAGCATGTCCGCGCCGCCGGCGAGCGCCGCCCGCGCGACCGGGGCCGCGCCGTGCCCGTAGCCGTCGGCCTTGACGACCGCCATGAGCGCCGCGCCGGCCGCGGCTCGGCGGAGCAGCCGGGTATTCGCCTCGACGGCGTCGAGGTCGATCACCGCCTCGGCGTGCCGCACCTGCCGTTCGGCCCGGGCCGCCTCGGCCCGCTGGTGTGAGATCTGCCCTGTCGCCCGCACTGTCACCCCCAGATGGAATCACAACCCGTGGTGGCTCCGCGCAAACCCTCGCCGCGTTCCATCCCGCCGAGCGGTGCGAAAAGTCGGGCGAACAGGACACAAAGTGGTGCAATTCGCACCGCTCGGCGGGATCAGCGCAGCAGGTCGAGCAGCGCGGACGCCCCTGCACGCCCGGCAGCCGCGGCCCGCTCCCCTGCCCGGCCATGTATATGCGCGGCGAGAGCGACGGCGGTGAGCGGATCCAGGCCCGTTGCCAGGAGCGATCCCGCCATGCCAGCGAGGACGTCGCCGGACCCCGCGGTCGCGAGCCACGGCGAACCGGAGGTGTTGATCATGGTGCGGCCCGCGGGGTCCGCCAGCACCGTCCGGTGCCCCTTGAGCAGCACGATGGCGCCGGAGCGCGCGGCTGCGGCCCGCACCGAGGCCGGCCGGTCGGCGGGGTCGAGATCGGGGAAGAGCCGGGCGAACTCGCCCGCGTGCGGCGTGAGGACGGTGACCGCTCCGCGGCGGGTCCGGCGCGCGAGCAGCGACGGCGCCGCCGCGAGCAGGGTGAGCCCGTCCGCGTCGACGAGCGCCGGGACGTCGGCGTCCAGCACGTCCCGCAACGGCGCGAGCGCCGCGCCATCCGTGCCCAGGCCCGGTCCGGCGACCCACGCCTGCACGCGCCCGGCGGAGGCCGGGTCAGCACCGACCACGGCCTCCGGCCAGCGTTGCACCACCGCGAGCGCCTGTGGGCCGGCGTACCGCACCAGCCCCGGCCGCATGCGCACCGCACCGCCCACCGCCAGCAGCGCCGCGCCGGGATATCGCACGGAACCGGCGAGTACACCGGTGACGCCGAGCGAGAATTTGTCGTCCTGGGCGCCGGGCTGCGGCATCAGCGCAGCCACGTCGTCATCCGTCACGATGTTCGCGTCGCAGTCGATCGATCGACCCGACGCGTCGGAGAGCGACGCCGGGTCCATGCCGATGGTGGCCACCCTGACGTCGCCAGCCAGGTCACTCAGCAGCAGACCCGTCTTGAGACCGCCCATCGTCACGGTGATGTCGGCATCGAAGGCGGCGCCTGGCGACCGACCGTCGTCGGGGTCGATTCCGGACGGCAGATCGACCGCGATGCGCCACGCGGGGCTGTCCGTCGCGCGGCGGACCAGGTCGTCCATCGGAGCCCGCAGCGGGGGTCGGGCGCCGATGCCGACGAGCCCGTCGACAATGGCATCGGCACGCCCGATCAGTCGCGGCACATCCGGCGAGCCTGCGGCGATCGCCCGGCCACCGCGGCGACGCAGCAGCGTCATACCCGGAAGGTGGGCACGGTCGGGATCAGCGAGGATGGCGGTCACCTGCATACCGCGACCGAGCAAGAGTGCTCCCGCATAGAGCGCGTCGCCACCGTTGTTACCCGGCCCCACCAGGAGCACCGCCGCACGGCCCGGGATCGGCGACGGCATCCTGCTCAGCACCGCGTCGGCGACGGCGCGGGCCGCCCGCGCCATCAGTGCCCCTTCCGGTGTCCGCGCGAGCGCGATCCGTTCCGCCTGCCGGATCTGTTCCGCGGTGTAGCTCTGCTGCACGGGTCTACTGTCGCACGGCCGGGCCCTCGCAGGCTGGCCCGTCTGCCGGAACCCTCGTCAGCGGAGCGCGAGCACCATCGCGGCGGCGATGCCGGCGTCGTGCGAAAGGGAGATCTGCCAGTGCCGGATGCCGCGCCCGGCGCAGACGGCGGCGACGGTGCCGGTGATCCGCAGCGTGGGCTGGCCGCTGTCCGCGGAGACGACGACGCAGTCGTGCCAGTCCATCCCGCGCGGAACGCCGAGCGCTTTTGCGACGGCCTCCTTGACGGCGAACCGGGCCGCGAGCGAAGCGGCCGGACGGGCGCCGCCGCGCGGGGTCACGAGTTCGGATGCGGTGAACAGCCGTGCAGCGAGCATGGGCGTGCGTCCGAGCGCCCGGGCGAACCGGTCGACGGACACCACATCGATGCCCACACCGAGCACACCGCCGACGCCGCCGGCCCCACCGCCGAAGGCGGACCCTACGTCATAAGCGGTGTTACGGCCGGTTCCAGCGGTGCCCGCGCGATCGATCGCCACCCCGCTGATCCCTTCCGGCCCTGCCCGCGCTCTCGCCACCTGCCCTTGGGCAGCGTCGGCCTATTCGACGGTCACCGACTTCGCCAGATTACGGGGTTTGTCGATGTCGTAGCCGCGGGCGCGGGCAATTTCGGCCGCCAGGATCTGCAGCGGCACCGTCGCCACCAACGGTTGCAGCAGCGGCGGAACGATCGGTACATCGATGAGCGTGTCCGCGAACGGCGCGACGGTATCGTCCCCCTCTTCGGCGATGACGATGGTGCGCGCCCCGCGCGATTGCACCTCGCGGATATTCGACAGCATCTTGCGGTGCAGCATCGGGTGCGATTTCGCCGACGGCATCACGATCACCATCGGCAGTCCGTCCTCCACCAGCGCGATGGGCCCGTGCTTCAGCTCGCCGGCCGCGAAGCCCTCGGCGTGCATGTAGGCGAGTTCCTTCAGCTTGAGCGCGCCCTCCAGGGCAACCGGATAGCCGACGTGCCGCCCGAGGAACAGTACGGCGGGCGCGGTGGCCAGGTCCTGACCGAGCCGACGGACCGGATCCATCCCGGCCAGCGTCGCGCGAACCGCGTCCGGGATCTGCGCCAGCTGGTCGAAATCCGCGGCGATCTCGCTCGGATACTTGGTGCCGCGGGCCTGGGCGAGGGCGAGACCGAGCAGATAGTTGGCCGCGACCTGGGCGAGGAACGCCTTGGTGGAGGCGACACCGATCTCCGGGCCGGCGTGGGTATAGAGCACGGCGTCGGATTCGCGCGGTATCTGCGCACCATTCGTGTTGCAGACCGCGAGCACGGTCGCCTTCTGCCGCCGCGCATGACGCAGCGCTTCCAAGGTGTCCATGGTCTCGCCGGACTGGGAGACCGCGACCACCAGCGTCGCGCGATCAAGAATCGGGTCCCGGTAACGGAACTCGCTCGCCAGCTCCACCTCCACAGGCAATCGCGCCCAGTGCTCGATGGCGTACTTCGCGACCAGGCCGGAGTGGTACGCCGAGCCGCACGCGACGACGAAGACCTTGTCGATCGTGCGCAGATCGTCGTCGCTCATCCGCTGCTCGTCCAGCAGGATGTGCCGCCCGTCGAAGTGCCCGCGCAGCGTGTTGGCCAGCGCCTCGGGCTGTTCGGCGATCTCCTTGTCCATGAACGTGGGGTAGCCACCGCGCTCCGCCTCGGCGATCTCCCAGTCGACATGGAAGTGCTTGCCCTGCAATGGGTTTCCCAAGAAATCGGTGACGAGGTAGCTGTCGGCGGTCAGCGTCACCACCTGGTCCTGCCCGAGTTCGACGGCGTCCCGGGTGTACTCCAAGAACGCGGAAACGTCGCTGGCCAGGAACATCTCGCCGTCCCCGACCCCGAGCACCAGCGGTGACGAGCGCCGGGCGGCGACGATCTCACCGGGCCGATCGGCGTGCAAGGCCACCAAGGTGAAGGTGCCGTGCAGCCGGCGACACACCGCCTGCATGGAGGCCGTGAGGTCGCCGGCGGTCGGGCCGGCGGCGAAGGCCGCGCCCAGCAGGTGCGCCACCACCTCGGTATCGGTATCGCTGACCGGCTCGACCCCCGCGGATTCGAGTTCGGTGCGCAAGGCGGCGAAGTTCTCGATGATCCCGTTGTGGATCACGGCGAGCCGCCCGGATCCATCGGCGTGCGGATGGGCGTTGCGGTCGGTGGGCCCGCCGTGGGTGGCCCACCTGGTGTGGCCCATCCCGGTGGAGCCGGCCAGGTCTGCGCCGTCGCCGATGGCGGTGCGCAGGTTGTCCAGGACGCCTGCCTTCTTGGCGGTGACGAGTTCGCCGCCGGGCGACTGAATCGCCACACCGGCCGAGTCGTACCCGCGATACTCCAGCCGCGCCAATCCGCCCATGATCAGCGGCAGAGCCGCCCGGCCCCCGACATACCCGACAATCCCACACATGATTGGCAGCCTAGCGGCGGCGAACCGCCGGCCCGGCCGGGTTCGGTGCCGGAGCCGTCACCGATCGGCGAACAGCGTCACACTCGGTGATCTGTGTGCGTGCATCTGCCCATCACCGTGGGCGTTGCGGCAGGATCGCGCACGCGCTCGGTTTGTTGAGCGGCGCGCCTCAGCGTGCGGCAGCGGGTATGACGGGCATGACGGTGAATCGGCGGTTGGCAAGGCTGGGATTCGTGGCCCGCACCGCCGCCACACGCTGCGGGTCGATGTCGGCGATCGCGATGCCGGGCGCGGCACCGGCCCCGGCGACGACCGCACCGGCGGGATCGACGATCATGCTCTGCCCGCAGCACACCGGGCCGGTCTGGCCCGCGCCGGCCACGTAGACGGTGTTCTCGATGGCACGCGCGGCCAGCAGCGTCGCCCAGTGCTGCTCCTTCGCCGGGCCGGCGATCCACGCCGCCGGCAGCGCCACCACGTCGGCCCCCGCATCGACCACCCACCGGAACGCCTCCGGGAAGCGCAGGTCGTAACACGTCAGCGCACCGACGGTGACGCCCGCCACGTCGAACAGCAGCGGGGCCTCGATCGCTCCCGCCAGGTACAGATTGGACTCGCGGAATCCGAACGCGTCGTAGAGGTGGATCTTCCGGTACTGGCCGATCCGCTCGCCGCGGGCGGAGATGGCGATCAGCGTGTTGAAATCGCGAGCGGCGCCATCCGGGGCATCCGTGTCCCCCGCAGTGTCGCCCACTGCGGTCTCCAGCATTCCGGCGAGCACCGCGATACCGCCCGACGACGCGGCATCGGCGATCGCCGCCGCGAACGGCCCGTCGAGCCGCTGGCCGTGCGGGCCCGGACCATCGGTGTGCTTCGGGTCGAAGTACATCGAAACCTCCGGCAGCACCGCCAGATCCGCGCCCTGCTCGGCCGCCCGCCCGATCAGTGCCACGCACGTCCGCGTGTTCTCGGCCACGTCGGTGCCGGCCGCGAATTGGCACACTGCGATCCTCATGGCTCTGCCCTCCGCGCGTTCGGCTTCTGACCTTCGCCGTCATTATCGTCGGCCGCGACGGGTCACGGCCTGGGGCGGGGCGCTACCCTACGAGCCAGGTCCGATGTGCCGGTGGAGAGGAGCCCTGCGGTGTCCCGGAAGGTTCCCCCGTACTCCGCCGAGCGGCCGTCCATCGAGTACCTCACGCACCGCGGACCGTACGAGATCGCCGCTGGCACGCTGGACGAGATCGGCCTGCCTGGACTGGTTCTCGCGCCGCGGACGGGGCCGCGCCTGCCGGCGGTGGTGCTCGGGCACGGGTATCTGCAACCCGTCGACCGCTACGCCTGGCTGCTCACATTCCTCGCCTCGTGGGGTTTCGTGGCGGCCGCACCGGCGACCGAGCGCGGGATCGTGCCCTCGCACGCCGGGCTCGCTCTCGACATGGCGCGCACCCTCGACCGGCTGGCAGACACCAAACTCAACAACGGCCGGGTGACCGTCGACCGCCGGCGGCTCGCCGTCATCGGCCACGGGATCGGCGGCGGCGCAGCGGTTCTCGCGGCCGCTGCGGGTGCCCCGCTGGTGCGCGCCACGGCGACCATGTTCGCCACCGCGACCTTCCCGTCCGCCGCCGAGGCCGCGGCTGCGGTGACGACGCCCAGCCTGCACCTGGTGGGGTCCGCCGATACGGTGGCCACGCCGGACGCCGACGGCGAGGCGATCGCCCGCGCGTGGGCCGGTCCGGTACAGCTGCGGCGCATCAAGGGCGCCACGCACCTCAGCATCGTCGAGGGGCGGCATCTCACGTCCACGCTGCTCGGCGATCGCGGCTCGCGCAGGGTGCGTCGCAGTGTCACCACGGCGATGACGGCGTTCCTGCTATGCCATGTCGCCGGCCACGCGCAGTTGGCGGAGGTGCTCGACGGCACGATCGCCGGCGCGGTGCCCATTCCGCTGACGCCCGCCGCTGAGGACACCGCTGAGGGCGCCGTCCGTTGACCCGTCGTCGCATCGCCGCAGGAGTACCCGTGTGCAATACCTGGGGTTGCGGTACCTGGGGTGCAGAGTGATGTCGACCACGGCCCGGGTCCGGGCGCGCCGCATAGACTGAACGCCGCGAGGGTCGCCCGGCGACCGGGGTGTGGGATTCGGGATTCGGGAGCGCAGATCTGATGAGCAACGACATGGCCACGGCCGATCTGATGGACCCCGCCACGTGCGACTTCCCCCAAGTGACAAGGGATACCGCCGCCACCCAACTCGTGCGAGACGTGATGTTACGCAATCCGAAGACGCTCCGCGGCGACGCGACGGTCAACGATGCGCGGGCGATGTTCGCGGACCCGAAGGTGGTCAGCGCGATCGTGGCGGATGGGACGGTGTTCGTCGGGCTGTTGAACCGCAGCGACATGCCCAGCCTGCTCGCCGGGAACTCGCCGATCCGCACGTTCGCGCGCCGCACCGTCCCGACGATCACGCCGGGGCAGCCCGTCACCGAGGCCGTCGAGATTCTCGACGACCGAGGGCTGGCACGCCTGGTGGTCCTCGAGGAGGACGGGGTCACGCTTGCCGGTTTGCTGTGCCTGGACCGGAAGCGGGCCGGATTCTGCCGGGGATGATCCCCGTCGGCCGATCGAAGCGTCAGATCGCAGCCGCGTGACCGAAACCAGTGGTCGCGGACTGTGTCACAGCCGCGGCGACCCGACCCGCGATGCGGCGCGCATCGTCCTCGTCCGCAGCCTCCACCATGACCCGGATCAGGGGTTCGGTGCCGGAGGGGCGGAGCAGGACGCGGCCGGCGTCACCCAGTTCGGCCTCCGCTTCGGCGACGGCCGTTCGCACCACGCCGGACGCGACGGCCGCGGCCTTGTCGACGACCTCGACATTGATGAGGACCTGCGGGAAGTGCGGGATGTCGGCCGCGAGCTCCGCCAGCGGGCGACCGGTCGCGGCCACGATCGCCATCAGATTGAGCGCGGTCAAAAGCCCGTCCCCCGTGGTGGCCATCGACGACAGGATGATGTGCCCGGACTGTTCACCGCCCAGCGTGTATCCGCCGGATTGCATCTCGGCGAGCACGTAACGATCGCCTACCGCAGACGTCCGCACGGCGATGCCGGCCTTGGCCATCGCGCGATGGAAGCCGATATTCGCCATCACCGTCGTCACTACGGCGTTCCCGGAGAGTTCGTTGCGTTCCCGCAGGGCCATCGCCAGCAACGCGAGGATCGCGTCGCCGTCGACCAGAGTGCCGTCCGCGGCGACGGCCAGACACCGATCGGCGTCCCCGTCGTGGGCGATCCCGAGGTCGGCGCCGTGGTCGATCACCGCCTGGCGGAGGCAGTCGATGTGGGTCGATCCGACGCCGGCGTTGATGTTCCAGCCATCCGGCGACCCGGCGATCACCACGACCTCGGCACCGGCCCGCCGATACGCCTCGGGCGCCACCGCCGACGCCGCGCCGTTCGCGCAGTCGACGACCACCCGCAGGCCGCTGAGTGCGTGCGGCGTGCCGATCAGCAGGTGGTCGGTGTAGCGGCGAGCCGCTTCCGGCATCGGGCGGATGCGGCCGACTCCTTCACCGGTGGGCAGCCCCGACACGTCCACCAGGCCTGCTTCGATGGCATCTTCGGCCTCGTCCGACAGCTTGCGCCCGCCGGGGCCGAAGATCTTGATGCCGTTGTCCGGCATAGCGTTGTGCGACGCGGAGATGACGATGCCCAGGTCCGCGCCCAGATCCGCCGTAAGAAACGCGACGGCCGGTGTCGGCAGGACGCCGAGCTGCAGCACGTCGACCCCGGCAGAGGCGAGCCCGGCGGCGACCGCGGCCTCCAGCATCTCGCCGGATGCGCGCGGATCCCGCCCGAGCACCGCGAACGGCCGATCGCCGAGTCGCGGGGTGCCCGCAGTACCCGCAGCCTCGGGATCGGCGCCGGCTCCCCCGCCGCCGACCTGGTCCAGTTGCGTCGCGGCGCGACGGGCGGAAGCGGCGAGCCCGCCTGCGCGTGCGCGATCCATCGACTCACGCCACGGCGCAGACGTGAGGATCCGTGCTGCCGAGGTCGCCAGGCTGAGCGCCAGGGCCGGTGTGAGATCGGCGTTCGCGAGTCCGCGAACGCCGTCCGTGCCAAAGAGTCTGGGCATCAGCGCTTCGAGTACTGCGGAGCCTTCCGGGCCTTCTTGAGACCGTACTTCTTGCGTTCCTTCACGCGCGCATCGCGCGTGAGGAACCCGGCGCGCTTGAGCGGGGGCCGGTCGTCCGGGTTGATCTCGATTAACGCGCGGGCGATGCCGAGCTGCAGCGCTCCGGCCTGGCCGGTGACCCCGCCGCCGTGCAGGCGCGCGATGACGTCGAACGATTCGGCCTTGTCCAGCACCGTCAGCGGCTCTTTGATGTGCTGCTGATGCACCTTGTTCGGGAAGTACGAGTCGAGTGTGCGGCCGTTGAGCGTGAAGACGCCGGTGCCGGGCACCAGGCGAACCCGGACGATCGCCTGCTTGCGGCGGCCGACGGTGATGATCGGGCGATCGGCCGGGACGCGACCCGACGTCGCAACGACCACAGGTGCCACCTCAGGGCGGACCTCGACCTCCACGCCATCGTCGACGGCCACGACTTCCGTGACGAGGTCGGCTGCGGTGTCGGTGGTTTCCGCCGCTTCGACGGCGGCGGTGTCGACTGTGGGATCGGTCACGGAGATGCTCTTCTCGCTCTCGGGGGACGGGTCGTTCGCGGCGGTCACGGCGCTGCTCACTGCGCGACCTGCAGGATTTCGAACGGCTGCGGCTGCTGCGCCGTGTGCGGATGTGCCGGACCGGCGTAGACCTTGAGCTTGCGCGCCATCTGCCGGCCGAGGCTGCCGTGCGGCAACATACCGGTCACCGCCTTCTCCACCAGCTTCTCCGGCCGGGAGTCCAGCAGCTGGCCGACCGTCTGCTCGCGCAGGCCGCCCGGGTAGCCGGAGTGGCGGTAGAGCTTCTTGCCTTCGCGCTTGTTACCGGAGACGGCAACCTTGTCCGCGTTGATGATCACGACGAAGTCGCCGGTATCGACATGCGGCGCATAGATCGCCTTGTGCTTCCCGCGCAGGAGCTGCGCGGCCTGGCTGGCCAGACGACCGAGCACGACGTCGGTCGCGTCGATGACGTGCCAGGCGCGGGTGATATCGGCCGCCTTGGGGCTGAAGGTGCGCACGCTGATGCCTCTTCGTTTCTTCGTCCAGGTTCGATGTGGGGTGCTACCCACCTGCTTGCGGTGCGGAGGACCGGATCCGAGGATCTCGCCGCGCGGCCGCGTTCACGTGACCCGATCACAGCAGGCACCAGAAAACGACCGGGCGCCACATCCTGCGGCGCACCGACCGTTAAGACTACCAACCCGGTGCGACCGAGGTCAAAATGACCTCGGTCGCACCGGGTTGGGCATCGCCGGACACATCGTCATGGACGGAGTCATAGGCGGGTTATAAGCAGCGACGCGTCGGACCAGGGGCGGCGGCGCGCCGTCAGCTGCGGGCCGGGACCCGCGTGCCGCGCATCGCCAGACACCACGATCGCGCCACGCCGTGCGCCATGAGGCGCTGCAGCACCGCCGCGACCTGCGGGATCTCCGTCGCCGCGATGCCCACCAGCAGCATCTCCAGCGCGCGAACCTGATCAGAATCGATCTCGACCCATGCCTCACAGTGCGGATCGAGCGCCCGGAAGGTCGCGCCGAACTGTGCGATCACCGGGGCGTCCGTGGAGTCGAGCACATCGGTGTCGGCCAGGCCCGGCGACAGCCGGCCGCCGAATCCGGAGATGCGCGACGGGATGCGCTCCTGCAGCCGGGCCTGACGCGTCGCCCGCAGCACGCTCACGTAGCGACGCATCCAGGGACGTTCCCACAATGCGGCGGTGCGGTCGGCGTCGGGCAGGGCGTCATCGAGGGAGCAGGCGTCGGGCCAGCTGCTTCCGGCGTTGTGGCGCTGCCAGCGTGCGTCGATCGTCGGCAGGCCCTCCTCCGGAAGGCCTAGTCCGCGACCGGCCGGGGAGGTGCGGACGATGCCGTCATCGTCGAGGTACAAACGATGGTTCGGTCCGGCGTACTCCTCGGACCCGCCGAGCGCGGACAGGTTCGCAATCACGGCCTGCGGATGGGTGACGTAGTTCGCGAAGGAGCCCGAGTGCCACGCGCGATCGGCATCGCGCAGATAGGCGGAGAAATCGTCGTCATCGTGGATCACCAGCGCGGTCGGGCCATCGAACGGCTCGAAGTCCGCGACACCGTAGTGCCGGATCTTGATGACGAGCCCGTCGCCGAATCGGACGTCGTCGTCGGGGGCGAACCGGCCGGCGAACTCGTCGCTGTGTCGCGGCTCGGCACCGTCCGGTGCCTGCCGTAGCTCGCGGATGGCGCCGAACGGTGCGCCGCCGTCCCCGAACCGAGGCACGGAGGTGCCCTGCAGCAGGATGCGTGCATCACGCGGGGCGTCCGCGGATGCGACCAGCACCGTCTCGGGGCGGTCGGCCCCGTCGGGTGACATTCCGGTGAGCCAGGTTTCAAGATGACGATCAATCATGTTGACAAGTACGACACATCCGCGGGCTTTGTGGAGCCCGATGTCCGGATGCGGACGCCGAAACCCCTGTCCTATTCCGGACAACCATCCGTCAATGCCGGTGAGCGTCCCTGATAGTTAGGTATCGCATTCACTCAACGCCTCCACCGGCGACAGAGAGGAACCCCACAATGTCCCGCTCCCGGATCACGGCCTTTGTCGGAACCATCGCGGCAGCGGCCGCCTGCACGGTGTTCGCAACATCCGCGGCTTCGGCAGCTCCGGCGCCGTCGGTGTCCAGCCACACCGCATGCGGCAGCTGCTGGGGTCCGGGACCGCGCAATGTGACCACGAGCGCGCCGCAGGTCGCCCACGTGATTGCGGCCTCCGTCGGCTCTGCGGCCGCAGGGCTGCGCTTCTAAGACGGTCAGAGCCAGCCGGCTTCGACGGCTTTCACCCCGGCCTCGAACCTGCTGGTCGCACCGAGTAGGTCCATCACGGCCGCGACGCGTCGCCGGATGGTCCGATCGGATACACCGAGTTGTCGTGCCGCGGCCTCATCGGTGGCACCGGACGCAAGCACGCGCAGAATCTCGTGAACGCGTTCAAAATCCAACACGTCTTCCGCGGTAATACCGATGGAGTGAGCAACCCGCCAATTGTTGGCGAACTGATTGCAGAAATTCCGGACCAGGGCGGGTTCGCTCACCAAGAGATACGGAAGGTCGAGCGTGTCCGGCTGCGTCGCAATAAATACGGCTCGCCGGTCGAAGATCATGATGCGATGGCTCGCACGTCGAAGAATGCGGATTTCGGCACCGACCGAGGCAAGGTCCGACACATACTGCATCATCGGTGGGGTGCGCACCGCATCAGCCTGATAGATAATCTTAAGTTGGACTCCGCGTGCCATGACGTTGGTATCGCTGTCCCACGAACTGCGCAAAATGTCCAGGGGATATGGCCCCGACGGGAGGAGACTCCACAACCCCTGCCTCACGGACGCCATGTGCTGATCGACCCACCGCTGCATGTCTTCGCCGTTGTCGATCCGCATCACGCCCACGCCGACATTCATCTCGGTGGCGCGCGCGATCAGGTCCTGCTCGATTGTCGGGGAGCCGGTCGCTGCGCTCGGCACACGGCTCGTCGCGGGATTCGTCATAGGGTTCGTCACTGCATCGGTACCTGTGCGCGAGCCAGCGATGAGATCGCTCATGCTCACTCCGTCCGCTGGCTTCGCCTGTATGGGTGACAACGTACCACCACTGCGCGGCCGACCATACTGTTCCCGCCGGACGGCCCGCTCCGCATCACCGCTCGAGCCCGCCGCAATCGCACGGATCCTCGCGCAGTGCCCGGGTCGCCGCGGCCCGGTCGGCGAGCATCGCGTCGGGGGGATAGTCGACGCCGATCAGGGTCAGCCCGCGGGCGGGAGCCACCGAAATGTGCTCCGTCCGTTGCCGCGCCGCGAGCAACTGCGCGGGCCGGTCCACCTCGAACCTCCGCTCGCCGACCGCGATCAGCGCGCCGACCAGGCTTCGCACCATCGAGTGACAGAACGCGTCGGCCGTGACGTCGATCTCGATGAGGGCGCAGTCCTTCGCCGGTGGCGGAACGCGGGCGATGGTGAGCCGTTGCAGGTCGCGGACGGTCGTTCCACCGGCCCGCGGTTTGCAGTACGCCGCGAAGTCATGCAGACCCAGCATTGGATCGGCGGCGTCCTGCATCGCGTGCACGTCGAGCTGCCGCCGCCACGCCAGTACATCGGCCCGCCCCAGCGGCGGCACACCCCAATCGGAGCACACGATCCGATAGCGATAGTGCCGTCGCAGGGCCGAGAATCGCGCGTCGAACCCGTCCGGCGCCGCACCGATCACAGGGACGCGGACGTCGGGTGGCAGCAGTCCGGCCAGCCGCCGCCGCAGACCGATCACGCCCGCGTCCGCGCCATTCCCCGTCTGCCCAGCTAGACCTCGAGGCGCGAGTGCCGCTAAGCCGTCGGGATCCACGTCGATATGTGCGACCTGCCCGGTCGCGTGAACACCGGCGTCCGTGCGGCCCGCGACCACCAAGGGCACCGGCCTGCGGAACAGCGTGGCCAGGGCCTCGCCCAGCACGCCGGCCACGGTGCGACGCCCTGGCTGCACTGCCCAGCCGGAGAAATCGGTGCCGTCGTACGAGAGGTCCAAGCGGAGCCGCATCGGCCCAGCCACGCTCGCGTCACTGCCGGACATCGATGCCCCCGGATGCAGAAAGATCACCAGTTGCGGAGTAAACGCGCCGAGTCACGGCGCACATCCTCCACACCTGGTGATCTTCCCGGGATTTAGTCCTCGCTGGGCCGCTGTGACGGCGGCAACGAGAATCCGGCCGCCTCGGCGGCTTCCGCGGACGCGAACCACACCTCGGCGACGGTCTGCTCGTAGTGCGAGCTACCCGGCACGTGGTACAGCATCGAATCGGCGTTGCCCTTGATCGGGAAGCCTTCCGGCTGCGATCCGTCCGCCAGCGGAGCGTGCGAGCCCTCGCCGTAGGGCGCCTCCTCCGTGGAGGCGGACTCCTCGACCTCGACGACTTCTTCGGTCACCTCGGCAGAGTCGGCGCCCTCCTCGACCTCGGCGGTCGGAACGGGCTCTTCCACGGACACATCGTCATCGGCGGAAGCCGCTTCGGAAGCTGCGGCAGCCTCGGCAGCCTCAGGGGCAGGCGCGGTCGCCGTGGCGGTGACAGCAGTCTTACGCCGCGACGCGGCGGCCCGGGCGGTGCGCGACGCGGCCGCGGACACCGTCTCCTCGCCGATCAGCTCGATCACGGCCATCGGTGCGTTGTCGCCCTTGCGCGGCATCGTCTTGGTGATGCGCGTGTAGCCGCCCTCGCGCGTGGCGAACGACGGGCCGATCTCGGCGAACAGCTTGTGCACGACGTCCTTGTTGCGGATCGTCTTGAGCACCGTGCGCCGCGAGTGCAGCGTGCCGCGCTTCGCCGCCGTGATCAGCTTCTCCGCAAGCGGGCGCAGCCGCTTCGCCTTGGCCGTCGTCGTGGTGATCTTTCCGTGCTCGAACAGGGACTGCGCCAGATTGGCCATAATCAGCCGCTCGTGCGCCGGTGTCCCGCCGAGCCGGGGGCCCTTGGTGGGGGTGGGCATGGTGATTGCTCCTGATCTCGTCTGCTGCGTCGGACTCTCCGCGAAGGCGAAGGGTCCGATCAGATCTGTTCCGTCTCGGCGTAGTCGTCGCCGTCGTCGTCAGCCCACTCGTCGTCGCCGTACACGGCCTCACCGCCCGGCTCGAAGCCGATGCCGGAGTCCTTGAGCGCCAGCCCCAGGCCGTACAGCTTCTCCTTGACCTCGTCGATCGACTTCTGACCGAAGTTGCGGATGTCCAGCAAGTCCGCCTCGGTGCGGGTGACCAGCTCGCCGACGGTGTGGATGCCTTCACGCTTGAGGCAGTTGTAGGACCGCACCGTCAGATCCATGTCCTCGATGGGCATGGCGAACGCGGCAATGTGATCGGCCTCGGCCGCGTTGGGGCCGATCTCGATCCCCTCGGCCTCCACGTTGAGTTCGCGCGCGAGCCCGAAGAGCTCGACCAGCGTCGCGCCGGCGGATGCGAGCGCGTCGCGCGGGGTGATCGAGGGCTTGGTCTCGACATCGAGGATCAGCTTGTCGAAGTCCGTGCGCTGCTCGACACGGGTCGCCTCGACGCGGTAGGTGACCTTCTTGACGGGGGAATAGATCGAGTCCACCGGGATCGTCCCGATATCCGCGCCCACCACCTTGTTCGGCGCGGCCGGAACATACCCGCGGCCACGCTCCACGGTGAGCTCGATCTCCAGCTTGCCCTTCTTCGTCAGGGTCGCCAGCTTGAGCTCGGGGTTGTGCACCGTCACGCCGGCGGGCGGCGCGATATCCGCCGCGGTGACCTCGCCCGGACCCTGCTTGCGCAGGTACATCGTCACCGGCTCGTCCTCATCGGAGGACACGACCAGTTCCTTGAGGTTGAGGATCAGCTCGGTGACGTCTTCCTTGACCTCGGGGATGGTGGTGAACTCGTGCAGCACGCCGTCGATGCGGATGCTCGTCACCGACGCACCGGGGATGGACGACAGCAGCGTTCGACGCAGGGAATTTCCGAGGGTGTAACCGAATCCGGGTTCGAGCGGTTCGATGGTGAACCGTGAACGCAGATCGGGGACGATGACGTCCTCGGTCAGGATGGGGCGCTGTGAGATCAGCACGTAGATTCCTCCGTATTCACACGTGACGCCCGCTATATGACGTCATGCGGATCAAGCGGCCGGGCCCGGCCGCTTCGATGACGAAGCACGCCGGGCGGGTCGCGAGACCCACCCGGCATGCACCATGGCTACTTCGAGTAGTACTCGACGATGAGCTGTTCGGTGAGCTGCGACTCGATCTGCTCCCGAACCGGGAGCTGATGGATGAGGATCTGCAGCGAGCCGGGCACGACCTGCATCCAGGCCGGCACATGCCGCTCGCCGTAGGTCTCGCGGGCCAGCTCGAACGGGAACTTCTCCACCGACTGCTTGCGCACGGTGACGATGTCGTATTGCTCGACCCGGTAGCTGGGCACGTCGACGCGCTGACCGTTGACCTCGAGATGGCCGTGGGTGACGAGCTGGCGAGCAGCGCGACGGGTGCGCGCCAAACCTGCGCGGTAGACGACGTTGTCCAAGCGCGACTCGAGGATCTGCAGCAGGTTGTCACCGGTCTTGCCGGAGCGCCCCGCGGCCTCCTTGTAGTACCGGCTGAACTGCTTCTCCATGACGCCGTAGGTGAAGCGGGCCTTCTGCTTCTCCTGCAGCTGCGTCAGGTATTCCTTCTCCTTGATGCGCGCGCGGCCGTGCTGCCCCGGGGGGAACGGCCGGCGGTCGAAGGACATGTCGCCGCCGACCAGGTCGGTGCGCAGGCGACGGGACTTCTTGGTGACGGGTCCGGTGTAACGGGCCATGAGTTTTCGCTTCCTCCCTCTTCGCCCGCGTCAGACCCGGCGCCGCTTCGGCGGACGGGTGCCGTTGTGGGCCTGCGGGGTGACATCGGAGATGGCGCCCACCTCGAGGCCGGCGGCCTGCAGCGAGCGGATGGCGGTCTCCCGGCCGGAGCCGGGGCCCTTGACGAACACGTCGACCTTGTGCATGCCGTGTTCGATCGCCTGACGCGCCGCGTTCTCCGCGGCCATTTGCGCGGCGAACGGCGTCGACTTGCGCGAGCCCTTGAAGCCGACGTGGCCGGCCGATGCCCAGCTGATCACCGCACCGGTCGGATCGGTGATCGACACGATGGTGTTGTTGAACGTGCTCTTGATGTGTGCCTGGCCGTGGGAGACGTTCTTGCGCTCCTTGCGCCGGATCTTCTTGACCTGGCCGGCGGCTTGGCGTGTCTTCGGTGGCATGCGGGATTACCTGGCCTTCTTCTTGCCGGCGATGGTCTTCTTCGGTCCCTTGCGGGTGCGCGCGTTGGTCTTCGTGCGCTGGCCGCGAACCGGCAGGTGACGGCGATGACGGATCCCCTGGTAGGAGCCGATCTCCATCTTGCGACGGATATCGGCCTGCACCTCGCGGCGCAGGTCGCCCTCGACCTTGTACTCGCCCGCTTCGATCGCGTCACGCAGTGCCGAGACGTGATCGTCCGTCAGGTCCTTGCTGCGCATATCGGGGTCGATGCCGGTGGCCTTGAGTAGGGCCAGGGATCGGGTCCGGCCGATCCCGTAGATGTAGGTCAGTGCGACCTCCATCCGCTTGTCGCGGGGGAGGTCGACTCCGACGAGTCGTGCCATCTGGCGCGCTCTCCTTTTCGTCGCGGAGGTGTCGGTCGCGTCCCGTCCCGAGTCGGAACTCGAGCCCCGGCCTCCGTCCGGGGGTGGCCACCCGGCCGAACCGGCGCGGGTGGTTGGTGACGCGATGGGGGTACTACAGCCTCACGACGGTGAAACCGCCGCGAACAACGTCATAAAAGTGCCAACGCTGCACTCAGCCTTGACGCTGCTTGTGACGCGGGTTGTCGCAGATGACCATGACGACGCTGTGCCGGCGGATCACCTTGCACTTGTCGCAGATCTTCTTGACGCTCGGTTGGACCTTCATTGCTCTCTCCTGGTGCCGGGCCGACGGGCGGCCACATGCAGTGGGCGCGCTGTATCTCTTGGTGCTTTGTCTATGAACTGATGTGTTTATGAACTGCGAGCTGGTGCTCGGTGTTCGTCAGGGCCGCCGCGTGGCAGGCTCGCCACACCGGCAGCGTTCTTACTTGTAGCGATAGACGATGCGTCCGCGGGAGAGGTCGTATGGCGACAACTCGACCACCACGCGATCCTCGGGCAGGATGCGGATGTAGTTCTGCCGCATCTTGCCGCTGATGTGCGCGAGAACCCGGTGCCCGTTCTCCAGCTCAACGCGGAATGTCGCGTTGGGCAGGGGCTCGACCACTCGGCCCTCGACCTCGATGGCCCCATCCTTCTTGGCCATATCCTCCGCTATCTGTTCGCTGTCGGAACTGTTGTGCCTGCACTGCCTTGCCGCTGGAATGCGGTGTCGCACGGCCCGCATCCCGCGCGGAATCCGAACAAGCGCAAGCCCGCGTCCCGTGCGGAACGCGGTTCGGAATCACGTGAGGGTGCCGTCGCCGGGCCGTGATCTCGCCAACGACCCGTCGATGACCACAGCAAACCAGCACGACTACGCGCGCCAGCGTTCTACTTTACTCTGCGCGCGGCGGAATCGCCAATCGGCCGCCTGCCGCGACGTCATGTGCGCGACGGGCGTGGCGGGTACGGCTGACATGACGGGTATGACGGTGCTCGCGACGTGAACGCCGTCATACGAAGATCGAGCCGATGAGCCAGGCGAGCGTGGCGATCAGGCCAGCGCCCGGGAATGTGTAGACCCATGCCTTGATCATGTTGACGGCGATCTTCCAGTTGACTGCCGACAGCCGGCGGGTCGAACCGACCCCCATGATTGCCGCCGAGATCACATGCGTGGTGGAGATCGGCGCGCCGAGCCCCATCGCGGCACCGTAGAGGACGGCCGAACCGGTGATCTCCGCGGCGAAACCCTGCGGCGGGTCGAGCGCGACCACCTTGCTGCCGAGGGTTTTCATGATGCGCCGGCCGCCGGCCAAGGTGCCCAGCGACAGCACACCTGCGCAAGTCAGGTACACCCACAGGGGGATCGCCTGGCCTTGGTGCACGCCCGCGACGTTGAGGGCGAGCACGATGATGCCCATGGTCTTGGCCGCGTCCTGCATGCCGTGACCGAACGCCATGGCGGTCGCCGACCCCCACTGCGCGATCCGGAAGCCCCGCCGCGCGCGGGTCGGCGAGACGCGGCGCAAGGCCCACATCATCGCGAGCATCACCACGTACCCGACCGCGAAGCCGACGATGGGCGAGGCGACCATCGGGATCACGACCTTGTCGATCACGCCGCCCCACAGCACGGCCATCCCGGCCGGCAGGGCCGCGCCCACCATGCCGCCGATCAGCGCATGTGACGAAGATGACGGCAACCCGAACCGCCAGGTGATGAGATTCCATGCCACCGCACCCACCAGCGCGGCGGCGACGACCAGCATCACGGTGTTCTCGCTGGGCAGCGAGATGATCCCGCCACCGACGGTCGCCGCGACCTTGGCGCCGAAGAACGATCCGACCAGATTGCCCACCGCCGCGATGATGAGCGCGACCGCCGGCGTCAGCGCGCGGGTGGCCACCGACACGGCGATGGCATTCGCGGCGTCATGGAATCCGTTGGTGAAGGTGAAGAACAGGGCAAGGGCGACCGTGATGACCAGCGCCGTCATAGCGGCGATCAGCCCTCCGTGATCAGGACGGTTTCCACGGCATCGGCGATGTCGACGAACGCGCCGACCGCCGCGCCGACCTCATCCGAAATGGCGCGCATCTCGATCGCGTCGAGCGGGTCGACCTCGCCGCTGGTGAGCCATACCAGCATGAGCCGCCGATGGAACTCGGCCTCCCCGGCGAGTTGGGTGATCCGCTCGTGATGATGTTTCAGACCTTTAAGCTTGTGCAGCTTGCCGACAGCGTCCTCGGTGGCCGACGCCGCCTCGACGAGGAGTTTCGCCATCGCGTTGAACTCGTCCGGAATCCGCGCCGGATCCAGCAGGTGGACGAGACCGGCCACGGATTCGAGGCGCCGGACCACAGCGGCTAGACCGCGGGCCAGCGCCTGGATCTCGGTCCGGTCGAAGGGTGTGACGAAGCTCCCACGCAGCTTGGTGAGCGCTGACCGGTATGCGGCGTCGGAGACCTCCGCGAGCGCAACCAGCCGTTCCGCGACGGCCGCGCGGTCGGTAGTCGCGCCGCCGAGCTCGGCGACCGCGGCTGCCGCCTCCTGCGCAGCGTGCGCTGCCGTGGAGAACTGCGCGAAGTACGCCTTCTCCTTGGGCTTGAGCTTCGACATCTGCCGCATCCTCTTGATTGCACTGCACGGGTTGCCCTGCCGGACATACGATACGGCCTGCCGGAGGCGGGCCGGAACGGCGTCGCCCGCGCGAGGATCATCTGGCTGGGCCAGCCTGGGCCAGGCGGGCGCAGGGGGCGCCGCCGCGCACGCAATCCCCGAGCGCGTCCACGGCCTCGTCGCCGAGGGGGTTGACGCCGCGGCCGGTCGCGAGCGCGTGCGCCACCAGCGCATGCAGGCACTTGACGCGATCCGGCATCCCGCCCGCGCTCACGTCGATGCCGAGGTCATCGATGGCGTTGCGCACCGACAGATAGGCCACGTGCGCCCGTCGATATGCGGCGGCGAGGTCCGGGTCGGCCGCCAGGCGAGCGTTCATCTCGTGCATCAGGCCGGCCGATTCCATCCGGCTCACCGCGGCGGTCAACGCCGAGCAGCACAGATAGAACACGGTCGGAAACGGGGTGCCGCCGGGCAATCGCGGCGCGGTCTGCACCACCGCGGGCACGCCGTGGTCGCAGCGGTAGGCCACCGCGCGGACGCCGCGGGCGGGCCGGCCCATCTCGCGCTCGAAGGCCGCCGCGTCCGCCGCCGTGAACGGCGTGAGCGCGATCGGGTCACCGAACATGCACGGCCACGGGATCAGCCGCCGTTGGGGGCGGTGCTGCCGGCGGTGCTGGTGGCACTCGCGGTGCTGGTGCCGGTGGGGCTCGTGGCGATGCCGCTCGTGCCCGTGCTGGAGCCAGTGCCGCCGCCGCTACTACGCCCGCCGGTCAAGGTGCCCCACAGCGACGAGTACCACGGCCCCGCACCGTCCGGCTGTTGTCCCGGCTGTTGTCCGGTCGTGGCGGTCGACCCCGGCGTCCCCGTCGAACCGCTTGCCGCGAGCGAGGGCCCGGTGGGCGCGGCGCCCGAAGCCGCACCGGGCGGAACAGCGTCATACCCGCTGCCGGCGGCCGGCGACGAATCCTGCCTCGCCACCGCGCCTGCGGCACCCGGCACCTTCACCACGTACACCGTGTCCCCCGGGGTCACGTATTGCAGCCGCCGCTTGGCCTCGGCGCGGATGTACGCGGGGTCCTTGAGCGCCGCGATCTGCGCGTTCAGGTCCTTGATCTGCGCCTCGAGGTCGTGCTGCTCCGCGATCGCCTGCGCCTCGGCGGCCTGCTGCTGCAGGTACCCACGCAGCGGATAGGCGAGGGAGAGCGCCACCGCGCACAGTGCGAGACCGAGCGCGACGATCTGCCGAGTGAGCGGTGACAGGACCAGCGCGGCCGCCCGTCGGCGCTCGCCGGCGCGCGGAGCGATCTGCCTGCCGCCACGACGCCGCGACTCCGGCCGCGATTCGGGTCCCGATGTGGGCGCTGCCGACGCCTTACTCGACGGCCGTTCACCGGCCGGCCCCGCCGCACCCGGCCGATTGGGCCTGCGGGTGGCCGCGAGCGAGCGGCTACGGGCGGCGCGGCGCGACGAGGCATCAGAACGGCTGCGGCTGTATCCCCCGCCGCGTCCACCGCCCTGTCCCCCGCCCCTGCCGGGCGCTGTCCGAGCCATCGGATCGCCTCGTCAGTCCTGCTGGCCGGAGCCGAATCGCGGGAACGCCAGCTCACCGAGGTACTGCGCCGCATCGCCGAGGTTCTCCTCGATGCGCAGCAGCTGATTGTACTTGGCGACCCGCTCCGACCGCGCCGGCGCCCCCGTCTTGATCTGACCGCAGCCGGTCGCCACGGCGAGATCCGCGATCGTGGTGTCCTCGGTCTCGCCGGAACGGTGGCTCATCATGCAGCGGAAGCCGGCGTGGTGCGCCATCGTCACGGCATCGAGCGTCTCCGAGAGGGTGCCGATCTGGTTCACCTTCACCAGCAGCGCATTGGCGGCCTTCCGGGCGATGCCGTCCTCGAGCCGGTCGGGGTTGGTGACGAACAGGTCGTCACCGACGATCTGGATCGCGTCGCCCAGCCGCGCGGTGAGCGCGATCCAGCCGTCCCAGTCGTCCTCGGCGAGCGGATCTTCGATGGACACGATCGGGTAGTTCGCAACGAGATCGGCGTAGTAGTCGGTCATCTCGGTCGCCGTCTTCGCCGCGCCCTCGAACCGGTAGGAGCCGCCGGTCTCGTCGGCCGTGAAGAACTCCGTCGAGGCGACGTCCAGAGCCAGGGCGATGTCGCTGCCGGCCGTGAACCCGGCCTTCCCGATCGCCTCGAGGATCAGGTCGAGGGCCGCCCGGTTGGACGCCAGCGACGGCGCGAAGCCGCCCTCATCGCCGAGCCCGGTCGCGAGCCCCTTCGACTTCAGCACGGACTTCAGCGCGTGATACGTCTCCGCACCCCAGCGCAGCGCCTCACGGAAGGTCGGCGCGCCGATCGGCGCGATCATGAACTCTTGCACGTCCACGGCGGTATCCGCGTGCGCGCCACCGTTCAGGATGTTCATCATCGGCACGGGCAGGATGTGCACGTTCGGCCCGCCGAGATAGCGGAACAGCTCCAGGTCCACCGAGTCGGCCGCCGCACGCGCCACCGCGAGCGAGACGCCGAGGATTGCGTTGGCGCCGAGCCTGCCCTTGTCCGGCGTGCCGTCGATCTCGATCAACTTGGCGTCGATCAGGCGCTGCTCGGTGGCGTCGTAGCCGATCAGCGCGGGGCCGATCTCCTCCAGCACTGCCTCGACCGCGTTCTGCACGCCCTTGCCGTTGTAGCGCTCCGGGTCGCCGTCACGCAGTTCGACGGCCTCGTGCTCGCCGGTCGAGGCGCCGGACGGCACCGCCGCGCGCGCCAGCGAGCCGTCCTCCAGCGCCACCTCGACTTCGACCGTCGGGTTGCCCCGGGAGTCGAGGATCTCGCGTGCTCCGATCAATTCAATGGCTGCCACGGGTCGAAGGTCCTTTCCATATGGTGGTCCGCTCGCGCGGGCGACTCAGGCCCCTACGCGGGCACTGAATCGTTCCAGTAAGGATACGGCCACCGTCCGGCCGGCACGTCATCGCCAGCCTAACGGCCCTCGTTCACCGGTCCGGGGAGGCGCGCGCCGGTCCTGTCGCGCGGTCGGGTTCCGCGGCCGCCGGCGTTTCGCTGGTCGCCCATCGGGTATGACGCTGTTCGCGCGGCTCAGCCGCGGGCGACCACGTTCGCCACGTCCTCACCCCGGATAAGTCGAGCCAATTGCTGCGAGATGAGCGCGCGCATCCGCGGAGCGAAGGCGCTGGTGTTCCCGCCGACGTGCGGGGTGATGATGCAGTTCGGAGCCGACCACAGCGGGTGGCCCTCGGGTAGAGGCTCCGGATCCGTGACATCGAGCCCCGCGCGCAGCCGGCCCGATTCGAGCTCGCGCACCAGCGCATCGGTGTCGACGACGGGGCCGCGCGCGACGTTCACCAGGACGGCGCCGTCGCGCATCGCCGCGAGGAAACCCGCGTCGACCATTCCGGTGCTCTCCGCCGTCAGGGGGAGGACCAGGATCACGACGTCGAAATCGCCCAGCGCGCCGCGCAACTCGGACACCGGGTACGCACCGTCGGTGCCGCGCCGCGAGAACGACGTGACCGTGACCGAGAATCCTTGCAGCATACAAACTATCGTCTTGCCGATCGACCCATGGCCGACGACGGCGATCCGCGAGTCGGTAAGCGACGGCTCGATACTGCGCCGCCATAGGCCTTCGCGTTGCGCCGCACCGAAACGCGCGAACCCGCGCCGGGAAGCGAGCGCGAGCGCCACCGCGAGTTCCGCGGTCGACTCGTCGTGCACCCCACGCGCATTGCACAGCGTGACGCCCGGCCGCAGGTACTCGATCGCGTCGTCGTACCCCGCGTTCGGCACCTGCAAGACCTTCAGGTTCGGCATCCGCCGGGTCGGCTCGAGGCCCCTGCGGCCGGACAGGTAGGGCGGGACGTAGAACGTGATCCGACCGAGTTCGGCCTCGGTCAGATCTGCCAGTCCCGTCGAAATCAGTTCGACCCCATCGGGTATCGCGAGATCCGGCCACTCGGCCCAGACGACATGGCTCACACTCAGGACCGTACCGTGCCCGTCCGTCACGTCCGCGCCCCGCCTGCCGAACCGCCGACCGTTTCAAGCCATTCTGAGGTCATCGGTCAGCGACCGCAGCGGTGTCGCCGATATTCAAATGATGCTGCGATTCATTGCGGCAGCAGTGAATCGACCGCCATGTGCAGGAACTCGGCGTGGTTGTCGGCGACGTTGTTCAGGTAGACCTGCTGGAAGCCGGCGCCGAGAAGTGACGCGATGGCCGCCCGGATCTCTCCGGCGTCGTCGGTGACCAGGACGCCGTCGCCCAGATCCTCGGCGCGCACCAACCGCGCGATCTGCTCGATGGTGTGCGGCGAGCGGAGGTCGCCGTGCGCGAATCGCATGGCCGCCATGGGAAATCGAGCGAGTGCCGCCTGCCTGGCGGCCGTCCGGTCAGGCGCCCAGCTCACATTCATATAGGCCACCCGGCGTAGCGAATCGGCATCGCGGCCCGACGCCTCGGCCCCATCACGGAACCGGTCGAGTAGCGCCTCGGCACGGCTCACCGACGTTCCGAGCACCATGATCCCGTCGGCGACGCGGCCTGCGCGCCGCGCGGTGGTCGGCCCGCTGGTGGCGATGACGATCTGGGGCAGGGTCGGCGGCATCGTCCACACACGCGCCGCCTCCATGGTGAAGTGGGCACCGTGGAAGCGTGTGCTCTTCGCATCGCGCGATGCAGAGAACAACTTCTGAACGAGTTCGAGAGCCTCGAACATCCGATCGATGCGTTCCGGAGCCTCTGGGATGTGAAGGCCGGTGATGTGCTCGTGAATCGATTCGCCGGGGGCGAGCGAGATCCAGACACGACCGTGGTGCAACGCAGCAAGCGTGGCGGCGGCTTGGGCGAGCACTGCAGGGTGCAGACGGTACCCGGCCACCGCCATTCCGGCGACAATATCCCCGCCCGTGTGCTCGCCGATCGCGGAGAGCAGGTTCCACACGAACGGTGCCTGTCCCAGGCTCGGCAGCCAGGGCTGGAAGGTATCGGCCGCCAGAACGCCGCAGAATCCGGCCGCGTCCGCCGCGGTGGCGAGGGCGACGCAGTCCCGTGGCGACATCCGATCCGCCGGAGCAACCCAGCCGACCCGCGAAGCCACCCGCACAGCATACGGGGCTCGGCGCCGTCATCCGCGACGACGGTGACCGCCGCGCCCGCGCGGTCGGATTCAGGACGATGGCCGTGTCAGTCCCCGACGTCGCCAAGACGACGGAAGATGACGACCGGCCGACCGCTCCCGGGGTCGGCGACGAACGCCGCCTCGACCCCGTAGACACGGCGGATCAGGTCGGCGTCGACCGCATCCGGTGCCGCGCCGGATGCCACCACGCGCCCTCCGCTCAGCACCACGACATAGTCGCTGTCATTCAAAGCGGCAGAAAGATCATGGAGCGCCACGACGACCGTCAGACGCGTCCGATCGATCAAGTCCCGTAGCAACGCGAAAAGGTCGAGCTGCGCGGCGATGTCGAGGTGGTTCGTCGGCTCGTCAAGCAGCAGTAGTCGCGGCTGTTGTGCGAGTGCCCGCGCTAGAGTGACCCGCTGCCGTTCACCTCCGGAAAGCGTGGCAACCTGCCGATCCGCCCAGGCATCGGCACCAGCCGATCGCAGGGCGTCGTCGATCACCCGGTCATCCCCGGGGCCTGTCCACCAGCGCCGAAACGGAATCCGTCCCAGCGCCACCACCTCGCGGACTGTCACGGCAAACTCGGTGGTCGAGTGCTGCTCGACGAGCGCCACAGTCTTCGCCCGCTCCCGGCGTGACAGCCGCAGCAGGTCACGTCCGCCCAGCATGACCGCCGCGCCTTCTCCGCTGCTCGTCAGAGCGCCGTTCATCAGACGCAGCAGCGTTGACTTCCCGGAACCGTTCGGGCCGATCAAAGCCGTCAGGGTGCCGGCGGGCACGTCGAAACGCACGTCATCGACGAGCATCTTTCCGCGGACCGCATAGCTCAGATCGCGAACCGACAGGTCGTGGGCAGACAAGGCGGGCATGGCCACAGCCGCTGTCACGAACGGCTCCGATGACGCCACAGCACCAACGCGAAGATCGGCGCACCGACCAGGGCTGTCATGATGCCGACCGGCAGCTCACGCGGTGCGAACAGGGTCCGGGCCGCGGTATCGACCCAGATCATGAATGTTGCCCCGGTGAGCGCGCACAGCGGCAGGATCAACCGGTGCTGGAATCCGGCCAACAGACGCGCGGCATTCGGCAGCACCAGGCCGATGAACCCGATCGCTCCGGACACCGCGACCGCTACACCGGTGAGCAGCGCGACAGCCGCGAGGAATATCCACCTGGCCCGCGTCACATGGATTCCCAGCGACGCGGCCGCGGTATCACCGAACACGAACGCATCCAGCACGCGAGCGCCGAGAATCAACGGGATGCCGATGACGGCCGTGACGGCCCAACTCACGGCCACAGTCGTCCAACCGGAACCAGCGAGCGAGCCCATCAGCCAGTTGAGTACCTCCCGGTAGGAGTCGCCCTGCACGTTCCAAAAGATCAGGAACGACGTGACGGCCACGCCGAATGCGGACACGGTGATACCGGCCAGGATCGTGCGCGACGGTGAGATCGGCCCGAGGCTGCGCGCCAGCAGCAGGGTGAGTGTGAGCGCCGCCAGCGCACCGAGAAACGCCGCTACCGTTGGCATGATCGCGACGCCGAGCGTCAGCGCCGCGACGGCGCCTACCGACGCTCCGGAGGAGAGGCCCAGCAGGTACGGGTCGGCAAGGACGTTCCGTGTCAGCGCCTGCATCACCGCGCCGGACACAGCCAACGCCGCACCGACAGCTGCCGCCGTCAGCACCCGCGTCAGGCGGATATCCCACACGATCCCGTCGCGCAGCGGCGATAGCGGCGACTGCGTGCCGGCGAGGTGCGCCACTACGGTCTGCCACACGTCGACAATGCCGATCCCGGTCGAACCGATCCCGACTGCTAGCAGCATCGATGCGGGCAGGGCGGCCGCAGCAGCAACGTATGTCGTGATGCGCAGTCCGCCGCGCGCGCGGGCCGAGTGCCGGGAAGCCTGCGGCGCGGCCGGCATTGGGCTCTCGCCGGCCCCCTCCACAACGGAGGACGCCGGCGGGACCGGCAGACGGATTCTGGTGCTCGTCATCTCGAACCGAAACCCAGAGCGGCCAGTTGATGCGCGATGTCCTTCGCCGCATCCACGGACCGCACCCCGGCCTCGGACGCGGGGAACGGGATCGTGACGAAATGGTGTTCCCGCACGGCTGTCAGCCGCGCCGTCGCCGGATTCTGCTCCAGTAGGTGCATCTTCTTCGACGCCGAACTCCAACTCGCATCGACCAGAATGATCACGTCGGGGTCATCGCCGATGATCGACTCCCATCCCAGGGACGTCCACGTCTGATCAATGCCTGCGGCGATGTTCTCCAGCCCGACGGCATTCATCACCATCTCCGGAGCACCGATCCCGCCGCCGACATAGGGGGTGTCGGAGCCCGACGACCACCACAGAGCGGTCACCCGGCGATCGAGCTTCGGCACGGCGGCCAACTCCCGCTGCTGCGCAGCGACCAGCGCGGTCGCCGACTCGCGAACCCCGAGCAGCCTTCCGACCTCTTCGAATTCCGCGAACAACATCGGGAAAGTCAGCTTCTTCGGCTGCGACGCACCCCGGCAAGCCGCCGGCGACACATAGCTGGCGATACCCGCAGCGGCGAGCCGGCCCCGATCACCCGCCGTGTCCGGGGCCAGGTTCGATTCCCAACCGGCGATGATCAGGTCCGGATCGAGGCCGAGAACCGGTTCGTTCGACGGCGCACCAGTGGAGATCACCGGGATGGATGAAGCGGCATCCCGCCACTGCGCCGGCACCGGGCCATCGAGAAAGGCGGCGCCGACCACCCGGTCCGCGAGGCCGAGCGCCAGCAGCAGTTCCATCGAGGTCGACTTGATCGCCAGAATGCGGTTCGGAGAGTGGTCCACCGTCACCGCGAAGCCACAGTTCTGCACCGTGATCGGGTATCCGGCGGCAGCAGTGGGTCGGTTCGGCGGCACGGAGGAACCCGCCGACGTCGAATCGAAAACCTGCGACACCGCACCAGATGTCGGCGGCGCCGTCGCCCTCGCGGAACCAGCGGAACCGGGAGGGTTCGCCGCGTTGCAGCTGGACAGCACCACCGCGATGACGGCCACCAGCGGCACCACCAGTCGGCGGGTGAGCAGCAGACGCCGTCGATCGCACCGAGACGACGTGAGCGAACGAGAACATGCGGACATGGGACACCTACAAGGGTCGAGGAACCGTAGGACGCCCGCACAAAAGGCGAAGCTCAAACACCCGCGCAGCCACCATCAGGCCGCGCCCGCCAGGCGAAGCAGGCCTGGCTGACCACAACCTAGCAGATGTCGGTCCCACGTCTCGTTCAACCACGCATAGGGCGGTGTCCGTCAGACGACCCCTGGATGCGTGGACGGGAGATAGGTGTTGACACGTCCTTCGGAAATATCTCATACTCAATATCTCTCACGCCAAGGCGGCCTCTACGAGGGGGTACGAGTGGACAATCAATCAGCGGTAATCACCGAGGTGGACGTCACGATCGAGGGCGGCTGGGTGCTCACCGTCGACGCCGACCGCCGGGTCTTTCGAGACGGGTTCGTCGCCATCGACGGATCAAAGATCGTCGCCGTCGGTCGGCACAGGGAACTCGCTCAGCGCTATCGAGGGCGACGCGTGATCGATGGCACCAACAAAGTGACCATGCCCGGCATGTCTAACGGCCATCGGCATCTGCTGTGCTGCGCGAAGGGCGCGATGCCCGAAGGCGGCACCACTTTGGAGGCCTTGAGACGCTTCATCTACCCCTCCTTCGCGCAATTGACCGAGGAGGACATGCACGCCTATGCGCTGCATGCAACAGCAGAGATGATCCGGTTCGGCACGACCAGTTTCGAGGAACCGGGCTGCAACCACCTACCGGCGGTGCTCGACGCGATCACGACTTCGGGCATGCGGTGCCGTACCGGCCCCTGGACCTGGGACCAGGCTGGCTCCGCAGGCGACAATGGCCTGCCGCATTGGCTCAGCTTCACCGCACAGGAGTGCCTACAACGTCTAGAGCAGGGCCTGGAAACCGTTCGCGCGTTCGGCAATCCGCGAATCCGGGATGCCGTCACTATCGAGGGTGTCGGCACCTGCTCCGACGAGCTGACCGCCGGGGCCGCAAAGCTCGCCCAGGAAGCCCAGTCACTGATGGTGTTGCATAAGGCGACCAGCGAGCGCGAGGTCGAGATCGAACTTGAGCAGTTCGGTCACCGCCCGGTGGAACACATGCTGAAGATCGGCGCCCTCAACGACCGGGTGTTCATGAACCACGTCACCTGCATCAACGACGACGAGGTGCAGATGATCGCCGATACCGGCGTGCGCATCTCGCAGAATCCCAGCACCGCCCTGAAGCTAGCCAAGGGCACCACTCGCACGGGCAAATGGCCCGAGCTGCTCGCCGCCGACGTGCCCGTCATGCTCGGCACCGATGCGGAGAACTGTTCGAACCACCAGGACATCACCCGCGCGATGTATCTCGCAGCACTGCTGCCCCGCGACGCTCGCGCCGACCCCAACGCGGTCACCGCAGAACAGGCCATCGAAATGGCGACAATCAATGGCTCCCGCGCTCTCGGATGGGATGACATCGTCGGTGGCCTCCAGGTCGGCAAGGAAGCAGACATCACTGTCTTCGACGCCACAGATTTCGATTGGCGCCCCTTGCACAATCCCGTGGCGAACCTGGTGTACGGCGCAACTGGCCATTCCGTGCACACCGTGCTCATCGGCGGCGACGTTGTGCTCGACAACAAGACGTTGACCTGGGCCGATCCGGATGAACTTCGCGAGCAAGTCGAGGCTATCGACCGGCGAGTGCTGAGCGAAATAGGGATCGATCCGAAACCCCAGTGGCCTGTGTACTGAATCTGTGACCCGTATACCCACCCAGAACAATAAACCAATAAGGAGCAAGCATGAAACGCATGTCCTTCATGGCGACGATCGCTGCAACCGCTATCGTCGCGTTGGTGCTCTCCGCCTGCGGTAGCGCCAACAAATCGTCCACTGATACCTCGTCCGGGCAGCAAAGCACCGCCACATCCAACAAGTCAGATAACCCGTCCGAAAGTTCCTCTACAAGCGGTGGGCCTACAAGTGGTGGGCCGATCAAGGTAGGCGTGGCACTCGCAGGCCCGCGTAACGATGGCGCCTTCTACCAGTCCTATTACGACGGTGTAATGGATCTGAAGGACAAGTACAACCTGCAGGTCTCCGTAGTGGATAACCTCACCGATTCATCGGCCATGAACGACGCGCTCAGCAACCTAGCCGAGGCCAACCAGATCGTCATCGGCGGCGGGAGCGCTCTGGTGCCGCCCGCCAACAGCCTGGCCGCAAATTACCCAGACACCACCTTCGTGATGAGCGGCAAAGTGCAGGACGGAATCCCGAATTTGCACGCTTACAACATGTTGCAAGGGGTACCCGCGTACGTGGCGGGAGTGGTGGCGGCCAAGGTGAGTAAGGCCGGCAAGATCGGATTTATCGGCGGCGCAACCATCCCTTCCACCAGCCAGTCGGATATCGACTTCGAAGCGGGCGCCAAATCGGTCAATCCCAATATTGGATACTCACATGTCACGGTCGGGAGCTTCAGCGATGCGGCTAAGGGCCAACAGGCAGCGATGGCTCAGATCGCGGACGGCGTCGATGTGATCTACGCATTCCTCGATGCCGGGCTCCCAGGCGTCATCAAGGCTATCGATGAATCCGGTAAAGATGTGAAGCTCTTCAATCCGACGACGGACCGATGCGATGAAAGTCCGCACATCATCGGCTACGACATGCAGAATCTCAAGGCAATGGTCGCCGACATCTTCCGCGACTACACCTCGAACAAACTGCCTGCCGGCACGACGAGCATCGCCATCGAGGACAAGGACGTGCAGTGGTGGACGATGTGCCCGAACGCCAAAGAATGGCAGGCCACAGCGGATGGCGTGGCCGATCAGATCAACGCGGGCAAGATCAAGATGCCGGAAGGTGGCATGTAGTTGCCCGCTGCCAACCGTGTCGCTGCTGCTGGAATCGGGGCTGCACAGGACGTCTGCCTAGAACTACGGAACATCTCTAAGCACTATCCGGGAGTGGTAGCCAATGACAACGTCAGTCTGTGTGTGCAGACTGGCGAGGTCTTGGCCATCCTGGGGGAAAACGGTGCGGGCAAGTCCACACTGATGAAGATCGTCGGTGGACTCACAGCAGCCGACGTCGGCGAGATCTTCGTGTGGGGCAAGCCCGCACGAATCAGACGCCCGAAAGATGCGCGGGAACTTGGCATCGGCATGGTGCACCAGCACTTCATGCTGGTGCCCGACATGACCGTCGCCGAGAACCTGGCGCTTGGCCAGCCCGGAGCGCTCACTGCGCCGTCAGCTGTCGGCGCCGCCCGTCGGCGCGTCAACGAGTTGGCGGACCGTTACGAGTTCGGCATCTCACCCAACACACTGATCGAAGACCTGTCGGTTGGTGAACGTCAGCGCGTGGAGATCCTCAAGCTGCTCGACGCCGACGCGAGGATCCTCATCTTCGACGAACCGACAGCGGTACTCGCCCAGCGGGAGTGGGAACACCTAGCCGGAGTGCTCAGCAGCCTCGCGCAGGCGGGGCGGACGATAATCTTGATCACTCACAAGCTGCACGAAGTGTTCGAAGCGTCCACTCGCTGTGTTGTCCTGCGATCCGGACGCCTGGTCGGCAGTGTGAATACCGCCGATACCACTCCGGATGCCGTGGTCGAGATGATGATCGGCCGCTCCGTGGATCTACATCGCGAAGCTACGCACGATCAGATAGGCGACGTCGCGCTAGAGCTCGCGCATGTGTGGCTACGCGATGACGATGGACGGCAACGTCTCGTAGATGTCTCGCTCAAGGTGCACGACGGCGAGATCCTCGGAATCGCCGGCATCGAAGGCAACGGACAGTCGCAACTCATCGACGTCGCCTGCGGCTTCCGTAATCCTGACGAAGGGACGGTCACACTCGCGGGTCGGAACATCACAAACCTCGGACCGGCCAAACAGGTCGACCCCGATCTAGCCGTGATCCCTGAAGACCGACACCGCGACGGGGTGGCGCTACCCATGTCGGTATCAGACAACATGCTGATCAAGGAACTCCATAACCCGCGACTCTTCCGCCGCGGCTGGCGCCAGGCAGCGCGGATACGAGAGCGCGACAATCAGCTGATCGAGCAGTTCGACATCCGAATCCCCCACGCCGATGTCTATATGCGACAACTCTCCGGCGGCAACCAGCAAAAGGTTGTCTTGGCTCGTGAACTCAGTCGGCAGCCGCGTGTCGTCATCGCGGCCCAACCGACCCGCGGCCTCGATGTGGGAGCAATGGAATTTGTCTACAACGCACTCAGAACGCATCGAAACCGCGGCGGTGCTACGCTTCTCGTCTCATCCGAGCTGGATGAGCTTATCCTGCTTGCAGATCGAATAGCTGTGATGGTCGACGGAAGGATCGTCGGCACCTTCGATGCGAATGACGCGTCGGTAGAGAAGATCGGTCGACTGATGATCAGCGGTGTCGGGTCCGATGGTTAGGCGAGTACGCGAGTCTGTCGCAGCGATCGCAGTGGCGGTTGTCAGCGTCATGGTGGCTCTCGCTATTTCGATGCTCCTTATTGCTATCGCTGGGGAATCACCGATGGCCGCCGTCCGGGCGATGTTCAGCGCTAGCTTCGGCGGGGTATCACAAATCGGCGGAATGCTTCGTAAGTTGGTTCCGCTCACACTTGTTTCGCTTGGCTGGGTGGTCGCATTCTCAGTACGGCGCATCAACGTCGGCTTGGAAGGGCAGATTCTCGCGGGTGGAACGCTGGCGACTCTTGTGGGCCTGCACGTCGCAGGGATGCCTGCGGTCATCCAGATCGCCGCCGTCTCGTTCGTAGGAGCCATCGGCGGCCTCGCCTGGGCGGGTGTAGCCGCATGGCTGTGGGCCCGTCGCAACGTCAACGAGATCATTTCCACGTTGCTGCTGAACTTCGTCATGATCCAAATCGTGAGCTGGCTGGTCAATGGCCCGTTGGAGGAACCAACACATACGTTGGGTCAAACCGGCCCGATCAGCCCATCGGCCCGCTGGCCGATGATCGAGGCGCTACGTACCCGCTGGGACATCGTGCTAGTGCCTATCGGTGTCGCCGTGATCTATGTGTTGCTGACCAGGACCCGATTGGGATTTCGGATGCGGGCCACCGGGTCCAACAACCGGTTCGCCGCCTACTCAGGGTTGCGTACAGTCCGGGTCTCTGTGCTAGCGATGATCATCTCTGGCGGCCTGGCCGGCCTGGCCGGCGCCTCGCTGATCTCATCCAACCCGGCTGGCAACATGGGTGAGAACTTCTCGGCGAACTTCGGTTTCGAGGGAATCGCGGTCGCTTTACTGGCCCGGAACCACCCCATCGGCTGCCTGCCGGCCGCGGTCCTCTTCGCTGTTCTCCGACAGGGCGGCAGCCTGATGGAGGCCCAAGCGGGCATCTCATCCGGCCTGGTACTTGTGACACAGGGTTTGGTCATCGGAATAGTTGCCGCGTCAAACTTCTACGTCTCCCGGTACCGCCGACGCCGCATTGACGCAACCGGTCAGGCAACGCGGCGGACTGCTGCCGTTCCCGCAAGGGAAGCGATTGAGTCATGAGTCTCTCGCCGTTTGACGCCGCGTTGCTGGCATCCTGCCTCGTGTTGGCCACGCCAATCCTACTGACCAGTCTCGGCGAGCTGATCTCCCAGCGCGCAGGCGTGATGAACGTCGGGCTGGAAGGCATGATGATCTTCGGCGCATTCTTCGGATTCGTCGGTGTCGTCTACAGCCATTCATCCTGGGTGGGGCTATTGACCGGGGCCGTTGCCGGTTGTCTGCTTTCATCCGTAATGGCGGTGCTGACGGTCCTGTTCCGGGCCGACCAGATCGTGGTGGGCATCGGCATTAACTTGATCGGCTCCGGCGCAACGATCTTCCTGAACCGACGACTATTTTTCGGCGGGTCCCAGGCGCAGATTAAGACAATGGCTTCCGTCCCTATCCCGGGACTCTCGAATATACCCGGTATAGGCCGAGCGCTGTTCAATCAGCCCATCGTGGTCTACTTGGCTTACGCACTGATCGCCGTCGTAGCACTGATCTTGTTCCGAAGCAAGTTCGGATTGGCTGCGCGCGCGGCTGGCGAGTTGCCGCCCGCCGTCGAATCAGCCGGTATCAAAGTGTCTCACGTGCGCATCACTGCTGTATTGGGCGCGGGGTTCCTGGCCGGCCTCGCGGGTGCGTTTCTTAGCGTGGTCGAGGTCGGCGTCTTCGTCGAGGGAATGAGCGGTGGACGCGGATTTCTTGCACTGGCGGCGGTTGTCTTCGGCAAATGGCGGCTGCGGGGTGTCGTCTTCGGCGCGTTACTCTTCGGCGGGGCCGACGCGCTACAGCTGCGCCTACAAAGCGCGTCCGAAGTGCCCAGCAGCATTTGGTGGGCACTGGCGATCGTAGGGGGGCTGCTGGTGGGGATCTGGACAGCACGGCGGCGCTTTTCTACGGGGCGAACCGCTGCTGTTGTCATCCTGATCGGCGGCGGCGTCACATTAGCGCTTGCCCCTGTCCACGCAGCCCTGCCGTCGCAGGCGTGGCTTGCTTTGCCGTACGTGCTCAGTCTCGTGGCCCTAGCCAGCTTCGTGGGACAGGCGCGCATGCCCTCGGCGCTTGCCGAGCCCTTCGACCGCGAAAGCATGTAGTCGCCCGGCCGACCACCAGTTCGCGCCTAGCCTCAGCAACAAAGCTGCCCTGATCTGCGGAGGCGCACCCATACCGCGATGCTCGACCACGTCGAACTCACACCAGGACTCAATTCTGCCTGCCGCATCGTCTTTCTTCGCTCGAAAGTCCGACCTGCGACTTCCGTGGTAGTCGCTTTCATCGACGATCACAGGCACAGATTCGGGGTCGAGCCGATCTGCCGTGTGCTCACCGAGCACGAGTTCAAGATCGCCCTATCCACCTACTACGCGACCCGCAACAGATCCCTCGTCTGCTCGTGCGCTGCGCGAGGTGAACGTCCTGACCCGAGAAGTGGGTGTGCAGCAAGCCCCACTACAGCGTCTATGGCGCCGAGAAGGTCCACCGCCAGCTGATCCGGGAGGATGTCCTCGGTCGACGGAAGGACGGTGGCCAGGTACACCGTGAAGTGGCTCATACGCGAGCACGGGCTGGTAGGTGTGATCCGAAAGCGCTTGGTGCTCACCACGGTCGCGGACCCGTCGGCGCCGGGGCCGGCGGATCTGGCGAAACGGGACTTCGCCGCGGACCGGCCGAACAAGCTCTGGATGGTTGACATCTAATGCCGACGTCGGCATTAGATGTCCTATGCCGACCTTCGAACTATGCCGATGTGTTCTCCGGATTCGTTGTGG
>MKSW01000035.1 GCA_001897425.1 Actinobacteria bacterium 69-20 | reverse complement strand
GCTGGCCGAGGTTCAGCGGCTGACGCCCGAGCACATCTACGTCGTCGGCGGCACGGGAGCCGTGTCCGATGACGTCCTCGAAGGGCTCGCCACAGTCGCACCGACGACGCGATTCGCGGGGAGCGACCGATACTCCACCGGGACCGCAATCGTCCAAGGCACCTTCATCCAGTCGACGACGGCGTTCATCGCCACCGGCGCATCCTTCCCGGATGCGCTCGCGGCGACCGGCGCAGCCGGCGCATCCCGATCGCCGGTGATCCTCGTCGATGGGCAGCGGTCGTCGCTCTCCGGCGATACGGTGAGCCTGCTTGACGAGCTGGGCGTCACCGACGTCGCGATCGCCGGAGGGAGCAGCGTGGTGTCCAGCGGCATCGAGCAGCAGCTCAGCCTCTCCGGGCGGAACGTGATCCGTTACGGGGGCGGAGACCGCTATTCCACCGCCGCGATCATCAACGCCGCGTTCTTCGCGCCGGGAACAGACACCGCGTTCCTCGCGACGGGCACGGCGTTCCCGGACGCTCTCGCCGGCGCCGCGCTCGCCGGCAGGCTGGGAGCACCCTTGTACGTGACGCAGCCGGCGTGCATGCCCGACGTCACCCGGGCGGCCCTCGCCGTGCTCGGCAACGTCAAGACCGTCGTCATGGGCGGCACCGCAGCGGTCAGCGCGGCCAGCGCCGAGGGGCTCGGATGCCTCTCCGGCCCCGCCCCGACCATCACGGGAACCGTCCGCGTCGGCTCGACTCTGACGGCGCACGCCGGCACCTGGACCGACGGCACCTCGCTCACGTATCAGTGGTACGCGAACGGCGTGCCCCTCTCCGGCGCCACGGCCTCGACGCTCGGCCTCTCCAGCGCCGTGCAGGGGAAGCGGATCAGCGTGCGCGTCACGGGTGCGCAGACGGGATACGTCTCACTGACGAGGTCATCCAGCGCCACGGCGCCCGTCGCCGCGAAATCGACGCCACCGCCGCCACCGCCAGGTCCGCCTGCGAACCCCGGCGACTCGAAGAACTGCAGCGATTTCAGCACATGGAGGCAGGCGCAGTCCTGGTTCCTGACCTACTACCCGTACTACGGGGACGTTGCACGCCTGGACGCCGATCACGACGGGATCGCGTGCGAGTCGCTGCCCGGCGCACCCTGACCGGATAGCGGCCCGCACGGCCGCTGCGCTGACACGCGAATCCGCGCCCACCTCTCCCGAAGCCTCCTGTCTCGTCGGCGTGCCCCACCGCTAGGGTGAGCGAATGGACACCGCTCTGATTTCGGCGGACGGCCTCACCGCCGCCGAGGTCGCAGCGCGCGCCGCGGACGGACGCACGAACGCGTTCCAGGCGGAGGCGAGCCGCAGCGCATGGACGATCGTCCGGGCCAACGTCTTCACCCTCTTCAACGGCATCGTCTTCGCGTGCTTCTTCGTGCTGTTCCTCGTCGGCCACTGGCAGGACGCACTCTTCGGATTCGCGGCCTTCGCGAACGCGATCATCGGCTGCGTGCAGGAGTTCCGGGCGAAATCCGCACTCGACCGCCTCGCGCTGCTGAGCGCCGCACCCGCCCGCGTGCGTCGCGACGGCGCGGAGATCGAGATCCCGCCCGCCGAGGTCGTCCTCGACGACCTGCTCGTCCTGCGGGCGGGCGACCAGATCCCCGCCGACGCCGAGGTGCTCCACACCCGCGGACTGCAGATCGACGAGTCGATGCTGACCGGCGAATCCGACGCCGTCGACAAGCACCAAGGCGACGAGGCGCTGTCCGGCTCGATCGTCGTCGGCGGCGAGGGCACGGCGCGGGTCACCCGCGTGGGCGCCGACGCGTACGCCAACCGATTCGCGGGAGAGGCCAAGCGGTTCTCCCTCGTCGCCAGCGAACTGCGCACCTCGATCAACCGGGTGCTGAAATGGGTCGGCTGGGGGATCGGGCCGATCGGGCTCCTCGTCTTCAACGCGCAGATCATGGTGGCCGGCGGCTACGAGACGGCGTTCACGACCGGCCGGTGGGTGCAGGCCGTCGTCAACTCGATCGCCTCGCTCACGGCGATGATCCCGCTCGGGCTCGTGCTGATGACGAGCATCGCGTTCGCGGTGGGCGCCGCGAAGCTCGCGAGCCGCCAGGTGCTCGTCAACGAGCTGCCCGCCGTCGAGGGGCTCGCCCGCGTCGACCTCATCTGCCTCGACAAGACCGGCACGCTCACGATCGGCGAGATCGGGTTCGACGCGGCGCATCCGCTCGCACCGGTCGACGGCTGGCAGGATGCGCTGGCCTGGTACGCCGCATCACCGGATGCCAACGCCACCGCCCGGGCGATGCGGGACGAGTATCCCGTCGGCGACGTCGCGCTCGACGCCGCCGGGTACATCCCGTTCTCGTCCGCCCGCAAGTGGAGCGCCGTCTCGTTCACCGCCCCGCACACCGACGACACCGTGCGCCGACCCGCGGGCACGTGGGTCCTCGGCGCGCCGGAGATGATCTTCGGCGATGCCGCGACCTCGCCCGCGTCCGCGTTCGGCCGCACGGTGACCGAGCTGGCAGAGACGGGCCGCCGGACGCTCGTCCTGGCCCGCACCGACGAGCCGATCACCGCGGCAGACATCGAGGCGGAACGGCTCCCCGGCACCCCGACCCCCGTCGTCGTGCTGACGTTCCGCGAGCAGGTCCGGCCGGATGCGGCGCAGACGCTGTCGTACTTCCGGCAGCAGGGCGTCGGCATCCGCATCATCTCCGGCGACAATCCGCGGACGGTCGCCGCGATCGCGCGCGAGGTGGGCCTCGACGTTCGCGAGGGGTTCGACGCGCGCACCCTCCCCGACGACCCGGACGAGCTGGCCGACGTGCTCGAGACCCACACGGTGTTCGGCCGCGTCACGCCCGAGCAGAAGAAGGGCATGGTCGTCGCGCTGCAGAGTCGCGGACACACCGTCGCCATGACCGGCGACGGTGTCAACGACGCGCTCGCCATCAAGACAGCCGACATCGGGATCGCGATGAACTCGGGATCGCCGGCGACGAAGGCCGTCGCACGACTGGTCCTCCTCGACGGCCAGTTCTCGCACCTCCCGGACGTCGTCGCCGAGGGTCGCCAGGTGATCGCGAACGTCGAGCGGGTCTCGATGCTCTTCCTCACCAAGACCGCCTACGCCACGGCGCTCGCGATCGTCTTCGGCGCGTTGGTGCTGGAGTTCCCGTTCCTCCCACGGCAGCTGTCGATCACCGATGGGCTGACGATCGGCATCCCCGCGTTCTTCCTCGCGCTGATGCCGAACGCCCGCCGGTACGTGCCCGGGTTCCTGCGCCGCTCGCTCACGTTCGCGATCCCCGCGGGACTCATCGTCGCGCTCGGGCTCACGTGGTACACCTTCGTCGCAAAGGGCCTCGGGGTCAGCGAGGAGCAGCTGCGCACGGGGGCGACCATCATCCTCGCGGTCGTGGGGATCTGGGTGCTCGCGGTGCTGTCCCGCCCGCTCAACCGCTTCAAGGTGCTCGTCATCGGTGCGATGTTCGTCGCGCTCGTCGTGGTGTTCACCGTTCCGCTCGCGACCGGCTTCTTCGCGCTCGTCGATCCGGGCGAGGACCTCGCGATCGCCCTCACCGGGATCACGGTCATCATGATCGCCGGCATCGAGGTGGTGCGGTTCATCCACCGCCGGCTGGTGGCCCCGGCGTTCACTCCCTCCGCGGTCGCGCCGGCAGCGGGCGCGGATGCCGCGGCGACCGGCGGTCCGGATGCGACCCCGGCATCACCCGTCTCCACCGCGGTGGGCGCGGTCATCGCCACGGTGGTCGCCGTGCTCGCCTACGCGATCGGGTTCCTGTCCGCGGGGCTCGGGGTGCTGGTGCTCCTCAGCCGCTACGAGGAGCCGGATGCCGCCGAGGCGGTCACGCTCTCCCTCTCCGGCGCCGGGATCGCACTGTTCGGGCTGCTCGTCGTCGCCGTCGCCGCGGGCATCCGTCGCGGCAGCGGACTGTCGCGCCTGCTCGTCACGGTCTATCTCGCCATCGCGGTCGTCCTGAGCACGGTCATCGTCATCACGAGCGATCGCTGGGACGGGGGCGCGAGCGCGGTCGGCCTGGTGGCGGTCGTGACGATCGTGCTGCTGTGGACGCCGCCGGCCTCGCGTCGCTTCGGCCGCATCCGCGACTCGTCGATGACTGCGCGGCCGGCCGAGGCATCCCCGCCCACGGCCCGCTGAGACCGCCGCGATTCCGGGCCCGGACGCACGACAGCCGGAGTCCGTGGGGACTCCGGC
>MKSW01000034.1 GCA_001897425.1 Actinobacteria bacterium 69-20 | reverse complement strand
GCATAGGACGTCTAATGCCGACGTCGGCATTAGAAGTCCGAGCACCATGCGACATCCGGTTCACCGGGCGCGAACCGCCGCCCGACCAGGTCCGGGACCGGCGGGTTCTCCTCCGCGGGGATCGTGGTGCGCACCTTGCGGCGCTTGTGCACCCCCACCAGGTTGTTCTCGCGCATCAGCCGTTCGACCCGCTTGTGGTTGGCCTCGATACCGCGGTCGGCCAGCTCCCGGGTCATGCGCGGCACCCCATACGTCTTGTCGCTGGCGCGGTGGATGTCGACCATCATGTTGACCAGACGCGCATCGGCCCAGTCCTTGACGCTCGGCCCGCCGCGTCCGACGAACTGGTAGTAAGCGCTGGTGGAAATCCCTGCGACGGCACACGCGGCCGCCACGAGGAAGCCCTCGGCCTTCCGGGAGTCGACCCAATAGACCCGGGTCATCGTGTTGACTCCTGGACCCAGAAGACCGTTGCTCGTTTTAAGAGCTCACGCTCCATGAGCAGCTGCCGGTTCTCCTTGCGCAGCCGCACCAGCTCGACCCGCTCGTCCGTGGTCAGGCCCTCCTTCTCGCCCCGGTCGATCCGGGCCTGGCGCACCCAGTTCCCGAGCGTCTGCTCCACGATCCCGACACTGCGCGCCACGTCCGCGATCGACCGGTCCTCGTCGAGCACCAACGCGACCGCATCAGCCCTGAACTCGGCCGTGAACTTCCGCCGCCCAGCAGACCCGGCCGGCATCCCACTTGCTTCCATGAACCCCTCCTACACGAGGCGTCCACAAAAACGGGGGATATCCAGAAAACTTCGAGCGCTTCAGTTTTTCCCAGTTCCTCCGGCGCCGGCGACGCGATCATGTCGGTGGGCACCGATACGATCAGACACGCAGGCGGTCTTCATTGACCTAACCTCTACGCCCTTAGGATGATGAAAAACTTGCGGCCTCTAAGAGCACGTCAGCTGGCGCCGGAACGTATGACACATAGGAGTACTGATGGGTGCAAGGACAATCCATCCGTTCCCAGCCAGAATGGCACCTGACATCGCGATTGACCACCTTGATGCCAGGGAAAGCAATACCGAGTTGATAGTCCTCGATCCGATGTGCGGATCAGGAACGGTCCTCGCCGCGGCGGCCGATCGAGGCCATGCCGCGCGCGGGTTCGACGTCGATCCTCTCGCTGTCCTCATGAGTTCGGTTGCGACCAAGCCCGTAGATACTGAGCAGGTCGTCGCTGAGGCCGAGCGCGTCTGTGCGCGTGCGCGGGCGTCAAGGGTGGACGGGCCGCGGTGGGATGACGCAGAGACGCTCAAGTTCGCGGAGTACTGGTTCGCAGAGACGCAGCGTAGTCAACTCAACCGTCTCTCGCGAGAACTGGACGACGTTAGCGAGGACTCCGTCCGTCAGGCGCTTCAAGTGGCCCTAAGCCGGATCATCATTACGAAGGCACCCAAGGCTTCGCTGGCAGCCGACACCTCGCACAGCAGGCCCCACCGTGTGGCGACCGAATCCAGCTACGACGTGTATCGAGGGTTCGAGGGCTCGGTCGCGAGCATCAGAAAGCTGCTCGATCAGCGATCCACTGTTGGGCAGGTGGAGGTCAGTAGGGGAGACGCGCGAGCGCTTGATCTGCCAGATTCGTCAGTCGATCTGATTATTACGTCACCGCCGTACCTCAATGCGATCGACTACCTGCGTGGACACAGGATGTCGCTGATCTGGTTCGGTCACACGATCCCCGAGCTACGCAAGATTCGCTCCCGCAGCATCGGTGCAGAACGCGCGCTCGACGGCGATGCGCTCAAACAAGTCGATGACATGGTGCAGTACATCAAGGACTCAGTGGACGCGCCCGATCAACTTCCAGCAGCGACGATCACTCGCTACGCACACGATCTTGTACTCTTCTCGCGTGAACTCGACCGCGTGTGCAAGGCTGGATCGGAGATCGTCACCGTTATCGGCAACTCTACGCTGCGTGGAAACTACATCCAGAATGATGTTCTCGTTCGAAAGGCGTATGAGTATTCAGACTTCCGTGTCGAGGCTCGCACCGAGCGCGAGTTACCGGAGAATAGACGGTACCTCCCGGTCCGGACGATCAACCGTGAGTCGTCTATGGCCAAGCGCATGCGAACCGAAGTCGTCCTGACGGTGAAGAAGCCATGACTGACTCGCTCGGGACCGCATTCTTCGAATCAGGCACGGTCACGGACCACATCAATGTCGAAATCAGCTTCCAGATCATCGGCCTGTTTTCCGAAGGTCTCTACAGTAGCCCTAACAAGGCGATCGAGGAACTCGTCTCGAATGCCTTCGATGCTGACGCAACTTGTGTCCATACTGTGATGTCACCCGACCGGGCAGCGAGCGACGCATCTATCGCAATCCTTGACAACGGAACCGGAATGGACGCCGCAGGGCTCAAGGTTCATTGGATCGTTGGAGACTCAGTAAAGACGAGCAACCGCACAACCGCCCGTGGTCGCCGCACTATCGGCAAATTTGGGATCGGTAAGCTCGCAGCGTACGTCCTCGGAACCCGCCTGACGCACATCACCAAGTCGGATGGAAAGTTCTTCTCCACAACGATGGACTTCAAAGCGATTCCGACGCCCCCACCGGCGATCGAACGCACTGACGGCTCCGAGAGCGCCGCGATACCACCAGTCCAGCTTCCGCTTCGTGAACTCACCGAGGAGGAAGCCCACAGAACCGTACGTCCCTGGCTATCTGACGACACCGGTCGCGAGAACATCACCCTCTTCGGAGAGGGAGCCGAGGACTCCTGGACTGTCGCGATCATCACGGAACTAAAGCCGATGGCGATTGAACTCTCCGCAGGCAGGCTTCGATGGGTGCTCTCGACGGCGATGCCGCTGCGTGACGACTTCTCGCTGTATTTGAACGGCAACAAAGTCGTCGCTTCCAAGGCGTCAGCAAAGCAGGTCGGGACATGGGTTCTCGGCAAGGACATTCTCACCATCCCGAGCCCTGCGCCCGGAGAACTAGACACCGATACGGACGAGAAGGTACCCGAGGGCGAGTACCAGCATTACCTCCTGGTCGACAAGAGCCTGGGACCTATCAGCGGCTACCTCGAACTCTATGAAGACCCTATAGACGCGGGAAAATCTGAGGTTGTCGGGAGAAGCAACGGTTTCTTCGTCTATGTCCACGGACGACTCATCAACCCCGACGACTCAGGATTCGGTATCGACCGAAACAGCCTTCGGCACGGCACATTCTCACGGTTCCGCCTGGTCATTAACATCGATCGCCTCGACGCCGAGCTCCGGTCTAGCCGCGAAACGTTGCTCGCGAGCCCCGTGGTCGAGCGTGCCCGAGAACTCCTTCGTGGTCTTTTTAACCTTGCACGCACGAAACTGGATGCACACGAAACTGAGACCGCTCGCGAAAGGCGCGCCTCACAGCGATTTGCTGACAGCCCCGCGAGCCTCACTGAGCGACCTATCCTACGCATGGTCGTGGACTCGTACGAGGAGAAGATTCACTCCCGTCATCTCGTTCCGATCGACAAGAAGGAGTTCCCGACCTCTGCCGAACTGATCGCCTTTCTCGAAAGCCGGATCACGAGCGGCGGCGGCCTGATCGGCGATGTCGTATATGAAGACCTCGGCACACTGCTTCCGATGGCAATGCTGGACATCGCAACCGGACAGCTTTCGATCAACCTTGAGCATCCGTTCGTTGCGCATTTTGCAGACGAGTTCAACGATCGCAAGAAGAATCTGCCCCTGGAACTTTTTGCGATGGCCGAGATTCTGCTTGAGGCAGGTCTCCACGATGCGAATCTCGATGGTTCCGCCGCGATAACGGTCCTAGATACTCGTGATGAACTACTCCGTCACCTCGCGCGGTCTTCGGGTGCCCGCAACTCGATCACCGTTGCGCAGGGTTTGATGGCATCGCTAACTAGCGCCAAGGGTCTCGAACTTGCGCTTGTGGAGGTCTTCCAGCAACTCGGCTTCGAGGCTGTTCCGAAGGCAGCAAAAGACGAGCAAGACGGACTCGCTGAGGCGTTCCTGCCCGCGGGGCCGAACGGACAGACCAAGTATCGAGTATCCCTGGAAGCCAAGAGTAAGGAGAAGCCTGGCGGAAAGGTGAAGAAGAGTGGCGTCGAAGTATCCACAATCGCGCGCCATCGCGATGAAGCAGATTGCGATTTTGCAATCGTCGTAGGACCGGATTTCGAGACTGGGCCAGACGACCTCGGCGCCGTGATGCGAGAAATCCAGGCAGATCGGGTAGCGAACCCGACCAAGGGTATAACCCTCATGCGGGCAAAGGACTTGGCGAGGTTGGTAAGGCTGGCGCCAATCAAGCGAGTCAACCTAACCAAGATGCGCGAGTTGCTCGCTACCTGTCAGAGCCCGGCCGACGCGGAACAGTGGGTCGATACCATCGCCGCATCCCAGCCCGAATCCAGCCCACACCAACAGATTCTTGAGACGGTGTGGGAGCTACAGCAAAATGATCGAGACCACACCGCCGAGTATGCGGCTCTCAGAACTGCGCTCCGCCTCACCAAGAAACTGACGATCACCGACACTGAGTTGCGCGAAGAGTGCTTGGCGTTGAGCCGAATGGCTCCCGGCTACTTCATGGCCCGTGAGGACCGAGTGGAACTGAACATCAAGCCCGAAAATGTGCTGGCAACGATCCACGCATATGTTGGCGACCTGCCCCAAGCAGATGAGGAACAGGCCTAGCGACCGGGCAGCCGCTCGTGGTTCACCCGGCACCGCGCAACCCCGAAACCAGAGGATACTGAGCCTATGAGCAACGCGGTCGGCACGAAGGCCAGTCGCGAAGAGGAGATTGCGTTCCTGGCTGTGGAGCAGGTGCTTGGTGTCGACGTTTGGCTGGCGGACGCAGGGGCTGACGACAAAATGCCGGATGGCTGTTTGGCATACCCCGGCAACAGAGGGCGCCAGGGCCTTGTAGAGGTCACCTCACCGCCAGCCGAGCGTTTGTTGGCTGAGTGGGCGCGAACGAAGAGGGCGGGTCAACCCCAGACCGAGAGCGGATCGATCCCGTTGCGTCTGAATGCGTTAGCGCAAGTATGCGCCGGGATGCTGGACACACGGTGGGCACATCAGAACTTCGAGAAACTTCTAGATCAACCGGTGAATGAACGGCATCTCTTCCTGTTTGCGCAGCAGCACAGGGACGGCTCCTACTTCTATGGTCTTTCCGACTCCTACGAAGACAGAACTGGGGAGCAGGTTGATGATCTTGTCCTCCCGCAGGGCATTTCAGACGTCTGGTTCCGTGATCGCGCGAGTCGTGACGCCGACGATCCGCCCGGCGCAACGGAACTCTGGTTGGCTAGGTTTCAAGCGGCATCTGACTGGCACCGTTACACGATCCGTATCGAGGAGCAGCAACTGCCTGCACCTAACCCGAGTGTGATGAGTCGGGACATGTGTCTCACATGAGTCGTGACATAGGTCGCTGTGGAAGCCCGGGCCATCGGCCCGGGCTTCTGTCTTTGTTGCGCCAGTAGGTCTTATTGGGCTCGATGAGGTGGATGGAGAGGATTTCCCCGGTCGCTAGCTCGATCACGGTGATGGTGGTGTTGTCGGCGATGGCGAGTTCAGCCTAGCAAGTACGCAATGGGCATCTGTGGGGTGCCGTCGCCTGCCGTCCACTTTGCGGCACGCTGGGGCCACCAGCAGCGCCGTGGCCACCGCCCGGGGCGGCTTCGGCCGAGGTTGCGGGTCAGGCGTAGTCGGCGGTCACGGTGTGCGTCGCTCCGTCGAGACGGATGGTGCCGCCGTGCGGGACGATCCACTGCGGCCGGGTGTGGCCGAAGGGCACGCCGACGCACACCACGGCGTGCGGGTTGTAGCGGTTGATCTGCTCGACGACGGCGTCGCGTTGAGCGTCGCGCAATTGCGACCGCTCGGCCGCAGAGGGCATCGGCGAGTCCAGCTCGCTGACCGGCGGCCGGGCGACGAGGACGCCCGCGACAAGGTCAAGGATGCCCCGTTCACCCAGTCCGCGCACCCAGCGCTTCACCGTGTCGGCCGAAGGAAGCTCCTCGCTCGTCTCCAGGAGCAGGATCGTTCCGGCGAGGCCGGCGACGCGGGGCAGCTGGCCCGCCAGCGCGATCTGGTCGATGACCTCGATGCAGCCGCCCCAGGTCGGCCCCTCGACAGTCGCGCTCGGCCCTGCCCACCACCAAGGTTCCGTGGGCTCCCGGTCCCCGAATTCCGAGAGCGCACGCGGGTCGGTCCAGGGCCGACCGAAGTCCTCGGACTCCCCAGGGTCGGTGAGGTCGATGCGGCCGCCGTCCAGCAATGCCGCCCGCAGCGACCGCAGATGCACGTCGTCGATGCGCGGGCCCGGCCCGAGATGCACCTGTGTCGAGCCGCCATAGAAACTCGGCATGCCCAGGTTCCACAGGAAGTTGTGCAGATTCGTGTTGTCGCTGTATCCGAGGAACGGCTTCGGGTTGCGCGCGACGACATCGGCATCGATGTGCGGAATGACGGTGATCTGATCGTCGCCGCCGATCGTCGCCAGCACCGCTCGAATGCGTGGATCCGCGAACGCGGCGGTGACGTCGGCCGCTCGATCCTCGGCACTCGCACCGAGCTGGCGTGTCGTCGGATACTCGACAGGGATCAGGCCGGTGGCCTCGGTCAAGCGATGCATCGCCTGCTCGTGTACGGCCGGGGACACGGCCGGCGCGGCGAACGCTGGCGACAGCACGGCGACGCAATCGCCGGGCTCGGCCTTCGGAACAGCAGTCCGGGCGCGAGGGCTCATCGCGTCATCACATCAGATCGTGGCGCCCGCGGGCACCTACCGCGATCGGCCGGAGTCGGCCGACACCACGAGTGACGACGCGTCCACGGCCTCGAAAGCGCCAGCGGGGATCTTCTTGAGTTCGGCTATCAGCGACGGCGGCTACCCCGGATCGGCGTCGCCCTGGAAAAACCACGGCGAGCCGTTGTCCGCCAGGATCAAGCCGTACGTCTGCATGGCACGCAAGATCACCCGCGCGCTACTGCTGAACCCCGACATCCCGAAGCTCGCTTTGAGCCGAAATCGGGCCCCCATCGGCGGGTAGGACGCGACCGAACCGCTGCCGGCCTGGTGACGCGCCGGCCACACGTAGGCGGCCGCCGCCTGGCCGGATCGTGGCGTGATCGCAAACCCCGCAAATCTCCAATAAGTTTGCCGACATGCCTTCACAAAACACCACAGTCCTCCTACTATTCCCACATGATCGCGGCTGGACGAGGCTTGCGTGCGGATGCGGTACGGGACGTTCCGGAGCAGCGTCGACTGCACATCGTCGCGGCGCTCGACGCGCGGGACGGCGTTCGGGCGCAGAGCCTCGCGCAGCGGTTCGGCGTATCCGTGGAGACGATCCGCCGCGATCTGCTCGTGCTGGAGAGGAAAGGGCTCGTCCGTCGGGTCCATGGTGGCGCGGTGCGCGCCGGTTCTCGCACAATCGAGGCGTCGTTCGACGCGCGCAAAGTGGCGAACCTGTCCGCGAAGAGGGCTATGGCGCGCCTGGCTGTCTCGCTCCTCGAGCCGGGCAGCACCGTCATCTTCGATGTCGGCACATCGGTGACCGAGATCGCGCGCGCATTACCGAGAGACTTCTCCTGCCGCGTGTTGACCAACTCGCTCGTCGCAGCGGGGGAACTATCACGCATGCCCCATGTGGAGGTCCTTGCCGCTGGCGGGCGCGTGCGTGCCGGGGATCTCGCGTGCTCAGGACAGACCACCGGTGATTTCTTCCGGGGCTTCTTCGCAGATCAAGTGTTTCTCGGGTCGGGTGGCGTCCACCCCAAAGCCGGCCTCACCGACTATCACCTTGATGAGATCGCTGTCCGAAAAGTGATGATCCAACGGTCGCGCGAGTCGTACGTGCTTGCGGATGCGACCAAGATCGGGCAGATCGCGGTTGGAGCGGTCTGCTCCGTCGAGCAGGTTAGCGCGGTGATCACGGACGACCGCGCCGATCCGGGTGTGCTCGCGGCATTGCGTGATTGCGGAGTCGACGTCCTTGTTGCGCCGACCGAAGGCGACGCGTCAGTCGGCGCGCCTGCACCTGCCTATTTTCCCAAGAGGAGGGCCTGATGAGTGCTGAGCTCGGCGCCGACGAAACGGTGTCCCGCTATGGATACAAGCAGGAAATGTCGCGGACGCTGCACAAATTCGCCTCGTTCGCGATCGGCTTTTCGTTCATTTCGATCACAACGGGCATCTTCACCACGTACGGATCGGTGCTGACTACATCCGGCCCGCTGGGGATCTGGACGTGGCCTCTCGTCGCGCTCGGCGTTACCGGTGTCGCCCTCGTGTTCGGGTTGCTAGCCAGCCGCATTCCGCTCGCCGGCTATTCCTACCAGTGGATGTCGCGCCTGGCCAATCCCGGCTTCGGATGGGTTCTGGGCTGGTTCATGTTCGCGTTCCTGGTGGTCGACGTGGTCGCTGTCGACTACGCCGTCGCCCAGACCGTCTTTCCCGCACTATTCAGCTATACGGCGACGGTCGGCAACACCTGGCTGGTCACAGCTTTGGTGATCGCGCTGCAGGCGTGCGTGATCGGCGCTTCGACGGTGTTGACCGAGCGAGTGAACAACGTCGCCGTCGGGACGGAGATCGTCGGGATCGTCGGCCTGACGGTGCTACTGGTCATCGTCGGCGCCATCCGCGGAATGCTCAATGGCAGTGACCTTTTCAGTAAGGCCGCCCTCGCATCGGACCCGAACTATTTCTCGATAGGCTCGGCAACCCACGTCGGGGCGTGGGTGATGGGCTTTCTGCTCGGAGCGTTCACAATCGTCGGATTCGACGCAGCATGCAACCTCGCCGAAGAAACACACGACGCACCGCGCACGGTGCCCCGCGCGATGTGGACGTCCGTGGTGTTGTCCGGGGTGATCGGCATGGCGTTCCTCGTCGCGTTGACGGTCGCCGGTCACGACTTCGCAGCCTTGGCGAAGTCCGGAACGCCGGTCGCCGACATCGTCGTGGCGGTCCTGGGCACCGTGGTCGGCAAGATCTTCCTCGTCATCGTGGCCTACTCGATCTTCGCGTGCGGCATGATCATCTTCGTATCCACGACCCGCCAGGTGTGGGCGATGAGTCGCGACGCTCGATTCCCGGGCTACAGCGTCCTACGCCGGGTCAACCGGCGCTCAAGAACGCCCCTCGCCGCCGTCGTCACCTGCGGGATCGTCATCGAGGTCGTTCTCGCCGCTTTCGCGAACACTTCCAACGCACTGTTCCAACTGTTCAGCGCCGCCACGTTGATGCCATGCCTGCTGTACCTGGCCACCGTCATCTTGTACATCTCCACCCGCCACCGTCTGCCCGCGGAACGCGGTTTCTCGTTGGGCCGGTGGGAATGGCCGGTCATCATTCTGGCGCTCGTGTGGTTGCTGTTCGAACTGTCGATCTTCCGTGACGATTCGTTCCATCAGCCATGGCTGTATCTCGTCGTCATGGTCGCGATCGGCCTCGTCTACCTGGCCTGGATGCTGATCCGCCGCCGCTCGTTGGCTATGCCGACTGCGGATACGAACCTCGAACACGCCGTCGACGAGGCGACCGGCGCGGCGCCCGGGAACCAGCAGTGACCGCAGGCTGCGTGCTCGCTATCGACCAGGGCACCAGCAGCACCAAGGCGATCGTCGTCGACGAGACGATGACGATACTGGCCGAAGCAGGTGCACCGGTCCACCCGCAATACGGCGCAGACGGCCACGTCGAGGTCGATCCGGAAGACCTCTGGCGGTCAGTGCTGGATGCGGGCCGGGCCGCAGTCGCCAAGGCTCCCCGGCCCGTCGACGGCATTGCTCTGGCCAATCAGGGCGAGACGGTCCTGGCATGGGACCGGAACACCGGACAGTCCCTGTCGCCAGCGCTGGTCTGGCAGGATCGGCGCGCGGAAGGGGTGTGTACGAGACTGCGGGAAAGCGCAGACCTGGTCACTGACATCAGCGGTCTGCAGCTGGACCCGTACTTCTCCGCGCCGAAAATGACATGGCTCAGGGAGAACGGCCACGCAGACGGTGTCGTCACCACCAGCGACACCTGGTTGTTGCACCGGCTGACCGGCGAGTTCGTCACCGACGTGGCGACGGCCGGCCGTGCCGCGCTGCTCGATCTGGACACCCTCGAATGGTCACCGCAGCTCACAGATCTGTTCGGTCTCGATGTCGGCCTCTTGCCTCGCGTGGTCGCCTGCGACGAACACGTCGGCACCACCCGTGCATTCGGCAGGGACATACCCGTCGCCGGCACCGTCGTCGACCAGCAGGGCGCCCTGTTCGCCGAGGCATGCCACCGGGCCGGCGAAGCGAAATGCACCTACGGAACCGGCGCGTTCCTGCTCGCGAACACCGGCGCCAGACCGGTGCGATCAACCGCCGGCCTTGTCGCCTGTCCCGCGTGGAAGACGACCGCTTCGACCGCCTACTGCCTCGACGGTCAGGTCTACACCGTCGGGTCCGTTGTCGACTGGCTCGAGGCGATCGGCGTCATCGCCGGGCCGAAAGACCTGGACAGGTACGCCGCTGACGCCACCCCAGGACGGGAGGTCTTCATCCCCGCCCTCGCCGGTCTTGCCGCCCCGTTCTGGGCGCCGGGCGCGCGCGGCGCGCTCCTCGGGTTGGGCCTATCGACGGACCGTAGCCAGATTGTGGGTGCCGTCCTGGAAGGTCTTGCCGCCGCCGTGGCCGTGCTCTGTCACGCAGTCGACGTAGACCTGGCCAGCCCGCTTTCCGCCCTGCGCGTCGACGGCGGGCTGACCCGATCCGTCGCGCTGATGCAACGTCAAGCGGACCTGCTGCAACGACCGGTCGAGGTCTACGCGACACCGGACGCTACGGCGCTCGGCGCTGCGGCGTTCGCCCGCCTCGGCCTCGGCTGGGCCGACAACGCCGCCGACGCGATCGCTGGGGCCGCGGAGCGCAAGACCGTGTACGAGCCGCAATGCAGCTCTGAGGAGGCCGCCGAACGCGTCGCCCGCTGGCGGTCGGCCGTGGATCTCACCATAGAATCGGCGAGCCATGAGTGAACCGCCCGTCTACGACGTGGCAATCATCGGCGCAGGCGTGGTCGGTGCCGCCATCGCCCAGGCGCTGTCGCATAAATGCGTCGACGTAGTCGTGCTCGACGCTGGTCCCGACGTCGGGACCGGAACGAGCAAAGCCAATACGGCCATTCGACACACCGGGTTCGACGCCAAACCGGGCAGCCTCGAAGCGGCCCTGCTGCGTCGTTCCTACCCGCTCGTCACCGAGTTCGCCGCCCGGACGGGCGTGCCGATCGAAAATACCGGCGCGCTGCTCGTGGCCTGGGACTCGCATCAAGCCGAGCGACTACCCGAACTAGAGACAAACGCCCACGCCAACGGGTGCGACGATGTGACACGCGTCAGCGCGCAGCAGGTATACGAACTCGAACCGCACCTCGGCCCCGGTGCGACCGGCGGCCTGCTCGTCCCCGGCGAAGGCATCATCTGCCCGTTCACGATGCCACTGGCGCTCGCGTACGACGCGCAACTCAACGGCACCGACTTCCGGTTCAACCACCAGGTCACCGCCATCGCTCCGGACGACCGCGGCTCGCACATCATCGAAACGACTCGCAATTCCGTGACCGCACGGTGGGTCATCAACGCCGCCGGCCTGTACTCCGACGTTATCGACCGCATGCTCGGCCACGACAGCTTCACCGTCACACCGCGCCGCGGACAACTGATCGTCTTCGACAAGGTGGCCCGCCCCCTGCTGTCCCGGGTGCTTCTTCCCGTGCCCTCCGCCAAGACCAAGGGAGTGCTGATCGCGCCCACCGTGTTCGGCAACGTGCTGCTCGGCCCGACCGCCGAAGACCTGACCGACAAGACCGCTACAGAAACCACTGCCGAAGGACTCGCGGGGCTCCTCGACAAGGGCCGACCCATCCTGCCCGACCTTGCCGCCGAGCAGGTCACCGCGACCTATGCCGGGCTTCGCGCGGCCACCGGCGAATCCGACTACCAGATTCATTCGTGGCCCGACGAGCACTACATCTGCGTCGGCGGTATCCGGTCCACCGGCCTGTCTTCGAGCCTCGGCATCGCCGACTATGTATTGGACCTTCTTGGAGACGCCGGGCAGCAGCTGCGCGACAAGGAGGAAACGCAAACGCCCCACATGCCGATGATCGGTGAGGCCTTCACACGCCCCTACCAGGACGAGGCGGCAATCGCCGCCGACGCGACCTGCGGTCATATCGTCTGCCACTGCGAACGCGTCACCGAGGCCGAGATCATCGCCGCCACACGGGCTCCCATACCCGCCCGCGACCTCAACGGATTGCGCCGCCGTACCCGAGCGATGATGGGACGCTGCCAAGGCTTCTATTGCACCGCCAACGTCAGCCGACTGTTCGCCGACGCCACGGGACAGACCCTCACCCACCTGTTCGCGGAGGACGAGCAACAATGACCGCCGCCGAAAACACGAACCTGCTCGTCGTCGGCGCTGGGCCTGCCGGACTTGCCGCAGCCCGCGCCGTGGCCGCGGCCGGCCACCACGTCATCGTCATCGACCGGGAAGACGAAGCCGGCGGCGTGCCCCGGCACTGCGCCCACACGGGCTTCGGGCTGCGAGATCTGCACCGCACATACAGCGGACCCACCTACGCCAAAGAGATCGTGCGCCGCACCTTGGCCGACGGCGTCGAGATCCGGACCGGCACGACAGCTACGGACTGGGCCGGGTCTACGAGCATGCACACCACGAGCCGCATCGGGCGCTCTCTGATCAATGCCGACGCCGTGCTGCTGGCAACCGGATGCCGCGAACGACCGCCAAGTGCACGGCTCATTCCGGGCTCCCGACCTGCTGGTATCTATACGACCGGCGCGCTCCAGCAACTCGTTCACCTGGCCGGCCACCCTGTGGGCCGCCGGGCAGTCGTCGTCGGCGCAGAACACATCGCGTTCTCCGCCGTGCACACCCTCCTCGGATCCGGAACCGAGGTCGCGGCCGTCATCACGCCGTCACCGATCCTGCAAACCTTTCAGCTTCTGCGCGCGGGCACCGCCGGAATACACGCGATCCCCGTCCTCTACGGGTGCGACATCACCGCCATCGAAGGCAGCAAGCGGGTCACCGGCCTGAGCATCACGAGCGCCACCGGGATCAGCACCCGCCTCGCCTGCGACACGATCGTGTTCACCGGCGACTGGATACCCGACTACGAACTCGCCCGCTCCGCGAACCTGGCCATGGATGCGGCGACGAAAGGCCCGATCACCGACACCGCGGGTTCTACCAGTCGCCCCGGCGTGTACGCGGCGGGAAACGTCTGCCACCCGGCCGAACCCGCCGACATCGCCGCGCTGACCGGCGCACATATCGGGCACTCGATCACCGCTTGGCTCGACGGAAGTAGCTCTTCAGCCCGCGAATGGCAGCAAAGCACCCTACTCCAGGTGTCGTCGCCGCTCCTCTGGATCAGCCCGCAGCGGCTTGTTCCGAGCCGGCTGCCAGCGTGCGACCGTTTCGTCCTCCGCGCCGAGAAGCAAGCCGGAGCCGGCACCATCACCGTCACCCAACAAGGCCACACGTTGTACCGGCACCGCGTTCGGCGCCTGACGCCCAATCGTTCCCTGACGCTCCCCGCCGATTGGACAACCGCCGTTGATTCCGGCGGGACCGTGGTGATCGGTTTCCAGCCACGGTGAGCCGAAACCGACCCGCATCCGGAGCTGCTACGCCAAGCCAGGTCACGCTGCCAATCGACACCCGTCCCAGTACGCTTCCAGCCTGTCGGCTCGACGACCGGCGAGATCGATGCGAAGCACCTCCGGCGCGTGCCCGATCATCCCCCGCACTTTCACCATGAGGCCATCAGCGGGAATCTCGCGAAAATCGGAGAGCACTACCGGCCGCGCCACAGCAGCGTGCATATAGCCCTGCGTACAGCAACGCCGCACCCGAGGAACATTCACCCAGACCCACACCGTGCCGCCATGATCGGCGACATACGCTCGGGCCGCCTCACCCACCTCTACGCGCATGACGAACACCCCGGCCGACAGTCCGGCTGCACACCGGATCCATCAACGAAAATACTCTCCCACCTGTGCGAAGGAACGCCCGAGCACGGTCTGCTTCGAGCGCTGTTGCGTTGTGGGCCGTGGCGCCCGCGTGCGTCTACCGCGATCGCCCCGAGTCGGCGGACATCATGAGTGACGACGTGTCCACGGCCTCGAAGGCGTTGGCGGGGATCTTCTTGAGTTCGGCGATCAGCGACGGCGGCCATCCCGGATCGGCGTCGCCCTGGAAGAACCACGGCGAGCCGTTGTCCGCCAGGATCAAGCCGTAGGTCTGCATGGCGCGCAAGATCACCTGCGCGCTGCTGCTGAACCCCGGCAGGGCGAAACTCGCCTTGAGCCGGAATCGCGCCCCCATCGGCGGGTAGGACGCGACGGATCCGCTGCCGGCCTGGTGGCGCGCGGGCCACACGTAGGCGGCCGCCGTCCGGGATGTGGTGAACCGGATCGCGTGGTGCACGGCGCCTGCCTTGACCTCGGACCAGCGCAGCAGGCCCGGGAGGATCGGCAGTCCGGCGGCATCCGCAGAGGTCCACCCAGCGGGCCGCAGCACATCGCTCGCGAGCGACCAGTGCGCGCCGGAGCCGGCGGTCCATCCCGTCGCCGTCTGCCGGGAGTCGTAGGTCTCGAACAGTTCACAGGTATCGGCGGTGACGACGATCGCATGCCGGTCTCCGTCCGAGTTCGAGCCGCCCTCGATCAGGGTCGCCGCCGTGAGCGGGTACGCGATCCGGTCCGACTCCGCGTCATAGTCGAAGCGCACCGGAACCCGTTTCGTCCCGGCGGGTGCGATCGTAATGGGAATGCCGTAGGGAACCGGCGCCTCGCCGTAGGAGGGGCCGAAATCAGGGTGCAGTGTGCGGCTCGCGGCGCCCATCGACGCGAGCCATGCGGCACCCTGTTTGGCGAGCGGAAGCTTCGAAATGTCCGAGTGCCAGGCGTTGTCGTTCGGGAAGATCTGACACTTGGTGCCCGAGAGGACATCCGCGCCGCTGGCAACCGGCGCGGGCGGTTTCGCGGACGTCGTCGGTGGGGCGGTGGGAGCAGGCGTGGCGGTCGAGCCGCGTGTGGTCGACGAGGCCGCCGCGGTTTGCGCAGGCCGCGTCGCAGTCTGCGTCACGGTCGATGCGGGTGTCGCCGTGGGCGCCGGTGACGTCATGCTCAACGACGTCGAAATCGACTGCCCCGCAGCAGATGTCGGCGTGAGCACCAACGCGGACGTGGGCGCCTGCCAGGGATCGGGTCCCGTGCTCGCGGCAGTCCCCTCCGCGCCGACACTGGTGGAACCGGGCCCGGCCGTGGACGCCGTCATACCCGTCGACGCGGACCCGCTGGCCGGTCCGGCGGCGGGCGCCGCGCCTTTCACCGTCCCCGCTCCCCCGCCGGTGCACGCAGCCGGCACCACAAGGGCGGCGGCGATGATCATCGCAAGGCGGCGGACGCGCATCGGCCGATTGTAGGCGACGCCCGGACGGGCGACCGGCGATCCATCGAGCGAAAAGCCGTGCCAGGACGAGGCACTGGCGGAACCCGGTCGTGATCGCCTCGACCATGCACGACGACCGCCTATCGTGGGCGATATGCAGGTCGTGCGCGCGGTGGTTTCCGATCATCGTCGCGGCCCTACGGAGATGACGGCGCGCTGCCCCGACACCGCCCGGGGTCGTTCGCGCACCCGAAGCCCGCGAAACGCCGCACCTGCTGCGGCACATCGGACACGGCCCTATCGGGTGAGCCTCTCGCGTGGTGGGGCGGGGCAACAGAGACGATGCCGCCGCCGGCGGAGCCGCGGCGCGAACAGCGTCATACTCGGTGGCTGACAGCCGGAACGGGGCGCGGCGCATGCGAACCCGTCACTCCTCCCCTCGGTCATGATTTCCTGCGTGATCCCAGTTACACTCAAGATTATGCGGAACACATCAACCTTCATGAAAGAATTTGCTGTCCAGCGGATAGCGCCCGGAGACGTGCACGAGGTGCTGGGGCGGCACATCCTCGCCGACGGATTCCCGATGGTGGTGGACACGAAGGCGAGTCGCGGGTCACAGATCGTCGACGCGGCGACGGGCGAGTCGTACCTGGACATGTACACGTTCTTCGCGTCGTCGCCGCTCGGCATGAACCCGCCGGGCATCGTCGACGACCCGGAGTTCATGGACCTGCTGGCCGAGGTGGCGGCGAACAAACCGGCCAACTCCGACGCGTACACCACGCACTACGCCGAGTTCGTCGACACGTTCGCGCGGGTGCTCGGCGATCCGGAGCTGCCGCACCTGTTCTTCATCGAGGGCGGCGGGCTCGCCGTGGAGAACGCGCTGAAGGTGGCGTTCGACTGGAAGTCGCGGCGCAACGAGGCCGCGGGCCGCTCCCCCGAGCTCGGCACGAAGATCATGCACCTGACCAAGGCGTTCCACGGGCGCACCGGCTACACCATGTCGCTCACCAACACCGACCCGGTGAAGGTCGTCCGGTACCCGAAGTTCGACTGGCCGCGCATCGACGTACCGGCGATCATCTTCCCGCTGTCCGAGCACCTGGCGGAGGTCGAGGCGGCTGAGCGGCACGCGCTCGCGCAGGCGCGGGCGGCGTTCGAGGCGAACCCGCACGACATCGCGGCGTTCATCTGCGAGCCGATCCAGGGCGAGGGCGGCGACAATCACATGCGCCCGGAGTTTTTGCAGGCGATACAGGCGATGTGCCACGAGTTCGACGCGCTGTTCATCCTCGACGAGGTGCAGACCGGTGTCGGCCTGACCGGCACGAACTGGGCCTACCAGCAGCTCGGCCTCGAACCGGACGTGGTCGCGTTCGCGAAGAAGGTGCAGCTGGGCGGCATCATGGCCGGCCGGCGTGTGGACCTGGTGCCGGACAACGTGTTTCGCGTTTCCTCACGCATCAACTCGACCTGGGGCGGCGGGCTCACCGACATGGTGCGGGCGCGTCGGCTGCTGGAGATCATCGAGCAAGGCCAGTTGGTGGGGCGGGCGGCGGACCTCGGCGAGACGCTGCTCAAGGACCTGCGCCGGGTGGGCGAGACGCACTCCGACACGGTGTCGAACGTGCGTGGCCGCGGCCTGATGTGCGCGTTCGATGTGGTGACGCCGGCCCTCCGCGGCGACGTCGTGAAAAAGATGTATGACGATGAACATGTCATCGTCCTCGGCTCCGGCGACCGCTCGATCCGGGTCCGTCCGTCACTGGCCGTCACTGCCGAGGATCTGAGCCAGGCGGTGGATGCGCTCGATCGAGTGCTCACCGCGGTGGAAGGGAAGTAGGACCAACCATGGCCGCACAGCCGGTATCCGTTCGCTCGATCGTCGGAGGGCAGGTCGTCGAACCAGACCCGGACGATCGGGTATTGAAGTCCGCCAACCCTTCTCACCTCGACCAAGTGGTGGCCGAGGTGACGCTCGCCTCCGCCGAGACCTTCGCGCGGGCCTGCCGGGCGGCGACCGACGCCCAGCGGAAGTGGGCCGATGTGCCGGCGCCGATCCGCGGCCGGGCCATCGCCACCATCGGCCGACTGGTCGAGGCGAACGCCGACCGGCTCGCCCGCATCGTGACCGAGGAGATCGGCAAGCCGTACGCGGAGGCGCTCGGCGAGGTGCGCGAGATCATCGACACCTGCGACTTCTTCCTCGGCGAGGGCCGGCGCCTGTACGGGCAGACGGTGCCGAGCGAGGTGCCGGACAAGAACCTGTTCACGTTCCGCAATCCGGTGGGCACCGTGGCCGTGATCACCGCGGGCAACTTCCCGGTGGCGGTGCCGTCCTGGTACATCGTCCCGGCGCTGCTCACCGGAAACAGCGTGGTGTGGAAGCCGGCGGAGTACAGCGCGAAGGCGGCGCAGGCGTTCTACGAGATCTTCGTGCGCGGCGGCGGGCTGCCAGACGGGGTGCTCAATATCGTGCACGCGGACGGCGCGGCGACCTTTGCCGGCCTCGAGATGGCTTTGGCCGAAGGGACTCTCGACAAGAGCGGCTTCACCGGTTCCTCGGTGGTCGGCGCCAAGATCGGCGAGCTCACCGGTCGGTACGTGCAGTCCGCATGCCTGGAACTCGGCGGCAAGAACCCGATGGTGGTGTGCCCGGACGCTGACCTGGACCTCGCCGTGGAGGGCGCCCTGTTCGCCGGATTCGGTACCGGCGGGCAGCGCTGCACGTCGCTCGGCACGGTGATCGTCCACGAGTCCGTCCATGACGACTTCCTGCGCCGGTTCGACGCCGCAACCCGTGCCGCCGTGGTGGGCGACCCGACGAAGGACGTGCTCTACGGGCCGATGCTGGCGCCGAAGTTCGCCGACACCTACGAGAAGTATCTCGGCTGGATCGCGCCGCACCACAAGGTGTACGGCTCGACGGGCACCGGCCGGATCTCCGCCTCGAACCCACGCGAGGGCTTCGTCGGGGATCCAGAGGCCGGTCTGTTCTATCACCCGGTGATCGTCGACGGGGTGCGTCCCGACGACGAAATCTTCATGAACGAGACGTTCGGCCCGATCGTCGGCGTGACGACCTACCGGGACCTGGACGAGGCGATCCGGCTCGGGAACAAGCCAGGGTACGGCCTGTCGTCGTCCATCTACACGAACGACCCGAAGTCCGTCTTCACCTTCCGGCGCGGGATCTCGGCCGGCATGGTATCGGTGAATAACTCCACGTCCGGCGCCGAGGCACACCTGCCGTTCGGCGGGAACGGCAAGTCCGGCAACGGGTCTCGCCAGTCCGGCATGTGGGTGTTGGACCAGTTCACCCGCTGGCAGGCGATGAACTGGGACTACTCGGGCAAGCTGCAGAAGGCGCAGATGGACATCGTCGAGATGACGCCCGATATGGACTTCCGGCTGTAATTCCCCGCCCGCCTCGTGTGTGCCAGGTGGCGCCATATCGCCGCGTGGTACACACGAGGCGATAGTTCCGCTGCAGGAGAGCCGGAGAGCCCATGTCCACTCCCGATGAGATCGCCGCCGCCCTGGGGGCGTCCCTCTCCGGTCTGCGCGCGGAGGGTGGTGCCATCTCTTCTCGCGCCACCCTGAGCGCGAACGCCACGCCGAGCGCCAACCTCGCCACGGAGCTGCGGACCCTCTTCCGGGCGCAGGCAACGTCGCGACAGTTGGATCTGGCGGCGCGACGGATGCAGGCGGCTGGGCGCGGCTACTACACGATCGGTTCGGCCGGGCACGAGTCGAACGCGGCGGTCGCGGCGACGCTGCGCCCGACCGACCCGGCCCTGCTGCACTATCGTTCCGGCGGGTTCTATGTGCGGCGCGCCTGGCAGCAGTCTGACTCCGGCGGAGCCGGCATCGACCCGATCGCCGATGTGTTGGCCGGCGTGGCGGCGGATTCGGCCGAGCCCATCGCCGGCGGGCGGCACAAGGTCTTCGGCCGGCATGAGATCGCCGTGATCCCGCAGACGTCCACCATCGCCTCGCATCTCCCCCGGGCGGTGGGTGTGGCGTTCGCTATCGAGCGCGCCAAGAAGCTCGGCGTGGCATCGGCATGGCCGGCGGACGCGATCGCGGTGGCGAGCTTCGGTGACGCCTCGGCAAACCATTCGACCGCCGTCGGGGCGATCAACGCGGCGCTATGGTGCCGGTATTCGGGGCTGCCCATGCCGCTACTTCTGGTGTGCGAGGACAACGGGCTGGGCATCAGCGTGCACACACCGTCCGGCTGGATCGCGCGGACATACAGCACCCGGCCCGGGCTCGAGTACTTCTCGGCCGACGGCACGGACCCGATCGCCGTCCTTAATGCCGCGACGGCGGCCGCAGACTACGTGCGCCGCAAGCGTTCTCCCGCCTTCCTGCACATCGCGACGGTGCGCCTCTACGGGCACGCCGGCTCGGACGTGGAGGCGGCGTACCGCACGCCTCAGGAGATCGCGGCGGATCAGGAGCGCGACCCGCTGCTCGGCACCGCGCGCACGATCGTGGGCCTGGGGCTTACGACCGCGCGGGAACTCGCGGACGAGTTCGCCGAAATCGGAGCCCAGGTCGCGGAGGCCGCCGAGAAGGCGCTCACGTCCACGCCGCTGCTCACCCGGGCCGAGGTCGCCGGGCCGCTCGCGCCGCGCGATACCCACGCCGTGGCAACGCAAGTGACGGCCGCGGAGCCGTCCGCCGCTGTCGGCGCACCGCTCACCGTCGCGCAGTCGATCAACCAGGCGCTGCGCGACGAGCTCGCCCGACGGCCCGAGATGCTGCTGTTCGGCGAGGATGTCGGCCGGAAGGGCGGCGTGTACGGCGTCACCCGGGGACTGCAGCAAACCGTCGGCCGCGGCAAGGTGTTCGACACGCTGCTCGACGAGCAGACCATCCTCGGCCTCGCGTTGGGCACCGCCGTCACCGGCTTCCTGCCGGTGCCCGAGATCCAATACCTCGCCTACCTGCACAATGCCGAGGACCAACTCCGCGGGGAAGCCGCGACGCTGCAATTCTTTTCGCGCGGCCAGTACCGCAACCCGATGGTCGTGCGCATCGCCGGCTACGGCTACCAGAAGGGCTTCGGCGGGCACTTCCACAACGACAACTCCATCGCCGTGCTGCGGGACATCCCGGGCGTCGTCATCGCGTCCCCGTCGCGCGGTGACGACGCGGCTGCCATGCTGCGCACGTGCCTCGCCGCGGCCGCGGCCGACGGCAGCGTGTGTGCATTCCTGGAGCCGATCGCGCTCTACCACACCAAAGACCTCTACGAGGCGGGCGACAACGCTTGGCTCACACCGTATCCCGCTCCTGCCGAGCATGTTCCGATCGGTTCGGCGCGTACCTACGGCGATGGTGTCAGCGGCGGAGACCTCACGATCCTCACCTTCGGCAACGGGGTGCCGCTCGCCCTGCGTGCCGCCCGTCGCCTCGCGCGGTCCACCGAATATGACGAAATTCGCTGCCGCATAGTCGATCTGCGATGGCTCGCACCCCTGCCGGTCGACGACATGCTGCGCGAAGCCCAGGCCACCGGGCGCGTCCTCGTAGTGGACGAGACCCGACACACCGGCGGCGTCGGCGAAGGGATCGTTACCGCGCTGGTGGAGAACGGCTTCCACGGCAGCATCTCTCGCGTCGCGAGCGCGGACTCGTTCGTACCCCTGGGTCCGGCGGCCAACCTCGTGCTCGTCTCCGAAGACGACATCATCTCCGCCGCCCGCGCGCTCATGGGGGCCATGTAGCCAGACCCGCGGTGTTCACAGACGGCCGACCAGGTTTCCTGGGTTCCTGGTAACCTGGGGACATGCCCACACCATTGAAGACCGTCAAGACCACCCTGGAGCTTCCGGCCGACCTGGTCCAGGAGATGAAGCTCAAGGCCGTGCAGGAGCATCGCCGGATCAAGGACGTGGCGACGGAAGCGCTGCGTCGGGGCCTGCTGCCCGAGCAGCGGTCGGAACCGGATCGGATCCGGCATCGGGTGAAGCTGCCCCTGATCCGCGGCGGCCATCCGGCGGCACCCGGTGAAGAACTCACCCCTGAGCGAATCGCGCAGATTCTGGAAGACGAAGACGTCGAGCGATTCTTGCGGGCAAGTGGTGTTTCTTCCTGACATCAACGTTTGGGTCGCCCTCGCGATGCCCGGACATACCCATTATGCCGCCTGTGTTGACTGGCTCGACTCGATTGCCACCAGAACGTCGATTCGCTTCTGCCGGACGACGCAGCAAGGGTTCCTTCGCCTTTCGACGAACAGCGCAATACGGAGTCGCTATGGCAGCGCGCCACTCGACAACGACGGTGCATGGGACGCCTATCGCCAATTTGCCGCGGACGATCGAGTGGGGCCACTACTTGCCGAACCAGATTCCCTGGAAAGCGTGTGGTGTCAACTCTCATCCCGCGCGACAGCATCGCCAAAAATGTGGACCGACACCTATCTCGCCGCGTTCGCCATCACCGCCGGCGCCACGTTCGTCACCATCGACCGGGCCTTCACGCAGTTCCGGGCTCTCGACCTTCGGCTGATCGAGTAGCGCGACGCGAACCGCCCGAGTGGCCGCGACTTACCTCTTGCCGGCACGCTTCTCGCGGATGCGCACGTTGATCCGCACCGGTGAGCCGGTGAAGTCGAAGTCCTCGCGCAGCCGACGTTCGATGAAGCGCCGGTAGCCGGCCTCCAAGAAGCCCGTGGTGAACAGCACGAAGGTCGGCGGGCGGATCGACGCCTGCGTCGCGAACAACACCTTCGGCTGCCGCCCGCCGCGAACCGGCGGCGGGGTCGCGGCAATCAGGTCCTTCAGCCAGGTGTTCAGCCGCCCGGTCGGAATCCGCTTGTCCCAGGAGGCGAGCGCGGTGCGCAGCGCCGCTGCGAGCCGATGCACGCCTCGGCCGGACGTGGCGGAGATGTTGATCCGCTGCGCCCAGGTGACCCGCGCCAGGTCCCGATCCAGTTCCCGATCCGACTCGTGCCGGCGGTCCGCGTCCACCAAATCCGCCTTGTTCATGGCGATCACCAGCGCGCGACCGGATTCGATCACCATGGAGATCACCCGCTGATCCTGTTCAGCCATCGGCTCGGCCGTATCGATCAGCACGACGGCGACTTCAGCCGCCTCCAAGGCATTGTGGGTCCGCAGTGACGCGTAGTACTCGGTGCCCGATGCGGTCGATACCTTGCGGCGCAACCCGGCGGTGTCCACGAACCGCCACACCTCGCCGTCCAACTCCACCAGTGAGTCGACCGGGTCGACGGTGGTGCCGGCCTCGTGGTGCACCACCGACCGGGACTCACCGGTGAGCTTGTTGAGCAGCGAGGATTTCCCGACGTTCGGTTTACCGAGCAGCGCCACCCGCCGCGGGCCGCGCGACACCCCGAACCGCTCCCGCGGGGCATCGGGGACAGCGGCGATGATCGCGTCGAGCAGGTCCCCCGATCCACGCCCGTGCAACGCCGACACCGGGTGCGGCTCACCGAGTCCCAGCGACCACAGCGCGGCCGCGTCGGCGAAGCCGCGCTCGTCGTCCACCTTGTTCGCGACCAGCACCACCGGCACCTTCGAGCGCCGCAACACGCCCGCCATCGTCTCGTCCGTGGTGGTCGCTCCCACCGACGCATCCACCACCATGACGACCACGTCGGCCGCCTCCATCGCCCGTTCCGCCTGTGCCGCAACGGATGACGCCATGCCGCGCGCGTCCGGCTCCCACCCCCCGGTGTCGACGACGGTGAACGTCCGTCCATTCCACAGCCCGTCGTACGACACGCGGTCGCGCGTCACCCCGGGGATGTCCTGCACCACCGCCTCGCGCCGGCCGATAATTCGGTTGACCAACGTCGACTTGCCGACGTTCGGCCGACCGACCACGGCGACCGTCGGCGACGTCACACCTGCCGATTCCCCATCGGTGGATCCGCCTTCGGAATCGCCGCCGGATTCCTCCCAGCCGGCGAGCTCCGCCTCGTCGCTCCACGTTCCGTCCGCATCCCAGGTGGCAGACCAGGTTTCGTCCGACTCCGGCCTGACGTCGTCATCGCTCATGGTCGCCTCCATCGATGCCCGAACCGGGTGCGATCGTCGGCGACCCGGGCCAGTCCACGATCGAGGTCGGCCACCAGGCCCGACAAGTGCTGCTGGATAGTCGATGTCGCCGCGTTGATCGCCGTTCGTCCGGCGCCCGGCGGAATATCGAACGGCTCACCCACGAGCGTGTACACCTTCGGCCGGAAGCGTTTGATCCGCCGACCCGCCGGACGGGCAGTCCCCCGCAGGGCGACCGGAACCACGGTCGCGCCCGCCCGCGCCGCGAGCCAGCCGGCGCCGTGGAACACCTCGGAGACCGAACCGTCGGTGCGCTGGCCCTCCGGGAAGATCCCGATCACCCCGCCGGCCTTCAGGTGGTTCAGCGCGGCGAGCAGCACTTCTCGTTGCGGCGCGGCCCGGTCGATCGAATACTGGCCGACCGTGCGCAGCAGCCAGCCGAGCGGCCCGACGAGCACCTCGGCCTTGATCAGGAACGAGATCCGCCGTGGCAGCCGGCCGAACAGGATCGGGCCATCCGCGAAGGTCGTGTGATTCGCGACGACCACCAGCGGACCGGAGACCGGAATACGCTCCTCGCCACGGATCCGCATGCGATACATGATGTGGGACAACGCGATTCCGATCCGCCGCCCGCGGTCGACGTCACGCGGGCGCCGCCCGACTGGCACCGGATCGCCGAGCCCGCCGAGCCGGAACCACTTCACCGGCAGGGACACGGGCGGGGACACCGGGGCGGTCGCCGCACGGGCGCTGCCGGCAGCGTGCGCGCCACCGGCCGTGCGAGACCCCCGTGTGTCGTAGGCATCTAGTTGCGCCGGTTCGGCGTCACCAGCAGCCACCTCGCCCGGCACACCGGGCAATCCCCGCTCGCGGGCGAGCGCCAGCACCGCCGCAACGGTCTCGGCCACAGTCAGATCCGTGGAGTCGATCACGACGGCATCGTCTGCCGCCGCCAGCGGCGCGGTCGCGCGGCTGGAATCGATCGCATCGCGCAGGTCGAGCCCTTCGGCCACGCGATCCACGGCCACCCGATCCACGGCCGCATCAAACCCAGGCGCATCAGACCCGGCCGACCCCGGATCGACCCGCACCGACCCGCCCGCCGATCTCGCGGCGTCCTGCCGATACCGTCGCCCGGCGCGCACCGCCGCGTCCGCCGTGAGGAAGACCTTCACGGCCGCATCGGGCGCGATCACCGTGCCGATGTCCCGCCCCTCGATCACCATCTGTCCGGAATGCGCGATCTCGCGCTGCCGATCGAGCAGGAATGCCCGCACCGCGGGGATGGCAGACACGGCCGAGACCGCCGCCGTCACGTCCGCGTCCCGGATGCGGCCGGTCACGTCCAGGCCCGCCAGGTGGTGCACCTGCGCGTGCGGGTCCGTCGGAACGTCAAAGGTCAGCCCGTCAAGCGCCGCGGCGACCGCGTCGGAGTCGCCCGGGTCGATCCCGGCCTTCAACACATGCAGGGTGACGATCCGGTACAGCGCGCCGGTGTCGAGGTACCCGGCGCCGATGCGCTCCGCTACCGTCCTCGCCACCGTGGACTTGCCCGTCCCCGACGGTCCGTCGATGGCGATGATGCTGTTCGCAGGGGCCACCGAGGCGGCAACCGTGCCAGCAACCGCCCCGCCCTCCGGCGCCGCATGACGCCCCGCTCCGCTCACCGTCACAGCCCCACCGCCCGATACAGCCGCGAGATCTCGACCGGGTTCAGGCGCCGCACCGTGCCCGGGCGCTGGTGCCCGAGTTGCACCTCCCCGATCTGCGTGCGCACCAGACGCGAAACGGGATGGCCCGTCGCCTCGAGCATCCGGCGCACCAGCCGCTTGCGGCCCTCGTGCAGCACCACCTTCACCACCGCACGCCCGCCGAGAACGTCTACCACATCGAAGGAATCGGCCTTGGCGAGCCCGTCGTCCAGTTCGACCCCGCGCAGCAGCCGCCGGCCCAGGTCACGCGGCACCGGCCCCGGGATCTCCGCCATATAGGTCTTCGCGACGCCGAACGACGGGTGCGTCAGCCGATGCGCGAGTTCACCGTCATTCGTCAGCAGCAGCAGGCCCTCGGAGTCGATGTCCAGCCGCCCGACATGGAACAGGCGCGTCGTAATGCCCCAGTCCGCGAGCAGGTCGCCGATCGTCGCGCGCCCCTCGTCGTCGGACATGGTGGACAGCACGCCCGGCATCTTGTTGAGCGCCAGGTATTCCAGGTCATGACGCAGCACCACCCGGTCGCCGTCGACGTGCACCACGGCGCGATCCGGGTCGATCCGCACGCCCATGTCGCGGACCACGATCCCGTCGACGCGCACCCGCCCGGCCCGGATCATCTCCTCGGCCTTGCGTCGGGAGGCGACACCGGCCGCGGACAGCACCTTCTGCAACCGAACGGGTTCGCCCGCGGAGTCGGTGGAATCGCCTATGACGTTGATGACGTCGTCCGTCGCCCGGGCCCCGTCCGGAACACCGTCGCGATCCCCGTCGCCGGCCTGTCCACGAGCCCCGCCGCCGGCCATGTCGCCACCCTCACTCATCGTCGATCGCATCCACATCCGGCAGCAGCGGGCCGAGCGCGGGCAAATCCTCCAGCGACGCCAAACCCATTCTCTCCAGGAACATCTCGGTCGTCCGATACAGGGTGCCCCCGGTATCCGAATCGGTGCCCTCCTCCTCGATGAGCCCGCGGGCGAGGAGCGTCCGGACGACCCCGTCGACGTTCACCCCGCGCACCGCCGAGATCCGCGCCCGAGTGACCGGCTGCCGATAGGCCACCACGGCCAGCGTCTCCAAGGCGGCGCGGGACAACCGCGTCTGGGTACCGTCCATGACGAACCGCTCCACCACCGGTGCGAACACATCGCGGGTGTAGAAACGCCATCCGCCCGCGAATTCGCGCAGGTCGATCCCCGACCGGGCCTCGGTCAGCCGCTGCGCGATCGCCAGGAGGTGGGCTCGCACCTCGGCGGCGGAACGTCCGACGGCCGTCGCCAGCGCCTCGTCCGTCACCGGTGAATCGACCACCAGCAACACGGCCTCCAACGCGGCCGGCACATCCTCGTCGGCGACCACCGGGGCGGGTGCCGGCTCGTTGAGCGGCCCTTCGTCGGCACCGCCATCGGCCAAGGAGGCATCGCCCAAGGCGGCATCGGACACGGCATCATCCGAAAGATCGTCATACCCGATATCCGGGCTCACCCCGCCGGTCACCGCTCCCCTCCCGATCACTCGTACTCCTCGTCGACCTCGAGGGCACCGTCGGCATGTGCGCCGGTTTCGTCCCCGGTCCAGCGTACGGTGAGCGGACCCATGGGCTCGTCCTGATCGAACGCGACCGCCGCACTGCGGTAGAGGTTGAGCAGGCCGAGGAACCGCGCGACCACCTGCATCACCGACGTGCAGTCGGCAACCAACTCCGAGAACGTCGCCGCCCCAATGGAACTCAGCCGTGACACCAAGGCGGCCGTGTGCTCCGCGACGGATTCCGGCGAGGAGTGTACGTGCGCCATCGACACCGTCGGCGGCGGCGGTTTCGGTGCGAAGACCTCGGTGGCGAGCGCGGCGAATGCGGCGGCGTCCAACCCGATCTGGACCTCCGGCAGCAGGTTCAGGTACCGCTCCTCCAGCGTGACTGCGCGCGGGTAGCGGCGCAGCGCGGTCGACTGCAATTCCGCGAAAAGCTCCGCCACCTGCTGATACGCCCGATACGCCAGCAGCCGGGCGAAGAGCAGGTCCCGGGATTCGAGCAGCGCGATATCGGCCGGGTCCTCCACGTCGGCACCGGGCAGCAGGCGCGCGGTCTTGAGGTCCAGCAGGGTCGCCGCGACCACCAGGAACTCGGTCGCCTCGCCGAGATCCCATTCGGAGCCGAGCGCCCGGATGTGCGCGATGAAGTCGTCCGTCACGCGATGCAGCGCGACCTCGGTGATGTCCATGCGCTGCTTCGAGATCAGTTGCAGCAGTAGGTCAAACGGCCCGTCGAAGTTGTCCAGCCGGACCCGGAACGAGCCCGCGGTGGACGTCGGCGCGCTGCCCGGAACATCGTCATCTCCGTGCTCGCCGCGCACCGGAACCGCGGCGTCCGGCGACATCGAGGCGGCGCTTTCCGGACGCGTGTCGGTCCCGTCGGCCGGCACTGCCGAGTTCACCGCGTGATCCCCCGGACCGGGGTCCCCTCTGCGGTCCCCGCCGTCGCCGTCTCGGTTGTCGCGCGAGCTGCGGGCCGATTCATCACCGAGCGATCACTTCGCGCGCGAGCGCCCGGTACGCCTCCGCCGCGGACGACGCCGGCGCGTAGGTGGTAATGGGTTCGCCCGCCACGGTGGTTTCGGGGAACTTGACCGTGCGCGAGATCACGGTGTCGAACACCAGCTCGCCGAACCGCTCCACCAGCATTGCCACCACATCGCGCGCGTGCACGGTGCGCCCGTCGAACATGGTGACCAGCACGCCGCCGATCTTCAGGTCGGGGTTGATGCGCGACTGCACCTTGTCGACGGTGTCCACCAGCAGGGCCACGCCGCGCAGCGAGAAGAACTCGGCGGCCAGCGGCATCAACACCTCGTGCGAGCAGGCCAGCGCGTTGACGGTGAGCAGGCCGAGCGAGGGCTGGCAGTCGATCAGCACGTAGTCGTAGAGCGGCAGCAGCGGGCGCAGCGCCCGGGCGAGTGTCTGCTCGCGACCGACCTCGTTGATCAGCTGCACCTCGGCGGCCGACAGGTCGATGTTCGCGGGCAGCAGGTCGACGCCCTCGAGCCGGGTCGGCACCAGCACATCGGTGACGGCCGTCGACGGTTCGAGCATCAGGTTGTAGATGGTGCGGTCGAGTTCATGCGCGGGGACGCCGAGACCCGCCGAGAGGGCGCCCTGCGGATCGAGGTCGACGAGCAGCACACGCCGGCCGTACTCCGCGAGCGCGGCCCCCAGGTTGATGGTCGAGGTGGTCTTGCCGACCCCGCCCTTCTGGTTGCACATCGCGATGACGCGGGCCGGTCCGTGCGCGCTGAGCACTTCAGGCTCCGCGACGGGGCGCAGCGGTCGGCCGGTCGGGCCCATCTCGGGGGCGGTCTCGTCCGCGTATGACGGATATGACGATGTCCCGGCCCCCGCGTTGTCGGCCCCTTGTGCGCCTTCGACGGCTGGCCCGCCATGATCGACGGCCTCGCCGTCCTGGTCAACGGGTCGGGGTTCAGCGGGTCGGGGTTCTACGGTGCGCGTCTCGGCTGCCGCGTTCGACTCGCGCCGGGGCGCGCCGGTCGCGGCGATCCACGCTGCGTCATCCGGCTGAGTCATGCCCCGCTACTCCCGTGCTCGCGCTGGCGCCGTCCTCCCGACGGTCTCGGCACCTCAAACTATGCGGCCTAAGACTATGCGGCCGGAGCCCCTCCGACCAACGCGACCCGCGCGGCGGGACCGCAGCCCTCCACGTTGGTCCCCGCTACCGCGCCCGCGGATGCGCCACCGCGTAGACCTCGCGCAGCGCGTCCACCGTCACCAGCGTGTAGATCTGCGTCGTGGTCACCGACGCATGCCCCAGCAGCTCCTGGACCGTGCGCACATCCGCACCGCCCTGCAGCAGATGCGTGGCAAACGAATGCCGCAGCGTGTGCGGCGACACGTGCTCCACGATCCCCGCCCGCTCAGCCGCGTCGCGCAGCACCTGCCAGGCGCTCTGCCGCGACAGCCGCCCGCCGCGCGCGTTCAGGAACAGCGCCGGAACGCCCCGGGCGGCACGGCTCTGCCGCGCGAGCGCCGGCCGACCGCGCACCAGGTACGCATCGACCGCGGCCACCGCGAACGAGCCGACCGGGACGATGCGCTCCTTCGACCCCTTACCGAAGAGCCGCACGATGCCCGCCGACCGATCCACGTCGTCGACGTCCAGGCCCACGGCCTCGGAGATCCGCGCCCCCGTCGCATACAGGAATTCCAGCAAGGCACGGTCCCGCAGGCCCAAAAGGCCGCGCAGGCCCGCGAGCCCGCCAGAACCGCTCAAGCCGCCAGAACCGCCAGCACCGTCCGGACCGCCACCAGCCGCCTCCAGCAGCGCGGTCACCTGCTCCACCGTGAGCGCCTTCGGCAGCCGTTTGGCCTGCTTCGGCGGGTGCACCTCGCGGCTCGGATCGATCGCCGTGATGCCCTCGGCGAGCAGGTACCGATGCCAGCCGCGCGCCGCCGCGAGCGCGCGCGCCACCGACGAGGACGCCAGCGGGGCCGATCCGTCCCTCGGGGCGCGCAGCGATGCCACATACGCGGCGACGGTCTGCTCACCGATCGCGGTCACGTCGGACACACCGGCCGCGGCCAGGAAGCGCACATATCCGGCCAGGTCACGCCGATAGCTCAGGACCGTATTACGCGCCAGCCCGCGTTCGACCGCCAGATGGTCGACGTACCCGGTCAGCGCGGCGACCAGCTCCGGCGAGACCACGGTCGCGTCGTCGGCCATCGGTTCAGCGATCCGGTGCGGTTTCGGGTATGACGCTGTTCACGGCGCCGCCGCCTAGCGTGTCCCGGACAGCTACGCCCCCGGGGGCGGGCTCGGCGGCACCCGAATCGACAACACTGCCCAGGCCGACGGTCCCGCCCAAGTCTGGCGCATCGCCGATCGCGGCGGCCTCGTTCACCAGCGCCGGCGAATCCGTCCAGGGATCATCGCCCGGACGCAACGACATACCGCCGCCGCGCCCCGCATCCCCCGCCCACCCCGCTGCGAGCAGTCCGGCCACCGTGGACGCATCGACGATCCGGCCGTCAAACGCGGCGCCCACGGCATCACCCAGCGCCACGCGCACCACGCGCATGTCCGCTTCCTCGTCCTCCGCGGCGGGCCGCTCGACCGCGGTGAGGCCGGTCGCCAGATACACCCGGACGGCCTCCGTCGAGTAGCCCGGCGAGGAAGCGAGATCGACGAGCACAGACCAGTTCTCGGCGGCCAGGCCGACCTCCTCGCAAAGCTCCCGCTGCGCGCAGGCCAGCGGCGACTCACCGCCCAGGTCCATCAGTCCGGCGGGGATCTCCCACAGCCGTCGCCGGAGCGGGTGCCGGTATTGCTCGACCAGTACCACGCGCCCGACGTCGTCGAGCGCCACCACCGCGACAGCCCGCATGTGGTCGACGATCTCGCGCCGCGCGCTCCCGCCGCCCGGCATCCGCAGGGTGTCCACCCGAACGGAGAAGATCCGCCCCTGGAAATGGTTCTCGGTCGCCAGCACGGTGAAACGGCCGTCCGCCGGCCGATCGGCCGCGAACAGCGTCATACCCGTTGCTCGGCGCTGTGCGATGCGCCCGGTACCGCGACGGAACCCTGCAAAGCCGCGCCGTCCGACGCCGCGGCATCGATCGGCAGCCGCTCGCCGCGCAGGTACTCGACCGCGGCGCCGACGAACCCGGCGAACAGCGGATGCGGCCGCGTCGGGCGCGACTTCAGTTCCGGGTGCGCCTGCGTGGCGACCGCGAACGGATGCAGCGACCGATCGAGCTCCACGAACTCGACGAGGCTGCCGTCCGGAGACGTCCCCGACATGCGCACCCCCGCCGCCTCCAGCCGATCCCGGTAGGCGTTGTTCACCTCGTACCGATGCCGGTGGCGTTCCGAAACCTTCGTCGCACCATAGAGTTCCGCGACCAGCGATCCCTTCGCGAGCACCGCCGGGTACGCCCCGAGCCGCATTGTGCCGCCCATATCGCGCTCACCCGCGACCACGTCCAACTGCTCCGCCATGGTCGAGATCACCGGCTCCGCGCAACCCGGCTCGAACTCGGTCGAGTTCGAGCCGGCCAGGCCCGCCAGGTTCCGCGCGGTCTCGATCACCAGGCACTGCATGCCGAGACACAGCCCTAGCAAAGGGATCCCGTGCGTGCGCGCGTGCGTAATCGCACCGATCTTCCCCTCGATGCCGCGGATGCCGAACCCGCCCGGGATCAGCACCCCCTGCACGTCGGCCAGCGCCGCGGCGGCCCCCGCGGGAGTCACGCACTCGTCCGAGGCCACCCACCGGATGCACACCTTCGACCTGTTCGCGAACCCGCCCGCGCGCAGCGCCTCTGTCACCGAAAGGTACGCGTCCGGCAGGTCGACATACTTGCCCACCAAAGCGATCTCGACCGTCTCGTCGGGATGGTGCACACGGTCCAACAGCCGGTCCCACTGCGTCCAGTCCACGTCGTGGAAGCGCACCCCGAGCCGCCGCACCACATAGGCGTCCAGCCCCTCCGAATGCAGCACCTTGGGGATGTCGTAGATCGACGGCGCGTCCGGGCAGGCGATCACCGCCTCCGTGTCCACGTCGCACATCAGTGAAATCTTGTTCTTGAGCCCCTGCGGGATGTCCCGGTCCGAGCGACACACGAGTGCGTCCGGCTGGATGCCGATATTGCGCAGCGCGGCCACGGAATGCTGCGTCGGTTTGGTCTTCAGTTCCCCGGACGGGGCGAGGTACGGGATCAGCGATACGTGGGCAAAGAACACGTTGTCCCGGCCGAGGTCGTGCCGCACCTGCCGCGCCGCCTCCAGGAACGGCAGAGATTCGATATCGCCTACCGTGCCGCCGATTTCGGTGATCACGATGTCCGGGCGCTTGCCGGTCTCGTCCGGCTCCTCCATCGCGTAGATGCGGTCCTTGATCTCGTTCGTGATGTGCGGGATCACCTGCACGGTGTGGCCGAGGTATTCACCGCGCCGCTCGCGGGCGATCACCGACGAGTACACCTGGCCCGTGGTCACATTCGCGTCCTTGGTCAGGTTGCGATCGAGAAACCGTTCGTAGTGGCCGATGTCGAGGTCGGTCTCGGCCCCGTCGTCGGTGACGAACACCTCGCCGTGCTCGAACGGGTTCATGGTGCCCGGGTCCACATTGAGGTACGGGTCGAGCTTCTGCATCGTGACGCGCAGGCCCCGGGAGGTGAGCAGTCGGCCGAGCGAGGACGCCGTCAGCCCCTTGCCCAGCGAGGACGCGACACCCCCGGTGACGAAGATGTGCTTGGTGCGATGGCTGTCTGAACCGGCTCCGGCCAAGGCGACTCCCGTGCTCATCGCGGCGCCCTGCGGCGACCGCTCCACGGGACTTCACTCTAACATCCGGGCGCGGTCGGCGGGCTCGGTTGGTGCTCGCGGCGGGATTTCGGTGCGGTGTCGCGGGATGCCATCGAATATGACGGTGATGACGATGTTCGCGCTTC
>MKSW01000033.1:525775-679444 GCA_001897425.1 Actinobacteria bacterium 69-20 | reverse complement strand
CATCCGAATCGCCATCATCGACCACTGGCTCCGACGACTTTCGTAACAGGCCCTAGGCCCGCAACGCCCGCTGCCACACGCGCTGCGGATTTGTATCGTAGATCGGTACGGATACGTATCGTAACTGTTGCAGGATCGGTATAGTAGCCCCGTGGCGTATCTTCCGCGCGTCGTCGATCGGCAGCTCGACCGGCTCCTGGCCGGCCTTCCCGCGGTTGCCATCGAGGGTCCGAAGGCCGTCGGCAAGACCGTGACCGCGCGCCGCCGGGTCGTCGCCACCATTGCACTGGACGACGACGCGGAACGAGTCTTCCTGCGCGATGATCCACAGCGTCTCGATCGGCTCGACAAGCCGCTGTTGATCGACGAGTGGCAGCACTACCCGCCGGTCTGGGACAGGGTGCGCCATGACGTGGACGCGGGTGCGGGCCCGGGGACGTATCTGCTGGCCGGATCGAACTTCCCGGCCGAAGCGCCCCAGCACTCCGGCGCCGGCCGAATCGTGACGGTACGCATGCGGCCGCTCAGCCTGACCGAACGGCAGATTGCGACGCCGACCGTCTCGCTCGAAGCGATGTTGGCCGGCAGTGCGGACATTGCCGGCGACTGCGTGCTCGGTCTGCAGGATTACACCGAAGAGATCACGCGGTCCGGCTTCCCGGGGATCCGTGCGCTCGCGGACGATGTTCGGCCGGACATCTTGGACGGCTACCTGGCGACGGTCGTCGATCGGGACTTCGCCGAGGCGGGCCGGCCGGTGCGGCGGCCGCAGACGCTCCGCGCCTGGCTCGCCGCGTATGCGGCAGCGACGTCGACCACGGCCGCGTACAACGTGATCCTAGATGCCGCGACCCCAGGATTGTCCGATAAACCAAGCCGCGCAACAACCATCGCGTACCGCGAGATCCTGCAGCGCATGTGGCTGCTCGAAGAGCTCCCGACCTGGGCCGGCTCGCGCAACTGGCTGACCGCGCTCGGCCAGGCTCCGAAGCACCACTTGGCGGATCCGGCGCTCGCGGCACGACTGCTCGGCGTCACGTCGCGGTCGCTGCTCAGCCGGCCCGACCCGGGATCGGTCTCCATTCCGCGCGACGGGACGCTGCTCGGCGCCCTATTCGAGAGTCTGGTCACGCTGTCCGTGCGGGTGTACGCGGATGCCTTGCGCGCCACCGTTTCCCATCTGCGCACGCAGCGTGGCGACCACGAGGTGGACCTGATCGTCACCGGGGACGACGGAGCCGCAGTCGCGTTGGAGGTGAAGCTCGGTGCGGCCCCCGACGACCGCGATGTGCGGCACCTGCTGTGGCTGAAGGAGCGGATGGGCGGGGACCTCGCGGACGCGGCGGTGATCACGACCGGCGGCGCGGCGTACCGCCGGCCGGACGGGATTGCCGTAGTCCCGGCAGCCCTGCTCGGGCCGTGACTGCGGGGGTGCGGCGCAGCGGACACGCTCTGGCCCGGAACAGCGTCATACCCGGTCGGTCGAGGCCGGATCGGCACAGGCAATAGTCTGGTGCCCATGCCCAAGGTCTTGAATTCCCTACCCGTCGGCGAGAAGGTCGGCATTGCGTTCTCCGGCGGCCTCGACACGTCCACCGCGGTCGCGTGGATGCGGGAGAACGGGGCGATTCCGTGCACCTACACCGCGGATCTGGGCCAATATGACGAGCCGAACCTGCCGGCGGTGCCGGGCCGTGCCAAGGATTACGGCGCCGAGATCGCCCGCGCGGTCGACTGCAAGGCTGCGCTGGTGGCGGAGGGGCTGGTGGCGCTGGCGTGCGGTGCGTTCCACATCCGCACGGCTGGGGTCTCGTATTTCAATACGACGCCACTCGGCCGGGCCGTGACCGGGACGCTGCTGGTGCGCGCCATGCTCGACGACGACGTGCACATCTGGGGCGACGGGTCGACGTACAAGGGCAACGACATCGAGCGGTTCTACCGTTACGGCCTGCTGGCGAACCCGCAGCTACAGATCTACAAGCCGTGGCTGGACGAGGCGTTCGTGCGCGAACTCGGCGGGCGCACCGAGATGTCGGAGTGGTTGGTCGCGCGGAAGCTGCCGTACCGGGATTCCACGGAGAAGGCGTACTCCACCGACGCGAACATCTGGGGGGCGACGCACGAGGCGAAAAAGCTTGAGTACCTTGATGCCTCGATCGAGATCGTGGATCCGATCATGGGGGTGCGGTTCTGGGATCCTGCCGTGACGATCGAGACCGAAGACGTCACAGTGGGTTTCGAGGCCGGCCGGCCGGTTTCGATCAACGGCGAAGGCTTCGCAGATGACGTGGCTCTCGTGCTGCGCGCGAACGAGATCGGTGGCCGGCACGGCCTCGGCATGAGCGACCAGATCGAGAACCGCATCATCGAGGCAAAGTCGCGCGGCATCTACGAGGCGCCCGGCATGGCCCTGCTGCACATCTGCTACGAGCGACTGGTGGCGGCCATCCATAACGAGGACACGATCGCCACGTACCACAACGAGGGCCGCCGCCTCGGCCGGCTGCTCTACGAGGGCCGCTGGCTGGATCCTCAGTCGCTGATGCTGCGCGAATCCTTGCAGCGCTGGGTGGGCAATGCGGTGACCGGCTCGGTGACGCTGCGACTGCGCCGCGGCAACGACTATTCCATCCTGGACACAGCCGGGCCGCACCTGTCCTATCACCCGGACAAGCTGTCCATGGAGCGCACCGAGGACGCGGCGTTCGGGCCGACCGACCGCATCGGACAGCTGACCATGCGGAACCTCGACATCGCCGACTCCCGCGCGAAACTCGAGCTGTACGCGGGGCTCGGGCAGCTCGACGCGACGGCCGCCCTGGTGGGGGCGCTGGGCCCGGGGCACTCGGAGCAGATCGCGCAGCTCGGCGCGGCCGAGACGGTGCCGGCGGTGGACGAACTGGTCAACGAGGCGGCGTTCGACCTCGGCACCGACTGACCCGACTGAAAGCGGGGCCGCGCGCTGCGGGGATACGCGCGGCAAGGCCCGCGGCGTTGCTGACCGATGGGGTTCAGCGGGCGCAGTTCAGCCCGGGGCTCACGACCGTCGGGATCAGCCCGCCGAGTTGATGAGCGTCGAACACTCCTGAAGCGACTTCATCGCATGGGTGACCGACGGATCCACCGTGCCGATGGCCGTGCCGAAGGACGTGTTCGCCGAGTCCATGCCCGCCTCGACCTTGTTGACGGCCGCCGAGAGCTCGTCGAGCGACGTGAAGGTGCCGGTGGCAATGGTGTCGGCGCCCTTGCCGTAGACCGAGTTCACCGCGGCGAACCAGGCGAGGGCGGCTGGCACGATCTTGTCGTGACCGGGGAACGTGGGCGCGGGCAGTGTCTGCAAAGTCGTCTTCGCGGACGCCGCCGCGGCCGACATCGAGTCGTAGGCATCGACGATCGTCTGGACGATCTCGCTGTCGCTCATGCCCGACGTGTCCGGGCCGGAATAGCTGGCCACGTCGCTGAACCCGGTGCAGAACCCGGCGAGCCAGGTGATGCTCGGATCGTCCAACTGCTGCACGTCCGACGGTGACACCGAGGAACTTCCGTCGGAGCTGCCACCGATGGACGGCATCGGCGGCATGGGCCGGATCGGCTCGGAGCTCGACGTATCCGGGGCCGTCGACTCCGACGTGGTTGCGACCTGCGACGACGAGGTCTCACTGGGCTGCGCCGAACTCTGCGCGGTCGGCGCCAGATGCGTTGCCGCCGTGGCGGTTCCGGAGATCGCGGTGCTACAGCCCGTCAGCGTGACGAGCGCCGCGGCGGCGAGGGCCACCACGGCTCGGTGCAGCGTCCTGCCCATCGGCGAAATCTCCGTTCGACCGGGCGGATCGTCCCCATGACGAGCCGCGATGTCCACCGTGGTCTCAAAGGCTAGCAGTCCCACGGCCCTGGAAAGATCAAAAAGATCATCAGTTCGGCGCGTTCAGCGACACCCGGCGACGCGACGGCGCCTCGATAAACGATCGGCCACTACGCCGCCATGAGCATGGCGAGCACGGCGGTGTCGGCGTCGGAGTCGAGGTCCGGCCCGGAGCGGGACACCATGGACGTCACCGTCCCGCCGGACGTCGCCTCGACCCAGCCCGCGCGGTGGTCCAGGCCCAGCCACGGGAGCCCCGGCAGCAAGACGCATCCGGAGGCGACGTCTTCGACCTCGGGCATGGACGGGTGTGTCTCCGACGGCGGGTGCAGCACCATGAGCCCGATCGGCTGCGGATCCGCAAACTGCCCCGCCGCCAACCGATGTTCGCCGACGAAGGTGCCTTCGGCGAGGACCAGCCCGACCGTGCCGACCGGCGGATCCGGCGGAACGTCCTCGCGCACCCGGAACACCGTGGTGGTGGGCAGCAGACCAGGAACCGCGGCGACCCGCACCGCCAGCATGAGCACGCGGAGCCATTCGAGCGTCGAATCCGGCCAACGCCCGCCGAGCAGGAATCCACGCAGTTCGCCGCGTGCCTGCAGCGGCGCGACCTCGATGGACGGCATGTGCTCTGTCATGGCGGACCTCCGTTCCCGGTGCCTACCATCAGTATCGGCCGTGACGCAGATCACTTGACAGTGTCGCGCAGCGGCGATTCTCGGGCCTTGCGCGCCGACACGCCGCCAGCACGCGGCCGACGGGCAACCAGCAGGCCCCGCCGTCACCGAACGGTGACCGATCCGCGACCGGTTTGTTAGGCGGGTCGTGCCGCGTCACACTCCGCGATGCGGTTGACTATCGGGTATGTCCACACCCCACGAGTCCGACGACGAGGGCCATATCGCCGACACCGGAATGTTCAAGCGCTTCGTGGAGCATGAACAAGAGATCGACTCCGGCGGCTCGGCGGGCGGGTCGAAGGGGCTCTGGATCGCGATCGGCGCGATCGTCCTCATCATCGTCGTCGCCGTCATCATCTGGGCGCTGACGCGCTGACCCGCCAACCAGCACTGGCCCCGCCGACCCGCGCGGACGTGCTAGCGCCCGCCGGCGCGCTCACCTGCTGACGGCACTCGCCCCGCTCGTGATCGGCCGGTGCGTCACCCCTGCGGTTCCGAGGGCAGCGGCTTGCCGTCCGGCCCGACCACCCACCACACCGCCCCGAACCCGGTGTTGCCCTGGCCGGAGAGCTCCCCCGGCCGCGCATCCGGCTGGTAGTAGTAGAGCGGCCACCCGCCGTAGGTCACCTGCTCGACGCCGTCGGTGCGCTTGACCTGCGAGATCAGACTCCCCTGGACGCCCGGACCAGCCGTCGCGTCGCCGGAGACGGTGACCGGTGGCCAGGTCGCCGCGCAGTCCCCGTAGCAGGTCGGCGCCCCCGTGCGATCCGCGTCCCACATATAGAGCGCCCGGCCCGAGCCATCCGTGAGGTAGGTGCCGAAGGGGGCCTTCGCGGTCTGCAGGGTGATGTGCTGCGGCGCCGGGGTGGTCGGCGCGGTGCCGCCGGATCGGGCCGCCCCGCACCCGGTGAGCGTCGCGAGAACGAGGATGACGGCGCCCGCCGCCGCTCGCGCCGCTGCACCGGCGCGCGCCTGCGGTTCGGCGCGCTCCGCCTGTGACGAGGCCCATGACGACGTTCGCGGCTTCACCCCTTCACCCTGCCATGGGCTGGGAAGTACGCCGCGCGCAGGCCGCGCAGATGCCGAAAAGCTCTATCTCGTGGCCGATGTCTGAGAAGTCGTATCGGCGGGCGACGGTGCGCGCCCAACGCTCCACGGCGGGGTTGGTGACCTCGACCGTGCGCCCGCACACCCGGCACACCAGATGGTGGTGATGCTCGGACTCGCCGCAGCGTCGGTACAGCGTCTCCCCGGCCGGGCTGCGGAGCGTGTCGATCTCGCCGGCGGCCACCAGATCCGCGAGCGTCCGATAGACCGTGGCGAGCCCCACCCGGGCACCGGCACCTCGCAGCGCCTCGTGCAACTCCTGCGCCGTGGCGAACTCGTCGGTATCCGCCAGGACCGCCTCCAAGGCGGCGCGCTGGCTGGTGGCGCGGCGGGTCGGTTCGGCCACGGTGCCGCTCCTTTCGCCGACCGCCCGGAGATCTCCGATCCGGCCGGAGCCGATGGTGACGAGCGTTCGCCGGGTGTCCGCGACGGGCGACTGCCCTCGATCGTGAGATTACCGTGCGGACCGACGCTCATCGTGAGACTTCGCCGGCCGACCGGATAGCGTGAGGACTCGAAAAGACCCGCTCGCATCCAGGCGCGGGCCGGTGGAAGGGCTAGCGAAAGGGGGAGCCATGGCTCGGGATCGCGCCGCGCGCGGCCGCCTTCGTGCAGCGATGTCCGGCGCACTCATCGCGGTGGCATTCGCGGTGTCCGTCGCGGGGTGCAGTGCGGCATCGACGGGGCCCGGCCCCGGAACGTCGTCATCGCCGTCATCTCAGTTGTCTCAGCCGACCGGAACGGCGACGCACCCCTCGACGGGCGCCCAAAGCCCCGGCACCGTGACCGTGTCCGATCGGCCCACCACCGTCGTCACGACGCCGACCGCACCGACGCTGATCGCGCCGCCGCCGACCACCTCGGAGCCGCCGGCCGCGCCGGGCACCTGTCCGTATCTCACGGACCAGCAGGTGGAGGACGCCAATGGGCAGCACACCGGCGTGACCTCGGTGATCCAGGTCCAGCCGTATCCGGTCTGCGTGTTCACGCGCTCCAGCGGCGGGTTCCTGGCGGCGACTCGGATCGTGCGGGCGGCCACGCCCGAGCAGGCGGCCGCGGCGGTGAACGAGCATGTGCCGATCGGGGAGTCGTACCCGGTGACGCATCCCGCCGGATGGACCGGTGGCGCGATGTCCACGCCGAACGGGCTGCCGGGCTACCCGGACGCGGGCTCGATCTACGCGGTGTCCAAGGGCACGATCGCGATCATCGCCATCTCGAACCAGAAGCAGTCGATCAAGGGCCGCCAGATGGTGGCGGACATCGTCGCGAACCTCGGGCTGTAGCGCGCTGTCGCTATAGCGGGCATGCGCACGTATTCCGAACACGCGCACCTACCCCGATCGCGCCCACCGACCCTCGTCGGGTGTGAGTGCTGCAGGGCCCCAGGGCCGTTTCGCCCTGCAGGACTCACACTCGAGCGGGGAGGCGACGAGGGTACGGCCGCCCGGCCGGAGCGGGTCAGGCGTCGTCGGTCGCGAAGACCCGCTCGCCTTCCACGAAGGTCTGCAGCACGCGGGTCTCCCCGATCTCGGCCGCCGGTCCGTCGAATGGATCGCGATCGAGCACGGCGAGGTCCGCGTATTTGCCGACCTCGATCGTCCCGGTCGTGTCGTCCAGGTGGTTGATCCATGCGGACCCCGCCGTATACGCGTTCAACGCGGCGCCCAGGTCGAGTGTCTGGTTCGGCAGGAACGGCTCGAAATCGCCCAGCTCCTCGCCGGGCGCGGGAACGCGGCTGACGCCGGTGTGGATCGCCGCCCAGGGGTCGGGGGTGGACACGGACCAGTCGCTGCCGGCCGCGAGCACGGTGCCGGCGCGCAGCAAGTCCCCGAACGGGTACTGCCAGCCGGCGCGGGGCTCGCCGAGGAAGGGCACAGTGAGCTCCACCATCTGCGGCTCGAGCGTCGCCCACAGCATCTGCATGTTGGCGGCGACGCCCAGCGCGCGGAACCGCGGCACGTCCTCCGGGTGCACCACCTGGATGTGCGCGATGTGATGCCGGTTGTCCCGCATGCTGTTTCGCGCGATCGCGTGTTCGACGGCGTCCAGGCACTCGCGAACGGCGCGGTCGCCGATCGCGTGGAAGTGCACCTGGAAGCCGAGCGCGTCCAGCCGAGGAACCGCCTCGTTCAACACCTCCGGGTCGACGAAGGAGATGCCGGAGTTGTCGGTGGGGTGCCCGTGGCCGTCGCGGTACGGATCGAGCAGCGAGGCGGTGAAGTTCTCCGCCACGCCGTCCTGCATGATCTTGACGCTGGTGGCGGCAAAACGCCCGCCCCGGTAGCGGTTTCGGCGATCGACGAGGGATTCGATCTGGTCGAGCCCGGCGCCGCGGTCCCACCACAGGGCGCCGATCACCCGGGCGGTGAGCGTCCCGCTCGCCGCCGCGCGCAGGTAGGCGGGCCCGGGATCGATGAGATCCGCGTAGTCGCCGATGAGCGCGTCCTGCCAGGCGGTGATCCCGAGCGAATGCAGGTAGCGCTGGCCGGCGAGGAGCCCGGCCACGAGGTCGTCCAGGGTGGGCGCGGGGAGCAGTCGGCTGACGAGCGACATGGCACCCTCGTGCAGCGTGCCGGTCGGGTTCCCGGCGGCGTGCCGCTCGATGCGACCGTCGGCGGGATCGGGTGTGTTTCGGTCGATTCCGGCGCGCCGCAACGCTTCCGAGTTGGCCCACGCGCCGTGGCCGTCCCGGTTCGGCAGGAACACCGGCCGGTTCGCGACCACCGTGTCCAGCGCGGCGGCGGTCGGGGTGCCGCCCTCGAACGCGGACATGGACCAGCCGCCGCCCAGGATCCACTCCTTGTCCGGGTTCGCGGCGGCGTAGCGGCCGATGATGTCGAGGTAGTCGGACTCGGTGTACGCATCCGACAGGTGGCATTGCAGCATCTGCAGTCCGCCCATCACGGGGTGCACGTGCGCGTCCTGGAACCCGGGGACGAGCATCCCGCCACGGAGGTCGACCACCTCTGTGCCTGACCCGATGAGCTCCGAGACATCGTGCCCCACAGCGACAATGCGGCCGCCGCGCACCGCGACGGCGTTGGCCTGGGCACGGACCGAGTTCGCGGTATAGACGGGGCCGCCGGTGAAGGCGAGATCGGCGTAGTCGGTCACGGAGCGGGTCCTTCCGGTCGGCGTTCGGGGCGAGTTCAAGGCTCAGTGTTCGGTGTTCACGGCGCAGTGATCATTTCTCAGCGGGCATCATCGTCGGTGTGGGGGCGCGGCCCGGAACAGCGTCATACCCGTCATTCACGTCATTCACGGTGGCACATCCGTTGCGTGGGCCGGATTCTCGGGATGATCGTCAGCCGCCGGCCATGGTGCTGGCGATCTCGGCGGACGAGTCCCCGGCACGTTTGAGCACGATCCCCACGACGGCGAGCGCGCCGAGCGTGATCACCAGCATGATGCTGGACACCGCGGCGACCTCCGGCCGCAGCCCGCTGTGCACGGCGGAGAGCACGTACACCGGCCACGGGGTCGCGCCGGACACCTGCACGAACGATGCGACGATCGTGTCGTCCAGGCTGAACGTGAACGAGAGTAGAAGGCCCGCAAGGATCGCCGGCATCGTCAGCGGCAGGGTCACCCTGCGGAAGGTGCGCATCGGCGGCGCGTACAGGTCGGCGGACGCCTCCTCCAGGTTCTCCGGCATGCCCAGCAGCCGCGCCCGCACGAGGTAGGTGACAACGGCGATGGAGAACACCGAGTTGCCGATCACCAGGCGCACGATGCCGTTGTTGAACATTCCCAGGCCCAGATCCTGCCCCAAAAAGACCAGCCACGGCAGAAGCGCTACGGCGTCGACGATCTCGGGTGTCACGGCGACGAGCAGCAGCAGGCCCATGAACCAGTACGTCCACTTCCCGGGGCGTCTCGCGAGCGCGATCCCTGCGAACGTGCCGAGCAGCGCGGCGAAGATCGCGGCGATCACGCCGACCTTGAGCGACACCAGAACCGCGTCGCGCACAACAGGTTTGGTGAACAACGCGCCGAAGCTGTCGAACCCGAAGCCGGTGAACGCGGCGAGCAGGCGTCCGGTGTTGAACGAGTAGGCGACGATCACCACGATCGGCGTGAACAGGAACGCGAAGATCAGGATCGCCCAGACCTTGAGGGTGCGGTCGAGGAACGTGCGGCGCGGCCGGTGCTGCGGCGGGGCACCGTCGGTGGTGCTGCCGGATGCGGTGCCGGACCGCGACGATGCCGCGTCGCGCGCGGCCCCGGAGGCCGTGCCGGGTGCCGCGAAGGCGCCCTCCCCGGAACCGACCAGAGCGGACGTCATACCGAAACCTCCTGTAGCCGAACGCGATTGCGCCGCCGGATCGGCATGGTCCCGAGGATGATCAGGCCGCCCATCACCGCGATCGAACCCATGGTGATGAGGATGAGCATGATCGCCATGGCCGATCCGAGCGCCCAGTTCTGTGCGGTCTGGAACTGGGAGGCGAGCATCTGCCCCACCATGTTGCCCTTGGCGCCACCGAGCACGGTCGCGGTGATGTAGTCGCCCATCAGCGGGATGTAGACGAGCAGCACCCCGACGATAACGCCGGGCCGGGCGAGCGGGAACGTGACCCGGGTGAACGTGCGAAGCGGTGACGCGCCAAGGTCTTTCGACGCCTCGCGCAGCACCACGCCGACGCGGTCGAACGCGACGAACAGCGGCAGGATCATCAGCGGCAGGTAGTTGTAGACGACGCCGAGCAGCACGGCCGGCCGGGTGTAGAGGATACTCACCGGGTTGAAGCCGAGCGCCTGGAAGGCCTGCGACACCCAGCCCTCCGGGGAGAGCACGATCATCCAGCCGATGGTGCGGATGAGGAAGTTCGTCCAGAACGGCACCAGCACCAGGGCGACGAGCAGGCCCTTGAGGTGGGCGGGCGCCTTCAGGGCCATCCAGTAGGCGACCGGCGCGCCGATCAGGAAACACAGCAGGGTGCCCGCGACACCGATCTGCAGCGTGTTGAGGAAGGTCTTGAAGAACGTCGGGGTGAGCACCTCGAGATACCGGTCGAAGGAGAGGACGTCGTTGGCGTGCGAGCCGAAAAGCCCTGGCTTGTAACCGAAGCTGTACCAGAACACCACGGCGACCGGCACGATGAAGAACGCGATCAGCCACAGCCACGCGGGCAGGGCGAGCGCGTACTTCGGCAGGCGCCGCCTAGGCACTCGCGGCGGCCTTCATCTTGTTGTAGATGTCCACGGTGCGCTCGGTCGCCGAGTTGACCGTCCCCTCGTGCATCGTGGCCAGCTGCTCGGGGGTGAAGAAGATCATGTCGAGCATCGGCAAGTCCTCCTGCTTCGCCTTCTCCTCGATGTCTTTCGAGCCCGTGTGGTAGCCGATGTAATCGACGTTCTTGAGCTGATTCTCCGGCGTGAGCACGAAGTTGATGAACGCATGAGCGGCGTTCGGATGGGGCGCCGTCGACGAGATCGCCCAGTTGTCCATCCACAGTTCGGTGGCCGGGGCGCCGAGCACCCACTGCCACTTGTCCGCCTTCTTCGATTGGATGATCCCCTGCCGGGCGTCACCGTTCCATACCTGAATCAGTGCGTGCGTACCCTGCGGAATGGCGCCGGTTCCCGGATTGGAATCGAACGCGGAGACATGCGGCGCCAGCGTGCCGGTCAGGTACTTCTCGACAGCGTCGAGATGGGCCGGATCGGTGGTGTTCCAGTCGATCCCGTTGGCCCAGAAGTACATTCCGGTGATCTCCTTGGGGTCGTCCAGGACGCTGGTCTTGCCGCTGGCCTCCTTCTGCGCGCAGTCGAGGAAATCGTTCCAGGTCTTGAGTTCCCGGGTGATCACGGTCTTGTCGTAGACGAAACCGGTGGTGCCCCAGGCCTTGCAGATCGAGTAGTCGCCCTTCGGGTCCCACGCCTTGTTCAGGAACGCCGGATCCATGTACTTGATGTTCGGGATCAGGTCCTTGTTCAGCTTCATCAGGAGCTTGTTCTCGACCATCTGCGGGATGTAGGCGCCGGTGGGCACGAGGATGTCGTAGCCGCCGGTGCCTTTGGCCGCAACGAGTTTCGAGATCAGCTCCTCGTTGGAGCCGAACGAGTCGACGACCAGCTTGGGGCCGAGCTGCTTTGTGAAATCGGTCAGCACCTCGGGCGCGTCGTAGTCGCCCCAGGAGTACATCGACAGGGTGTCTTCGAGCTTGCCGCCGGTCGCGGTGTCCGCGGTCTTGGTGTCGCCGCCGGTGCCGCCACTGCCGCCACTGCCGCCACTGCCGCAGGCGGCCAGCAGCGCGCCGGCGCCGGCGATGCCCGCCAGCGAGAAGAACCCGCGGCGGGACAGCGCGCGGCGGATACCGGGGACGGCGGCTTGATCGGCCAGGATGCGAAGGGGTGCGGTGTCGCTTGCTGGGTCGTGCGCCGGATCGCTCGGGAAATTGCTCGCTGGGTTGCTCACGGTGTCGGTCCCTTTCGTGGCGGTATGAGTGGCTAGGGATGTGTTGCGGTGGCGGATGTTTCGACCGCGGGTGTTTCGGCGGCGGATGTTTCGGCGGCGGCCGCGTGACGGTTCGACGCTTCGGATATGACGGTGTTCGATACGGTCTCTGGGCTCACCACGCTCTGCGCGGCCGGGCCATCGGCCGGAAAGACCTGGACCGACTCCGGCCACCACGAGCACCAGACGGACTGGCCGGTCGTGACGTCCGGGGCCTCCGGAGTCGGCCGGCGGGAGATCAGCGAGAGCTCCGGGGACAGCTCGATCAGGAACTGATGAGTCTCGCCGAGGTGGGATACCCCGATCACGCGGCCGCAGGCGACGTTGGCGTCCGTGTCCGGCTGATCGGTGCTGATCTGCACGAACTCCGGGCGCACCATGGCCCGCGCCGCGGCTCCGGACGGGACGCGGCTGACCGGGTCCGCCGGGCGCAACATGCCGTAGCGGGTGTGCACCCCTCGACCATCGGCCGCCACCGTGCCGTCGAAGATGTTCTGTTGCCCGACGAACTCGGCGACGTAGGCGGAGACGGGTGCGCCGTAGATCGTGGACGCGTCGCCGAGTTGCTCGATCCGGCCCTCCCGCATCACCGCGATCCGGTCGCTCATCGACAAGGCCTCGCCCTGGTCGTGGGTGACGAAGACGAACGTGATGCCCAGATTGGCTTGCAGCATTTTGAGTTCGAGTTGCATCTCCTCGCGGAGCTTGCGGTCGAGGGCCGCGAGCGGTTCGTCCAGCAGCAGCACGCTCGGCCGGTTGACGAGCGCCCGGGCCAGCGCGACGCGCTGCTGTTGCCCGCCGGAGAGTTGTGTCGGCTTGCGTTCCGAAAAGGTGCGCATGCGCACCATGTCGAGGGCCGCCGAGACGCGGTCGCGGATCTCCGATTTGGACGTGCGACGTTGCTGCAGGCCGTAAGCGACGTTCTCGGCGACCGACATGTGCGGGAACAGCGCATAGGCCTGGAAGACCGTGTTGACATGGCGCTTGTAGGCCGGCAGGGCGACCACGGACTGGCCGGAGATGCGGATGTCCCCCGCGTCGGGATGCTCGAAACCACCGATCATCCGCAGCGTCGTGGTCTTCCCGCAGCCGGACGGGCCGAGCAGGGACAGGAACTCCCCGGCACGGATCTCGAGGGTGAGGTCGTCCACCGCGGCGAGGGCGCCGTACCGCTTGGTGACCCGGTCCAGGACCACGGATCCGATCTCGCGCGCCGCCGAGGCGGCGTCCGGCCCAGTCATACGCGATCTCCTCGTCGTCGCTCCGGATTCCGCTTGCTCGACGAGCCGCGGAACCGGCGTCCGGCTGGTGTGGTGGTGTGTGAACCTAGCACCCGTTGCTGAGTGCGGTAACTGCTACGAGCTGCTGCCGATGTGGTGCATGACGTGCTTGATGCGGGTGTAGTCCTCCAGGCCGTAGACCGAGAGGTCCTTGCCATAGCCGGAATGCCCGAACCCGCCGTGCGGCATCTCGGAGACGAACGGGATGTGGGTGTTGACCCACACGCAACCGAAGTTCAGCTCGCGCACCATCCGCATCGCGCGGCCGTGGTCACGGGTCCACACCGATGACGCCAGACCGTACTTCACCCCGTTGGCCCAGGCAAGGGCCTCGGCCTCGCCGTGGAATTTCTGCACGGTGATGACGGGCCCGAAGATCTCCTCTTGGATGGCCTCATCGGCCTGCCGAAGCCCGGAGACCACCGTGGGCGCGTAGAAGTAGCCCGGCGAATCCACTTGCGCCCCACCGGTTTCCACCGAGGCATGGTCGGGGAACCGGTCCACCATGCCGGCAACCCGGTGGAGCTGGTTCGCATTGTTCAGCGGACCGTAGGTGGCCGCCGTGTTCTCGGGCGGGCCGGTGACGGTGCTCTTCGCCTGCGCGGTGAGCGCGGCGACGAAATCGTCATACACGCCGGGGGCGACCAACACGCGGGTGGCCGCGGCGCAGTCCTGACCGGCGTTGAAGTACCCGGCAGCGGCGATACCCTTTGCCGCCGCCTCGATGTCGGCGTCGTCGAACACGATCACCGGGGCCTTGCCGCCGAGCTCCAGATGCACCCGCTTGACCCCGTCGGACGCGGCCCGGGCCACCGCCATGCCGGCGCGCACGCTTCCGGTGATCGCCACCATGTCCGGGCGCGGGTGCGAGACCAGCGCGGCCCCGGTATCCCGGTCTCCGCAGATCACGTTGAGCACGCCCGGCGGCAGGAACTCCGCGGCGAGTTCCGCGAGCATCAGCGTCGAGACCGGCGTGGTGTCCGACGGTTTCAGCACGATCGTGTTCCCCGCGGCCAGCGCCGGCGCGATCTTCCAGATGGCCATCATCAGCGGGTAGTTCCACGGCGTCACCTGGGCGACGACGCCGACCGGCTCCCGCCGGATGTACGACGTGTGGTCGGCCAGGTATTCGCCCGCGGCCCGGCCCTCCATCGTCCGCGCCGCTCCCGCGAAGAAACGGAACTGGTCGACGCACGGCGGCAGTTCCTCGGAGAGCGTGAGAGCCGTTGGCTTGCCGGTGTTCTCGCACTCGGCTGCGGTGAACTCGGCGGCGCGCTGCTCCAGCCGGTCCGCGATCCGCAGCAGCGCGAGCTGCCGCTCGGCCGGCGTCGTGTGCTTCCACCCGTCGAAGGCGCCGGAGGCCGCTGTGAATGCGGCATCGACCTCCGCGGCGCCGGAAACCGGTGCGGTGGCATAGGTCTCGCCGGTCGACGGGTTGATGACATCGGAGACCGGCCCGTCCGCGGGCCGGAACGAACCACCGATGAAGTTGTTCAAGGCGCGTACGCCATCGGGCATCTGGGTAACCCTCCGTGTCCGGTGTCCGCCGGCGGCGGCCTGCTGCTACTGGTAGTACTGGTCGGCGGTGGTGAGCGCCTCGTCGAGAATGGCCATGCCTTCTTCGATCTCGTCCGCGGTGATGACGCACGGCGGGGTGACGTGCAGCCGATTGCCGGCGATGGTGGGCATCAGGCCGCGGTCGGTGCAGGCCTTCTTCAGCGCGGCCATGGGCTGGTTGTCGGCGCCGGACGCCTGGAACGGCACCAGCGGTTCGCGGCTGTCGCGGTTGCGGACGAGTTCCAACGCCCAGAAGACGCCCAGGCCACGCACGTCACCGATCGACGGGTGGTTCGCGGCGAGTTTGGCCAGTGCCGGTGCGATCACGTCGGTGCCCATGGCGCGGGCGTGTTCGACGATGCCCTCTTCCTTGAAGATGTTGATCGAGGCCACGGCCGCGGCGGTGGCCAGCGGGTGCCCGGAGTAGGTCAGGCCGCCCGCGTAGTAGCGGTCGAGGAACGATTCGTAGATCTTCTCGGACATGATCACCCCGCCGAGCGGGACGTAACCCGAATTGACGCCCTTGGCGAAGGAGATCAGATCCGGCACCACGTTCCAGTGGTCCACGGCGAACCACTCGCCGCAGCGGCCGAAGCCGGCCATCACCTCGTCCGCGATCATCATGATGCCGAACTCGTCGCACAGGGCGCGCACCCCGGCGAGGTAGCCGGGCGGCGGCACCAGAATGCCGTTGGTGCCGACAACGGTTTCGAAGATGATGGCCGCGATGGTGGCGGGGCCTTCCAGGGTGACGAGTTCGCGCAGATGCTCCAGCGCGCGGGTGGTCTCCTCTTCCTCGGTGGTGGCGTGGAACGACGAGCGGTACGGGTACGGCCCGAAGTAGTGCACGACGCCCGGCATGCCCGGCTCGTTCGCCCAGCGGCGCGGCTCACCGGTGAGCGCGATCGCCCCGGCCGTCGCCCCGTGGTAGGAGCGGATCGCGGCGAGCACCTTGAACCGGCCGGTGGCCGCGCGAGCCATCCGGATCGCGTTCTCGTTCGCCTCGGCGCCGCCGTTGGTGAAGAACACGTGGTTCAAGTCCCCGGGAGCGATCTCCGTGATCAGCCGGGCCGCCTCGCTGCGCGCATCGTTGGCGAACGACGGCTGGATCGTGCACAGCTTCGCCGCCTGCTCTTGGATCGCGGCCACCATCTTCGGATGCTGGTAGCCGATGTTCACGTTCACCAGCTGGCTGGAGAAGTCCAGGTACGTGTTCCCGTCGAAGTCGGTGAAGTGCGAGCCCGACGCCGAGGCGACCGGCAGCGGATCGAGATTCCGCTGCGCCGACCAGGAATGGAAGACGTGCGCCCGGTCCAGCGCCTTCACGGTCGCGCCGTCGGTGGGAAGTCCCGCAAGTGGGCTCGGTAGTGCGCTCATCGATGTTGCCTTCAGGGTGTGCGATTGGTTTACGGGGATGACGAACCGTGCAGGCTCAGCGCTGCGCTGCTATCGGGTGGTGGGGAAGCCGAGGTCGATCTTCGACGTCGCCGGGTCCGGCCACCGCGAGGTGACCACCTTGCCGCGGGTATAGAAGGTGACGCCCTCCGGCCCGTACATGTGCGTGTCGCCGAACAGCGAGTTCTTCCAGCCGCCGAACGAGTAGTAGGCGACCGGGGTGGGGATCGGCACGTTGATGCCGACCATGCCCACCTCGACGTCGAACTGGAACTGGCGGGCGGCGCCGCCGTCGCGCGTGAAGATCGCGGTGCCGTTGGCGAACGGGTTCGCGTTGATCAACGCGATCGCCTCGTCATAGGTCTCCACCCGGACCACGGCGAGAACCGGCCCGAAGATCTCGTCGGTGTAGACGCTCATCTCGGGTGTGACGCCGTCCAGCAGTGTGGGGCCGACGAAGAACCCGCCGGACGGCGAGAACGCGCCGTGCACGGTGCCGTCACGCCCGTCCACGACCACCTTGGCGCCGGACTCCACGCCGGCCGCGATGTAGCCGGCGACCTTGTCGCGATGCTGCGCGGTGATCAGCGGACCCATGTCTGTGCCCGGCTGGGCGCCGTCGCCCACGTTCAGCTCCGGGATGCGCTGCGCGATGGCGTCGACCAGATCGTCCGCGATATCGCCGACCGCGACAGCCACCGAGATCGCCATGCAGCGCTCGCCGGCCGCGCCGTACGCGGCGGAGACCGCGGCGTCCGCCGCCAGGCCCAGATCCGCGTCCGGCAGCACCAGCATGTGGTTCTTCGCGCCACCCAGGGCCTGCACCCGCTTGCCGTTCCTCGTCGCGGTCTCGTATATCGACTTCGCGATCGGGGTGGAACCGACGAAGCTGACCGCCTTGACGTCCGGATGCTCCAAAAGCCGGTCTACGGCGACCTTGTCGCCCTGCAGCACCGTGAACACGCCGTCCGGCAGGCCCGCCTTCTGCCACAACTCCGCGAGGAACAACGACGCCGACGGGTCCTTCTCGCTCGGCTTGAGGATGAACGCGTTGCCGCAGGCGATCGCGTTGGCGCACATCCACAGGGGCACCATCGCCGGGAAATTGAACGGCGTGATCCCGGCGACCACACCCAGCGGCTGCCGGATCGAGTACACGTCGACACCGGTCGAGGCCTGTTCGGAGAACCCACCCTTGAGCAGTTCCGGCACGCCGCAGGCGTACTCAACGTTCTCCAACCCGCGACCGATCTCGGCCGCCGCATCGGAGAGCACCTTGCCGTGCTCCGCGGTGATGATCTTCGCGAGCTCGTCCGTCGCGTCGTGCAGCAGCTGCCGGAACGAGAACATGACGGCCGACCGGCGCGACAGCGACGTGGCCCGCCAACCGTCCGCGGCGGACTTCGCAGACGCCACCGCCCGGTCGACATCCGCCACCGAGGCGAGATCGACATCGCCGGTCTGCAGGCCGGTGGCCGGGTTGAAAACAGGACTCGTACGACCGGAGGTGCCGTCCGCGAGGGCGCCATCGATCCAATGTGAAATGCGGCTCATGGCCCCACGGTACGTCACAGGTGCGGAACGAACAATGGCGCGAATGTTATGTTACAAACTATGACGTCGTCCTCGGTGTTGGACCGCCTGGAGCAGCATATGGCGGCGCTGAGCACACCTCCCAGTGCACGCGGATTGGCCGATGCCGTGAGCAGCGTCATACGCGAAGGGCACCTCGCGGAAGGGGATCGGCTGCCGCCGATCCGTTCCGTCGCAACAGAACTCGGCCTCTCGCCCACCACCGTCAGCTCCGCCTGGGCCATGCTGCAGCGCGCCGGAATGGTCTCCGCGAACGGGCGCAACGGCACCCGGATCGCGCCGCGCCAGGTCGGGCCGATGCGGTACCGGTCGGCGCTGAGACAGGGGGACGCGCTGCCGGTGCCGCCGGATGACGGTGCGCGCGCGCACTTCACCGTGGACCTGTCCACCGGCACGCCCGATCCGGCGTTGCTCCCCGACCTCGCCGCTGCGCTGCGGCGCGTCCAGCCGCCGGGCGGGGCCAGCAGCTATCTGGACGAGCCGGTGCTCCCGGAACTCGCCGAGTTGTTGCGCGCCGACTGGCCGTTCGGCGCCGAGCGGATCACGGTGGTCGACGGCGCCATGGACGCACTCGACCTGATCGCCACCACGCATGTGCGGTTCGGGGACCGGGTCGCCGTCGAGGACCCGTGTTTCGCGCCGCTGCTGGACCTGCTCGACGCGGTGGGCGCCCGGGTGATGCCCCTGCGGCTCGATGCGGACGGTGTGGCTCCGGCGGATTTGCGGCGGGTGGTCGACGCCGGCGTGCGGGCGGTGTTCCTGCAACCGCGCGGTCAGAACCCGACCGGCATCTCGACCACCGCGGCGCGAGTCGCGGAACTCGCCGAGATCCTTTCCGGCAGAGACGTTCTCGTCGTCGAGGACGATTCGCTCGGATCGATCGCCACCTCCCCCGACGTGAGCCTCGGCGAGCTGCTGCCGCAGCAGACCCTGCACGTACGCAGCTACTCCAAGTCCCACGGGCCGGACCTGCGGCTCGCCGCGCTAGGTGGGCCGCAGCACCTGATCGCACCGATCGTGGATCGACGATTCCTGGGCCAGGGCTGGACCAGCCGGCTACTGCAGCGCGTGCTCGTCACGCTGCTCACCGAGCCGTCGGCGGTCGCCGCGGTGGACCACGCGCGCGCCGAGTACGCGCGGCGGCGCCGGGTCGTCGTGTCGCAGCTGGCCGCCGCCGGTATCACGGTCCCGGGCTCGGACGGGCTCAACATTTGGGTCCCGGTTGCGGACGAGACCGCGACGCTCCTGCTGCTGGCCACGCACGGCATCGGCGCCTCGTCCGGGCGGCCGTTCATGGTCGAGGACGCCGGCGAGCCGCACGTGCGCATCACCGCCGGACTGATCGGCGCGGAGGCCACGGACGATCTCGACGCCGCAGCCACGGCCGGCGTGATCGCGGCAGCGGCGCGCGCACACCGGCACCCCGCCTCGCGGTAGCGGCCGCGCGCACCTTCCATGACGAGCGCTCCTGGCTTATGCCGACGGCGACAGGCCTCGTCCACTGGTGCTGTGACGCGTTGTCTGCGTATTTCGAATCACACCCGCCGGCCGAGCAACCGTCTCGAATGCCGGATCGGCATCTGGGACGTCGCAGCCTATCGAACAGCATTGAGGTCGCCTATAGTTGCTTATCGGTCGTTGGCGGGCCGTGCTGGCTGCGGCGCATGCTGGCAGCGCTTCATTGCCGAGATTGTTGGGTTGGCACCCGTCGATCTGGAGAGAGTGCGCTATGGGCTACGACAGGCCACATGCCATGCAGAAAACCCGGTCGCCCGAGGTCCCCGGTGGGGCAACCACGCAGGACGACCAGCTGCCTCAACCGTCCTTTATGGTGGTGCCACATTACGACGCTCTACCGGGTGGCTTGCGACGTAGTCCGGTCGCCGAGACGGACCCGCTGGCGGGAGCTGCTGTCGCACCTGGCGTCGTCGAGGCTTTGCGTCGCCGTCAGGGCGGCGGGCAACCGCTGCCGGATGATCTGGTCGGCCGCTGGGGTGGGCATTTCGGTCAGGATCTCTCGGCATTGCGGGTGCACACTGATCCCGAGGCCGGCGGTATAGCGAAGTCATTGCAGGCCACCGCGTTCACTCACGGGAACGACATCTACTTTGCCCCGGGCGCCTATTCGCCCGGTTCCGACAGCGGGCGGAGGATTGTCGCCCACGAGGTAGGGCACGCCGTCGCCCAGCGCACCGGTGCTGATCGGGCTGCGGGGGGTGCGCTGACCGTCGGTGCCGCCGACGACCCGGCGGAACGGGCCGCCGATCGGGCCGCCGAGGGTGCGATGAGTGCGCTTCGACGTAGCCCCGAGGCGCCCGCCGGGCTCCCCGCTCACGAGCTCACCCACACCACCCGGCAGGGCGCTGCTCTATCGGTCAGCCGGCACGTCACCCCCACGGGCAGGGAGCAGATCCGCCGGAAGGTAACCGAGCGCAAGGCGATCACCGGACTGCTGCGTCCGAATTCCACGGTGACGCTCGGGGAAGCGATCAAGGACTACAACAAGCGAGAGTCGAAACTGACTCCCTCGCAGCGTCTCGACGTCTTGAACGAGCTGGCTCGTTACCTGTACCAGTGGTACGCCGACCAGGACACGAAAGACATCGCCGGCCTCGACGGAGCGGACGCCAAGGCGATCCGGGCGCTCGAAGCCGACCTCGACAAGAACCACGAAACGTGCGTCGAAGCCCTGTACAAGGCGGGCGTCAAGGCAGAGAAGCCGACCAAGGGCAAAGCCAAGACCGGCCCGGACCCGCTCGGGACTCGCCAGGCAAGCTACGACCTCCTCCGACAGGTCGCCTCGGGCAACGGGCCGATCAAGATCGCCGGCGACGCCAAGTTCCAGCGACGAGCCCGCTCGATGCTGGTCAAGATCATGGATTCCGCCATGGGAAAACGACTGCTGGACGGCATCGTCGCCACCGGCACTCAGCTCAACAAGTCGGTGACCATCGGCGGTGGCACACCTCCTCCGGAGCTGGCCGGGCACCTGGGCGAAGCCGCTCCGACCGAGTCGAAAGCCGTCGCGCAGGTGACCAACGTCGGAGAGCAGGAGGCCGGCAACCTGAAGGAAACGCTGGCCAAGTCGCTATCCCTGATGACGAAACTGACCGCCGCACCCGACGACGACCAGAACTACGGGGCCGTCACCCAACCGAGCGAGTTCATGGACGCTGTGCTCACCAGAAAGAAGGGGATCCGGGTGCAGCGAGGCAACACGACGGAGTTCTACAAGTTCGGCGATGGCGCCAAAGGCGTGTACGTGGCCCTGATCGACAAGAAGCTCGGCGAGAGCACCGACAACATCGGCCTGACCGGAAACGCCGTGTACACACCGCAGTTTGTCGTCCTCGCCCACGAGCTCGGGCACGCGCTGAACATGCTCGCCGGGGCGGGCACGATCGAGTGCCGTGACTTGTTCAGACTCTTCGCCGGTGACGTCGGGACGTTCGAGGCCCCCACGCCTCTTGCCAACAATTGGTCCAACATGGAGGAGTACGCCACGATCAACGTCGTGGAGAACGCCCTCCGCCAGCAGCTCGGCATCGAGCTACGTGGCGGACATGCAGCCGTTCTCAACGACGCACTCGAGACCCGCTTGCAGGAGATGCGCGACTCGACCGGCAGTATGGCCCTGCTCTTTTACAGACTGGGTGACAACCTCAAGGCGAAGACGCGGGGAGATCACCCGCAACCGGCCCGCATCAGCCAGAAGGAGGAACACACGCTCGAGGAGTTGCAGCAGAAGACCACCAAACTGCGCGATGAGCCAATCAAGGGGCTGTCCCCCACTCACAAGAAGCTTCGATGTGCAGAGTACAGGCTTTCGTGGGTATCGGGGTTCAAGAAGCTTGCATCAATGAGTAAGGCCGTACGTGACGAAACCACCGTGTTGCTCGGGCCGGACGGAGCCTGCAAGACATTGAAGGCGGGCATTACTAAATACGATGCTACGGCGCTGGGAAGCTTCGCCTGAGGGCTCGTCGACGCAGTGCCTGGGATACTCCGACTGACATGCCCCGGCGTGCGGGCGACTTTCGCCGCAGTGCTGCGGAACCACGACCTCGATCCCGCCCCCGTCGCCACCCTCACCAGGCGTTCCTCGACGTACACGCCGCTGGCCAATACGCCGGGGCGCCGGTGGACAAGAAGAACACCGTGCGGAATCGGAAGGAGGCGGTCGCCGATGACGCCCATGCAGAATGATCCGCAGCTAACGACGCCGTCGGGCAAGCCGCGTGCCAGATCGCTCGGGATCCCCTTCGGCGGGACGCCGGGCCGGTGGAATGCGATCACCGACGTGCCCGGTGTGGAGGTCGGCTACACCACGCTGATCGAGGGTGATGCCGTGCGCACCGGGGTGACGGGCATCCATCCGCGCGGCAAGAACGGTGCGGGCGATCCGGTGGCCGCGGGCTACCACTCGCAGAACGGTAACGGCGAGATGACCGGTACCTCGTGGATCCGGGAGGCCGGTAGCTTCAGCGGGCCGGTCGCCATCACGAATACCCACGCGGTCGGCGTGGCGCACGCCGGCATCGTGGCGTGGACCGTCAAGCACCAGCCGATGCTCGCGAACGCGTGGCTGCTGCCGGTGGCCGGCGAGACCTGGGACGGCTATCTCAACGACATCAACGGGCACCACGTGACGGAGGAATCCGCGGTCGCCGCGTTGGAGGCGGCGGCATCCGGACCGATCGACGAGGGCTCCGTCGGCGGCGGCACCGGCATGAACTGCTACGAGTTCAAAGGCGGGTCCGGAACGGCCTCGCGCCTGGTCGACTACGCCGGAACCACCTACACGGTGGGCGCCTTCCTGCAATGCAACTTCGGCGCCCGAGCGGAATTGAACCTGGCGGGCGTTCCGCTCGGGCGCGAGCTCGCGGACGACAATCCAATGTCCGCGTGGTCGCCCGCCCCGCCGGGATCGGGCTCCTGCATCGCCGTCATCGCGACGGATGCACCGCTCATCGCCGCCGAGTGCGCCGCATTCGCCCGGCGCGTGACGCTCGGGCTGGCGCGCACCGGCACCGCCGGATCGCACTTCTCGGGGGATCTGTTCCTCGCGTTCTCCACGGCGAATCCGAAGTCCATCACGCCGGGCCTGAGCGCCTTCTACGGCGCTTCGCCGGGACACTACGACCAATTGCGCTTCATTCCGTTCGGCTTCCTCGATCCGTTCTACGAGGCGGTGGTGCAGGCGGTGGAGGAGTCCGTCGCCAACGCACTCGTAGCCAACGAGGACATGGTCGGCCGGGAAGGCAATCGCACTCCCGCGTTGCCGCGGGACAGGGTGGCGAAGCTCATCGCGCAGCGGTACGCGTGACTGTGACTCGGCGGAGGTGCCGCCGAAGCCCGCATGGCAGGATGTGCGATGTGACTGACTACGGAAACACCTTCGCGACCCTGCACACCAATCGGGGCGACATCCGCATCCAGTTGATGCCGTTCCACGCGCCGAAGACGGTGAAGAACTTCATCGGCCTAGCGACCGGCAGCAAGGACTACACCACCAAGAACGCCGCCGGCAGCACGTCCGGCCCGTTCTACGACGGCGCCATCTTCCACCGGGTGATCGACGGCTTCATGATCCAGGGCGGCGACCCGACCGGCACCGGCATGGGCGGCCCCGGATACCAGTTCGCCGACGAGTTCCACGGCGAGCTCGCCTTCGACCGGCCGTACCTGCTCGCCATGGCGAACGCCGGCCCGGGCACCAACGGCAGCCAGTTCTTCATCACGGTCGGCAAGACGCCGCACCTCAACCGCCGGCACACCATCTTCGGCGAGGTGGCCGATCAGGCGTCCCGCGACGTGGTGGATGCCATCGCAACGACCGCCACCGACCACCGCGACCGACCGGTGGACGACGTGGTCATCACCTCGATCAGCATCGAAGGCGCACCGGAGGGCACTGCGTCGGCAGAGTCCTGAGCTCGCCGAGCGCGCACCGGCGAGAACCTCGTCATATCAGGGAAACCAGGCACCACGGATACCAGGGATAACCGCCTATGACGATGTATCCGCCGCAAGGCCCGTCCGGACCGACGGGCCCCTATGGGCCGCAGACCGGGGGCATGCCGCCGATGGTGTGCACCTGGCACCCGGACCGGCCGACGAACCTGCGCTGCTCGCGGTGCGGGCGGCCGGCGTGCCCCTCCTGCCTGACGCCCGCGTCGGTCGGCTTCCACTGCCGCGCCTGCGTGGCCGAGTCGCGACCGGCGGCGCGCGTCGCGGTGGCGCGCACCATCGCCGGGGCGAAACACGGGGCGCAGCCGCGGATCACGTACGCGCTCATCGGCCTGAACGTGCTGGTGTTCCTGGCCGTCGCGGCGCAGGCCGGTTCGCTGTCCGACTTCCGCGGATCGAGCATCTTCAACGGTTCGCTGCTGGTGCCGATGCTGGTGGCCGGCGGCGAGTGGTGGCGCGTTGTTTCGAGCGGGTTCCTGCACCTGTCGGTGACGCACATCGTGCTGAACATGCTGGCGCTGTACTTCATCGGGCTGGGCCTGGAGCGGGTGCTCGGCGCGTGGAGATACCTTGCGCTGTACCTGCTCTCGCTGCTCGGCGGCTCGGCGTCGATCATGCTGTTCGCGGGGGTGACGAGCTCCGCCGCGGGTGCGTCGGGGGCGATCTTCGGCCTGATGGGCGCGCTGCTGGTGACGCTCAAGCGCCTGAAGCTGGACCTGCGTCAGGCGGGGATCATCATCGCGATCAATGTGATCGCCACGTTCGCGATCCCCGGCATCTCCTGGCAGGCGCATGTCGGCGGTCTGGTGGTCGGCACGCTGGTGGGCGCGGCGATGGTCTATGCGCCGGCGGCGTCGCGCACGAACTGGCAGATCGGGACGTGCGTGGTGGTGTTCGTCGCGTTGGCGGCGGTGATCGTGGCGAAGGACCTGTCGCTCGGGCACTGGGTCTGCTTCAACACGACCCGGCCGGACGTGTCCTGTATCCCGCCGAGCTAGACCGCACTCAGCCCCGCCGCAGGCGGAGCAGCGCGCGGCCGACCTTCGCCGGGTCGGTGCCGAGGTCGAACGCGCCGAAGGTCATGAGCTCGGTATCCGGCCGGTCGGACGGCGTCGAGCCCGGATCCCCGATCGCGGCATCGTCACCAACCGCTGTGGAGACGTCGGCGTCCATCCGGATCTCCAACTCCAGCCAGGCCGCATGCCTGCCGAATCGGCCGCGCCGGGGTGTGGAGATCGTGTCGATGTCGGCCCAGGCGATCCGGCGCGAGTGCAGCGGCCCGGCCACCACGATCCCCTCGGCGTCGGCGCGCAGCCGGACGCGCATCCGGATCAGCAGCAGCACGACGACCGCGCACACGACGGCGAGCACCACGGCGACCAGCCGATTCTCCGGGTCGCTGTCGAGGATGCGCCAGATCACGGCAGCCACCGTGCACGTCAGCAGGATCCAGCGCAACCGCGGGTCCGGGCCCCAGACGTGCGAGGGCCCGTCGCGGTCCGCTGACGGGCTCGGAGTGCCGTCCCCGGGTGAGTTATCCACAGTAGTTATCCCCAGTGGGGATGGAATGACACACGTGTAGTTCGGCGGTGGGGCCCGGTGGTGCCGCGGTCGAGATGCTCAGCGCCAGCGCATCGTCATGACGAGGCCGGCGATCATCAGAACGAATCCGACGCCGAAGTTCCAGTTGCCCAGGCTCGACATTCCCGGGATCGAGTGAGGCCATAGGTAGTACGCGACCAACCACGCCAGGCCGAGCAGCATCAAGCCGACCATGATCCCGACGTACACCTGGCTGGATGGGCCGGCGACCCTCGCGCGCGGGGCCGCCGCGGCAGCGGCCGCCGCCGCCGACCGGGAAGCCTGATTCTGTGGCTTCTTACGGACCTTCGACTTGGGCACGTGATCCTCCGAACTGCGGATGAGCGAATACAGTCCACGACGGCCGCCTGCGACCTGCGCGGATATCTCCACCGAGTAGCCTACGGTGTCGGCATCGCCTCGGATGCCACCGCAAAGTGTCCATGATAGTCGGAGGTCGGGTGTAGGTGAGCGGTTCAGGCGTCACCGGCGGCGGGCGACATCGCTCGAACGGCCGCAGCGACGACAACCAGCAGCCTCCCTTGGGCGGCGGAGCCGGGGAGGAAGGCACAGCCGGCGGAGCCGGGGATGAAGACACAGTGGGCGGCGGCGCTGACAGCACTCCTGAGAGCGCTGCCGAGAGCGGCGTGGACATGCCTGTCGACGCGGAGACCGCCCATGACGACGCTCAGAGGCCGGACCCGTCCGGAACGGCTGAAGCCGAGAACAGCGTCATCCTCGATACCCCGGCGGATACGGAACGCGACGTCGAAAGCCTTGCCGGAGCCGGGGCCGAGCCTGATGCCGAACCCACGACGGCACTAGGCGAACCGGCGATGGCCGGGCCGGGCCGTCGCCGCCGGACCGTGGCGGGCGGCGCGCGTCCGCCACGAGACCCGTTGCGCGCCACCGTCCGCGGCATCGGGCAAGTGTTGATCACGGCGGGTCTGGTGGTGCTGCTGTTCGTGGTCTACGAACTGTGGATCACGAACCTGTTCGGCGAGCAGAAACAGGCCGCGGCGACCCAGGCGCTGGACAAGCAGTGGGCCCGGCAGAGTGACACGGTGACGGCGCCCGGCGACCCGGCCGTGGTCACCGAATCCGGGGGCGTGGTGGTGACGACGGCGGCGGGCCCCGTCCTGGACCCTGGCCAGCGGACCCTGCAATACAACACGACCGAGGGCACGGGCTTCGCGAAGCTGTACGTCCCGAGCTTCGGGCCGGACTTCATGTTCACCATCGTGGAGGGGACGACCCAGGCCGATCTGTACTCGGGTCCCGGGCATTACAACGATCCGATGACGCAGTACCCCGGCCAGCCTGGCAATTTCGCGCTGGCTGGGCACCGGGTGAACAAGGGTGCGCCGTTCGACGACCTGGGCTTGTTGAACTCGTGCGATGCGATCGTGATCGAGACCCGCGACGACTGGTACGTCTACCGCGTGTTGCCGATGCAGGACGAGGTCGCGAGCTGGGCGACCACCGCGCACGCGCACTGTGCCGGGGTCGACGTGCAGACCGGCCAGTATCGCGGAGTCTACGGTCGGGAGATCACGACGCCCACCGACATCCGGCAGATCTATCCGGTGCCGCATGTGGACAGCCGCGTCGTCCCGAAGAATGCCGAGGCGCTCATCACGCTGACCACCTGTCACCCGAAGTTCTCCGACCGGCAGCGCATGATCATCCACGGGATCCTGGTCAAGTCGTACCCGAAGGCGGACGGGTTCACGCCGCCCGAGCTGCAGGAGACGAGCTGACGTGTACGGATGGATCTGGCGGCACCTGCCGGGGCCGCTCGGCCTGCGCCTGCTGCAGGTGGTGGTGCTGATCGCGGCGGTGGTGGCGCTGCTGTTCTTCGTGGTCTTCCCGTGGGTGGAGCCGATGCTGCCGATCGATTCGGGCGGCTCGACGGGCTGAGGGTTTGATCTGCCGCCGCTTCGACCGGCCGATCCGGCGCGCCGACCGGCATGTGGAAGGCTGGTGCCCGTGGCTCGCATTGTGGTGATCGACAACTACGACTCGTTCGTCTACAACCTGGTGCAGTACCTGCAGCAGCTCGGCGCCGAGTGCCGGGTGTGGCGCAACGATGCCGTCACCGTTGACGAGGTGGCGGCCGAGGCTCCGGACGGCGTGCTGCTCTCGCCCGGCCCGGGCGTCCCGGCGGATGCCGGCATCACCGAGCCGCTCATCCGCTGGGCCGCCGAGACCGAGACCCCTGTGCTCGGCGTGTGTCTCGGGCATCAGGCGATCGCCGAGGTCTACGGCGGAGTCGTGGACCGCGCCGCCGAGCTGATGCACGGGCGCACCTCGCAGGTGGGGCACGATTCGTCGCCGCTCTTCGACGGGCTGCCGGACCCCTTCACCGCGACCAGGTACCACTCCCTCGCCGTGGTGGACGGCACACTTCCGGACGAGATCGAGGTCACCGCAAGGACTGTCGACGGCGCCATCATGGGACTTCGTCATACTCGGCACCCCATTGTCGGCGTGCAGTTCCACCCCGAGTCGGTGCTCACCCAGGGAGGTCACCGACTGTTGGCGAACTGGTTGCGCGAGTGCGGGTATGACGCCGCTCTCGGGCTGGTCCCCGCTCTGGAGGCCGAGGTCGAGCGGCTCCGCCTGTCCGCGGTCTGAGCCGGGTCCCTGCGCGGACCCCGACGCACCCCGCCCTTCAGCGCCGCCCTCAGTTCGTGACGGACCCGAGCGTCACGTCGACCGTCGCGGGTTGCCCGCCGCGCAGGTAGGTCACGGTGACCTTCGACCCCGGCGCGGTCGAGCGGATCGTCGCGACCAGGGCGTCCGCCGACTCGATGAGCGTGCCGCCCACCTTGGTGACCACGTCGCCCGCCTGCAGCCCCGCCTTCGCGGCGCCGCTGTTCGGCGTGATGTCGGCGATCTTCGCGCCTGTCGTCACGCCGCGGGACTGGTCGACGTTGTCGGTGACGCTCGCCCCCAGCACGGCATGCGAGGCCTTCCCGGTGTCGATGATCTCCTGGGCGATGCGGTGCGCCTGGTCGATCGGGATCGCGAAGCCGACGCCGATCGAGCCCGCCTGGCCGCCGGACCCGGAGGACAGCGCCGCGATGGCGGAGTTGATCCCGATCACGTAGCCGTTCATGTCGACGAGCGGCCCGCCGGAGTTGCCCGGGTTGATCGCGGCATCGGTCTGGATCGCATTGAGCACCGTGCCCTGCGCCTGTTCACTCTGCGCCTGCGAGGTGCGCACCGGCCGATTGAGGGCGGAGACGATGCCGGTGGTCACGGTCGCGGACAGGCCGAGCGGCGAACCGACGGCGACCACCTGCTGGCCGACCTGGAGGTTCGACGAGGAGCCGAGCGTCGCGGGGGTCAGGCCGGACATGCCCGACACCTTGATCACCGCGAGGTCGTCGGTCGGGTCCGCGCCCACCACCGTGGCGTTGGCCGTCGTCCCGTCGTTGAACTGCACGGTGAGCTTGCTGGCGCCGTCGATCACGTGCTCGTTGGTCAGGATGAGCCCGGAGGAGGTCAGCACGATCCCGGAACCCTCGCTCTGCGAATTGCCGGCGACGGCGACCACGCTCACCACAGACGGCAGCACCTTGGCCGCCACCTGCTGCACAGAACCGGCCGGCGCGGGCGTCGTGTCGGACGCAGACTGCCCGGTCGTGTGTTGCACGATCGCGGAACCGCTTCCGCCACTGGTGTTGTCAGAAGCCAGGCTGCTGCCGAGCACGCCGCCGCCGAGCCCGGCGACGAGCGCGAGGGCGGCGATCGCGACCGCGATGAGCACCGTCCGTACGGACCCGCCGTGGCCATGGCCGGTCTCGTGCGCGTCGGACGTGGTCGCCGGATGCGTAGCGGACGCCGGCGCGCCGAGGGGCGGGAAGGGCGTGAAGGGGAAACCCTGCGCCGGCGAGGGCGCGCCGGGCGGTGTCGACCCATAGCTGCCGTAACCTCTGCCGTACCCCGCATCGTGCCCGGCGGTGAACCCGGTGCCCCCTGGGCGCCCGGTGGGCGCGGCCCAGGGGTTGTCGCCATATCTGTGCGCGGACGGCGCCGGCCAGCTCGGACCGCCCGCGGTTCCGGCCGTGTCCCTGCCGCCGGCGGGCCGCGGCGACGAGCCGCTCCACGGGTCGGCGGGCGCCGGAGTGCCCCCACCGAAGGCGCCGGCGGACGTGAGGGCGCCGCTGGGGCGGGCCTGCCAAGGGCCCTCGGCCCCGCGCGCAGAGGAAGGCTCCGGAGAACCGGTAGCGGCCGGATCCTCGGGCGATTCGGCACCGCTGGGCTCGGCACTGCTAGGCACGATGCCGCCGGGCTCGCTGCTGCTGGGCTCGGCACTGCTAGGCACGATGCCGCCAGGCTCGCCGCTGCTGCGCTCGCTCGGGTCGGGACCCTGTTCGGCGTTCTGATCAGGACCCTGATCAGGGCTCGGCTGAGTTCGGGCGTCGTCGGAGATCGGAGTGTCTTCGCTCATGTCCTACAGGGTGGCCGAAGGGTGTGGGGATTTCCTGAGAACGGCGCGCCAATCTGACGCGTCTTCGGGCGGCCGATCGCCGACCGCCCGAGAACGCGCAGGACTACCCGCCTCCGCCGCCGTTTCCTCCGCCGCCACCGTTACCACCGCCGCCCCCGCCGGGCTGTCCGCTAGTCGGCGGACCGGTCGTCGCCTCCGGCGGGTAGATGTGGATCGTCACACCGCCCGTCATCGGGATCTGGCTGGCCGACGCCGGGTCCTGCATCCCCGGAATCACCGTGCCGCCCAGGCCCGGCGGAGGCGTCTGGCCGCCCTCAGTGACCACGGTGAGCTGCCCGTTCCAGCCCGCGCCCTTGAGCGCGGCCAGGGCCTGGTCCTTCGTCATGCCGGACATGTCCGGAACCGTGATCTGCGGCTCTACCCCGATCGTGACCTGGATCAGCGAATCCTTCGGCACGGCGTCGCCGGCCTTGGGGATCTGCCCGGTGATGCGCCCCCACAGCGCCTTGTTCGGATTCGGCACCTGACGCTGGGTGAGGTAGTCATTGGTACCGGTCCATCCGACGTCCGGGCTGGTCAGTTTGGCCAGCGCGTCCGCGGGCAACAGGTTGACGAGCGACGGCATCTTCATCATCGAGTTGTCCGACACCATCAGCGTGATCACCGTGTTGACCTGTACCTGGTCGCCCGGCTTCACCCCGCCGCCGAGCGAGAGCACCTGATCCTTCGGCTGGTCGCTCGGCTGCGACTGCGGGACGAACTTGAGCTGCGCGGCCGTCAGCGCCGCCTCAGCCTGGGTGACGGGCACCCCGATCAACTGGTCCGCCGCCGGGACCGTGGTGACCTGCGCACCCTGCGAGATGAACACCGTCACCGTGGCCCCCGGTGCGACCGCCGTCTGCGGTTCCGGATCCTGATGATCGACGCGGCCCTTGGCCGTGCTCGAGTAGATCAGCTGCTCCTTGTAGACCAGGTTCGCCTTCTGGATCGTGGCCTGCGCCTTCTGCGCGTCCATCCCTTGCACGTTGGGCACGGCCACCTGGTCGACGCCGTCGCCCACCGTGAGCGTGACCGCCGATCCCTGCGCCACGGGCACGCCGCCGCTCGGATCCTGGTTGACGATCAGGCCCTTCTTGTCCGCCGCCGACGCCGCGTGCTTCAACGGCTGCGCCACGGTCAGGTTGTATTTGTGCAACTCGGCCGTGGCCTGTTCCGGCGTCATATTCGAAACCGACGGCACCGCAACCTGTTTCGCGGGCGGCGGCGCACCGGTGATCTTCAGCGTCAGGTAGATCGCCCCGGCGAGCAGCACCAGGCAGACGGCGCCGATCCCGACGAATCCCCACACCCGCTTCGAGTGCGCGGTCTCGTCCACCCAATGGCCCTGCGGCTCGAGGATGCTCGGCGTCGCCGTGACCAATGTCCGGGTGCCCGGAGCACGGACGGCGGGCACCGAACCGAGCAGGGCAGTGCGGTCGGCATCGTTCATGACGGGCGTCGCGTGCACCGCCTGGCCGGCCAGTGCCCGCACCAGATCCGAGCGCATGTCCGCGGCCGTCTGGTAGCGGTTCATCGGGTTCTTGTTCAGCGCCTTGAGCACGATCGCGTCGAGGTCCTGCGGGACCCCAGGGTGCACGGCGGACGGCGGCCTCGGCTCCTCGCGCACATGCTGGTACGCGACCGCCACCGGGGAGTCCCCGGAGAACGGCGGTGTGCCGGTGAGCAGTTCGTAGAGCACGCAGCCGGTCGCGTACACGTCCGAACGGGCGTCGACCGCCTCGCCGCGGGCCTGTTCGGGGGAGAGGTACTGGGCGGTGCCGATCACCGCGGCCGTGGCCGTGACGGTGGCCTGCCCGTCCGTCACCGCCCGGGCGATCCCGAAGTCCATCACCTTCACCGCGCCGGCCCGGGTCAGCATCACGTTGGCCGGCTTCACGTCGCGGTGGATGATGCCGTGCCGATGCGAGAAGTCCAGTGCCGCACAGATATCCGCGGTGATCTCCATCGCCCGCTTGGGCGCCATCGGACCCTCGCGCTTGACGACGTCGCGCAGCGTCTCGCCGTCCACATATTCCATGACGATGTACGGCAGCGTCACGCCGTCGCCCAGCATCTCGCCGGTGTCGTACACCGCCACGATGGCCGGATGGTTGAGCGACGCAGCATTCTGCGCCTCCCGGCGGAACCGCGTCTGGAACGTGGGGTCGCGAGCCAGGTCCGCGCGCAGCACCTTGATCGCCACGTCCCGGCCCAGGCGCACGTCACGGCCGCGGTGCACCTCGCTCATGCCCCCGAAGCCGAGCGTGTCACCCACCTGGTAACGGTCGCCCAACAGGTTCCCGGTCATCGACTCACCGTTCACTTACCGCCTTCCGGCGCCCGTCGCCCGGTCGCCTTGCGCGCCGCGTCCCGCATCTCATATGACGTTCCACCACGCTGCCCGTGACGCGGCTCGTGGCGGATGACGATACCCGCCACGCTCGGCACCACGTCCGCGTCGCCGACCGGACCCTCCTGCGTCGCCCGGCACTTCTTGTATTGTCGCAGGTCCTGGCACCGCTCCCGAGCGCTCATCATGACAAGCCTGCCAGAGCCGCGGCGATCACGTCGCGGCCGATCGGGGCCGCGACGGTCGCACCGGTGGCGTTCAGCCCGCGATCGCCGCCGTTGGCCACGAACACCGCGACGGCCACCTTCGGGTGATCGGCCGGGGCGAACGCGACATACCACGCATGCGGTGGGGTGTTCTTGGGATCGGTGCCGTGCTCCGCCGTCCCCGTCTTCGAGGCGATGGTGATGCCGGCGATGTGCCCGCTGCCGGGCGTGGCGTTCTCGGAGGCCACCATCATGGTGCGGATCTCGTCGGCCACGGACGCCGGTATCGCCTGGCCGAGCGAGACGGGGGTGGCCTGATCGATCACGGACAGGTCCGGCCGGGTGGTCTTCGCGACGAGGTACGGCTGCATCCGCTGTCCGCCATTGGCGATGGTCGCGGCGACCACCGCGTCCTCGAGCGGAGTGAGCGCGACATCCCGCTGCCCGATCCCCGACTGCGCCAACGCGCCGAGATCCGTTGCCCCGCTGGCGGTCTCCATGGTTCCGGTGCGGGACGCGGCGACCGGGAAGCCGTCGATCGAGGAGTTGTCGCCGGTGATGCCGAACGCCGCGGCCTGCTGCTTCAGCGCGGCCGCGCCGATGTCCATGGCCACGGTCGCGTAGGCAGTGTTGCACGAGTACGCCAACGCCTGGGTCAGCGTCACCGAGGCCCCGCCGCGACCGGCGCACGCTTCCCTGTCGTAGTTGGACAGGGTCGCGCCGCCGGTGTCCGGAAGGGTGATGGTCGGTGCGCCCGGAACCTGCGACTGCGGCGTGAAGCCGTGCTGCAGCGCGGCCGCGGTGACGACCAGCTTGAACGTTGATCCCGGCGGGTAGACGGCGCCGATGGTCCGATCCAGGATCGGCGAGGGGGACGCTTCCACCAGCTGGTTGTACGCCTTGCGTTGCACGTCCTCGCTGTGGCTGGCCAGCGGGTTCGGGTCGTACGAGGGTGTCGACGCCATCGCGAGGATCGCCCCGGTGGACGGGTTGATGGCCACCACCGCCCCGACGTAGCCCTTCGCGGACAGCCCGTCATAGGCGGCCTTCTGAACCGCCGGGACGATGGTCAGCTGGACGTTGCCGCCCTGCGGGTCGCGTCCGGTGATCAGGTCGGAGAGTTGCTCGACGAACAGTTGCGGGTCGTTGCCGGCGAGCAGGTCGTTCTGCAGCCGCTCGAGGCCGGTCGGGCCGTAGCGCAGCGAGTAGTAGCCGGTCAGGTTCGCGTACATCGCGCCGCCCGGGTAGACGCGCTGATAGCGGTACTGGTCCTTGGAGGGGTTCGACTGGGCGAGCACCACCCCGCCGGACGCGGTGATCTGCCCGCGGGCGCGCGAGTACTCCTCCAGCACGGTGCGGCGGTTGTTCGGATCGTGTCGGTAGTCCACCGCCTTGACGACCTGGATGTACGTCAGGTTCGCCATCAGCGCGACCAGCATCACGATGATGGCCGCGCCGAGTTTCCGCATGGAGGGCTTCATTTCGCACTCCGCGACAGGATCTCGGTGCGCGCCTGGGCCAGCGTTCCGGTGCGGCGCGGCTGTTTCACGGGTGGCCGCCGGGACGAGTCCGATATGCGCAGCAGCAGCGCGAGGATGATGTAGTTTGCCAGCAGGCTGGAGCCGCCGTAGGACACGAACGGCGTGGTGAGCCCGGTCAGCGGGATGAGGCCGGTGACCCCGCCGATGATCACGAACACCTGCAGCCCGATGGAGAACGACAGCCCGGCCGCGAGCAGCGAGCCGAAGTTGTCCCGCGCGGCGAGCGCGGCGCGCATGCCGCGCCCGACCAGGATCATGAAGCAGACGATGATCGCGGTGAGCCCGACCAGGCCCAGCTCCTCGCCGAGCGCGGCCGTGATGAAGTCGGTCGACGCGTACGGCACGATATCCGGGCGCCCCGCGCCGAGCCCGGTTCCGAAGATCCCGCCGGTGCCGAGCCCGAACAGCGACTGCACGAGCTGGTAGCTCGCGCCCTGCGGGTCCGCGAACGGATGTAGCCAGATGTCGACGCGCACCCGCAGGTGCGGCACGAACTGATACGCGAGGACGGCACCGCCCGCGAACGCGAGCAGCCCGATGATCAGCCATGACACCCGGCTGGTCGCCAGATACACCATGGCGAGCAGCACGCCGAAGATCAGCAGGGCCGGGCCGAGGTCGTTGCTCACCACCAGGACGCCGAGGGAGACCGCCAGCAGCGCGACCAGCGGCCCGAGGTCGCGGATCCGCGGGAGAGTGAGACCGAGGAACCTCGGCCCGGCCGTCGACAGGACGCCGCGTTTGGAGACCAGGAAGGCCGCCGCGAACACGATCAGCGTGATCTTGGCGAACTCGCTCGGCTGGACGGACAGCAGCCCGGGGATGCGGATCCAGATCTTCGCCCCGTTCACCTCGGACAGGGACCGGGGCAGGGCTGCGGGCAGGGCGAGGAAGATCAGCCCGGCGAACGCGAGTGTGTAGGGGTACGACTGCAGGCTTGTGTGGTCGCGGATCACCAGCAGCGTGACCAGGAACAGCACCAGGGACACCGCCGTCCACAGCAGCTGCAGCGGCGCCTGCGGCGTGGCGTTCGCGTGCTTGGCCGCCTCGGCGAGATCCAGCCGGTAGATCATCACCAGCCCGAGACCGTTGAGCAGGGCGACCAGCGGCAACATCAGCGGATCCGCGTACGGCGCGAGCGCCCGGACCACCACATGCGCGATCGCGAACACCGCGAGGTATCCGCCGCCGTAATAGACAAGCTCGATCTTGAGCGCCTGATGCTGATTCAGCTCGACGATCATCAGGGCGGCGGTGACGATGATCGCCGCGAAGATGAGCAGCCACAGTTCCGCGCCGCGGCCGGTGCGGCGGCGGGGGCGCCTGTTCGAAGGTGCGGCGGTATTTGCTTTGGCGCTGCCGGCTGGGCTGCCGTTGCCGCTGTTGCCGCTGAGGCCGGCGGGGCTGCCGGGGCCGCCGGTCACGGGACGCTCCGGCAGGTGACGCCCGGGACCGCTGGCGCCGGGGCCAGCGGCGTCGCGGTCACGGTCTCCGTCATCGTCACCGTCGACAGGCCGGGTGCGGAGGTGGTGGTGTCGCTGGTCGGCGCGCCGGTGTGGCTGGTCGGAGATGCGGTGTGGTTGGTAGGCACAGTGGTATGGGACGCGGCGCCGCTACCGGACGGGGCCGTTGCGCCGGCCGCTGCGGCCACGCGCGACCCGGTTTTCCCTGGTATGACGGTGTTTTCGGGGTTCCCGGTCGCGGCGAGTTCTTTTCCGACGAGCCCACCGGCGCCCCCATCCGCGCGCTGCGCGGCGGTAGCCGCAGCGGCTTCGGTGCGCGGCGGGGCGAGGGATGCGGACGTCGTCGGTGCCGCAGCGTGTGCGGCGGCTGCCGTGCCCGGGGTGGTGCGGGGGGTGCGGGTCGCCGTGCTGTCGGCCGTGCTGCCGGAGGAAGTGGTGTCCGTCGGTGGTACCGGTGGCGCCGCGGACGGCGTCTCGGTAGTGATCTCGGGCGATGTGGTGGTGCCCGGAACAGCGTCATCGGCGGTGGGCGACGACGTCTGCCCGCGGGGGCACGGCGGCAGCAGTTGACCGGAGAGCCGCTGCACCACATCGCGCGCGTCGGCCAGGTTGACGGCCTTGATTCCGGCGCGCACCTGGTTCTGCGCGGCCGGTTGCAGGTCCGAGACGCGCATCGGCGTGCACTCGGTGTTGTCGGCGCACGAGGTCTCCTCGAACGTCGACAGGTGCCAGCCGAGCAGCGTGCCGTCGACGCCGCGGAAGACGACGACGAGGTTCCCCTGATCCGAGACGAAGTACTGACCGCGCACCCACATCGTCGAACCGGTGATCGCGACCCCGAGCAGGACGATCACCGCGAGGGCCAGCGCGCCGCGGCGATACCACCGGCGGCGGACGGACGGGTGGGTCTGCTTCGACGACTTCGCTCGCGCCGCCACGGGTTTCGGTGCGCCTCGGCCTGGTCGCGAACCCGCGGCCCGCTGCGCGGCGGTGTCCGTCTTGGTGCCCGCTGCGCTCGTCTTGGTGCCCGCTTCGCTGCGCGTGTTCGCCTCGGTCGGGCGACCGGTCGAGGTAGGTGCCGCGTCGCCGGAATCGTGGGCGGCGCCCGCGGCGCCGAGAACAGCGTCATCGGCGGCCTTCTCGCCGACGCCCGCGGACGGCGGGGCGTCATCGGGAACCTCGGAACCGATCGTCGCGGCCGAGTGACCCGCGGCAGCGTCGGTGCTTGCATCAGTGCTTGCGTGAGAGGCGCTGTCGTCGGGATCGAAGTAATCGTCCCAGGAGTCGTCGTCTGCTGTGTCTTCTGCCGCGTCCTCTACGAAGTCCTCGTCGACGTCTTCGTCGGGCTCGTCTTCGGTGTCGTCTTCTATATCGTCTTCTGCGTAGTCCTCGGACCCGGTCAGGATCTCCGCGACCTCGCCGGGCTCCTCCGGGATCGGCGGCAGCGGGACGCGCGGCATCTCGCGCGTGAGCTGCTGGATGGGGTTCGTCGCGGCCGGATCATCGAGCGCCGCGATGTGCACAGGTTGGTCGAAATCCGCTGCGCCGTCACCGATGTCGAGCACGTCCGCGACAACGACGGTGACATTGTCCGGCGCCCCGGCGGCGAGCGAGAGCTGGATCAAGGTGTCGGCGGCGACGTTCGGGTTCGGGTCCGCCAGCGCATCGCCGATCAGCTCCGCCTCGACCACGCCGCATAGGCCGTCGCTGCACAGCAGGTAACGGTCCCCGGCGTGAGTCTCCCGGATCGCGACGCTCGGATCCACGTCGATCCCGGTGAGCGCTCGCAGCACCAGGTTCCGTTGCGGGTGTTCGTGCGCCTGCTCCTCGGTGATCCGGCCCTCGTCGACGAGCGACTGGACGAACGTGTCGTCGTGGGTGAGCTGGTGCAGGACGCCGTCGCGATAGAGATAGGCGCGGGAGTCTCCGACGTGGACGAGCGCCGCGCGGTGTCCGTCGAACAGGACGGCCGTGACGGTGGTGCCCATCCCGTCGAGATCCGGGTGTTCGGCGACCAGGCCGGCGATCGCCGCGTTCCCGCGACGGGTGGCCGCAATCAGGTCTTCGGACAGATCGGGGCTCGGGGCTCGTTCGTCCAGTGGGGCGATCGCCTCCACCACCAGGCGAGAGGCGACCTCGCCGGCGGCGTGGCCGCCCATGCCGTCCGCGACGACGAGCACCCGATCGCCGGCGAAGAACGAATCCTCGTTGTTCGAGCGGATGAGGCCCGGGTCGGTGCGCGCGGCGACGTGCAACTGTTGGCGCGGGTTCCCCCCCGCGCTGCGTGCCCTGTTCCGGTCCGCGTCGCCGTCGGGGATGCGCGCCGCAGGATCGGAGCCGGGGTGGTGGTCCTCCGTCACGGGCGGAGCTCCATCACCGATCGGCCGATCCGGATCGGAACACCCACGGGCACAGGGGTTGTCGCGGTGATCTTGATGCGGTCGAGATAGGTACCGTTGGTCGAGCCGAGGTCTTCCACGGCCCACCAGTCGCCCTGCTGAATCAGGCGGGCATGTCGGGTCGACGCGAAATCGTCATCGAGGACCAACGTGGAATCCTCCGCGCGGCCGATCAGGATGGGGCCGTTCTGCAGGCGCAGCCGAGTGCCGGCCATCGAGCCGGCCGTGACGACCAGCGTGCTGGGCCGAACGCCGGGCAGCGCGGTGGCACGCGCCGGGATGGTGTTCCGGCGCTGTTGCCGTTTCGATGCCGCCGTCACACCGACGCGACCCTCGGCGGCGACCCGCATATCCGAGCGGATCACCCGGATCGCCGCAAGGATGAACAGCCAGAGCAGGATCAGAAACCCCAGTCTGGAGAGCTGCAGGATCAGGGCGGGCACCGGTCCGCTTACCTCGATCTGAAGACGACCGCGGATTGGCCGATCCGGATCTCGTCGCCGTCGGCGAGTTGCCAGGTCTGCACCGGCGAGCCGTTGACATTGGTGCCGTTGGTCGAGCCCAGGTCGTGGACGATCGCCACCTGCCCGTCGAAGTAGACGTCGATATGCCGTCGGGAGACGGAGGTGTCGGCGAGCCGCAGCGCCGCGTCCGCACCGCGCCCGATCACGTTCGATCCGCGCTGCAACGGGTAGCTGCGGCCACTGCCGTCCTGCACCAGCAGGCGCGGGCTCACCACCGGCGGCGGGTAGCCGGCGGCCTCGCCGTGCGCGGCCCGGGAACCGTAAGAGTCTGCGCCCGGAGGTGGATAGCGGTCCCCGTAGGAGTCCGCATCCGGATTCGGCCACGAACCGGCCAGCGGGTAGCTTGCCTGCCGGTCATCGACGGGTCGGTCATCGGCGGCGGCCTGCGAGCCGTAGACGACCGCGGGATATACGGGATCGGCGGGCCTCGCGCCGTACGGGGCCGGGCTTCCGTGATCGAGTTGCGGCGGGATCGGGTTCGGCGGCTCTCGCCGTGCGATGGGGGCGTGGCCGCGAACAGCGTCATAGGCGGTGGCGGATCGCGGAGCGCCGGGGAGTACCGGGCTGGCGATCGGGGCACGCGGGGGTGCGGCCGGTCGGCCGAAGAACTGGTCCATCAAGCCGGGCTCGCCGGCGGGCACGCTGCCGGACCCACGGTGCCGGCCGACATCCGGGTCGACGAGCGAGGTGATGCGAAACTGGCCGGTGTGCAACAGGTCTGACTCCTGCAGGCTGACGTCGACGTCCGCGAACGTCTCCCAACCCTGGTCGGCGACGTAGTTCGCGAGCATGTCGGTGAAGGCGGAGGACACCCGTCGGACGTCGTCCCCGACGTCGGCGTGGTCGCTCGGCCCGAGCTGGACGATGAAGCGGTTCGGCGCGATCGCCCGGCCGTCCTGGTGGCGCACGTTGCCGGCGGCCTCGCGCTGCAGCGCGGAGGTGACCTCGGCGGGCTGGACGCTGCCGCCGAAGATGCGGGCGAACGTCTTGTCGACGGCGCCCTGCAGCCGGCGTTCGATTCCGTGCAGCATGCGCATCGTCATACCTCCTGTCCGTGCCCGTGCCGTCGTGCCTGTGTGCCTTCGCGTTGATCGCGGCATTCGTCGTGGTGCAGCCTTGACCGGCGCGGTGGTCGCCGCGCGAACCGTCGCTGCCCCTCGATCGTAATGGGGACGCGTGGGAGCGCGGGTGCGTTGCGCGGCTGTGACGAGGTAACCGGCTTGAGGCGATCATCTGTTGGGGGCGATCGACGCCGCCTTCGCGAGGCTGATGCGCTCCCGGCCGGTGCTCTTTCAGCCGGTGATCTTCCGGCGGAGGCGAGGGGATTCGGCACGCAGCCGCACGTGTTAGCCTAGTGGTCGCTGTCTCACCGGTCGCGGTCGCGCTTCGCGCCGGTGCGATTGCTCGGGCAAGTGGCGAAATGGCAGACGCGCACGGTTCAGGTCCGTGTGTCCGAAAGGACGTGGGGGTTCAACTCCCCCCTTGCCCACCAGGTTCCGAGCGGTCCGTTAAGTCCCGCGCGCCCCGCTGCGGGACCTTTCGGTTCGCAGCCATATGCGGTGACGGTCCGCAGTGTGATGAAATGTCGCTCTTGTGCTGGCCGGAAGGCCTTGGACCAACCACTAGACGGATACTTCCTTTACTTCCTTCGCCACCCTTCTTGAGGCGGGCGTGGCCCGTCTCAAGTCGTATCTGGGCAGGGAATATGCGCAGGCTACGTATTGGCGCGGAGCAGCGCGGCCGATTGGATCAGGCCGGAGCGTTCCATCTCGGCGAGGATCTGTCCGTCCGATACGGGATTCGGCCGGCTCACCCCGATCGCCGTCACGATCGCGCGCACGGTGACGACGCTGATGTGTATCTGGTCGACGAGGAAGTCGTCCGCACCCCGGGCCTCCACGCCGAACGGGGCCAGTTTCCCGGCAGGGAAGTGTTTCAGGTTGTCGGTGACGATGAGTTGTGCGTTCGCCGCGATCACTGCTGCTAGGACGTGGCGATCGTCCGGGTCCGGCAGGTCTATGCCGGCGATCAGTGGCTCGTACCCGGAGACCATCGCGTTCGGCAGTGCCTTCTGCATGAGTTCGCGTGTCCGGTGGAGTGCGACCGGATCCAGATCGGGCCTGTTCGCCACGATGTTACGGAACACTTCGTCGAGGATCTCTGCGGACCAATGGACTCGCACCATGCGTTCGATGCCGACACGGATGAGCAGGTCGCGGGTGATCGACGGGTAGAGGACACATGCGTCGTACACCACCGCGAAGGCCACGTCAGTACAGCCCTGCTTCGGCGGCGATTCGGGTGAGTTCGTCGGCGGCGGATCGCTGTTCTGCGATCATGCGGTCCGAATACGCGCGCAGGGAATCCGCCCGGACCCTACGATGCGTGCCGACCATCCGGTAGTCGATCTCTCCCCGCTCCAGGATGCCAATCAGGTAGGGGCGGGACACGCCTAGCAGGTCGGCCGCCTGCTGCGTCGTCAGCTCCGCATGATCCGGCACCACGGTCACCGGCGTGCCCGCCGCCATAGCGGCGAGGATGCGCTGCAGCAACTCCGCAGCTCCTCGCGGCACCGTCAGATCTTCATCGCCGTCCGGGTCGCGAAGCGGCACGACCTCGTCGTCCGGGTGCGTGCGCAGGATGTTGTGCACCCGGTAGGCAGCCACCTTCGCGGCCCGAGCGGACGCCTCAGCAAGCGGTGTCGTCGACACGGCCCTCACCTTCCAATCGCAATAATCGCAGTATACGTAACAATCGAAGCGATTAGAAGGACAATTTCGACGCTTCTCCCGCATGCTGTGCCAAGCTGAGCCCCATGAGTCGACATCCCGATCCGACACCAGCCACGGTGAAGGAGCTCTACGGGTCATCGTCACACTGTGCCGCACCGGGGTGCGACGAGCCCCACTACAAGCGCGATCACAGCACCGGTGGCCTGTTCCTGAATTCCACGGTGGCGCACATTTGCGCTGCCAGTCCGCAGGGCCCACGGTTCGACCCGCTGATGACGCCCGAAGACAACCGGGCCGCATCCAACCTCCTCGTTCTGTGCCTTCTCCATTCCCGCGCGATCGATGCACAGTCCGACAAATTTCCGGTCGAGACCCTCGCACAGTGGAAAGAAGATCAACTCCGCCAAAGCGGAGGTTCTGCCCTCTCCGACGACCAGGCCGCAGAGATCATTGCCGCATCGCAGCCGATGACGTTCTCGATCGCGGCCGATGTGATCAACGTCGGTGGATCTTGGGGTGGAGGCGGTGGTGTTATCGGCCGTGACGCCGTCGGCGGGCCCGGCGGCGACCGGATTTACATCGGTCTTGACGGACGCACCCCTGGAGGCGGCGGCGGCGCTTTGACGGGGCTGGGGCGAACCCCGCCCGATGCGATACGGGCCAAGGAGGGCCGCGGCTACAGCTATGGGCTCGACGGTGGAACATCCTCCTTTGGCGAGAAGGGCAGCGCGATCTACATCGAGGCCCGAGGAGGAGCCGCGGCAGGCAGTCCCTACGAAATCCGAAGGGTAACGGACGGTCTTCGGCTGTCGATCCTGGCAGCCTGCAACTCCGTGGAAATCCGCGATGAGTTTCTCTACATCCTTGGCGGGGCCTGGCAGTCGGTGTCAATACTCAACATTCCGTCTGAGGTCCATCTCGCCCTGGTGGTCGTGATCGAGGCAGGCGGCGTCGAAGTTGGTCACTATTCACTCGAAGCGTCGGCGACGGGGCCCGATGGAAGCCCAGTGGGCGAGCGGAGCTTCCCGGTGGTCATTGAGGAGTCTGGTGACGTTCTACGTATAGCGCGTTCAGTACCGCTAACAATGCGGGTGACCAGCTATGGCCTTCACTCTGTGACGGTCTCGAGCGGGGACGCGGTACTTGGTTCAATCGACCTCGCTGTCAAGCGAACAACTGACGCTGCCTGACGGCGGTGGGTACAGTCGCGGTACTAGCCCGATACTCACCGCGACCAGCAAAACCCCCGTTGACGGCGTCAACAGAAACGCTGATTCTTGCTGTGACTGTAGAGCTACGACGAGTCATAACCGCTGCTGACAGCGTTGGCGAGGACCGCTGAAATAGCCCTCCGGCCGGTTCAACTCCCCCCTTGCCCACTGGTGTTCTTGCGGATCAGGTATCCCCGTGCGCTGGACTCGGTAGCCGATGCCCGCTCACAGTGTCCTCGCATAGCAGCGAATGACGAGTCCACGGTGTTCGCTTGAGGTCTGTATGGCTGTCTGTGTCGAACTCAAATGTCAGATCCCCGGAAATGTGGATTCAATTGCGGCTTTGAGCAATTGAGCCATCTCGCGGTCAAACTGAATGGCCTGGCTGACCTTGCGGCGGGATGCTCGATCGTCGGAGCCGAACGTTGAGATTTGAAGAAGCTTCGATGTGTCACTGGCGATGATGGTCCACTCCGCATCCACCTCGGTCGGGTATAGCGAGCTGTTTGCATTCGTGCGATTGAACGTTCGGACGACGGCCACAATGAAACGCTACCGCAGTCGTTTTCGGATCCACGACGTCGACGTGCGCGAGATCGCCGGCTGGCTGCATCTGATGGAGTCCAAGGGGCTGTCGCCGAAGACCATCGCGAACGTGCACGGGCTGCCGTCATCGCGATGAAGATCGCGGTGCGGCTCCATCTCAATTCAAGGCGTCCGTCGAGTTGGACAGCACCTCTAGGTCAAGGCTCTCCGTCTGCTGGTACTGCCGGTATGTCATCTCAGCGTCAGACACTACTAGCACGCCAAATGAGACAACCTCGCGGTCGAGCGCCGGAGCCAAGAGCGTGCTCTGGATGGCGTCACCAAGCATTCGCCAGAGGTGCGCAAGCGAGCTACGGTCCCCCTCGAGGTTCGCAAGAAGCAGTTCGCATACGCGGTCAAGCGAAAGGCCCGCCTCCATCTCTCCCGCGCGGAGACCTTTAACCCGAGCGGCGTCCCAGTACCAGTTTGGGTCCACATCTTCCGGCGCGATTAAGTGCTCTTGATCTACGACGACATATAGGATCAGGTTCCGGCCGGCCCTTGTCCATTGGTCCGCCGAAACCCGCAGGTCTTGCACCAGATCCAGGACGCGACCGAAGTTGCCCAGCGATCCAGCCCGCTCTTGCGCTTTCCCCCGGAGCCTATTGAAAGCTGGGTACACCTCGCCCGGGAACGGGAATCGACTAAACGCGCGTCCCACTCTCCAGGCGACGGCTCTCGCCGCTCGACCGCTCGCGTGTTCGACGTAACGGGCTATGAGCGGGGCACCAGCCAAGGTCACCTTGGGTGTCGAGACAGCCTGTTCCATATCCGCGATGCACCGTGTCGGCACGGCCATTTGCGACTCCAGATACAGGTGCAATGGTTTCTGCCCTTTGCGCGCTCCGGATAACGCGGCATCGGTTGGATTGACGACCACCGGAGCGACCAGGCAGCGCGCCTTGCTCGGTTGCACGATGTCGCATGTCTGACTGAGGATGGCCACGCCTGCCGGCGTTGCCACGGTCTCCCACTCCCCGCCGACGCCGACGAGCCGCACTTCGAGCAAGCCCACTACGTCGCCTTGCCGAAGGTTCGAGCAGTCACCAGCCACCCGCTCACCTGCGGCGTCGCTCACAGTCCGATCCGCTCCCTTGCCGACACGCCCGCCACCTGGAGGCGCGGGTCCTCTTCCCGCGATACCACAAGCTGATGGAAGAGGCTCGTGCCATGGCTGGAGTCGAGCAGAGCAGCCCGGCGCTCGGCAGGAGTGGAGCCGGGCAGCGCCAGCATGATGGAGAGGATCCTGGCTGCACGCTCCTCATGCTGCGGCGCCATTACGTTGCCGTTAATCCAGTTGTGCACCGAACGCCGCGACACCCCGAAGAGACGACCAACCTGCTCCGTCGTCAGCATCGTCAAGGCCCGAACCTCGCCGATTCGCTGCGCGAGCGACGATGACGCACCACTGAATTCCGCGTTGGCGTGCGTTGGGATTCCCGAGGAGGTCTGATCCAACGGAAAAGAGAGGTCCCGCGGCGGCACCTTCGCGAACTCCCTAACGGAAGTAGGCGTAAAAGTGAACGCTGGCGCGACAGCGCCGACCGCGGACGACACCGCCAATGCAAAACCAAACGCCATGGCAAACGGCGCGCCCACACTGTGTTCGCGCCGCACGAGAGTCGCATCCGAGGTTGATGTCACCTGGTGTCACCGAACTCCTTGAGGAAGCCCTCGGTCGAGATATACTTGAAAAAGTCGTAGGCAAAGTCGGACAACCGACCCGCTGCGGCAAGAACCGCGGACACGTCAAAGGGCACGATCTTCTCCGATGACGCATCGAGATCAAGCACCCATGACGGCACTTGTACCGGCGGCACGGCAGGGTCCACCGTCTCACCCGACGGCACCAGCCCCGAGCGCACCTGCAGTGCCGCGTCACCTGCAAGATATCGGGCCTGGTTAGCACTCGATCCCAGTTGAACGTCCTCCAATATTCCGGTGAGACCGGTGTAGCCCAAGACCTCCGGGCGCACGTATTCTACGAGGTTTTCGACGAGACGAGCATCTGTGATTCGGTTGACGTAACGGACGCCGACTCGATCGATGAGAGGGATCTTGATCCGAGTCTCAAGGGCCGCGAGGACGCGCTCAAATCGAGCCAAGAAGTCGGAGAACGATTTGTAACTGGTGCAGTACAACGACGCGAACCGCCGACTCAGGCTGACGTGCCACACGCCGTCGACGGAGTGCCACTGCAGAATTTTCTCCCCGGGAGCTTGCGTCACCCCCTCGGGTGTGATCGTGTATGCAACTTCTTGAAGGTTGGAGACGACCGGGTACCCGTCGATGGTCGACCCGAAAGCGCGCGCCGTCTCGGTCAGATCGCCCTGGAGGTGGCTGAAGTCAGGCCACCGAAGTTGGCACAACACGAGCGCCAAAGGAGCCTCCTTCAGCCGGATCTTCTGCTCCGTATCGCCAGTGAACGGTCGGAAGCGCTCTCGATCTGCCATGGTTCACACTCTACTTCACACCTCTGACAGGTACCTCAAAATGGCCCCCGCGATGTCTTCGACGTTGAGGTCGGGGAGCTCGGTGACGATGTCCGTGGGGTTCATGCCGCCGGCGACTATCGCGACGACCGGGGTGGGCGGGGATCCGCACCCGGCGAATGCAGGGCAGAGCCCATCCATGGCCGCCGGCTCGACGGTGACGCCCGCGAACGCCTGCCCGCGAGTTTCGGTGGCACTCGGAGCCGACAACGTAGCGCGTCTCGGCCCGCTTGCCTGAACGCAATGATTGCCCACACGTGCCCCGCCGCACCCGATCGGTCCAGGTCGTTCGCGCATAGACCTCGGCGGTTCGCGCTCGACCGATGTTCGTTATGGGCGTATTCCAGGGGCTCAACCCCCTCTTGCCCACCGAATCCTGTGATTTTGTCCGGTTGCTTGTGCTGCCTGGGCGGTTTTCGTGTGCGGCGCAATTTCGTGATGATGTGCCCGGGTCGCGCGGGCGGCTTTCAGGGAGCTTAGGCCGGTGTGATGTCGGTCTGTGAGAAGTCGTAGCCCTTGAGGGGCAGGGATTCGCGGGTCGTGCGAGCGCATAGGCGAACAGATCCCCGTAGTTCAGCCCGGCGGGGTGGCGCCGGAGCGCCAGGCATCAGGCGTCGCAGAGGGTGCCCTGGTGGTAGACGATCCGCCAGGAACCGTTCGATCGCCGTCATGTCGCTGAGCCCGATGACAGCGAGATCGACGCCGATACTCTCAGATGCGGCCGGTAGCAGCCGACTTCCTCGGCCTGAACGCCGGAATGTGCGGCGAGAAGGGAGCACTCCGTCCATGAGTCAGGCTGTGGAGACCAGTTTCTACGGGACAGCGGTGATGCGTTGGGAGAGACGAATTGAATGGCCACTTGCAGTGGCCGCGGCCGTGTTCCTTGCCGCGTACGCCTGGCCGATCCTGCAAACCGACCTGCCTGCGGCACTGGTCGCCGCTTGCGGCGTCGTCGGTGCGGTCGTGTGGGGCCTGTTCGGCATCGACTATGTGGTTCGTGTCGTACTGGCGAAACATCGCGGAAACTATGTCGCCCACAACCTCGTTGACCTCGCGGTCGTCGCACTACCGGTCTTACGACCGCTTCCGCTTCTTCGCCTGCTCATGCTCATCAAGGTCTTGAACCGGAAGGCGTCAACAAGCTTCCGTGGCCGGGTCGGCGTCTACGTCACCGGGATCGCGGCAGTGCTGCTTCTGTGCGCGTCGCTGGCCATCCTCGACGCGGAACGAGGCCACCTCGGCGCAACTATTGGATCCTTCGGGGACGCCGTGTGGTGGTCGTTCGTCACCGTGACCACCGTCGGCTACGGCGACGTATCACCCGTCACCGCCGCAGGACGCGCCATTGGTATCGGCCTCATGCTCGGCGGTATTGCCCTTCTCGGCATGGTGACGGCCACGTTCGCGTCATAGCTTGTCGACCGCGTCCGCGAGGTCGGCGCCGAGGAGCAATCCGTCACCCGGGCGGATATCGAAATCCTTCGCCGCCAGGTCGCCGAGCTTGTCGAACTTGTGCGGGCCACCACCGGCACGGTCGCCTCGCCGAATGGGCAGACGGAGCCAGTGCGAAAGCAATAGCCCCATAGGAAATGGCTGATCCGCGCCAGTTGGTTTCCGGCAGTACGGCATTGAACCATCGGGCCGGGAGCGCCGGCTGTCGTAGTTGTCGGTTACGGTCACGAGCAAGTCTTCGAATAGCGCCGAGTATCGCCGCTCGCTGGCCCGGCTGTCGGTGCGCTCAGATCGTGTGGCATCGCCAGTTGGATGCTGCCGGTCAGATGCCGGACGCCGCGATTATGACGGCGCGAACGTTGCCGCCGCCGAGGTCGCCACGGCGGACGTCACCGCCTCCGGCCCCGCCCAAGGAGACGTCATCAATGAACGGCGCCGAGGCGCCGATACGCTGAACCGGTGGTGCGCACGCTCAGCGCGTCCGAGGCCAGACGGATCGCCCTTGCCGCGCAGGGTTTCTCGCGGCGACGCCCGAACACAGTGGCGCCTAAGCACCTCCATACGGCGATGGAGCGCCTCGGCGTGCTGCAGATCGACTCGGTGAACGTGTTCGCGCGGGCGCACTACATGCCGATGTTCGCCCGGCTGGGGGCATACGACCCCCAAACATTCGACCGGACCTTCATGAATCCGTCCGGCCGCTATGTCGAGTACGTGCCGCATGAGGCGGCGTTCATCTCCGCAGCGGACTGGGCGCTGTGGCGCTTCCGAATGGACGACTTCCGCCGCCGGTGGGAGGAAAAGACCGACTCCTGGCTGAACGCGAAGGCGCGCACGCTGGACTGGGTGCGCGCCGAACTACGGGGCCGCGGGCCGCTCAAGCCGGCCGATCTGCGTGACGACGCGCCGCGCGAACGCGGCGGCTGGTGGGATTGGGACGAGGCCAAGATGGCGCTCGAGATCCTGTGGCGCATAGGCGAAGTCGCCGTGGCGGGGCGCCGCGGCTTCGAGCGCAGCTACGCCCTGGCAGAAGACGTGATCCCCGCCGAGATCTTCACGCGAGAGATCCCGCGCGACGACGCCGTGCGCGAGCTCATCCGCCGGGCGGCTCGGTCCTACGGCGTGGCCACCGACACCGATCTCGCGGATTACTACCGCTTCCGCGACCGCGCCCAGGTGCGCGCGGCGATCGCGGCGCTGGTCGACGAGGGCGAGCTGATCCCCGTGCGGGTCACCGGCTGGGAGCGCGGTGGCCGCCCCCGGCCGGCGTGGATGCACAAGCAAGCCACCACCCCCCGGCGCATCGACGGCGCGGCCCTGCTCAGCCCGTTCGATCCGCTCATCTGGTTCCGCGAGCGGGCGCTGCGCCTCTACGACCTCGACTACCGCATCGAGATCTACACGCCGGCACATCGGCGCCGCTTCGGCTACTACTCGCTCCCGGTGCTCGTCGGCGAGCGCATCGCCGCGCGAGTGGACCTGAAGGCCGACCGCGCGCAGTCGACGCTGCTGGTGCAGTCCGCGTGGTGGGAAGGTTCAAACGGATATGACGGCGCCCAGGCCGAATCCGTGGCCGGAGAGCTGTTGCGCGCAGCGGCCTGGCAGAACCTGGAGCGCGTCAGCGTCTCCGGCTGGGGTGATGCGGCCGAGGAGATCGCGCGGGCACTGCACGGCGACGACACCGCCGTGCAGCGGCACCAGCATCCGCGCGAAGTCGCTCCGAACTGACCGGAGCGAGGCATAGGCGCGGGCGACATCGATCTTCCGCGTCGCCGAAACCGCGTCAGTGCTCAGCGCGGTGATGGCGCCAACGCTGGCTGGACGCGACAAAAAACTGGGCGCCCGCGCCGTGTCGAAGCAGTCGAGAGTATTGACGCCGTCACCGGAGTCGGGGCATCAGGGCCGCATCGCTCAGCTCACCGGAATAGGCATTCGCGCGTCAGGGCATTGTTCGTCATAAGCGAAAATTACGCGCCTACAACCGGTTTCGCTCACCGGCCCGTAGATCCCTCCCGGCAGCGCGACGCCGAGTCCGGGTCGGCGCTGTCGGAACTGTCGGCGCCGGTTCAGCGCGCGGGGGCGGGATCGGGCTGCGCCGCGCGGCTCTCGGAACCGTAGAAATACCGGCTGGCCAGCGCCGCCACCGCGCCGCCGACCAACGGGGCGACGATGAACAGCCACAGCTGGCCGAGCGCGTCGCCGCCGACGAAGATCGCCGGGCCGATGGAGCGCGCTGGGTTCACTGAGGTGCCGGTGAGGGGCACGCCCATCAGGTGCACCGTTCCGAGCGCGAAGCCGATGGCGACTCCGGCCAGCAGCGGCGAGCCGCCGGCCTTGCTGGTGACCGTCAGCACGACGAAGACGAAGAGGAACGTGAGCACCGCCTCGGCCAGGAACGCGCCGCCGCCACCGAGGTGCACCATCGAATGACTGCCCCACCCGTCGGTGCCGAGGCCCTGCTTCGCCGTGGAATAGTCCGGGACCGCTGCGAACAACCCTCGTAGTTCAGCGGCTCCGACGATCGCGCCGACGATCTGCGCGATCCAGTAGCCGACGGCCTCCGTGAGCGACATACGGCCCGCGACAAGGAAACCCATCGTCACGGCCGGGTTGATGTGCGCCCCGGAAACGGAGCCGATCGCGTAGGCGAGGATCAACATCACCAGCCCGAAGGCGAGCGCGGTCGCGATGACACCCGCCGCGAGGCCCGGCCCGGCGACCGCGAACCCGAACGAGACCGTGGCCACCCCCACGCCGACGAAGACGAGGCATGCCGTTCCCAACGCCTCTGCGACAAGCTTGCGAATGTCCATCGGGCCTCCGTTCACCGTTTCCGTTCCCCTGATTTCAGGTCACCCCATCCTGAAGTGCCGGCCGCGCTCTGTAAAGCACCGTCACCGCGACTCGCGGACGTCATGCCGTGGTCAGGCGGGATTGCCGTGCCGAGATGGCGGCAAGTTCAGGTTCGTCAACGCGGCCGTCGGACCGGTGCCGATTGCGACGTTCTGACCGAAGCACCGGTCGAAACCAGTCGCGGCAGAGCGGAACTACATAGCGCGGCCCGCGGCACGTCAGTCCGCTCCGGGATAGCGCACCCCGATCTGGCGGCGAACCTCGTCCAGCGTCTCCATGATGTCGATACATGCTGCGGGGGTGAGGATTCCGCTCTCGATCCGACCACTACGGATCAGTTGCTCGGCCTCCCGCGCCTGGAATTGCATGCCGCGACCGGCGACCGCCCAGTCGAACGTCTCCACCAGCCGGTTCCGGCCGTCGAACACCCTTGTCTCCGACGGCGCGTACCACACGGACGACATCTCGATGCGGCCGTCGGTGCCGAGGATCGCGGCCGTGTTCGGTCCGCGGGAGCGGCTCGTGGAATAGGTGGAGGCGATCGCGCCGCCGTCATATTGCAGGACGACGGAGACATGCGTGTCCGCGCCGGTCGCACCGAGTGATCCCAGCGCCTGCACGGTCGTGGGTTTCCCGAACAGCCCGGCGGCGAACGAGATCGGGTAGATGCCGAGATCCAGCAGCGCCCCGCCGCCCAACTCCAGCGCATTGATGCGATGGGCCGGGTCGGTGGTCAGGTTCTGGCTGTGGTTGGCGAGGAATCCCGTCACCGTCCCGATGGTTGCGGCGGCGATCACCTCCCGGATGCGTTGCACATGCGGCAGGTACCGCGTCCACATCGCCTCCATCAGCAGCAGCCCGCGGTCCGCGGCCAGCGCCGCGAGCCGGCGCGCCTGCGCGGCGTTCACCGTGATGGGCTTCTCGATCAATACGTGCTTGCCGGCCTCGAGGGCCAGGGCGCCGTGCTCCTCGTGGAAGGTGTGCGGGGACGCCACGTAGACGATGTCCACGTCCGGGTCGGCCACCAGATCCGCGTAGCTGCCGTGCGCCCGGGCGATGCCGAACTCCCGCGCGAAGGCGGCCGCGGATTCGGCGCTGCGGGAGCCGACCGCGGCGACGAGGTGGCCGTCGAGCAGCAGATCGGCGGCGAACTTGCGGGCGATACCGCCGGTGGCGAGAATTCCCCAGCGGATCGGCCGGTCGGATGCGGGGTGCGATTCGGGCATGACGTCCTTACTCGTGATGTGGGATCAGTTCTTCGCGGGCTGGTAGACGCCGTCGACACGGCGCGGCACCGAGGCGTCGTCATCCCGCAACTCCGCCGGCAACAGCACGGCCGGCGCGGACTGCCACGCGATCGGCCGCAGGAAGCGGCGCATCGCCGTGACGCCGACGGAGGTGTGCTGCGAATTGGTCGCCGGCCACGGCCCGCCGTGGTGCTGCGCCCAGCAGACCCGCACCCCGGTGGGGTATCCGTTGAACACGACGCGGCCGGAGCGGCGCTGCAGGTGCGTCACGAGATCGGCGAGACCGGCAGCCTCGTCGGCTTCGCAGTGCACCGTGGCGGTGAGCGAGTCGGGGACGGCGTCCAGGGCGGCGGGCAGCTCGTCGAGCGTGTCGTACCGCACCACGACGACAACCGGACCGAACGCCTCCTCCGCGGCTGCCGCGGTGAACGTCGACGCGTCGATCTCGAGGACGCCCGGCGTCGCGCCGAGGCCGGGGCCGACCGGCTCGCTGGCGCGCAGCGCGCTGGCGCCACCGCTCGCGATCAGGTCGCCTTGGATGCGGAACAGCGATTCGTGGATCTTCGCGTTCAGCAGCGGCTGGGGCTCGGCGGCGGCGGCGAGGCGGACCAGTTCCGGAACGATGGCGTCGTCGGTGCGAGGCACGAACGCCACACCGGGTTTGGTGCACAGCTGGCCGGCCGAGCCGGTGACGGACGTGTAGAGGCCCTGGGCGATCTGCGCCCCGCGGGCGCGGGCGGCGGCCTCGGTGACGATCAACGGGTTCACGCTGCTCAGCTCGCCGTAGAACGGGATCGGGGTCTCCCGCTCACCGATCGCCGCGATGAGAATCTGTGCGGCGCCGAGGGATCCGGTGTATCCGACCGCCGTGATGGCCGGGTCCCGGACCAGATCCACTCCGGCCTGCTGGCCGTAGACGATCTGGAACGTGTCGGTCGGCAGACCGCTCGCGACGGTTGCGCGGTGGATGACGTCGAACGTGGCCCGTGAGGTGAGAATGTGCGACGAATGTGCCTTGACGACGACGGGGTTGCCGGCGGCGAGCGCCGAGGCGGTGTCCCCACCGGCGACGGAGAACGCGAACGGGAAGTTGCTGGAGCCGAACACCGCCACCGGCCCGAGCGGCACGAGCATGCGCCGCACATCGGGGGCCGGCCCGAGCGGGGTGTCCCCGGCATGATCGATCATGGCCTCTAGATAGGAGCCCTCCTCGATCGCGTCCGCGAACATGCGGAACTGGAACGCGCTGCGGTTCACCTCGCCGGTCAACCGCTGCTCGCCGAGCCCGGTCTCCGCCATGGCGCAGGCGACGAGGTCCGCGCGATCGGCTTCCAGCGCGTCGGCGATACCGCGCAGGGCGGCGGCACGGGCAGCGCGGCCGACGTCGCGCAGTTGCCGGAGCGCGGCGGCGGCACGATCGGCGGCGGCGCGCACGTCCGCCTGTGGCGTCGGGGTGATGTCCGTGTCCCGGGAGGTGCCGTCACGCGGATCGTGGGTGAGGATCGTCATGGGAGTGTGCTCCTTCGATGCTGCTCGACCGATCGGATGGCGGCGACAGCGCGATCCAGCCGCGGAGGAGCCACCAGGCCGACATGGTAGAGGTGTACTCGCGTGACCCCGCGGGCGACCAGCCCCGCGAGCAGATCGTCGGCGTGCGTGTCGCCGAACGCATTCACCACGGCCTTGCCGGCCACCTCGACGTGATCCACCCCGGTCGGTTGGCTGCGACACCTTGAGTGACCGCGATACCTTCAGCGATCGCGCAGACCTCGACTGGTCACCGACCCATTGACACCACGCGCTGGTCGTGATGGCTTGGCAGCCGGTTGATGTGCGCCGGGCGCCGGGCGGCCGTCGCCGGCCCCGTTCGGAGGCTGCGCGGTGAGCCAGGCGCGGTGCACCGTCGCCGTCGCCGTTTCGATATGGCGCCGCATCGCCGCCCGGGCGGCCACCGGATCTCGATCGATGATCGCCTGCACGACGGCGGCGTGCTCCGCCTGTGCCACCTGCGCAGATCCCGGCACTATTCCGGTCTTCGAGCGCACTTCGGTCAGCACCCCCTTCAGCGCATCGAGCACGCGGAGGAACAATCGATTGCCGCTGGCCCGCGCGATCGCGGCGTGGAGCTCCACGTCAGCCGTGAAGTGTGGCTCACCGGCCGCCAGGGTCTCCTCGAATACCTGCTGGGCGTGCACGATGTCCGCAAGGTGCTCAGGGGTGGCGCGCTCCGCGGCCTGCCCGGCGACGGCAACCTCGACGAGTAGGCGGAGTGCGTAGAGCTCGTCGACGGCCTGGTCGCTGAGCAACATGGCCAACGTGGAATCGTCCAGGCCGGCACGCGCATCGATGTCGAGAAGTACGGCACCTCGGCGCGGCCGCACGTCGACAAGACCGAGGGCGACCAGATGTTGCATCGCCTCGCGTGCGACGCCGTATCCGACGCCGTGCTCGGCCGCGATCTCCTTGAGCGTGGGCAGGCCGTCTCCCGGCGCGTAGACCCCCTCGCGGATCTGCCGAATGAAATGATCGGCCACCACCCCGCTGAGGGTTCGTCGATCGGACACCTGCCCCCCTGTCACTGAGATTCCGGCATCGATCCCGAACCGGTCGCTGCGCGGGCCGCCTCCCGAAGTCCCGTCATGTACCCGATCGCGAAGAGACGGCCCAGGTTGGAGTAGCCCGGCACCGTCTGCGTGTCGCCGGCCATCAGCGGCACATGATCCGACCGCATGACGCCCGCGTATCCGACCCGTTCGAACGCCGTCATACACGCCAGCATATCGGTCTGCCCGTTGTCGTGGAACGTCTCGACGAAGTGCTCTGGCGTGCCCTTCACGTCGCGGAAATGCGCGAATGCAATGCGATCGGCCTCGCCGAACTTGGTGATCTCCGCCGGTAGGTCGTCCGTGAACAGGGTGAAATTACCCTGGCACAGCGTCATGGCATTCGCCGGGCTGGGGAACATGTCGAAGAGCCGCTCGTACGCGTCGACGGAATTGATGATGCGCGATATGCCGCGCACCGCCGACACCGGTGGATCGTCCGGATGCAGCGCCAGGCGTACCCCGGCCACTTCGGCGACCGGCAGAACCCGCTCGAGGAACCAACTCAGGTTCTCCCACAACGCATTCGCGTCGATCGTCCCGTACAGGCAGCGGTCGCTGTGGTCGATGAGGGCGTGGTCGTAGCCGGCCACGAGCGCTCCGCCGCGACCGCGCATCGCCATCTGCGTGCGCACCCATCCGACGCCCGCCGCCCAGTTGTAGCACCAGGTCGGAATACCCAATTTCCCCATGGCCCGAATCATGACGAGTACCTGCTCGAGTTCTTCCTCCCGGCCGGGGCGCCCGAATCGGATGTTTTCCATCGGCGGATTGTCCTCGACGACGCTGACGGTGAGTTCTTCCTCGCCGAGCAGTTCCTGGTACAGCGCGATGGATGTATACGACCATGGGTGGTCGAAAGAACTCTTCCGCCAGTCCTGATAGGCCCGCGGGAGTGCGATCACGGCCTTCTCCACGCCCATTTCGCGCAGGTTCGCCCAAAACGGTGTCGGCTGTGAATCCGTGATGATTTCAGCGAACTCCACCATGATTGCTGCCTTTCGTTGCCCCTCGTTCGATGGTGAGCATTTCAAGAAACTACAGACGGCCGCGCAGAGGCCATGATGACCACGCAGGCGTCACTGCCCGTCCGCCGCGGCGGGGTAGCCGACGGCGGACAGCAATTCGGCCAGCCGGGCGTGGTCCAGGGCGGGTAACGGCTGGACCGGCAACGCGGGGGCGCCGATCTCTGGGCCGATCAGCATGTTCAGTGTCGTTTTCATGACGGCGAACCAGTGCGGGTCGTCGCCCGTCATGATTCCGGCGAATTCGAATCGCACCAACGGCAGCAGTTTCCGCCATTCGGCGCGCGCGGCCGCGAGATCGTGCTCGACGGCCAATTTCTGGTAGAGCGCGTTCGCGGCTTTCGGGACGATGCTGGGGATGCCGGAGATCCAGCCGTGGGCACCGTAGCTGAGCCCCTCGAAGGCGACCGAGTCGACACCGACATACACCCGCATGGCGTTGTCGCTCCCGTCGATCAGATCGAACAGGGGGGCAGCGGCCGGGTCCGACCACTTCACGCCGCTGATCGCGCCCTCGGCATGGAGCTGAAGAAGATCATCGACATGCAGCCGCACGTTCGTATTCGCGATGTTGTAGTACAGCATGATCGGAATCTGCACGGCCTCCGCAATGGCGCGGTAATGGTCCATGACCTGGGTCCGGCTCGGAACCATGTAATACGGGGGGATGACGAGCAGCGCGGTGGCTCCGGCGCCCTCGGCGTATTTCGACAGCGCCACTGTCTGTTTGGTCGTGTAATGATGGGTACCCATTAATGTGGGCACTCGGCCGTTCACGGCCTCCAGCGACGCGTCGACGATGCGTTGCCGGTCGGCGTATTCCAGGGCCGGGAATTCGCCCGAGCTGCCCAAGGGCGAAATCCCGGCGATACCTTGCTCGATCAGCCAGTCGATGTGCAGGTGCACGCGGCTGATGTCCGGATCGCCGTCCTGATTGAACGGCGTGACGCTCGACGCCACGACGCCGTACGGCAATGCGCCGGCGTCACGCTGTTTCGACTCCATGGTCTCTCCTTGTTGATCGTTCTTATTGATCGCTGCGAACTCGTTTGAGGCGGCGCGCCGACTGTGCTAGTTGGCCGCAGCGAGCACGTGGCGCGCATGGGCTTCCAGGGCCGACTCGTCGGATATCGCTAGTGCCTCGGGGTCGATCAACACGCGGCCCATGCACACCGTGTGGCACCCGGCGGCACGGTAGTCAGCGATCAGTGCCGGTGTGACGCCGCCGGACGCCACCCAGGTGACGCCCGGGAAAGGTCCGGCGAGGTCTCGGATGTAGGGCGGGCCGCCGACCGATCCGGCCGGAAAGATCTTGATGGCGTCGGCGCCAGCGTCGAGACACCGGCCGACCTCGCCGGGCGTCAGTGCTCCGGGTACGGCGCAAAGCCCAAGCTGGTGTGCCCGCGCGACGACCGCCACGTCCAGGTCCGGCGCAACGACGAACGATGCTCCGGAGTCGGCAGCGGCCTCGCACTGCGCGATCGTGCGCACCGTGCCGGCACCGATCGGGATCGCCACGGACGTGGCAAGGGCGCGGATAGCAGACTCCGCGTCAGGCACCGTGAAGGTGACTTCGATCGCTGCGACGCCGGCGCGGGCGAGCGCGCGACCGATCACGGTGGCCTCTTCCGCGGAGCCCGCACGAATGACCGCAATGACTCCCGCCGGTATGGCACACGTCATGAAGTCCTCCAACACTGCGCGAACGAGCTGACGGACCGATAGTCGGCGAGAGCCTTGGTGCTGGCGTCGATGTCGCTCGGCGTCGGCTCGCACACGGTCGGGGCGCCCCGCAACCGGTCTAGGTCACTACCAAGGTCACTTCCGAGGTCACCGCCCGTCGCGGCCGCGCGACCCAACATCGCGGCACCGAGCGCAGCCACGAACGGTTCGCGGTGGAACAGGACGGGGCGACCCAACGTCTGCAACCGGATGGTCTTCCATGCGAGGTCTGCGGCGCCGCGGCCGGCGATATGGATCGCATCGAATGTCTCGCCAGCGGTCTCCGCGGCGATGTCCAGGACGTCCGCAGCGCTGAGCGAGATGCCGTTGAGGACAGATCGGACGATTTCCGGTCGGCCGTCCTCCGCGTCGAGCCCCGCGAGGACGGCCCGGACATCGGGGCGCCACAAGGGTGCCCGCTCCCCGCTGATATACGGAACAAACACCGGCGGAACGGCGCCGCGCGCCCCAGCCGCAATATCGGGAAGCGCCTCCACCGGGACGTCGAAAACGCGCGCCAGCCATACCGCCGTCCCTCCGCTGCTCTGCGTCGGGCCGTAGAGCACGTTTCGCGGCGCGCAGTCAATCGGGATGCGATAGAGGCCGGGAGCTTCGCCGGTGGATCGCGCCGTGCTCATGCCCACGATCTCCGAGGTCCCGGTGAGGATGAAGGCGATCGGCCTGTCGAAGGCACCCACCGCCAACATGCTGCAGAGCGCGTCGGACCAGCCGACGGAGACGTCGATGCCGTCCGGAAGCCCGAACGTCCCACCGACGGTGGCACCACGACTCGCCCACGGCTCCGCCGTCGGTGGGCAGACATCGGCGTCCCACCCACAAGCGTCCATGACGGCTTTCGACGCAAGCCCTGTTCGGATGTGACCGATGCCCTTGACTGACCAGGCGTCGCTGAGGGTCGATCCGGTGAGCAGCAAGCCGAGATAGTCCTTGGGCTGCAGCACATGTCGGGAGCGGCGTACCGCCTCCGGCTCGTGCGCGGCCAACCAGCGGAGTTTGGCTGGCAGGTGCGCCGGGGACCACGGCAGGTCCATGCCGATGTGCGGCTCCGACGGGCCCAGCTCTCGCTCGAGTTCTTCGGCCTCGGTGACGGCTCGAGCGTCCCGCCACGTCATCGCCGGGCGCACGACGGCACCGGTCTCGTCCACCAGCACCAACGTCGGGACCTGGCCGGTGAGACCGATCCCGGATGGCACACCCCCCTCACGCACGCACTCTCGGACGGCGGCCTGCGCTGCATCGACCCAGATCGCCGGGTCCTGTTCGTCCAGGGCACCCGGGCCCGTCGACGCATCCTGGTACGGAACGCTCGACCGCGCCAGCACGACCCCGTCGTCCGAGATCAACAGAGCCTTGAGCGCCGATGTGCCGATGTCGATCCCGAGCCAGGACGCCGTCATCGCGCGCTACCCACATCCGGAGCGCAACCACATACGGCCGAGCGGCGGGTGCGTTCGACCATCACCTACTCCTCGTGTTTCGCTGCGTCTCCGCATTCGCCCGGGATACCGCGGCGAGCAGATCAGGGGTCCGGCGTTTCCGGTAGACTACCAAGTATTAATCGGTTTGATCAGACTAATCGCCTTGATAGGTTCACGCAACCGAGCAGGGCGCCGAACGCACGCCGGTGACAGTGCACGCGAGCGACCGCGAGTGATGTCGCGTGCACGGCGTGGTCGCCGTCATATCAGTTAATAAACCTCGGTGCTAACCGTCTTATAGGTTATATTCGGCTCCGAATGCAGCATAGGATCCAGCGCCGCCGAACCCGCCGAAGGGACCGTCAGATGAGCCAACCGGTCGAGCAGGTGGCGCCCAGTCCGCCGCGCGGCGACGTGGTGGAGGAGATCGCGCAGCGCATCGCCCACGGGCGAGCATCCATGACGCAGATCGAGATGCTGCCGGAGGAGCTCTACCCGCGCTGGGACGAGATCTATGCCGTGCACGACCGGGTGCACGCACTGCTCGGTCGCCCGACGGTCGGATGGAAGATCGGGGCGGCGGCCGCGGAGGTGCGGCGCGCGGAGGGGATGCCCGAGCCGATCACCGGCCGGATCTATCGCGATGGCCTGCATGGGAGCGGGGCCGTGCTCGGTAGCGAGCTGTTCATCGGATTCCGCCTGTGCGAGGGCGAATTCGTGCTGACGCTGGGCGACGATCTGCCGCCCGGCGACGGCCCGGTGGATCGCGCATGCGTAGAACGCGCGATTGCGACGGTCCGCCCCGGCCTGGAGGTCGGCGACATGGTCTGGCCCGATTGGTATGCGACGAACCCGTTCTGGGGTGCGTGCCTCGACAACGCGGGCGGCTCGCAGCTCGTTCTCGGCGCCGAGCAGCCGTTCCGGCCGGAAGCGGACCTCGCGCATCACGCGATGCAGCTGTATTGCAATGGCGAGTTGGTCCGGCAGGGTGACGGCACGGCTGCGTTGGGCGACCCGGTCGACTCGGCGACCTGGATCATCAACCTGCGGCGGTCGCGAGGTGATCGCATCGGTCGCGGCGACATGCTGAGCACAGGTACCTGCACCGGCCACTTCTTCGCCTCACCCGGTGACGACATGATGATCGACTTCGGGACCCTCGGCCGGGTGACCGCGACGTTCGCGACGGCGGCCTGAGGTCGGGTCGGCGTCAGCGACAGGTGTCGCGCGCGACGCGGTTGAGTTCCTGCACCGCCGCGGCGAATCCCGAGCCTTGGCACAGCGTCTCGTGCACGATGCCCATGGAGGCGTTCTGCCACTGCACGTAACCGTTCACGCGGGGCCGCATCCACGAACGGTCCATCGTGCCGCGCACGTTCGAGAAGAACCCGCCCGCGACCTCGTCCGCATGCGGATCGGACCATGCTTTCCCGTGCGCGGGCTGGCCGCCCGCCTCGACGTAGATCGACGACTGGACGTCCGCACCCGCCACCCACAACGCGAATGCGGCGGCCTCATCGATGTGGTCGCGAAGCGCCGACACGCCCAGGCCGACACCACCGAGCAGGGCGCCGCCGCGAAACTCCGGCGATCTCTGCGGGATGTCGCCGAACTCCAACCGCTCCGGCGCAAAACCCGGGCGCGAGTAGTTCGTGTATCCGAAGACCAAGGGACAATACAGTTCTCGCGAATCGGCAGCCGAGAGCGACCCGAGGACATCGATCGCGTTCATGTCGAAGCAGCGCGGTTCGAGGTGCCTCGCGACGGATGCCATCAACTCGAAGGCAGCGACGCCTGCCGACGGATCCACGAAATCCCCGCTCGCCCCGCCGACGGGACTCCCGAGTTGGGCGCAGACGGTCAAGAAGCTCGCCTGCGAATCCACCGGATTGAGTGGCCAGAGGACCACGCCGTCGCGCGCGGCATCCGCCACGTCGGCCCAGGCGGTCGGGAGACTGCTGCCGGCGCGTCGCGCGGACACCTGGCAGGCGGCATCGATCGCCAGCGCCCATTGGTGACCGTCGTAGCGGTAACTCTGCTCGGACCGGCCGGGCGAATCCGCGTCGAGATCCTCGAGCGCATCCTTGGGGAGCACTTCTTCCAGCGGGACGAGCGTCCGTGAGGCCGCGACGGTGCCGACGTGCGGATGATCGATCACCACCAGGTCGAACTGGCGCGCGAGATCACCGATATCCAGCACGCCGAATTCGGTCAAAGTGCGCGGCACCCATTCGATCTCCACGTCGTGGGCTCGCGCGTAGGCGGCCGACGCCTCCACGAGTGGTTCATGCCCGCGAACATGGGCCCATGAACTTCCGCGCAAGCGCACCGCCACGGGAATCCTCCGTTCTATCCGATGTTACGATCGCGTCGAGTATAGAGGGAAAGCACCGGGGAGGCCATGTCCACCGCCCACGCCTCACCATCGATCGCGGACCGCATTCTCGGGCTTCGTAACCGCACGCCGCACCACCCGTGGCTGGCCACGGCCGACGGCGCATGGCTCACGGTGGAGCAGACCGTCGGGGCTGCCCTGGGCGTCGCCGAGCGGCTCGCACGAGAGGACGCACGGCCTGGCGACCGCATCGTCATAGCCCTGACGAACAGTCCGGCGTTTCGCCTGCTGGAGCTCGCGGCTCTGCTCACCGGCATGGTTCGCGTGGCGCTCACGCCTCGGCTGCATCCGCGGGAGGTTGCCCGGATCGCAGCCGACTGCGATGCGCGGGTGATCTGTTGTGACCCAGGTCGTGTCGAAGCATTCCATGACGCCGTGAACGAGCGTGGTTTGTGCAGCGCCGTAGCCGGTTTCGATTCACTGGCCGGATTCAGCGGCGTGGACGACATCCCCCGGCGAGCAGACGACCGCCTGCTCGAACGGCGGGGTACCGACCCCGCCATGCTTCTCTATACGTCGGGAACCACCGGTGCGCCGAAGGGCGCCAGCGTGAGCCACCGCGCCTGGCTGGCGCAACTCGATCTCGCCCTGGAACAACTGCCGTCCATCGGTCCGGATGACCGGGTCCTAGCGGTCGCTCCGATGGCGCACTTCGGCGGATCCATGGCGTTGGACGCGGCGCTCGTCGGCGCATCCACGCTCACGATGGCGCGATTTAGCCCGGTCGACGTCCTTGACACCGTGCTGTCGGACGGGATCACGGTCTTGCCGCTCGCCCCGATCATGGTCGCGATGCTCGCCGAATCCGCGCCGCCCGAGCTGGTCGCTCGCGCCGCCAGGCAACTGCGCGCCATCCCTTACGGTGGTTCGCCGTTGGCGTTCTCGCGGCTCGTCACGGCGGCACGCGCGTTTCCGGGGCTGCTCCACCAGTACTACGGCCTGTCGGAGACCCTCGCGCCCGTCGCGGCGCTGCTCGCCACGGACCACGACCGCGCGGTCCGACTGTTCGACGACGGCCGGCTCGCGGAAGCCGAGGCGATCCTGTCGAGCGCCGGAGCCGTCGCGCGCGGCACACAGGTGCGGATCGACCCCGTCGGCGAAGCAGCTGGCCATGCGGTCGGCGAGACGTCCGAACCCGGCCGGCTCTCGGTCCGAAGCCCGCTTGTGACGGATGGGTACTGGGGCCCGCAGGGCGAGCTTCGACCGGCCACGAATTCCGAAGGTTGGTTCCCCACCGGCGATCTCGGCAACTTCGACGCCGCCGGCCGACTGCACCTGCACGGTCGCGGCGACGACATGATCATCAGCGGCGGATTCAACGTGATCCCTGCCGAGGTGGAATCGGTGATACGGACGGTCGAGGGCGTCGCGGACGTGGCCGTCGTCGGCGTGCCGGACGACCGGTGGGGCCAGCGCGTCCACGCGACGCTGGTCCTGGGGCACCCGACCCGCCCGCTTGACCAGGTCACCGCCGACATCGAGGCGGCCTGCCGGGCGGCGATGGCGGCCTTCAAGCGGCCACTCTCGTTCGATGTGGTGCCGGAGCTCCCGCGGACCGCCCTCGACAAGGTCGATCGCCGCGCACTGCGCGCCCGGCTCGCCCCGTGAGCCGTTCGCCTGCGGCCTGTGGGATCCGATCTACCGACCGGTGAACGCGGCAGGCCGCTTCTCGATGAAGGCGCTGATGCCCTCCCGCGCGTCCTCCGTCATATACAGTGCAGCGGTCTCGGCGTGCTCGAGCGTGAGCGCCGCCTCGAGCGGGGCGTCCGCGCCGTCGCGAAGCAGCCGTTTGGCCAACCGCACCGCGTGCGGCGCCTGAGCAGCGATCAGGTCGGCAAGCCGGGTCGCCTCACTGAGGGCGCCACCCTTCTCGACGACGCGGCTCACGATTCCCCAACTCGCCAACTCGTCCGCATGGACGAATCGGCCGGTCACCAGCAGATCCAGGGTGCGCCGCGCACCGAGAGCACGGGAAAGCCGTTGCGTGCCACCGCCTCCCGGAAGCAGGCCCAGCTTGACCTCCGGGAGCCCGAACCTAGCGTCCGCGGCTGCGACGATCAGATCGCAGCACAGCGCGAGCTCGAATCCGCCACCCAGCGCGAAGCCTTCGACCGCCGCGATCAGGATCTTCGGCGAGTGCACGAGGCGATCGTGCGCCGCGCGACCGCGCACCATGAAGTCGCGGTACTGATGAATGGTCAGGCCGACGTAATGCCCGATATCCGCTCCCGCGACGAAGGCGCGACCGTTCCCGGTGACGACGCCGCACCGAACGTCGCTCGCCTCGAACGCGTCGACCGCGGCCTCGAGGTCGTCCAGGACCTGCGGGTTCAGCGCGTTCAGCTTTTCCGGCCGGTTGAAGGTGATGACGCCGACCGCGCCGTCCTCGTGGTACAGAACGGTGGGCTGTGGCTCCGTCATGCCGTTTCTCCGAATCGGACGGTTCCGCCTTCGTCGATGCCTGCCACCCGGCCGGCCCCGCGGAAGATCACCGCGTCGATGTCCACCGTACGGCTGGCGCGCGGCGCCAAGACGAGGCCCGCGTAGCCCTTCGATCGCGCCGTCGCCATGCCGTGGCCCGGAATGGTCGACGCCGGCTCGATCGCCATCGCGTACGCGCGGCGGAACCACGGCCAGGCCTGCGTCGAATGGACCTCCTGCCACAGCCACGCGTGAGAGAAAATCTCTTGCGGCCACCGCAGCCCGAAACCGAGCCCCAGATTCCTGTTGGTGATCGCGTAGAACCCTTCGGTGAAATCGCCCAGATAGGCGAGGAGCGACCGTCGTTCGTCGGGTCCCGGGACGACGCTCAGATCGACCTGCTCGCCTCGGGCATCGGTGGCGAGGGGCCAGGTGAACCGTGCGCCCGGATTCAGGAATGTGCCCGGTGCGTCATCGTCGGTGATGACGGTTCGGCACCCGATATCGATCACGCAACTGGCGTCGAGAAATGGCGCGCCGAATGCGGGATGATGCGACCACATCACCTCGAGCGGCACATCGGAATCGTTGATGACGGTTTCCGTGATACGCACGACCGGACCGGTGAGCGATATCGTTCTCCGGACGATCAGCGGGACCGTGAAAAGACGCACGGCGAGCGATGCAGAGCCTTCGTCCGCGTCGATCACATCCCACTGGCGAGTTGCTGCTTCGCCGTGGTATCCCCATGTCACACCGTTTTCGACGCATTCGTCGCCGCCGTTCGGCAGCAGGACCTGCCAGCCACCCCAATATCGGGCGATCCAACGTTCCATCGACGACGAACCGTCGTATTCACCCCGCGGAACGGCGCCGTCCCACGGCGACTTGAACAGCACATCGATGCCACTCCGGCGGTCCGTGAAGCCGTAGATGTCGGCGCCATTATTCGGCAGCAAGACAACCTCGAGATCGTCGCTCACCAGGTGCAGCGTGTCCGGTCCTCCCATGACGATCCCTCGCTTATTCACTCACGACCATGGCGCCACCGGTGATCCACAGGACGATGTCCTCGATGCTGGTGGATTCCGTCGGCAGGTCCGCCACCAATTCACCACGCAACAATACGGCGACCCGGTCGCAGATCTTCCGCACCTGGGCCATGTCGTGGCTGATCAGCAGGATGGCGACACCGTGCCGGGCCGCCGCCTTCACCAACTCCCCGATCTTCTCCGTCTCCGCCACGGCCAGGGCCGCGGTCGGCTCGTCCAGGAGCAGGACCTTGGAGCCCCACATGATCGCCCGCGCGACAGCGACGGCTTGGCGCTGCCCACCCGAGAGCAACCCGCAGCGGGTGGTCGTGGCCTGGATCGTGATGCCGAGCGACGCCAATGCCTTCTCGGCCTCGACGCGCATCTTCCGCCGGTTCAGCACGCCCAGCCGGCGCAGCAGCCCGCCGTACTTGATCTCGCGGCCGAGGAAGATGTTCTCGGCCACCGTCAGTTCTGTGGCCAGCGCGAGGTCCTGGTATACGACTTCGATACCCATCGCGCGCGAGGCCTTCGGCGTGTGGAACTCGACGCGCTGGCCTCCCACGAGGATTTCCCCGGATGACGGTGCCTGGGCGCCGCTGATGATCTTGACGAGCGTCGATTTGCCCGCGCCGTTATCACCGACGAGCCCGACGACCTCGCCGGGCCGCACGACGAGCGAGACGTCGCGCAGGGCCTGCACACTGCCGAATGCGCGAGAAATGCCACGCACTTCCAGCGTCGGAGCACCGTCGGCGGTTCGCATGTTTCCCGATGGTTCAGTCATGACACTCACATTCCGGTGGGGCGCACCGCGCCGCCCTGGGATTGATCGATTTCATCTCACGCCCGCTCGAGTTTCCGCACGAGCTGATCGGTGAGCACCGCGAAGATCAGCAGGATGCCCAGCGCCGTGTTCTGAAGCGACGTGGAGAACTGCAGGAGCGCGAAGCCGTTCTGCAATACGCCCAGAATGGCGACCGCGACCAGCGTCCCGAACATCGTGCCGCGCCCGCCGGTCAGGCTGGCGCCGCCGAGGATGACGGCCGTCACCACGGAGAGCAGGTACGAATCGCCGATCTGGGGTGCGGCCGCACCGAGTTGCGCCGTCACGATCACCCCTGCGACACCGGCGCTCAGGCTGGTGGCGACGAACAGGCCGATCCGAATGCGGCCCTGCGGGATGCCCGCGCGCAATGCGGCGTCGCGATTGTCGCCGGTCGCGTAGATGTACCTGCCGAGGGCGGTGAATCGCGCGATGAACGCGCCCAACAGCCACAGGATGACGAACACGAACACCGGAACCGGTATTCCGATGACGGATCCGCCCAACGCCTTGAACCCCTCGTTATGCAGGCTGACCGTGGAATAGTTCGAGAACGCGTAGGCAATCCCCAGGAATATCGAATATGTACCCAGAGTGGTGATGAGTGAGTAGATGTTCAGCTTGACGGTGATGAGCCCGTTCAAAAGTCCGATCAGGGCCGCGGCTATCAGTGCGATGGCGGAGGCCAACCAGATGTTCAACCCGGCGACCGACAACAGGCCGATCAAGACCGACGTCATGGCCATGACGCTGCCGATGGAAATGTCGATCTCACCGGTGAACACGAGAAGTGTCTCTGCGACGGCCATCATTCCGAGAATGCTCACCACGCTAAGCGCCGTCACCAGGTTCGCGGTGGTGAAGAAGAATGGCGACTTCGACCACATGATCACAAAGACCACGCAGAAGATGAGGACGAGACCGGCACCTCGCAGCCGGCTGATCAAGGCGCGGTGGACCGACATCGTGCTTTCCGCCGGAGACCGCTGCAGCCCGGTCAACGCCCGCACCGCACCGGCGCCGCGGGGCAGCGTGACCGACGAAGGCGCCGTGCCATGCGACGGCGTCACCGATTGCGCCGGCGGCGTGCCCTGCGACGGTGTCACAGCCTCTGTTGGCGTCGTGGTCTGCGTTGGCGAAGCCGCACTGGTGTGCGGCGGTGTCACGTCACCCATTCGATCCCTCTCACTGTCTACCCGACCGCGAGATCGGTCGGGACGCCCACGGCCTCTGCGCAAACGTCCCGACCGACCCTCGTTCGGATTCTGACCTACTTACTTACAGCCGACCACCTTGTCGGCGGCGGTCACGTCCGTACCGACGATGCCGATCGTCTTCGGCACCGGATCGCCGTTGATCAGATTGAGAATCACCGACAGGGAGGACTGGCCCCACTTCAGCGGTTCGAGATAGTGGGCGAAGTACTGATCCGGGTACTTACACACCTGCTGGAAGGCGAAGTCGTCTCCGCCGAACGAGTTCACAAGGACGTTCTTGCGATCCGCGGTTTGCGTCGCCTGGAACAAGCCAGCCACAACTTCGTCGTTCACCCCGGTCACCAGAATCACCGCGTCCTTCGGAACTGCCGAGAGGGCAGAGCGCGCATTGTCGAACGCCTTGTTCTGCTCGCCGCCGGTCTGCACCTCGATGACGTGGTCCGCCGGCAGGTCTGTGTACACCGACTTGATGCCCGCGACCGCGCCTTCATAGCGGTCGATGATGATCTTCCCGCTCTCCGGTTCTGCACCGACCAGCGCGTACGGTTGCTGGTTGGGGTACTTCTCCTTCGACTTCTGCGCCAGGTAGACGCCCGCGGCCTTAGCCGCATCGAAGTTGGCGGCGCCGACATCCGGCCAACCCGGCAGATCCGCTCCGACGATCGCGACACCGGGAATCTTGGCCGACGCCAGGTTCTCGGCAACCGCGCCCTGGAACGCGTCCAACACCTGGAAATCGACGAAGCCGTCGATCTTCTGGTTGATCAGCGTCTTCAGGTTGGCGATCGCGGTGGGGCCGTCCATATTATCGATCGTCTTGATGATCTTGACGCAGCCGATCTCGTTGGCGGAGTCCGTCAGGCCCTTCGTCACCAGATTGGCGAACGCCTGACTCCCGGAAAATACGTCATATCCGATCGTGTAGCTGTCCTTCTTGCACAGCGCCTTCGTCGGGTTGGAGTATTCGTCGAGTTGGGCCTGCGTCGCGGTCTGGCCCTCGAGAACCAGTGAGCCGCCGCTGGAGGAACTCGACGATTCCGTTCCCGACGAGCTGGAGGATTCGGTCGAGGATTCACTCGTCGATGTGCTGCCGGACGTCGACTCGGATCCGGTCGATGTTTCGCTGGAAGATTGCGAAGACGACCCGCCTCCCGTCGCCGTCGAGCTACATGCCGCGAGTACTGCTGACGCAACCAGGATCGGCAACACCATGCGCCGCCCGTACGAGGGCTTTCGTCTTACCGGAACATGCACTTTCATTTCATCCCTTCCGGAAAAATCATTGAAACGTGGTCCGTCGGTCGTTGGGTCAATCGTGTTCCACCACCTCCTTGTGCTGTGGTTCGGCGTCGGTGCCGGCGCGCCGAGAATCATGACGATCCCCGAACCATCCGGCGCATTACACGTACCAATGCGCTTTGACCGTCGTGCCTCCATCGGCGTGGATTTCTTCGCCGGTGATGAACGAGGCATCGGTCGATGCGACGAACGCGACGGCCGCGGCGACTTCCTCGGGCCGCCCCATGCGCGGAATGATGTGCAGGTTGGCGGACCGCGTCGTGAGATCGTCCCCCTCCTCGGCGATCCGCGCGAGGTTCATGGGCGTGAGGGTCGCCCCCGGGATCACGACGTTGAACCGCACGCCGGCCCGACCGTATTCATTCGCCAGCTGCCGAGACCACGACGAGATCGCACCCTTGGACGCGCTGTAGGCGTTGAAACCTTCCCAGCCCATGGCGCCCTGGTCGCTGCCGATCGAGACGACGGACCCGGCTCCCTTGGCCAACATCGACGGCAAGGCGAGGCGGGTCAGGCGCACCGCCGTCATGAAATTGACGGCGAAGATGCGCTCGTACACGTCATCGTCGCTGTCCACGAACAACACGTTCTCGGCGATGCCGACGTTGTTGACGATGACGTCGGCGGGCCCGAGTTCCGCGACCAATCCGTCATGGGCCTGGCGGACGAATGCCGCGTCGCCCAGATCCCCGATCTGAACGGCCGCCGTGGCACCCAGGTCCGCACACTCCTGCCGCACCCGGGCTCCCTCGTCCGGGTCGAGCGTGGCGATCCCGACCGCCGCGCCCTCGGCTGCGAGCCGGAGCGCAATGGCGCGACCGATCCCGTTGCCGGCGCCCGTCACGAAGGCCACCTGGCCGTCGAAACGCCGCCCTTGCTGGTCCATCCGACCCCTCCCACGCGATCCACACTCGAATCCCTTGGTGATGCACCATACACTGCTTTCATCCGATCAAACGGACCACTTCGATAATTGATCAACTCGGTTCGACGGTCGCCAAGGAGGCACGGCGCGATGGCAACAGAACAACCCCTCGTCACGGAATTGGTCCCCGGCTTCTACCAGGTGGCCACCGATTACCCGGACGTCGCGGACGCCCCGGAGTGGCTCTACCTCGGCACCGGAGCCGGCAGCTTCATGGCCGACGCCGCCTGCGCCAGCACCTGGGACGCCACCTTGAAGCACGCCTTCGCCGAGCTCGGCATGGATGCGTCAGGCCTGGACTGGGTGTTGATCACCCACGGTCACCCTGACCACACCGGCGCCGTGAACTCGTTGCGCCGGGCCGGGTCTCGCTGTCAGGTAGCCGCGTCACTCACCGACGCGCGCTGGATCGAATCCTTCGACCGACAGTGGCAGGAGTTCTGGCGGGCCTATCCGGGCGTGGTCGACGTCGAGCCCGCCCTGGCCGACATGCGCGCCATGAGCGGCGGAGACCTTCGCGTCGACCGCGTGCTCCGCGATGGCGACCGCCTCGAGATCGGCGACTGGATCATCGATGTCCTCGAGACGCGCGCCCACACCCCCGGCCATACCGCGTATTTCGAGAGGACCAGCGGTGTGCTGATGACGGGAGACCTGGCGCTCGGCCGCGTGATCCCGACCGCGAGCGGTACCAGCGTCTTCGGGCCGCTCTACCGAGACGTCGACGAGCAGCTGGCGGCCCTGCACCGATTGCGCGAGCTGCCCTTCACCTGGGTGTGCCCCGCCCACTTTGCCGCGAAGCCGCGCGACGAAGGGCTCGCGCTGATCGATGAAGCCATCGCGATGATCGACGAGAACGAGTCGGTAGTCATGGCCGCGGCCACCGCCGGCCGGTCCGTCTCACTCCGTGACATCGCGGGCGCGCTCGGTGAGCATTGGGGCATGAATCCCGCAGTGTGGGTCCATTCCACCTACGTGGCTGACGCCCACCTGCGCCGCGCCGCGCGGGAGGGACGCCTCGAGCCGAGGTGGGGCGCGCCAGGGAGCTGACGCGTCCCGCATTCCCACCGGGTATGACGCGGCCCCAGCGCGATCCGAACCTAGGCCCCGCGGGCCGAACCGTTACTCGCTGGGTTCGCCGCCGGCCTCAACGAAGGCCCCGCCGAAGATCTCCGCGGTGTGCTCGCCCACCCGCGGTGCGCCGTAACGGATCGCGGGGGGCGTGACGGACATCGAGAGCGGCGAGCCGATCGTTCGATAGGTCGGACCCCCGTCGCCGACCGGAATGTCCCACATCAGGCCGTTGTGCTGGAACTGCGGGTCGGCGAGTAACGCTTCATAGTCGTGCACCGGGGCACACCAGACGTCATAGTCCAGAAGCTGCGGGATCACGGTGTCGATCGGCACAGTGGACAGCTTCGCGGCGACCATGTCGTAAATGGCAACCCGATGCTCGAACATCAATTCGTTCGTATCGAACTGCGCGATCTCCGGCAGGTCCAGCGCCTTCGCCAGCACCGGGCAGGGCGTCATGGCGATCACGATATGGCCGTCCGCAACCTGATAAATGCCGAACGGCGCGGTGACGAATCGGGACGTCGTATTCCGCACCGGCCGTTCCGGCATCGAACGGTGGCTCAAGTAATAGGTCAATTCCTGTTGCTGCAATGCGGTGGCGCAGGAGAACAGGCTGACCTCGATCCGCTGCCCTTCCCCGGTCCGCGTCCGATACAAGAGCGCCGCCAGCACACCGACCACCAGGTGCATGCCCGAGTACAGGTCCACGAGGCCTACACCCATGGCGGTCGGCGGATCGTCGCGGCGCCCGCTCAGTTGGATCAGTCCGGACATCGCCTGCGCGAGCATGTCCTGCCCGGGGCGATCCCGGTAAGGGCCGGTCTGCCCCCAGCCCGAGGAGCAGGCATAGATGATGCCGGGATTCACTTCTCGCAGCGCCTCATAGCCGTAGCCGAGGCGATCCATCACGCCGGGCCGGAAATTCTCGATCACGACATCGGCGGCCTTCACGAGTTCGAAGATGCGTTCCCGGACTCGCGGCGATTTCAGATCGACAGCCACGCTGCGCTTATTCCGGTTGAACGCCAGGAAGGAATCGAGCTCGCCGTGCGTGCATCCGTTTCCGATGCCCCAGTGCCTGCTCCATTCGCCTTCTTCGCGCTCGAACTTGATGACGTCCGCACCGAGATCGCCGAGTATCTGCGTGGCCATCGGTCCTTGCACCAACGCGGTGAAGTCCAGCACGCGGATACCGTCGAGTGCACCTGGTTTCATGAATCCTCCCGAACGGGCCTTGATAATCCAACACGACAATCCAATGTGACAATCCAACACGACAAACCAATACGCGCGACGCGCTCCGGCCAGCTAGTAGGTCCCCGCGCTGAACGGCGACCAGATCCTGCTCCCGACGCCCGTCAATGTACGGTATGCGCTTCCCGCCCCGGGACCGACATCGACCGCCGCGGGTACACACATACGGGACCGGAGCACCGGCGAGCATCGATGACCGTCGACCGGGGCGACCTCCATCTCGTCATCACCGAAAACAGCGGGCTACCGAGCGAGCTACCGTCGGAGTTTCGGCACGGCCGCGACGAGCCGTTTCGTGTATTCCTCCCGGGGGGTGGTGAGAACCTCGTGGATCGGCCCCGATTCGATGATCTTCCCGTGGTGCATGACGTTGGCGGTGTCACAGAGTTGTCGCGCGACCGCGAGGTTGTGCGTGACAAGCAGTATCGAGAGTCCGCGTTCGTCGCACAGCCGGCCGAGTAGCTCGAGGATGTGCTGCTGCACGATGACGTCGAGCGCGCTGGTCGGCTCGTCCAGCAGGAGCAGCGTCGGTTGCGCGGCGAGGGCACGGGCGATGATCACCCGTTGCCGCTGGCCGCCGGAAAGCTCGTGCGGGTAGCGGTCGGCGAGGTCCGGCTCGAGCCCCACGTCCTCGAGGAGGCCGGAAACCGTAGTGCGCGCGTCGCCGTCATCGCGACGCATCCGTAACGCCTCGGCGATGCTGGCGCGGGCCCGCATTCTCGGGTCGAGGGCCTCGTTGCCGTCTTGGAACACCGGTTGCACCGCGGCACGGAAGTCGGCTCGCTGCGCGCTGTTCAGGGCCCGCAGCGGCGTGCCTCGGTAGCGGATCTCTCCCGCACCGGTGGGGACGAGGCCGAGCAGGGCCCGCAGCACGGTCGTCTTGCCGGACCCGCTCTCGCCGACCAGGGCGATGCGCGCTTGGCCGGGCGGGATCGCAAGGTCGACGCCCGCTACGGCGACGACGTTGCCGTACCGGATCGTGGCGCCGTGCGCGGAGAGCAGCGGCGCGTTGTCGGTGGCGGCCCAGTCAGTCATCGGCACCACCCAGGGTCGGAACGGCGGCGATCAGCTCGCGCGTGTAGGGCACCTGCGAGCGGATGATGACGTCGTCCGGCGTGCCGGAGTCGACGACGCGTCCGGCCTGCATGACGACGATGCGGTCGGCGATGGTGGACACCAGCGCGAGGTCGTGCGACACGAGAAGCAGACCGAGGCCGCGCGCGACGCGCAGTTGCTGCAACACGGCGACGACCTCGGCCTGCACCGTGACATCCAGTGCGCTGGTGGGCTCGTCGGCCGCGATGACTTCGGCGCCGAGCGCCACGGCGAGGGCGATCGCGATGCGCTGCGCCTGCCCTCCGGACACCTGGTGCGGATAGCGCCGCAGCATGTCGTCATCCAGTTGCACGCTGCGCAGCGCCTCGGTGATGCGGGCGCGCGAATCCTGGCCGCGAACGCCGTGCAATGCCAGCGCGCGGCGCATGAGGGTGCCGAACCGGGTGGTCGGGTTGAACGACGCCTGTGGGCTTTGCATGATCATGGCAATGCGGCTGCCCCGGATCGCCCGGAGCTCTCGCCGCGTCGCCCGGAGGATCTCGACCCCGCACGACGTGATGCTTCCGCTGGTCACCGCGGTGGGGTCGAGCAGTCCGAGGATGGCGAGAAGGCTGGTGGTCTTGCCGGATCCGCTCTCGCCGACGAGCGCGACGCACTCGCCCGGAAACACGTCGAGCCGGGGCAGCGACGCGACCTGCCGGCCGCGGTAGCTGACCGTCAGGTCGCGAACCTCGATCAGCGGTGACGGCGTGGCGGGTGTTCCGGCCGGCGTCGGCGTGTCCGCGGTACTCATGTGCGGCTCCGTGGGTCGAGCGCCGCGCGCAGGCCCTCGCCGAGGACGTTGAACGCGAAGGCGGTGACGAGGATGGCGAGACCGGGGAATGTGACGACCCACCAGTCGGTGGTGAACAGCGACTGACCCTGTTCGACCATGAGCCCCCATTCGCTAGTGGGCTCTTGTGCGCCGAGACCCAAGTAGGACAGTGATGCCGCGGTCAGGATGATGCCGCCGGCGTCCAGGGATATCTGCACGAGGACGGGGGTCAGCGAGTTGGGGAGCACATGCCGCCGAATGATCCGCGAGGTCGGCATGTTCAGGCAGCGTGCCGCGTCGATGTATCCCCGGTGACGGACGGACGCGGCGACGGAGGCGGCCAGGCGCGTGTACCAGGGCCACCAGGTGACGGCGATCGCGACGATGGCCGTGCCCACGCTGGGATGGAGCACCATGGCTAGCGCCAGCGAGAGGAGCAGCGCCGGGAAGGCCAGGAACACGTCGGTGATGCGCATGATGATGTCGCGTGTCACGCCACCGACGTAGCCGGCGACGACGCCGAGCGTCACCCCGATGACGGCGGCGAGCAGGAGTACGGCGACCGCGATCGCCAGTGAGGTTCGCGCCCCGTACATGACGCGGGTCAACACGTCGCGTCCGACCTGATCGGTGCCCATCCAGTGGCCAGACCCGGGCGGCAGCAGCGCATCCAGCGGGTGCGTCGCCGTCGTGCCGTCCGCGGGATACGGTGCGATCCACGGCGCCAGCACCGCGGCGAGGATGACGACGACCAGCAGGACGAATCCGATGAGCGCGAGCCGGTCACCGCGCACCAGCCTGGCGAGCGTCGCGAAACCGACTATCCGCCGCTTGTTGTCAGGGGCGATCAGTTGCGCCGTCATGTGAGCCTCACCCTCGGGTCGGCGGCCGCCTGGATGAGATCGACGACCAGGTTGGCCACGACGTAGATGACGGCGATCAGCAGGGTGACGCCGGCGATCGCCGGAGTGTCGACCGAGCGGATCGCGTCCACCGCATAGGTGCCCAGCCCGGGCCAACTGAACACCGATTCGACGAGGAACGCGTTGACCAGGGCGTAGGCGAAGACCAGGGCGAGCAGGGAGACGACGGGCGACAGGGCGGGCCGTAGCGCGAAACGCGACAGGATCGTGCGCTCCGAGAATCCGAGGGCCCGTTCCATCCGGGTGTGGTCCCGCATCAGCTCGTCGCTGACGGCGGCACGGGTCATCTGTGCGACGACGCCCGTGGGATAGGCGGCGATGACGAGCGCCGGCAGCACGAGATGCTGCAGCGTGCTGACGAAGATGGGCCAGTTTCCGGTGAAGAACGCGTCGACGATGGTGATGTTGGTGTACACATGCAGCGGGCTCGTCTGGTTCAGCGAGCTGCTGTATTCCCCCGCGACAGGGAACCAGCCCAGTGCGGTGGCGAAGACCTGCTGCAGCACGAGGGCCAGCCAGAACACCGGCATCGAGACGCCGAGCATCGTGCCGACGCGCACGGCGGTGTCCGTGCCGCGCCGCAGGAACCGTGCCGCGAGCAGGCCGAGCGGGATGCCGACGACGACCGCGATGATCATGCCCGTGCCGACGAGTTCCAGCGATGCCGGAAAGGCCTGGGCGAGGTCGTGGGCCACCGGCTGGTGGGTATGGACGCTGACACCGAAATCGCCGTGCGCAAGGCCCGCGAAATAGCGCCACAGTTGGGTCGGCAGCGGCTTGTCCAGCCCGAGCTGGGTGCGTACGCGCGCGAGATCGGCCGGGCTTGCGTGCGGCCCGGCCCAGGCGACGGCGGGGTCGCCCGGCAGGACGCGCTGCACCACGAAGGTGAGGACGACGACGCCGATGACCACGAGGATTGACTGGCCGAGGCGGCGTAGCAGGTACGTCGCCACGCCCGTCAGCCGCGCGTCAGGTCGTGCACGAAAACCACGTTGGGGTATGCCGGATTGTCCACGTAGCCTTGAACCTTTCCGGCGAGCGCACGCTGGTACTTCTGGACGAACAGCGGCGCCGTGACGGTGAGGTCCTGCACCAGTGTCTTGTTGAGCGTGGCGTAGGTCTGCTGCGCCTGATCCTTGTTGGTAGCGGTGAGCTGCGGTATCGCGTCGATCTCGCCGTCTACCTTCTTGTCGTCCAGGTACGTGAGGTTGAAGTAGGCCGGGTCCGCGCTGTGGAACACATTCGCGAACCACGAGTAGGCGTCCGCATAGTCGGGGTACCAGTACATGACGAAGATGTCCTGCCGTTTCGCCACGTCGGTCGATTTTGCCTGGTCCCACTGCGCGCTCCACTGCATGGGAGTGGCCTGCAGCGTCACATTCAGCTCCGAGAGCGCGGAGGTGAGCAGTGTGACGAACAGCTGTTGATCGTCATCACCCTGCGCATATGTCAATGTCAGCGTCAGGTTCTTGCCCCCTGGGCCGTATCCCGCGGCCTGCAGCAGCTTCTTCGCCTCATCGAGGTTCTGCGAGATATCCAACCCGCTGGTGTAGCCGAGCAGCCCTTCGGGCACGATGCCGCTGGCCGCGACGTCCGCGCCTTTCAGTGCGCTGATGAGCCCTTTCAGGTCGATCGCGTCGGTGACAGCCTTGCGAACGTTGGGGTCTTTCAGCGGTCCGCTCGCGGTGTTGTAGAGCGCGAGCAGGTTCTGGAACGAGCTGGTTTCGGTCGTTTGAACGGACTTGTCGCCCTTCGCCTGCTGGAACAGTTGCGGGTTCAGCCGATCGACGAAGTCCACGTCTCCCCGTTGCAGGAGCTGCCAGGCGGTGGTCACCTGCGGGGTGACCCGGAATTCGACCTCTCGGTAGTTGCCCGACTGCCAACCGCCCCAGTACTTGTCGTAGGCCTTCAGGCGCAGTTCCACGTCCGCGCCCTTCGTCCAGCTGTCGACGGTGTAAGGGCCGGTGCCGGCATCCTGCCCCTTGTTGAACCACGCAGTCAGGTCACCGGAGCCGGCCGCCTGTGTGTCGTAGATGTACGCCGCGTAGTCGGACGACGCGATCAGGTCGAGCGGCGCCGGGTACTTGAGGTGGAACACCAGCTGGTCGGGTGCGGGCGTGTCGATCGTGGCGACCGGGTCCCAGATGTACGCGGGCCCACCCTTGAGCTTGATGGTGCGCTCGATGGCTGCTTTCGCGGCGCTGGAGTCCATAGCGCGCCCGGTGTGGAACGTGACGTTCGGCCGCAAGGTGAACGTCCAGGTCTTGCCGCTATCCGTCTCCGCCCACTTGGTCGCCAACCCGGGCAGCACCTTCTTGCTGGTCGGGTCGTACTTGGTGAGGGACTCGTAGATGTTCTCCATCGCGATCACCTCGTTGGAGTACGAGGTCGCGGGGTCCCAGTCGGTGACCACGTTGAGGTGGTAGGAGTAAACGAACGTGTTCGAGCCGGTGGCCGCCGAGTCGGTGCTCGAAGCGGATCCGGCGCTGGACGCGCCGCTGCCCGTGTCGGCGGGAGTGTTTTGGCTGCTGCTGGCGCCGCGGATCTGACCGCCGCCGCAGGCCGCGAGCGCGACAGCGAGTGCGGCGGCGAGCAGCGCGGTGGGAAGTCTACGCATGGTCAGTCTCCTTAGGACTGGGTGCTGCGGGGTACGTACGGGCGCGGTACCGGAGCGTTGGCGAGCTACAGCAGGCCGAGGGGTCCCGCGGCCTTGACGTGGATGCGTGTGGACGGGTCGGTGAGGTAGGACAGCGGGATCTCCGTCATCTCCACGATCTCGACCTTGTCGGGTTCGGCGCCGGCCTCGATCGCCCGGGTGATGGCGGTCTGGCAGGCGGCATCGATCGCGGACTTCCGACCGGCACCGACGGGAATGATGGCGTCCCACCGACCGCTGGCCAGCGCGATGACGGCGCCGACCGCATTGGCGACGGCGCTGTGCGCGGGCCGCAGGACCTCGGTCACGCCCGGGACCCGATCGGGGATCAGGAATCCGCCGCCGCCGACAGCGACCAGTGGCCGGTCGGCCTTGCCCAGCGACATGCGATCGGCGGCGTCATCGAGACGGGCATCGACGTCAGCGAGCGCGGCCCCGAGTAGCGCGCGCCGGTCGGCGGACCAGCCGTCCACCGGTGTGGTGCCGAGCGTGGTGCGTCCACCGGCGACGGCGGCGTCCGTGAGGGTGGCTGTCTGCCCGCCGAATACGAGTGCCTCGGTGTCCACGCGGTAACCGACGGACTCCGGCCCGATCCGCGGCTCGTCCGGGGTGCCGCTGATCTTGGTGCCGCCGCCGATCGCCAGGCTGAGAATGTCGGGCATGCGGAAATTCGTTCGCACACCGCCGATCTCGACCGCGACCGCGGATTCTCGGGGGTACCCGTTGGTGAGCACGCCGAGGTCGGTGGAGGTACCCCCGACGTCGGCGACCACCGCATTGTCCAGGCCGGACAGGAACGCCGCGCCACGGATGCTGTTCGCCGGTCCTGAGCCGATCGTGAGCACCGGGTAGCTCGCGGCATATTCGAGCGCCATGAGCGTGCCGTCGTTCTGTGCGAAGAACGGCGTGGCATCGAGCCCGCGCTGCTGGAGTACGGATTCGAGCGCGCCGGTGACCTCCCGTGCCACTCGGTACAGCGCGGCGTTGAGAACGGTCGCGTTCTCCCGTTCGACCAGCCCGAGGCTGCCGATCTCGTGGCTCATCGACACGACCGCGTCCGAACCGAGTTCCTGCGCGGCGATCTCGGCGATGGCTCGTTCCTGGTCCGGGAACGCCGGGCTGAAGACGCCGGTGATCGCGACGGCGTCGATCGAGCCGGCGACCTTCCCGAAGAACCGGCGGGCCTCGTCGACGTCGAGCGGGGCGATCGGGTAACCGTCGATGAAGTGGCCGCCGCGGATGACGATGTGGTCGGCCTCGACGGTGCGGCGCAGGTCCGCGGGCCAGTTGTCCAACGGCGGCACTGCGGTCGTGGCCGGAGCGCCGATACGCACGACCGCGACGCGGCCGAGGTTGCGCCGCTCCAGGATGGCGTTGGTGGCGTGCGTGGTGCCGAGCATGACGCGGCCCACGCGGCCTTGTTGGCCGGGGATCTTCTCGAGTACCGCGGACAGGGCCGCGTTCATCCCGCCGGTCACGTCGCGGGTGGTCGGCTGCTTCGTCCAGGCGATGACAGCGTTGGTCTGGTCCATGATGACCGCGTCCGTGTTCGTCCCACCGACGTCGATGCCGATACGCAGGTCACGGACCGCCGAGCGGCCATTGCCGGCATCGGTCGGGGCCGTCATATTCGCCGGCGTTTCAGACTGATGCACTGGCGAGCTCCTCTACCGGTCGATAGTCCAGGTCGTACCCGAACGCGCGCGGACCTGCCGTTTCCAGGCCCCGTTCGGTGCGCCAGATCGGGTCGCACGGCCAGGCCAACACGCTCGCGCGCTGCCCGTAGCGCAGGCTCTCGGTGGAGATCGCCGTGCCCGTCGCCGTGTCGACGACGGTGATCAAATCGGGGACGCTGGCCAGCACGACACCGTCGCGCAGGGCCACCAGGTTCTCGTTCTGGATCTCGATGCGCACCAGTTGGCCGCGGTCGCCTCCGACACCCTCGATGACGACAGACCCGCGGACGAAGCCGCCGCTGGTGCGGCGTTCGATGTCGACGACCTTCCCTTCGATGAGCTGGCGGGCTTGGAGCTCCTCGCGAAGGGCGCCGATGGGGTCGGTCGACTCGCGCATGACGCGGCCAATGCGCACCGCCCGGCTCACACTGCCTTCGATGACGGCGCCACGCGCGGTCGCCGCGGGAATGATGTAGTCGGCCATCAGGCTGTGCGATCCACTGGCCACGGCCAGGGCTCGCGCCTGGCGCTCGGCCCAGCGACCATCGGTGGGGCGCAGGATGGACACGTTGCCGATGACGTCGGACATGACGACGTAGTTGTACGGGACGCCCGCCACGTACAGCGAAACCATCTGGACTTCCGGAAACGCCCGGCCCATGGCGTCGGCGTCCACCAGCGGAAGACCCATGCGCGCCGCCCAGGCGACGGGAGCGAGCCCGTTCGAGCCGCCGATCTCGGACGACATGACGGCGGCAATCCGCAATCTCAGCACGTCCTGGACAGCCCGTTGCAGCGCGACAGCCTCGGCCTCGCTGCTGATCATTTCGTGACCGACGGTCGGCGCGCCGATGCCGGACAGCGGGGCGATGATGTCGTCGTCCGCGAAGGTGTCGAGCGCTCGAACCGACACCGACCCGCACTCCCGGATCGCTCGGCGTGCCGCAAGCAACCCGGTTTCCACCGAGCCGCCACCGCCGGTTCCGAGGATCGCGCAGCCGCGCGCAAGGTCGTCCAGGTCGCCTTCCTGCAGCTGCCACTGTTCGATCGTCATGCCCCTCCTCGCCGTGAACGCAACGTCATCCATGCTGGCCCCGCTCTCCGCGGATCGATACGCGCGAGCCAATAGAATTTTGATGAATTTTGTTATGACGGCACAATTGATCGATGCCTACCGTGTCCGCCTTGCTCGCTCATAGCAGCGTCCACCTCGAACTGCTGGCCGGCTCGGCGGACGGGGTCGCGGTGAATAGCGTCGTCACGGCCGAGTCATTCGACCGGATCGCCCGGGCGCCGGCCGGCAGCATCGTTGTCGTCTTCGAGTCCGCCGCGACTCGAGCCGCGGCCTACGAACTCGACGTGGCGATCCGCCACGCAACAGACCGCCACCTGGGGGCGCTGGTCCTCGTCGGGCGAGCCGCACTTCCCGTGACATCCCGGAGCCTCGCCGACCGGGCGGGGCTACCGATCCTGGCCGCGCCCGCCGCTGCGGACGTCGCCGACTTGGTGTTGCGCATCGACCGGATCGTTCGCGGCGGCGCAGCCGACACGCTCGTCCGCATCGAGGCAGCCCTGGACGCCATTCAGCACGCCGACGGCGCATCTGCGGAGGAACTCGTTCGCCGCGCTTCCGAGGCGCTTTCCACGCCGCTGAGGTACAAGTCGTTGCCGGGCACCGGCGCGTCACAAGACCCGGGCACCGTCACGTTACGCGGCACACCTGTCGGATCGGTCGAGGTCGTCGCGCCGGCGACGCTCGACGAAGCCTGCAGTGTCGTGCTCCCTGCGCTCATCGCCGCCATGGAACGGGAGCTGACGGCCGAATTCGCCCGCCGCTACGCCCCGGTCGAATCGCGCGCCGAACTGCTGGCACAACTCCTCGTCGCCGAACGCTCCCAACTCCCGCCGCTCATGACCCAGGCGCGCCAACTCGCGTTCCCGACCGAACGAACCCATATCGTCATCACCGTTCGGGCACGGGACGACGACCGGGACATCGGGGCGTCGCGTGCCCTTCTCGAGACCGTCGAGCTCGCAGCACTTCAGGAGCTACCGCGATCCAGCGACGAATGGAACATCGCACGGCCTCCCGGCTCGTTGATCATCGTTCGAAGCGTCACGCGCGACGGCCACCAACTACGACATGAGACACAGCGTGATGTGGAGCGCGTTCTCGGCAGAATCCCAGCCGGACACCGGTCGCGACTCGCGGTCGGGATGGGCGCCGCGCACGCCGGCATCGAGGGACTACGGCATTCCGCACACGAGGCGGACAGCGCCGCGATGTCGGCTCTCGGCAGAGGACACTTCGGCGTCGTCGCCATGTTCGACGCCACGGGCATCGAACGGATCATCGCCGATCTCGCAACATCCCCACTCAGCCGCCGCATGTTCGAGGAAGTCTGGCGTCCACTCGAGACCGGAGGCCAGGCGCGCGCCGCCCGGCTGATCGAAACGCTCTCCGCGTATCTCGACATGCAGTCCTCGCCGACGGCCGCCGCGAAGTTGCTGCACCTGCACCCCAACGCGGTGTCCTACCGCGTGCGGCAGGCGACCGAGTGCCTGCAACGAGACCTCACCGACCCCGACGAACGGATCATCGTCCACCTCGCTTGCCGCGCATGGCTTCTCGCGCGGCGGGCCGCGCCGTAGCCGGTCAGACGGTGACGCTGACGCAGCCGACCGGATGAACCTGACCGGTCACGACGTGCCGGTCGAGTGAGAAGGCCGTGCCGGTTCCCCAGAGCTGGTCTCATCGTTCGGGCCGGTCGCGACCCTCGTGGTGTCGCGCCGCGGGGGGAGGGCAGCGAGCTCCTTCTCCATCACCAGTTCGCGCCCGCCATGGGGCAGCGGCGCACCGAGACAACGGCTCTCGATGTAGCCCTGACGCCGGTACAACGCCACGGCAGGCCCATTGCCGGGCACGACGCCGAGCCTGACCAGTGCCGCACGCGGCTCCGCCCACCGCTCGACCGCAGCAATCAGATCGGCCCCCAGACCCCGACCGCGCATCGCCGGGCTGACCCACAGCGAGTGAATCCAGGCCGCGCCATCCTCGAGGACACCGCGGATCAATCCGACGGGCAGGCCGTCATCGAGCGCCACCAGGTTCATCGCGGACGGATCGAGTAGTCGCGCCCGCCAGCGCCGCTCGCCGTCGTCGGCCCACTCCGCGATGGCACGCGGAAACGACTCCGGCGCGTCGGCGAGGGCGGCCACCCGCACCGCTATCCACAACGGCCAGTCGGACTCGGTCCGGACGGTCACCAACACGACCACTTTGCTTGCACCTCCTGGGGGTTGTTGCTGAGGTTGTTGCTGGGAGTTCTGCCGGTGCGGGCGACCTGGCGGCCGACCAGGCGGCAGGAACCACGGCGAGGTGGGTGCGTGGTCCCGCATGTCGTCACGGGAATGACGTCGAGCCGTCGAGCGATCACGCGCACGTCTGGCGGCCGCTCAACGCAGTATGACGATGGGGCGCCAGTCGAGCACATCACGGCTGGTCGAGGCGTCGCGGGCCTTGACGATGACTCGCAGGTCGACAGCCCGCAAGCCCTGATCGCCGACGGCACGAGCGGCCTCGACGGTGATCTCGCTGTAGAGCGTGTCGCCTTCGCGGACCGGGCCGGTGTGGTCGCAGCCTCGCCACCCCGCGACGGTGATCAGTTGCGGCAACGCCTTGGCGACCTGGGTGAGTGCTAGCCCGATCGTGTGTCCGCCATAGACGAGCCGGCCGCCGGGCCGGCTGTACTGGTCGTGATGGACGTGGGCGAGGTTCAGGGTGAGTCGGGCCAATTCTGCTGCGCCGGACACGAGTTCTCCGGACGAGGAGGCCCAGGTCGCACCGACGCCCACCGCCGGGCCCTCGGGCGGAGCCCAACGAGCCAAGTCCCAGGTGCCCAGCATGTCGATGAGCGGCTGGATATCCGGCTCGTGACCGAGCGACGATAGGTCGTCGGAGTGTCCCGTGCGGACCGACTCATCGCGCAACGGAAGCATCGCGCAGCGCCAAAAATCTAGAACCGGGCGCTCGTGCTGGTCGATGGTGGTGATTCGCAGCGCGGCCATCCCGGACGGGCGGCTCGCGTTCTGTCGCAGTCCGACGATCTCAGTCCGGGTGCGCAAGGTATCGCCGATCGCCGGCAGTCGATGGAACGCCAGCCCGCGGTAGAAGAGATTGGCGATCACCCGCTGGGTGACCACGGTCGACTGCCCGATCGCGACGTCCCAGACGAAGCCGGGATCCGCAAGGCACAGCCCGGCAACTCCCATCGCCAGATCGGTGTCGAGCGTCAGTGGCAGCCGACTGCCGAGTATCGACTGGTGCACCGCCGCGCGCCCGTCGGTGAGCGTGTACGCGGGCGCCGTGAAGACGGCGCCGGCCTCGAGGTCATCGAAATAGGGACCTTCGTACGATCCGATCACTGGATCCCCACCCGGCTCAGCACGCGACGGGCCTGCGCGGCGATGGCCTCATCGAGCATCCGGCCCCGCCATTCGCAGGCGCCTCGCCCGTCCCGTGCCGCCTCCGCCAATGCGGCCAGGATGTCCTGGGCATCGCCCACGGCCTCCGCATCGGGGGTGAACGCTTGGAGCACCACCTCGATCTGTTGCGGATGAATGACCCACTTGCCGTCGAACCCGTTTCGCTCGGCGCTCCGCGCAGCCCGCGCCAGTGCGTCGTCGGCAGCTACCGAGAGCAGCGGACCGTCAACCGCCGCCAGCCCGGCCAGCCGCGCCGCCAACAGGACCGCGTCCTGGGCGAACTGCCAGGAGGAATCGATATGCCGACCGAGCGAGGCCGAGAGGTCGGCGTAACCGATGACCAGAGCAACGAGACGATCGGTGCTGGCCGCCAGGTCTACCGACCGATGTAGCCCGGCCGGCGACTCGATCAAGGCCTGCAGGCCGAGAGGAGCGACGCGGCCACACGCACTTTCCAGCGCGTCGAGTCGAGAGGCCAAGTCGCGCAACAAGTGTGGGTCCTCGGCCTTCGGCACCACAATCGTGTCCACGGCCGCGTTCGTCGCGCACGCCGCGACGTCGTCGTCGTACCACGGGGAACTCGCCGCGTTGACCCGTACGGCCAGCAGGCCTCGTTCCCTCCGGCCGAGTCCTGCCACAGCGAGGCGCGCCAGTTCCTTGTGATCGATGGAAACGGCGTCTTCGAGGTCGACGACCACCTCATCCGCAGCGGAAGCGAGTGCCTTCAACACCTTGCGCGGCTCGTCGGCCGGCACGCTCAGCACGGCCCGTCGTGCGCCCTTGAGCGCGCTGCCGGCAGTCATGACGCTTCAGCCCCGGCGCGCCGAACGTGCCGTGCTGGGATCTCACCCTCGCCGAGCCTGAACAACATGGGCCGCACCCCGACCGTCTCATCCGTCATCCACGCCACCTGCAGCGGCGACCGGAAAGAATCCTCGCCGAACGTTACCCGTCGTCATCACGATCCGGGACGCCCGCCCAGGGCGGCATCCAAGGCGAGCGTCCTGGCCATCTCGTTGTCGACGATCATCAGTGGCTCGTCCACGCCCATGCCGGGCTTGGCCAGGACCTGGGTCGCGCCGACGGCCATCGCCACGTGGGTGCAGGCCCGGGCGGACACATCCGTCTCGGCGCAGGTCCCGCCCAATACCACCCCGACCCCGCTGTCCCGGCACATCAGCGCGGCATCCACGGTATTGGCCAGCGATCCGAGGTCGGGGGTCTTGATCTGGATGAGGTCGGCGGCGCCGGCCCGACAGAACTCGGCGATGTCGTCGACGTCATTGGCCCATTCGTCGGCGACGATACGCACCGCCGATCCCTGCTCTGCCAATAGCTCCCGTAGCGTTGCCAGGGCGTGCACCTGGGCCTGCCGACTTTCGGCGCCGACCGGGTGCTCGATTCGCAACTCGTACCCTGCCGCTGCCCGTTCCAACCTGCACAGCAGCTCGGCCGCCCTCGCCAGGTCACCGCCGGCGGCCACACCGACGTGCCCGTACACGTCGAAGTGCAGCACCGGCCGGTAACCCGGGGCGCCCAGTTCCGCCACCCGCCCGGCGACCCACCCGACGTATTCCTCCAGTAGGGCACCGCCGGGACCGACCAGGGCGGGGGTGTTGATCAGGCCGTGCGGGAGGACCTCGACGCCCTTCAGGATCATCTTGTCCACGTTGTCGTACCGATCCTCGCCGGACTGGGCGTAGATCGGTGGCCTGTGCAATGGGCCGTCCAGACCCCACTCCTGCTGGATAGTCCAGGCCGGGATCCCGTGGGCGGCAGCATGTGCCGCCGCCGCCAACAGCGCCTGGGAAATGCCGTAATCGGCGGCCCGACGTTGCGGCAGGCTCTCGGTGAGCCCACGTGCGGCCCGGTCGGCCTCCCGGAACTCGCCCACCGCCAACCCGATCAAGCCCGGAACGACCGCATCCTGCAACTGCTCGATCAGCGCCGCGGCACGCAGTCGAGGTTCCCGACCGGCCACCCCGGAGTATTGAACGGTGGCCGCGTCGCCGGTGACGACGGCCCCGTCGGACAACAGCAGCATCACCGAGACCGCTTCCGCCGGCTCACGGATCGCGCCGAATCCGGCGGTGACGGGGTCACCGAGATAGCGGAGACCGTCACGGCCGGCACCGGCACGTATGGCCGCCTGGTCATCGAAGAAGTACCCACCGCGTGCCGGGACCAGCAGTACCCGGTCCACCGCCAGCGCTCGCGTCATTGCACTGTGTCCTGTTCTGTTCGGTGGCCGATCATGGCCGTCACCTCGGCAGCGTGGGTCACTGAGGGGCTCCGAACGCGCCGTCGGCGCGAGCCTCGGCAAGCTCATCGCCGGTGTAGCCGAGAAGGTCGGTCAGGATCTGCTCGGTGTGCTCGCCCAGCCGCGGGGCTCTGACCGGTGGCCGGGCCGACGGCCCGACCCGCACCGGCGAGCTGATCGTGCGGATGGTGCCGTACCGCGGATGCTCGGCCTCGACGACGGTCCCGCGGGCCACGGTGTGCGGGTCGGCGAAGGCCTCCGCGACACTGCGGACCGGCCCGCACGGCACGGACACCCGGGAGAACCGCTCGACCCACTCCGCCACCGACCGCCCGGCCAGCACTGCTTCCAGCAGCGGCATCAGCTCGGCGCGGTTGCGCTGCCGGTCGGCGAGCGTCGCGAAGCGGGGGTCATCGATCAGCTCGTCACACTCGGCCGCCTGGCAGAACCGCTGCCAGAACTTCTCCTTGGGTGCGGCGATGACCAACCATCCGTCCGAAGCCTCGAAGGCCTGGAACGGAATGATCGAGGGATGCGCCGAGTGGTGGGTGCGGGTGGGCGCATATCCGGCATTGAGATGCCATACCCCGGGATAGCTCAGCATCGCCATGGCCGTGTCGTAGAGGCTGATATCGCAGTCGGTTCCGATACCGTCGCGACGCGCCGCCATCACGCCGGCTAGCAACGCCAGTGCGGCGACGTACCCGGCGGAGAAGTCCACCAGCGACAGCCCCGACTTGGTCGGCGGACCGTCCGGCTCGCCGGTCAGGTCCATCCATCCGGTGAGCGCCTGCACCACATAGTCATAGCCCGGCTCGTTGCTGCGCGGACCCGTCATGCCGTAGCCGCTGAGGGAACAGCACACGATAGCGGGGTTGATCGGCGCGAGATCGCGGTAGGTGATGCCGATCTTCGCCGGGACATCGCCGCGCAGATTGGAGTAGACGGCATCGCTGCGGCGGACCAGGTCCTCGAACACCCGGCGTCCCGCAGAGTTGTTCAGGTCCAGGGCAACAGACTTCTTGCCGCGATTGAACGCCTCGAAGAACAGCGAGTCGCCGTCGTTCGCGTACGGCGGCACGGTGCGACCGACGTCCCCGGCGACGGACGGATCCTCGATCTTGATGACCTCGGCGCCGAGGTCCGCGAGGTGGCTGCTGCCGAAGGGGCCCGCCCCGTACTGTTCGACCGCGATGATGCGCAGATCTGCCAGTGGCAGCCTCACGTCCTGTCGTCCTTTCCGATCGTTCAACGGGTCGGTCACTGGGTCGGTCACTGCCAGCCGCCGGTCAGTGCCAAATGCCACCGAGCGCACGCATGATGTTGCCGCCGAGCACCTTTCGGATGTCCTCGTCGCTGTGGCCGTCCCGGACCAGGCAGATCGCCAGATTGTGGAAGCACTCGCTGGGATTCTCCAGCCCGTCGACGTAAGGCACCGTCGGATGCGGCGGAGGCTGTCCGCCGTCCACTCCCAGCAGGCCCGCAAAAGTGGTGTGCAGCCCGACATGGTCACCGTAGAGAGTGTCCGGTCCGAACGCGACGTGATCGATCCCGACCAGATCCACGCAGTAGTGGAAGTGGTCCATCACCGATTCGATGGTGTGCCGCGGGTTCCTGGTCGAGCAGGTGGTGTGCGGTGCGGCGGAAATGCCGATGACGCCACCGGTGTCGGCTACCGCACGCAGGGTGTCGTCGCGCTTCAACCGCGGAATGTCCCAGAGCGCCCGGGCTCCGGCATGCGTCATCAGTACCGGGCTGCCCGACGCCCGGCAGGTGCCGATCCCGGTCCGGTCCCCCGAGTGGGAGATGTCGATAGCCATCCCCAGCTCGTTCATCCGGGCCACCGCCCGCCGACCCAATAAGGTGAGCCCGCCGTCGGTGGGTTCGTTCAGCCCGGAACCCAGTGCGTTGGAGTCGGAGTAGGCGATACCCATCTGACGGATCCCGAGCCCATAGAGGATGTCGATCTTGTCGACCTCGTTGCCGATCGGCGTCGCGGCCTCCAGACCGAAGATCAGGCCGACCTTGGCGTCCCGGTGCGCGTTGCTGATGTCCTGCACCTGGTGGACTACCACCACCTGGTCCTGCTGGGCGATGTCGGCCTGCCGCATACCTAGGTCGGTGACCACGTCCTCCCACTGCCACGGCGCCGAACCGGTGACACAGGCCGTGCCGTCCATCATGTTGTCGAACACAGCCGTCAGGCCGGAGGCGGCCAGACCCGCGAAAGCCGTGTGCTGGCGCCCCGTCCGGTTGTACTCCGGAGTGTCCGTCATATCCGCGGGGAACCGGACAGGATGGTCGTGCAGGCTGATGCTGATGCCCCCGGTGAGCAGCGCCTCGGCCCGGTCCACGACGCCCTGCGGCTGCCCATGCTGCCACGCCGGGACCCGACCCGCCTCGACGGCAAGTCCCTTGGCCCACACCGGATCTGGCAGGTAGGAGTAGGCGGTGTACTCACCCATGTCGGGACTCCGCGGGGGTGCGAGTGGGCATGCGCGGCCTCGTGCTCACGCCTGCCGCCGCTCAACGGTCCCTGCCAGGGTCCCCGCGAGGGTCCCGGCCAGCTGCCGCCACAGCAATTCCCAGGCACGCATGCCCTCGGAAATCCGGTGCAGCCGGAGGAACTCGTTGGGGGCGTGCAGGTTCTCATCGGACGTGGAGAAGGAGAAGAAGAGCGTCTTGACCCCGAGTGCGTCCTCGAAAAGCCAGGTGGCGGGCAAGGTGCCGGCGATGACGGCGTGCAGCACGGTCTGTCCCGGATAGACCCGCGCCAGCGCGGCCTCGGCGGCCACGATGGACGGGTGGTCGTCGGGCACCGCGTACGCAGGCACGCCGACCGCCGGTTCCACGGTGACTTTTACCCCCACCGGGGCGTGCTCGAGCAGGTGCTCGGTGATCGCCCCGGTGACCGCCGCTGGGTCCTGCTGATGAACCAGCCGGCAGGTCAGATGCGCGACCGCCCGGTGCGGAATCACGGTGTACTGGCCACCGGCCTGAACACCGTTGATCTCCAGGGTCGGCCGCTCCCACAACCGTTCCAGCGTGGACAGTCCCGCCTCACCGGCCAGCGCCGGCGCACCCAACTGGACCCGATACGCCTCGTCATCGAAGTCCACCGCGGCGATCTCGGCGCGGCGCTGATCGGTCAGCGCGCGCACGCCCTGATAGAACCCGTCGACCGCGACCCGGCCGTCTCGGTCGTGCAGACTGGCCAGCAGGGTGGCCAGCGCCGCGATCGGATTGGCGACGGTACCGCCGAAACGGCCGGAATGTAGGTCCGTGGCGGCGCCCTCGACGAGCACGTTCAGTTCCGCCAGACCCTTGGAAGCCACCGACACCGACGGCTCGGTCGGGCGCCACATGGCCCCGTCGGCGGAGATCACCAGGTCGCACGCCAAGTCGTCGACATGGCTGCGGACGTACTCGTCCAAGTGTGGGCTGCCGATCTCCTCCTCACCCTCGACGAGGAACTTGACGTTCAGCGGCAATCGACCTTCCTGCTCCATGAACAGGCGGGCGACCTCCAGCACGATGAACAGCGGACCCTTGTCGTCGGTGACGCCGCGGCCGCGGAGCACATCGCCGTCGACGGCCAGCTCGAACGGTGGCGTCCGCCACTCGTCGGCCGGACCCGCGGGCTGCACGTCATAGTGGCCGTACACCAGGATCGTCGGTGCCCCGGGCGCGCCGTCCCAGTGGGCACGGACCACGGGGTTCCCGGCGGTCTCGTCGAGGTACGAGCCGGCGAAGGTCAACCGGTCGGCAACCCATTGGGCGGCGGCGCGCATTGCCACCGGGTCGCTGTCGAGGCTGACGCTGGGGATGGCCACATACTCGGCCAGGTCGGTGATCCGGGTCTGCACATCGGGCAGCACCAGGTCCCCGGTGGTCACGCCGTTCACTTCAGCCAGCCGTTTTCCAGCACGTCCCGGGTCTCGGCGACACCGGCAGCCCAGATGACCTCCATCTCGGCGTCCGGGCGCTCGTAGGCCCCGCCGTGGTTGCCGTCCGGCGCCAGGGCAAGCATCTCGTCACGGCTGAGTCGGCCGAGCAGATCGCGGGAATGGACCGGGGCGGGGTCGGTCGGTACGCGAACACCGGCGATCCGGGTCCAGGCGAAGTTCTCCAGCCACGAACCGTGCATCTGATCCGTGTCGAAGGTCGCGGCGGCCGCGGCGGTGCGCGGCGCGTTCCACCAGTTGTGCAGCAACACCTCGGTCTTGTCCGCGCGCGGCTTCGCCAACCATTCGCGCAGCAGGCCGGTCACCGGGGAGTTGCCACCGTGCCCGTTCACCAGTGCGATGCGCCGGAAGCCCTGCAGGTACAGGCAGTCCAGGATGTCTTCGACCACCGCGATATAGGTGCTCATCCGCAGGCTGACGCTACCGGTGTAGCTGACGAAATAAGGCGTCATACCGTACGGGAGAGCAGGCAGCACCGGGATCCCCAGCGGCTTCGCCGCCTCAACGGCGACCCGCTCGGCCAGAATGGCGTCGGTGCCCAGGGAGAGGTAACCGTGCTGCTCCACGGAGCCCAGCGGCAGCACGATCCGATCGTCCGTCACCAAGTGGTCGCGCAGTTGCATCCAGTTGTTGTCGTAGACCCTCACGGTGCTTCCCGCCCGTCGGCGGCCTTCACGGCATCCGTCGGGCCGGCCAGTCGGGCGACGAATTCGGCCAGCTCGTCCAGGTTTTCCACGCAGCAGACCCGCCGGCCCTGCTCGATGTCATGGATGACGTTGGCGATCTCCTGGAAGATCGGGCCGTTGATGTCCTTGAGGGTTTCGTCCACCTCGGTCTTGCGCTTGCGGACGGCAAGGTCGCGGTAGACCCCGCTGTGGCTTTTGGCGCTGGCTCGATTGAACTCCACCAACCGGTCCAGCGACCCCTCCAGGTCGTCGGGTACGAACCCGTCGAAGCTCTCCGGCGGAACGGGCGCCTGAGCCAGCACCTCGCGGGCGGCCGCGATCATCAGCGGCCGATAGCGCGGATCGGACAGCGAGTCCGCGATCGACAGGTCTGAGACGGCCCCGGCGTAGAGCATCGCGCCGTAGGCCTCCTTGCCCCACAGGTAGCCCAGCACGTTCCCGGTGGGCAGGGCATAGGGCAACACCTCAGCCATTTCGCTGACCCGCTCGGTGATCTGGCCGCCGGCCAGTTCTCCGACCCGGAAGGTTCCGATGTTGCCCTGCATGATCCGGCCGGGGGCCATCAGGTCGGCCCCGAAATTCACGAAGCTGGACAGCACCCGATCCTGGCCCACGGCAGCGACGAGAGTGTCTGCGGTGAGACCGTTCTGCACGCTCAGCACGAACCCATCGGCCGACAGTCGGTCGCGCAGCAGGTCGGCTGCCGACGCGGTGTGCTGGCTCTTCACCGCGACCAGCGCCCGATCGATCCGGTCGGGCAGGTCGTGCGGCAGTACCGCAGGCAGCTGGGCGACGAAGTTCTCGACGGGACCGTAGATCTCCAGGCCGCGCTCATTGATGGCGGCCACGTGGGCGGCGTCGGCATCGCACAGCAGCACATCGTGTCCGGCTCGGGCCATGTGGGCGCCGAGTGTGCCGCCGATGGCGCCGGCGCCGATGATCACGTACCTCATGCGTTCACCGCCAGGGGGACCGCACGGTGCATGAAGTCGCGGATCACCTGCTGGAACAGGTCGCGCTCCTCGCGCTGCGGCGCATGCCCGGAGTTTTCGAAGATGACGAGTTCGGCGTTCGGTATCAGGTCCGCGATGGTCTGCGAGCAGCTGACCGGGGTGACCCAGTCGTAACGGCCGACGGTGACGAGCACGGGCACCCGGACACCGGGCAGTTGCGGCTTGACGTCATAGTTGTCCCAGTTGTGCTGGAAGCACCAGTTGTGCGCCTCGTGCCGGTAAAAGCCGTCCTCCACTTGCGCCTTGGACGTGGCCGGGTCGTAGGTGTGGTCGTAGAGGCCGATCATCTCTGCCCAGCACTGCTTGAGGTCTTCGTCGTCACGGATGTGACCGGACCAGTACCTGTTGAAGTTCTCCCATTGGATCTCGATCCGGTCCTGATTGCGGGCATTCTCGAACGCGATCTCGAGATTGCTGCCGTCCGCGGCGGTGTCGCGCAGCATGACGGCCTCGACCTGGCCCGGATAGGCGACCGCGTACTCCAGGGCGATGAACCCGCCGTAGGAGCCGCCGGCAACGGTGACCTTCTCCGCACCAGCCCACTCACGCAGGGCGTCCACATCGGCGGCCCATTGGGCGTGCGAGTACGGTTCGATGCCCTCGCTGCGTCCGCAGCCCCGGGCATCGAAGACGATGACCCGGTACTCGTCGCTGAGCGGGCCGAAGGTCGCCTTCGGCTCCTCCAGGGACCCGATTCCGCCGCCGCCGTGGTGGGCGATGATCAGGGGAGCGTCGCGCGGACCTGAGTCCTCGACGTTGAGCCGGCAGCCGTTGATCAGCAGTTCCATGTGAGCTCCTAGTGCTCGTCCGCGGTCCACCGGCCGAGGGTGGCGGCCAGCACGGAGAGCGGGACTGCCCCGTATTGCAGTACCCGCCGGTGGAATTGGGTTAGGGTGAAGGCCGAGCCCAGCCTGGCGCGGGCATCCTCGCGAAGCCGCAGGATCTCGCGCTGCCCGACCATGTATGCCAGCGCCTGGCCGGGCCAGACGATATAGCGGTCGATCTCGTTGACGATGTTCGGCTCGTTGGTCGCCGTATTGGCCCGCATGAAATCAATGGCGCGCTGCCGGCTCCAGCCCAGGTGATGCATGCCGGTGTCGACGACCAGCCGGCAGGCCCGCATGGCGGTAAAGGACAGCCGGCCGAGGAGGTCGACGTCTCCGGAGTACAGCCCGATTTCCTCTGCCAGCAGTTCGGTGTACAGGCCCCATCCCTCGTTGAAACCGCACGCCTCGATATCCAGATGCCTTCGGTAGCGCGGAATGTCGAGCTGCTGGCAGGCGGCCAGCTGGAGATGGTGGCCGGGTACCGACTCGTGGAAGGCCAGCGCCTCGTACTCGTAGCGGAACCGCTCCCGCGGCAGGGTGGTCAACACGCAGTACGCCCCGTGACGGCTGCCGTCCAGTGCCGGTGGCCGGTAGTAGGCCATCGCCGAGTGCTTGGCTTCGACGGGGTTGATCTCGACGATGTCGCATGGGGGGATCGGCGGACCGTCGTAGTACTCGCCCAGCGTCGCCATGGCCCGATCCAGTGCCGCCCGGGCGCCCTGCACGATCTGCTCACTGGTCTCGTACCGTAGCCGCGGGTCCACCCGCAGCGCCTTGCGCACTTCGATCGGGTCGGCAATGCCGAGCACCCGACCGCCCACTGCGGACCATCCTGCTTCCAGCTCGGCGAGCACGTCGTGGCCCAGCTGGTGAATCTCCTCGGGTGTGCGGTCGGTGGTGGTGTGCCGGGCGACGGCGCGGGCGTAGGCCTGGTCGCCACCGGGAATCTGGTCGATGCCGACCCGATCGTCGGGCCTGCCGTGCGGGGCGACGTCCTCGCTCAGTGCGCGGAGGAACTCGATGAGCGCCGGGCGTACCTGGCCGCCGATGATCGCCGCGGCCTGTGTCTCGCACGACGCGGCGCGAGCCGGCTCGAGCAGCACGTCCTCGGCGTCATCCAGCGCCAGATAGTCCTCCAGTTGCTCGATCGCGTTGACCACCCCTACCCGGGTGGGGGTTCGGCCGCCAGCGATCTCCGACCGATAGCGTTCGGCCAGCGCACCGAACATGCGTGGCAGCGCGGCCAGGCGGGTCAGGTAGGCGTCGGTGCCGTCCGGGCCGGCGGCGCTCATCACCGGAAGGGCCTGGAACACCAGCCCTTGGGGACTGACGTATCCGTCGGCGGACACGTTCGCGGCCCAGAGGCTGTCTTCGGCGTCGGTGGCCGCGCCGCGGGCCAGGCTGATCAGTACGTCACGGTCGACCTGCTGATCGGCGGTCAGCTCTCGCGGATCGAGGTCGTCCGCCCGTTGCTGAACCGAGCGCAGCGCTGCCGCCGCTTCGGCATCGGCCTGCGGGTCGGGGTCGTTGACCAGGTGGTCGAATTCATCGAGCCCCAGCAGGGTGGCGTTCCACGGGTCGTAGGTGTGCCGGACGCGGAAGTACTCTTCGCCCAGCGCGGTCAGGAGTGCCGCGGGTTCGGTCGTGTCCATGTCAGAACAGGGAGTGTCCGCCGTCGATGGACAGCGTCTGACCGCTGACCCATCCGGCGGACGGCTCGACGAAGAAGAGGCAACCGCGGGCGATGTCCTCCGGTTGGCCGATGCGGCGGGTAGCGATGCCGTTCACCAACGCCGCCTGACCGTCCGGGCCGTAGCCCTCCCACTGCTGGATGGTGGTCGGGTTGGACAAGACGAAGCCCGGGGCGATGCAGTTGACGGTGATCCCGAACGGGCCGAGCTCCCAGGCCATTTGCCGGGTGAATCCGATGAGACCGGCCTTCGCGGAGGTGTAGGCCTGGATGCCGGTCAGGCTCACGCTACGTCCGGCGCCGGAGGAGATCGTGACGATCCGGCCGAACCCACGTTCCTTCATCCCCGGTGCCACGGCCCGGACGACATTGCGCGCCGTGCGCAGGTTCGCGTTGATGACGGCGTCCCACGCCTCGTCGGTCACCTCTTCGATCGGGGAATGGGTCTGGCCGCAGACACCGCCGGCGGAGTTCACCAGAATGTCGACCTGGCCGATATCCCGCAGGTATGCGGAGGTCAGCTCGGAGTCCGTCAGATCGACCTGTTCCCGGTCGATGCGGTGCACGTGCGCCTGATGGTCCTGCAGCAGGTCGGCGATCGAGGCGCCGATCCCGTGGGCAGTTCCGGTTACGACCGCGACCAGGCCCGACAGCGATGACATTCGCATCCTCCTCGCACGCCGCACCATGTGCGGAAGTTCCGTTCCATACAGGCACCGGACGTTAGGCAATTCCCGTAACAGATACTACATGCGGTCAGCCGGACCGGCTACACGGGCGGGTGTGCGTGCGGCGCCGGCCGCGCCACCTCGTCCCGCCGAAAGGCGCGGGGCAGCTGCACGTGCCGCTCCCACCGGGACATCCGATCGATCGCGGACTCGCCGAGCGCGGTGAACACACCCTCGATCAGCGATTCGAGCAGGATCAGCAGGCCGGCGTCCGAGTCGAACGGAACACCTTCGACATACACGGGCAGGACGACCGTGGAGAACTCCGCGGTCGGCGAGAGCTCGTGATCGGTGAGCAACACGATCTTGGCGCCCTGATCACGCGCAAGCATGGCCAGTGATCGAGCCGATTCCTCGTATCGGCGGAAATCGATGATGACGGCGACGCCGTCCTTGGTCAGGTCCAGGTATTTGCCGATGTCCTGGGTGAGCGGGTCGCGGGCGAATTCGACGCCGCGAATCAGCTGGCTGAGCTGAGCGGCGAACAGATGTGCCAGGTGCCTGGTGAAGAACCCGCCGGACACCAATACGCGGCGGGGCCGCGCGGCGAGCAGCGCGACGGCGGCATCGAATTCCGCTTCCGGCACGGTCCTGAGCAGATGCCCGGCCAGGGCGGCGCGGGAGGTGACGGCGGACCGGAAGGCACAGCCCGAATCCTCGGCGGGCCGACGTTCCCGGGCGGCCCGCTGCACCGGCGCGGTGGCTGCCCGAGTCGCCTCCTCACGCAGCCGGCGCTGAAAATCGCGGTAGTTCCCGAAACCCAGCCGCGCGACAAATCGCAGCACCGTCGGCGTCGAGGTTCCGGCCGACCGTGCCAACCCGGCGGCAGAGCCCAGACCGGCAGCCGGGTAGTCGGCCAGTAGTACTCGGGCACAACGCTTCTCGGCCGGGGTCAACTCCGCAACCCGCGCCGAAACATCGTCTCGGATGTCGTTCACAATCGCCGATCCTTGGGGCCGATTCCGCTCATCCCGGCGCAGACCTTCACCGGATCACACCAGAACGGTCACGGTTTGGTCCAGGAACGCACCGAACATCGCCGGCGAGTTGTGACCGATCACCACCGTTCCGTCGGCGTCGACGGCGATGATCCCGCCGTCCGCGTCCCGACGCTCGACCTCCTCACGCAGTACTCGTTCCACCGCATCTGCCAGCGTCATCCCGGCATGCCGCAGCAATGATGCGATCTCATGCGCGACCACGCCCTGAATGAAAGACTCGCCGTAGCCGGTGCACGACACCGCGACCACGCCGTCGCGGGCGTACGTGCCGGATCCGATGATCGGACTGTCGCCGATCCGGCCCGGGTACTGGTTCACCATGCCGCCGGTGGAGGTGGCTGCGGCGAGGGCCCCCGAGGCGTCCCTCGCGACAGCGCCGACCGTGCCGTGCGGCTGCGCGGCCAGGAGTCCGGCGGCGACATTGCGTTGCTGGGCGATCCGGCCCGGGGTGAGGAAGTAGTCCTGCTCCGCCACCTCCAGGCCCCATTCCGCGACCTGTTCGCGTGGAACGTCCGTACGCAGCACACAGTCGCCCTCCCGCAGCACGCGCTGCGCGGCGAGAATGGGATTTCGTGCCCAGCGGGTGGCGGCGATGGCGCCGGCCCGTCCGGCCCCGAGCATCAGCGCCGCGTCCGTCGTCACGCTGCCGTCGCAGCGCACCGCGGACCCCCGACCGGCATTGAACAATGGATAGTCCTCCAGCACCAGCACGGCGGCGACGACCGCGTCCTCGGCGGTGCCGCCTGCCTCTAGCACGTCTGAACCTGCTCGGTAGGCGTCGCGCAGCCCCTGCGCATATTCGCCCTCACTCTGGACGGCGAGTTCCTCGACCCAACCCCCCGCCCCGCCATGCAATGCCAATGCCCAGGAATTGTTCCGAATGGGGCCGTAAATGCGCACGTGTTTCCTTTCGATGCGTTTCCGCTGGCCCGGATCGACGCCAGGGGCAAGCGACATGCGATGCCGCTATTCCGCAATATCGCGGGTTAACACCACGGTGCAGATGAACCGCTGGAACAACGCAATAGGGTCGGTGTCCGTCATGACGACCGTCGTCCCCGGCCCTCGCTCGACCCCGACGATCCAGGTCGCCATGTCGGCAAGACTGGCGTCGCGGAACGTCACCCGCAGCGTCGCTGGCAATTCGATAGCGGGTGGCGCTGCAGCGGCGATCGAACTGATCGCGGCGGCGGCCTGGTCCCGGATCAGTTCACATGCCTTGACGGGGTGCAGGCTGTCGGCGGCGAAGCGGGTGACCGCGGTCTTCACCGCCGCCCCGTGGATCCCTGGCGACACCCGCGCGGCCTCCTCGACGGTCACGTCATCCCCGGTGATCAGCACTATCGGCACCCCATGGCCGAGTGCCACCAGGGCGTTGATCCCGGACTCCCCGACGATGACGTCGTTGAGGGTGACCTCGGCGATGGCCCGCGGGTTGTAGGTGTGCGACAGCGGGGAGCGTGCCGACATCGACCCGTGGTAGCTGATGAAGAAGATCGCATCGAAGGAGGCGTCCAGCCCCTGCATCATGTACAACGGCTTGTGCCGGCCGGACAGATATCGGGCGTCCCCGGCGAGTGTGTCCGGCCGCAGGTTGATCATCTTGGAGTGAGAGTCGTTGACCAGGAACTCATTCGCTCCCGCGGAGACGGCCCCCTCGATCGCCGCGTTGACCTCCGCCTGCAACAGGCCCCGGTAATACTCGTAGTCGCCGGCGCCGGCCAGGCACTGCGACCAATCCGCCACTCCGGCGGTGCCTTCCATATCCGAAGAAATGAATACCTTCATCGACGGGCCTCCTCGAGAACGTCAGCCGGAAATCTCTGCGGGATCGCGCTGCACTCTGGTCAGCCGACCACTCGGCGTGGTAGGAACCGCACCTGAGCCTCGCCGTCGCTCATCACGGAGTAGGTCGAGCCGGCCTGGCCCGCGGCGCCGCCGTGCCGGCCATCGGGTGTCAGCGCCAGCGTCCGGAGCTCGGCTCGGAACGGATCCGGCAAGGTGGCCGCTTCAGCCAGCATGGCGGCGCAGGCGGATTCGGGATCGTCGCCGGCAGCGAGCCGTTCGACGACATGCCGAGCACCGGTCGCCCGAATCGTCAGCTCGCCGCGACCCGTGCAGGCTGCCGCACCGTAGCGCAGATCGCAGTAGTTGCCGGCGCCGGCCAGCGCCGAATCGCCCACTCGACCGGGATACTTGAACGGGTAACCGCTGGTGGAGACGCCGGCGACGAGTTCGCCGGACCGGTCGAGGGCGATGACGTTGATCGTCCCCCACGGTCCGTCATGAGGCGCGAGCCGCCGCACGAGTTCGACAGCCGCCAGCCGGTAGGCCTCGTCACCCGCGGTCGCCGCGGTGTTCTCTCCTTCGACGGAAGCGTCGCTGGGCGACATGGCCTGCAGCCATTCCGCCTTGGCCTCGTCGGTGAGCAGATCGGCCTTTTCGAATCCGCATTCGTCGGCGAACAGTTCGGCTCCGGCGCCGACCAGGAGCACGTGCTGGGGGAGCCGCTCCAGCACGGCTCGGGCGATCGAGATCGGGTGCGGATAGTTCTTCACCGCGGCGACCGCACCGAACGCCCGGGTGGAGCCCACCATCACCGATGCGTCCAACTCCACTTCGCCACGAGCGTTCGGGAGGCCACCGGTTCCGACATAGTGGTCCGCCAGGTTGTCCTCGCAGGCGCGCAGCGCCGCCTCGACCGCATCCAGCGCCGATCCGCCCGCCGAGAGGATGGCGAACCCCGCCGGAAGCCCGACCTCGCTGCGCTCGCTGCCGATGATCACCGCGCCCGTCACGACGTCACCCCAGGCTCGGCCACCGCGGGAACGGACCGCTCGGTGACGTGCCAGCAGGCGGCCGCTCGATCGGCCTCCCCGGGGAGGGTGAGCAAGGCGGGCTCGACGGCGCATGCCGCGATCGCCACGGGACACCGCGGGCGGAACCTGCAGCCGCCACCTTCGCCCTCGACCAAATGGGCAGCGAACGGCGACTCGTCCGCGTCCGGCGCGCCGTCGACCACCGCCAACGGATCGGCGGTCCCTTCGACCTCCGCGGCATGCGGCGAGGTCAGCATCCGCGGCACGCTGCCCAGCAGCAGCTGGGTGTACGGATGGGCCGGGTCGCTGAAAAGCCGCTCCGCCGGGCCGGTTTCGACGATGCGCCCGCGGTACATGACGGCGATGCGATCGCTGATCTGCCGGACCACGGCCATGTTGTGCGACACAAAAACCATCGACAGGCCCAGCTGCTCCTTCAGATCGAGCAGCAGGTTGATGATGGTCGCCTGGACCGAGACATCAAGCGCCGAAACCGCCTCGTCGGCAATGAGCACTGTGGGCTCCAGCGCTAGCGCCCGGGCGATGCCGATGCGCTGGCGTTGGCCGCCGCTGAACTGTCGCGGCGTGCGCCCCAGCGCATCGGCCGGCAGACCCACCAGGGACATGAGTTCCCGGGACCGCTCGTCCACCCGATGCCTGGGAACGACCCGGTGGAACCGCAGCAGTTCTCCCAGCATCTGCCCGACTTTCATCCGGGGGTTGAGGGAGCTGTACGGGTCCTGGAAGATCATCTGGGTGGTGCGCCGTTGCGCCGGTGTCAAACCGTCTTGCACCGGGACGCCGCGGTAGCGGATCTCGCCGGCGGTCGGTCGGTGCAGACCCATCAGGCAGCGGCTCAACGTCGACTTACCGCAACCGGATTCGCCGACCAGGCCTAGTGTTTCGCCCTCCATCAGCGACAGGTCGACGCCGTCGACCGCCTTGACCACGGGGACTTTCACATGGCGCAGACGATCCGTCCAGTTCCGTGACCCGACGAAATACTGGACCAGTCCGGTGGCGCCGAGCACTTCGACGCGTGCCGTGGCGTCCGCCCCGGGTTCGGTGCGGTCACCCGTCGGGGTGGTACTCGGCGCGTTCACTGCGGGCCCTCGATCGAACTCTGGGCGGCGACCTGATCCCAGCTGTCGGCGGTCTGCCATCGCAGGCACGCGCTGGCGTGATCGACGCCCTCGCGCAGCACGACCAGCTCAGGATCGGCCTCGGACGCGACACAGATCGGTGCCACGAACGGGCAGCGCTCCGCGAAGCTGCAGCCGCGCGGCACATCGATGAGATCCGGCGGCTGCCCGGGGATGGTCAGCAGCCGGTGCACCGGGGCATCCGGGTCGGGCACCGAACGCAGCAGCGCGAACGTGTAAGGGTGCCGCGGATCTTGCAGCAGGGCGCGGATCTCGCCGGACTCGACGACCCGCCCGGCGTACATCACGTACACCCTCGAGCAGGTCTGACTGATCACCGCCAGATCATGACTGACCAGGATCATCGACAGGTCGGCATCCTTGCGCAACACATCCATCACCTCGAGCACCTGCGCCTGGATGGTGACATCCAACGCGGTGGTGGGCTCGTCGGCGAGCAGCAATCGTGGATCGGTGGACAGTGCGATCGCGATGCAGATGCGTTGCCGCATCCCCCCGGACAACTGGTGCGGATAGGCGAGATATCGCCTGTCCGGCTCCGGGATGCCGACCTTCGCCATCAGGTCGAGGGCGATGCGCTTGGCTTCGGACGCCGGCCGGCCGAGCTTGCGGCGCGGCCCCTCCGCAATCTGGTCGCCGACCCTCATCACCGGGTTCAGGGCGGTCAACGAGTCCTGGAACACCATGCTCATGGTGTCGGTCAGCAGCCTCTGGCGGCGCCGCCGAGGCATCCCGGTGATGTCCACGCCATCCAGCAGAATGGTGCCGCCGACAATCTTCGCCGGTGCCGGCAGCAGACCCAGCAGAGCACGCAGAGTGATGCTTTTGCCGGAGCCGGACTCACCGACCAAACCCACGGATTCCCCAGGTTGCAGGCGAAGCGACACACCGCGCACCGCGTGCAGTCTGCCGCGCGGAACGGGGATCTCGACGTGCAGGTCGCGGACCTCCAGCAGTGGCGCGACACCCGCCGCTTCACCCAGCAGCGGAGGCGCGGAATCGGCGGCGATCATCGGCGGTTGAACTGCTGGACGAGGCCGTCGGCGACGAGGGCAAGCGATATACCCACGTAGACCACGCAGAGGCCGGGGATGGTGGTCAGGTACCACTGGGTCGTCAGGTAGTTCTGGCCCTCAGCGATCATCGTTCCCCAGTCAGGCGTCGGCGGCGGGACACCGAGGCCGAGATAACTCAGTGTGACGATGGCCAAGATCGTGAGCACGATGTCGCTCATCGAGAAGATGATCGCCTGCAGCACCACATTCGGTAGCAAATGACGGAACAGGATCCGCCGGGTCGGTAGCCCGCTCGCCCGCGCCGCGAGGGCGTACTCCTGTTCCTTGGCCACCAGTACCTGACCGCGGACGATACGGCAGTACGCGACCCATCCGACCAGCGTGATCGCGATGTAGATGCTGCCGGTGCCCGCGCCGAGAACGAACACGAGCGCGATCACCAGCACATAGAAGGGAAAGGCGACCACCACGTCGACCATCCGCATGATGAGCGTGTCGACCCAGCCGCCGCGCCACCCGGCTATCAACCCCAGCACGGTGCCGAGGACCAGCGGCGTGATCACGGCCAGCACACCGATGCGCAGATCGACCCGCGCACCGTAGAGCAGGCGGGACAATACATCGCGCCCCAGGGTGTCGGTGCCGAACAGATGCCCCGGTGAGAACGGTGGCAGGCGGGCGTGCAGGATGTCCTGGGCAAGCGGGTCCGCCGGAGCCAACAGCGGCGCGAACACCGCCGCGGCCACGATCAATCCGAACATAATCAGCCCGGCGATCAGCGGCACATTAGTGCGGTGCGCACGCTTCCTGGCCGGAACCGCCTCGATGCTGCGGCCCGGAAACGCGAACGCGGTGCTCGTCATGCGAGACTCACCCGCGGATCGAGCCCCGCGTGCGCCAGGTCGGTGAGCAGATTGACCAGCACCACCAGGATGGCGAACAGCAGGGTGATCGCCTGGACGATGGGGAAGTCGCGCTGCAAGATCGCGGTGAGCATCAGATAACCGACACCGTTGAGCGCGAACACCTTTTCGATCACCACGGTGGAGCCGATCAGGTAGGCGATATTGATCCCCAGCACCGTCACCGACGCCACCGACGCGTTACGCAGCGCATGCCCGAACAGCACGCGCGAGCCGGAAAGACCCTTGCTGCGCGCGGTGACGATGTAGTCGCTCTGCAGCACCTCCAGCATGCTGGCGCGCAGGCTCCGAATCAGGATCGGCACCAAGGTCAGTGCCACGGTGAGCCCCGGCAGCACGATCGACCTGAGGTGCCCACCGAACCCTGGCGCGAAGCCGGACACCGGGAACAGCGGGACCCGCAGGGCGAACAGCAGGATCAGCATGATGCCCAGCCAGAACGACGGCATACCGAGGCCGACCACCGGAATCGTGCGGATCGCGTTGTCCCCGACGCTGTTGGGCTTGCTCGCGGCGTACATCGCGAGCGGCACGCAGATGAGGACCGAAAACACCGCCCCCGCGACGATCAGCCACAGCGTCGGCGACAGATTGCTTGCGATCAGCGAGGTGACCGACACACCGGTGTACTGGTATGACGTGCCCAGGTTGCCGTGCAATGCGCCGCCGAGAAAGCTCACATACTGCTGCCACAAAGGCTTGTCGAGGCCGAGTTGATGATGCAGGGCCGCCACCGCATCGGTCGTGGCGTGCGTGCCCAGCAGCGTCACCGCCGGATCGCCGGGGATCAGATGCAGCAATAGGAACACCACCAGGCTGATCCCGAACATGACCGGTATCAGCGTCACAATCCGGCGGACGGCATACAGCACAAAGGTCACGGGCTCGACTCGCTCCCTGCGCTATCCGGCTCCTTTTTGCACCACATCGAACAAGACACCCGATCAGGCCGTCAGGCTCACAACCCCGAAGTCGTACAAACCGGTTGGCTTGACCAAGAACCCCTGAACCTTCTTGCTCACCAGATACGGCAGGGGCTGATAGTACAGCGGCGCGAGGAATGCGTCGTTCGCCATCACCGCCTGCAACTTCGAGTAGATCTCCTGCCGCTTCGCCGGATCGAATTCCCGCTCGGCCTGTTTCGCCAGGTCCTGCGCCTCCGGGCTGTCGTAATTCGTTTCGAATGAGTGCCCGCCGCCCTCCGGCAGGACGGCGAACTGCACCAGCTCATCCGGGTCGGCGATGTCCATCGTCCAGTAGGAGTGGCTGATGTCGTAGTCGAGCTTGTTCTGCGCGTCGTGTAGGGCGCTCGGATCCACATTGGTGATGTTCATGGTGATGCCTAGTTCCTTCAACGACGCCTGCAGTACCTGCGCGACCGCCGCATCGGTGGCGTCACCGGAACTCGCCGAGTACGTGCAGGTGAATCCGTTCGGGAACTTCGAGGCCGCCAGAGCCGCCTTGGCCTTGGCCATGTCGTAGGTCTGCCCGGGCGTGTTCTTGTCGTAGAACGGCACGGTGGGCATCAGCACCGAGTTGGCCGGTGTGCCGTTGCCGTACAGCAGCGTCTTGTTAAGGCCTTCGCGATCGATCGCGTAGGACACCGCGCGGCGAACATTCACATCGGCGAAGTATTCGCGCTTCTCGTTCATCATGATGTAGTCGGTCCGGGTCGACGGGAACAGCACCACGTCCACGGCCGGGTCACCCTTGAACTGGTCCAGGCTGGAATACGGCGGGTTCTCGTCGATCTCCGCCTGGCCGCCCTTCATCTGCAGCCCGCGCGTGTTGTCGTCCGGGACGACGGTCCACGTGACCGAGTCGAGGTACGGCAACTGCTGGCCGGCGGCGTCTTTGCGCCAATACTTCGCATTCTTCTTCAGGGTCAGGCTCTTGCCCTTGTCCCAGTTGCCCCACACGAACGGCCCGGTGCCGAACGGCGTCTTGTAGAAGTCTTCCTTGGTCTTGCCCTGATACTTGTTCGGAATGATGCCGTTGCTCGGGCAAGCCAGGTCGGCGAGCAGCGGCGCCCACGGATACTTGGTCTTCACCACGACGGTCTTGTCGTCGGGGGCGGTGACCGTGTCGATGGCCGCGTTGATGAACTCCCATCCACCGCTGGTCTTGCTGGCCTCGTCCAGGGTGAACTTGACGTCGGCGGCGGTCATAGGGCTGCCGTCAGAGAACGTCACCCCGTCCTTGAGGTGGAACGTCCAGGTCAGCTTGTCGTCCGACTGCTCCCACGACTCCGCCAGCCACGGCTCGACCTTGGTGCCGTCGGCACTGCCTATCGTCAGCGTCTCCCAGATGTTCACGTAGACCCAGATCGACGCGTTCGAGAAGACCATGGTCTTGTCGAAGTCGACCGCGTCCAGGGCGCGGACCAGATTGATGGATCCCCCCGGTTTGCCAGTGGTCGCAGATGACGACGTGACCGCTGCGGTGTTGGTGGCACCGCTTCCCGTCTCGGTCGCGGCGGGCGCACCGGACGTCCCGGCACCGCCTCCGGTGGTCGACGTACCACCGGTGCCCGAGCTGCCGCAGGCGGCGAGCAGGCCGGACAGGCCGAGTGTTCCCACACCGGCGAGACCGAAGCGCAACATCGCCCTGCGGGACAGCTCATGGCGGGCCATGGCCTCCTCACGGCTGTTCGCGCCCAGGTCGGGACCGTTGACTGATGGGGCCATGAGATGCTCCTCGCGCTGACGGCGACCGAACTCGGCCGCGGGGTCGATCCGGGATGTAACTAGTGTTACAGACAAACGGTGATCAAGTCCAGATGGTTCGTTTCCGACACTGTACGCCGCCGCCCGCCGCCCGCTCCCTCCGCCCCGAGTCACGGTTGTATCTCAATTTCACCCGGGTACCTCTCCGGAACACCCGGGCGATCCTCCCCGATCCGCGAACCTCCGCGAACCTTCGCGAGACGCCGACGCCGCGCTCGGGTCACCGGGGTTACGGTTTCCTCGCCGGTCGACCTCGTATTCGCCTATGGGCCGGCCTGCCTGGTGCGGGCTGCACCGTAGATCACCGGACTGGCCGGCGGCCGGAAAGTCGAGGAATGCCATGCAGTTCACCGTCATCGGCGCCGGTGCCATCGGTGGGACCGTGGGCGCACACTTGCGGCGCGCCGGGCACGACGTGCTGTTCTGTGATGCCGACCGCGATCATGTCGCAGCGATCAACGACAGCGGGCTGCACATCACCGGTCCGGTCGAGGATTTCACCGTGCACGCGCCGGCCGTCACCCCCGAGGATCTGCCCGAACGGCTCTCCGGCGTCGTGCTGGTCTCGGTGAAGACCCACCACACGGCCTCGGCGGCGGCCCAGTTGCGCGGCCGGCTGGACCCCGGCACGACCGTCGTCTCGCTGCAGAACGGACTCACCTACGACGTCCTGGGCGATGCCGTGGGGAAGGAGAACCTGGTGGTCTGCTTCGTGAACTTCGGAGCCGACTACCTCGCGCCCGGGCTGATCATCCAGGGAAACGTCGGCACCTTTCGCATCGGCGAACTCGACGGTCGGTCCACCGAACGGCTGGCCCTGATCGCGGAGGCGTTGCCCTACGCGCAGCCCACCGACACCATCCTGGGTTATTTGTGGGCCAAGGAGGCCTACGGCGCCATGCTCTTCGCCGGCGCGGTGTCCGACCTGTCGATCGCCGACTCCCTGGAGCGACCGGAATATCGCGCGCTCATGCTGGCCGTCGCGCGAGAAGTGCTGGCGCAGGCGCCGGTCAGTCCGGTCGGCTTCGACGGGTTCGAGCCGGATGATCTCGAGGGCTCGCTGCAGCGCCTGGTGGCGTTCAACCGCGGCAGCGCCAAATCGCACAGCGGCATCTACCGAGACCTGGCCGTCCGGCACCGCCCGACCGAGGTGGCCGAGCAGATCGACGTGTTGGCAGGCCCGCTGACGCATCACGTGGGCGCGCTGATCCGGGCCATCGAGCGGGGCGAGCGGGTATGCGAGGTAGCCAACCTGGACCTGTTGGCCGCCTACGAGCGGCTCTACCGGCTGGGTGTTCCACTCAACGCGGTGGTCGCGGCCCTGCCCGCCCCGCCGCGGGCATCCGACGGCCCACTCCACGGGATGTCCATCGCGGTGAAGGACATCATCGATGTCGCCGGAAGCCCGCGGGGGAACGGCAACCCGATCGACATGGCCGGCCCGGCGGCACCCGCTGACGCACCGATGATCACGGCGTTGCGGGCAGCGGGGGCAGACGTGTTCGCGCTGACCTCGCTGCTGGAGTACGCCGCCGGGGCGCCGCACCCGGATCTGCCGGAGGCCCGGAACCCGGCCCGCACCGCCGGCACCGCCCGCACCGCCGGCGGGTCCAGCGGCGGGTCGGCGGCGCTGGTGGGCGCCGGGGTATGCCCGGCCGCGCTGGGCACCGATACCGGAGGGTCCGTTCGTATCCCCGCGGCGTACTGCGGTGTCGTCGGCTTCAAGCCCAGCCACGGCGTGCTGGATCTGACCGGCGTCACCCCGCTGTCTCCCACGCTCGACCACCTCGGGTTGCTGACCGACTCGGTCGCTACCGCGGCGACCGTGATGGCCGCGGTGACCGGGGAACCGTATGACGTCACCGCCGAGCCCCGAGCCCGGTATCGGATCGGGGTGCTGGCGGGCCAGCTCGCCGACCCGCGACTCGACCCGGCGCTGGCGGCGATCACCCGAGATGCGGTGCGGCGCCTGGAGTCTGCCGGGATCATGGTGACCGAGCGAGACAGCTCGGTGCTCGATGAGGCGGCCGCCTGCCTGGAGGACATCCTTCTCGTCGAGGCATGGCAGGTGCATGGGGCGACGGTCCAGGCCGACCCGGAGCACTTCGGTGCGCCGACGCTGCGGCTGTTCCAGGCCGCCGGCAATGTCCCGGCCGAGCGGCGGGACGCTGCGCTGGAGCGCCGCGCGACCGTGCTGCCGCGGGCCGCGGCGCTGCTGGACGGGGTGGATGCGCTACTGGGACCCGCCGTGCCGTACCCGGCACCGGCGGACACGCCGACCATCGACACTCCGGAGGGTGAGATCGAGGGGATCTTCTCCGGCCCGTACAACGTGACCGGCCAGCCGGCGGTGGTGATCCCGTGTGGCGTCACCGCCGACGGCCTCCCGGTCGGCTTGCAGCTCGCCGCCGGTATCGGTCAGGACGCCGCCCTGCTGCGGGTTGCCGCCGCGGTGGAGACCGCGCTGGCCGATACCGCCGATCCCTCACGTCGCCGAGTCGACATCGGATCCGTCATCGCCGGTCAGTAACAGCCATCGCCGCCGTCGATCGACAGGGTTTGCCGGGCCGCCCATGACGCCACGACCACCACGTCCGCGATGCACGCCCCGATGCCCTGCGCCGTTCCGGTGACCTATGCGGTGCGACCCTGCCATCCGGCGCCGATCACCGGAAGGCCCAACCGTTCTCCAGGAGGTCCCGGACCTCGGCGACGCCGGTCCGCCAGATGTGGTCCATCGCCTCGTCGCTCAGTTGATACGAGCCACCGAAGCTGCCGTCACCGGTCAGCTCGCGCATGTCCGCGGCCGTCGCCATCCCGATGACGTCCGACGACAGGTGCGGCTTGGCTTCCCGGGGCAGCGAGACGTCCGCCAGTCGGGTCCAGGGGAAGTTCTCGAACCATCCACCGTGCGTCGGGTCTTCCTCGTAGCCCGCCGCCACCTTCGATACCTCCGCTCCGGCGTACCAGCTGGTGAACTTCACCTGGACCCGGTACTCCCGGGGCTTGGCCAGCCATTCGGTCGCCAGGCCCGTCACCGGCATGTTGCCACCGTGTCCGTTGACGATGACGAAGCGGCGAAATCCCTGTCCCACCAAGGTGTCTAGCAGGTCGCCGACCACCGACAGCAGGGTGGACAGCCGCAGGTTGAGGCTCCCGGGGAACGCGGTGAAGTACGGCGCAGAGCCGAAGGGCAGCACGGGGAGCACCGGAACTCCCAACGGTTCCGCGGCCTCGACCGCGACACGCTCCGCGAGGATCGCATCAGTACCCAAGGAGAGGTATCCGTGCTGCTCGGTGGATCCGATGGGCACCACCACCCGATCGTCATGGGTGAGGTATTCCGCCACCGCCTGCCAGTTCATGTCGTGCAATCGCATGAGGTTGTGTGTCCTCCTGGGTCCGTCCGGGTCCGTCCGGCGTCGAAGCCGGAGACGATCAGTGGTCGGCCGTGAGCGCCAAGCCCATCAGCAGCCCGTCCTCGCCGACGGCCGGGCTGCTGGTGATGAACAGCGGGACACCCGCGTCGGGGGCGCGGATCTCCTGCACTCGGTCACCGAGCAGATCGCTTACTGTGCCGAGCAGATCCCCCGCGGCGACATCGGTGCCGACCGCGACAGCCGGTTCCCACCAGCCGGCGCAGTCGGTGCGCAGCCACAACCAGCCCTCGTGCTCCACCGGTGCGGATGGTTCCGGCGGCGGCCCGTCGAAGATTCCGAGCCACCGGCACACGTTGTCAAGGCCCCGTAGGTGCCGCTCGACGCTGGGGCGGTCGAGAATCCCGTTCTGTCCCGACTCCGCTGTGATCGCCGGGATGCCCAGGTCGGCCGCGATAGCCGACGTGCTTCCGCCCACGGTCCGCTCTCCGCGGGACTGCCGGACCACGTGGCCGAGACCGTACGCCAGCGCCAGCTCGCGCGCCTGAGCCTCCACCGGCGACTCGTCATACAGCGCAAAGGGTTCGAGCGCCTCGGGAAGGTCGCCGGCGTGCAGGTCGAGCAGGTAATCGGAGCCCTTGATGAACGTCGTGGTCACCGCATCCGCGAGGATTTCGGCGACGGATCCGTGCGGATCACCGGGGAAACTGCGGTTGAGATTGCGACCGTCCTCGGGGACGACGAACGGCGAGCGCGCCCAGAACGCGGTCACGTTGACCACCGGCACGACCGTGATCTGTCCGGCCATCCGCACCGGGTCCAGGCCGGCGGCGAATTCACGGGCGGCGGCGATCGAGGTGTATTCGGTTCCGTGGATCCCGGCTATCACGGTGAGGTGGGGGCCCGGGCGATCGCCAACCGCGTCCAGGTAGGGCATTTCGACGCTGCCGCCAGGCAACGCGACCGTCAGGGTGTGCACGTTCATACGAAGCCGTCCGTCCTCCGAGCACCGCGCGCCGCCGGCTGAGTCAGCGAGGTGGGCCATACGTCGCCGGACTCGGGTGAGTCGGCCGCGCTTATCTTCCAACACCGCTGTCCGGGTACGACCCGCGCGGTCTCCGAGCGCCGTCCGAGCCACTAAGAACCCAGTGTGGACCTACGTAGAGAGTTCTTAAACTCTGGCCGGTCTGAGAAATCCCTAGTAAAGCGGCTACTTCGCCGGGTCGGCAATAAGCGCCACGCCTCCCAGGAGCCGCCGGTGACGGTGTTTGAGGATGCGCGGGGTCCCAATGTGCGGGTACTGCGGCAAGCTCAATGGCGGCTCTCTCCGGCCGAGCTTGAGGCGCTGATCGCCGACTATGAGGCTGGTGCTCGTGTCTGCGAGCTAGCGAAGGTTTACGACCTGCATCGCACGACGGTCGCCGGGCACGTTGCTCGTGCGGGCAAGACTCGGCCGGTCATGACCGAAGCGCAGGTCGACGAGGCGGTCCTTCTCTACGGGCGCGGGTGGACGCTGCACAACGTCAGTCAGCACTTGGGCTGGCCGTCGTCGTCGCCTGGCCCGCGATCGGCCTGTTGACCACCGGAATCCTGATGCAAAAACGGGACGCCTAACCCACGGACTACCCATGACAACTCCCTGCTCACGGTTCGACAACGCTGGCGAGGACACAAAGGACGCGACCGGCTACCCACGAGAGGATCAAGAATCATCCGCCCCCCGAGCGATACACGGAGTGCTCTGCGGTCACGTCGTCTCGGCAGTCAAAGTGCTGCGAGAGTGGATCGCCGAGCCCTGGACGCTGCAAGCACCGGCCGAGGAAATCCATCTGTCCCGCTCTCAGCTCGTCAGGGCCTTCGACGCCACGGTAGGGACGAGCCCGGTGGCGTCTCTGCGCCAGATGCGGGTCGAGCGAATGGCGCGGCTGCTGACCTCGACGGACCTGTGGATCGCCGAGGCCCCCCGCTCGGTCATGTGGAAGTCGTCATCGGAGTCGGATCGGTCACCCAGCAGCTCGGACAGGAACTCCAACCCTTCGATCCTGTCGATGGCGTTGCGGAAGTCCTTGACGCTGCCGGCGAGGTCAAACACAACCACCAACGCCGGGTCCACCTCGTCGGGAGTGTCTTCTGCCAGACGTACTCGCTCAGCGGCGAACGCCGTGGTCAGTTCCCGGAACTGAGGTGTCAGTCGCTCGCCTTGCCGCCCAGCGCCGAGCCTGGACAAACGCGGCATGTCCCGAGGGGTCTGCATGGGCCGTTCAACGACGAGTGGCGGTCCGAATGCCAGGAGTGGCCTGCGCTCCGCCATCACCCCGTTGCCTGACCACGCCGGTGTTTAAGACGTTCCTGGACGATGCGGCGCAGGTCACTATCAGGCAGTTCTAGGACTGCTCTGCGGCGCACATCGAGCGCGAACTCCTCAACTCGGCGAAACCCTCACCGATCCCATTAGAGGGACGACACTCTGCCGGTCGTCGGCTATTCTCGGTAACCTGGGTCCATGGTGAACCCGGCGCTCTTGTCGCAGGCCAAGGGTTTGGACGTGGCCGATCGCTGGCAGCTCGCAGCTGAGTTGTGGGCATCGGTGGAGGCGGAAGACTTCCCAGTCGCGCCCGAGATCCGCGCACTGCTCGAGGAGCGACGAGCCGAAGCCGTGTCAGACCCATTGGTCGGCCGCACATGGGCGGAGATCAAGGCCGACTGGCACGACGCGCGCCGGTGACGTATCCACATTTCATCCGTGCCGCAGCGGAGCTTGAGATCAGGCGCGCACTGGACTACTACGCGATCAATGTCCCGCATAAGCTCGTCGATCTCGAAGCGGCCATCGACGAAGTGATCGGGCGAATCACCGAATCACCACAACATGCGCGCGAACGGGTGGCCGACGTTCGCTGCGCGTTTGTGCACGGCTTTCCCTACCAAGCCTGGTACGTGTGGCACGAGAACCAGCGGGTTGTCGAGGTGATCGCGTTCCTACACGCGCGACAAGACCGCGCACCGATCGTGGAGCGCCACGGTCCCGTTTGAGCACCGGTTACTCGGTTGAATTCGAAGATCGCGTTGACGTCTTCCCCGCCGGCTCTGGGTGGCATGGCGGCGTCGGGGCATTCACCAACGGATGCTGCCGAGCCCGGCTGTCGCGAACGTCGTCATACTCGGGGCTGCGCGGATCGACGGGGACGCGCGCTGAGCTGCGGAAACATGACGCGAAAACACGGCTACGGAAACACAGTGTGGAGACGAAGGGACTTGAACCCTCAACCCCCGCCTTGCAAAGGCGGTGCTCTGCCAGTTGAGCTACGTCCCCGCATGGGCCGGCGTGCGCAACACGCAGCCGGCCGGCAAAAAGCGGGTCAGTTCGATGCGGCGGAGTTGCCGGTAGCCTCGTCCCAAAGGGCCTGCTCAGCGGCGGCCGCCTGCTTGCGCTTGACGACGACGAAGGCGCCGATCCCGGCCAGGGTGAGGAACAGGAGGAGCTTCTTCATCACGAATCCTTTGCGCTCTGCGGTGGTGGCGCATGGTCGGCGCGCCCGTACCCAGTGTGCCGGACGGATTGATCATCCGCTGCCGGGCTAGTGGGCCTGAGTGGACTTGAACCACCGACCTCTTCCTTATCAGGGAAGCGCTCTAACCGACTGAGCTACAGGCCCGCACGTCCGGCCGCCGTGCCACGCCGTCCCAGGGAGACGGGCACCGCGCCGAACACCATTCACGGCACCGAGTCATATAACGAGGACACACGACCGAGTCATACCACCGAGGCGCCGCGACTTAACAGCCTACCGTACGGCCACGACCGCCCCAAACCGCGAGATCAGTCTCGTTCGCTGAGCGTGACCTCCACGCCGCCGACCATTCCGGACGCCGCGTTGTACACGAACGCGGCGATCGCGGACAGCGCCGTGAAGAGCACGATGTTCACCGCGCCGATCACCGCCGTCACCCCGAACACCTTCCCCGGCGTGATCAGCGGAGCCGGCACCGTGGTGCTGTCCGGCGCGACCACCAAGGTGTTGTAGGTGTCGTTGATCTTGGTCCACACGTCCATGGCGTCCAGCGAGAGGTACAGCACACCGACCGCGATCATCCACACGAAGAACATCACGATCGAGACCACGAGGCTGATCTTGAGTGCCGTCCACGGGTCGATCCGCCGCACCTGCAGCGCGGCCAGCCGGGGAGGCCGCTCCGGTTTCGGCCGACGCGGCGCCGATGACGCCGTTCCGCTTCGCCCGGGCCGCTGTGTGGTCGGCTGGGCGTTCGGGGCGGTATTCGGGGCGGGCCCGTGCGCCGGCCGCGCACCCGCCGCCGCGGCACCCGCAGCCCCGGCTGCCCCACCGGAAGAACCGCCCGCCGCACGCGAGCCCGCCCCGCCGCGGGGAACCTGCGCGCCGACGGCACCGACGGCACCGACGGATCCCGGCGCCGACATGGGCGCCGACGACCTATACGGATACGCCGCGCCCGCGGGCCCGGCGCCGCCGCCGGGCGGAGTCGTCACGAGGACGCTCCCGGTCCGCTGCCGCCCGGCGCCCGGCCGCCGCCGGCGGCCGGGCCCGAACCGTCCGCACCGTCCGAACCGTCGGATCCATCGGCCGCGTCGGTTTCGGCGTTGCGGGCTATGGCGATGAGCTCGTCACCGTCGGAGAGGTTCATCAGCCGCACTCCCATGGTCTGGCGCTTGGCCTTGCGGACCTCCTTGGCCGACGTCCTGATGACTCCGCCGGAGGAGGTGATGGCGTACAGCTCGTCGTCGATGTCGACAATGAGTGCGCCCACGAGTTTGCCACGTTTCGGGTTGTACTGGACGGTGAGCACACCTTTTCCGCCCCGGTTCTGCAGCGGGTACTCGTCGATGTCGGTCCGTTTGGCGTACCCGCCCGACGTCGCGACCAGCACAAACGTCCCGGGCCGGGCGACTTCCATCGCCAGCAGCTCGTCATCTCCGTTGAATCGCATACCGAGCACGCCCGAGGTCGCCCGGCCCATCGGCCGCAGCGCGTCGTCGGTGGCGTGGAACCGCACCGACTGCCCCTGGGCGGAGATCAGCACCAGATCCGATTCGGAGGAGCACAGCGCCGCGCCGACCAGCTCGTCCTCGTCGCGCAGGTTGATCGCCACCAGCCCGCCGGAGCGGTTGGAATCGAAGGCCGTGAGCTCGGACTTCTTCACCAGGCCATGTTTGGTGGCAAGGACCAGGTACGGAGCGACGTCATATCCGGAGATCTGGATCACCTGCGCGATCTGCTCGTCCGGCTGGAAGGCGAGCAGGTTGGCCACGTGCTGCCCGCGCGCCGTGCGGGAGGCCTCCGGCAGCTCGTACGCCTTGGTCCGATACACGCGGCCCTTGTTCGTGAAGAACAGGATCCAGTCGTGCGTCGAGCAGACGAAGAAGTGCGCCACGATGTCGTCCTGCTTGAGCGCCGCCCCCTGCACGCCCTTGCCGCCGCGCCGCTGCGAGCGGTACAGGTCGGTCTTGGTCCGCTTCGCGTAGCCGGTGCGGGTGATGGTGACGACCACGTCCTCGTCGGCGATCAGGTCCTCGATGGACACGTCGCCGTCGTAGGGCACCAGCTTCGAGCGGCGGTCGTCGCCGTACTTGCCGACCACCTCGGCCAGCTCCTCGGCGATGATCCGGCGCTGCCGGTCCGGCGACGCCAGGATGTCCTTCAGGTCGGCGATCTTCAGCTCCAGCGCCGCCAACTCGTCGACGATCTTCTGCCGCTCCAGGGCCGCGAGCCGGCGGAGCTGCATCTCCAGGATCGCGTTGGCCTGGTCCGCGTCGATGTCGAGCAGCTCGATCAGGCCCTCGCGGGCGACGTCCACGGTCGCAGACCGCCGGATCAGGGCGATGACCTCGTCCAGCATGTCCAGTGCCTTGACCAGGCCGCGCAAGATGTGCGCGCGGGCCTCCGCCTCGTCCAGCCGGAACTGCGTGCGACGGACGATGACCTCGATCTGGTGCGCGACGTAGAACGAGATCATCTGGTCGAGCCGCAGCGTCCGCGGCACCCCGTCGACGATCGCCAGCATGTTCGCGCCGAAGTTCGTCTGCAGCTGGGTGTGCTTGAACAGGTTCGCCAGCACCACCTTGGCCACGGCGTCGCGCTTCAACGTCACCACGAGCCGCGTGCCGACCCGCTCGGAGGACTCGTCGGCGATATCGGAGATCCCGGCGATCCGGCCGTCCTTGTGCAGGCCGGCGATCGACTCGATCAGGTTGTCCGGGTTGACGAGGTACGGCAGCTGGGTGACGACCAGGATGGTGCGCCCCTTGGAGTCCTCCTCGACCTCGACCACGGCGCGCATGCGGATCGACCCGCGCCCGGTGCGGTAGGCGTCCTCGATGCCGTCCCGGCCGACAATCAGTGCGCCGGTGGGGAAGTCGGGTCCGGGGACGCGTTCCATGCAGGCGGCGAGCAGCTCCTCCTCGTCGGCCTCCGGGTGCTCCAGCGCCCAGGTGACGGCCGCGGCGACCTCCCGCAGATTGTGCGGGGGGATATTGGTGGCCATGCCGACCGCGATGCCCGACGATCCGTTGATCAGCAGGCTCGGAATGCGGGACGGCAGCACCGTCGGCTCGGTCGTCTTCCCGTCATAGTTCGGCACCATATCGACGGTCGCCTCGTTGATGCCGTCGAGCATGGTCATCGCGAGGTTCGACATGCGGCATTCGGTGTACCGCATGGCGGCCGCCGGGTCGTTGCCGGGCGACCCGAAGTTGCCCTGCGGGTCGATCATCGGGTAGCGCAATGACCACGGCTGCGCCATGCGCACCACCGTGTCGTAGATCGACGAGTCGCCGTGCGGGTGGTAGTTGCCCATCACATCGCCGACCACGCGAGAAGACTTGACCCGCCCGCGATCCGGCCGGAACCCCGAGTCGAACATGCCGTAGAGCACGCGGCGGTGTACCGGCTTGAGGCCGTCCCGCACGTCGGGCAGCGCCCGCGACACGATCACGCTCATCGCGTAGTCGATGAAGGACCGCTGCATCTCGTCCGAGATGTCGATCGGTTCGGTGCGGTCGTGTTCGATGGCGTCGAGATCGTCTACACCGTCGGTGTTCTCGGTGCCGTCCGGGCCTTCGGGTGGTTGCGTCACAGGTGTCGAGCCTTTGCTAGATCAAGCGAAACAATCTGGTATGACGGAGTTCTCGGGCACAGCCCGATCAAGCCGGCTAAACATCCAGGAAACGAACATCTTTCGCGTTGCGCGTGATGAAACTCCGCCTGGCGGCGACATCCTCGCCCATCAGTACCGAGAAGAGCTCGTCCGCCATGGCCGCGTCGTCCAGCGTCACCTGGAGCATCAGCCGGGTCGACGGGTCCATGGTGGTCTCCCACAGCTCCTTCGCGTCCATCTCGCCCAGGCCCTTGTACCGCTGGATCCCATCGTCCTTCGGCAGCCGGCGCCCGGCAGCCTCGCCGCGCGCCACCAGCCCGTCGCGTTCGCGATCCGAGTAGGCGAAATCGTGCGCCCCCTTCGTCCACTTCAGCTTGTAGAGCGGCGGCTGCGCCAGGTACACGTAGCCAGCGTCGACCAGCGGCCGCATGAAGCGGAACAGCAGGGTAAGTAGCAGCGTCCGGATGTGCTGGCCGTCCACATCGGCGTCGGCCATCAGTACGATCTTGTGGTAGCGCGCCTTGGTGATGTCGAACTCGTCGTGGATGCCGGTGCCCATCGCGGTGATCAGCGACTGCACCTCGGTGTTCTTGAGAACCCGGTCGATGCGGGCTTTCTCGACGTTGATCACCTTGCCGCGCAGCGGCAGGATCGCCTGGAACATCGAGTCCCGCCCGGACTTCGCGGACCCGCCGGCGGAGTCGCCCTCCACGATGAACAGCTCCGACCGCTCCGGATCGTTTGACCGGCAGTCGGCGAGTTTGCCCGGCAGGCCGCCGATGTCGAGAGCACCCTTGCGCCGCACCAGGTCTCGCGCCTTCCGGGCCGCGGCGCGCGCCTGCGCCGAAGACACCGACTTGGACACGATCTTCTTCGCCTCGGTCGGGTTGCGCTCGAACCAGTCGGTGAGCCACTCGTTGCAGGCCCTCTGCACGAACGACTTCGCTTCGGTGTTACCGAGTTTCGCCTTGGTCTGGCCCTCGAACTGCGGTTCCTTGAGCCGGATCGAGATGATGGCGGCAAGCCCTTCGCGCACGTCGTCGCCGGACAGCGGCGGGTCCTTGGGCTTGAGCAGGTTCTTGTCTTTCGCGTACTTGTTCACCACCGTGGTGAGCGACGCGCGGAAGCCCTCCTCGTGCGTACCGCCCTCGATCGTGTTGATGGTGTTCGCGAACGTGTGCACGGATTCGGAGTACGAGGCGTTCCATTGCATGGCCACCTCGACCTCCATGTTTTCGCCCTTCACGTCGAACCCGATGATCGACTCGTGCACCTTCTCCCGCGTCGCGTTCAGGTGCTTCACGTAATCGACGAGCCCGTTCGGGTAGTGGAAGACCTTCTCCACGGGCACGTTCTTCTTCGGGTGTGACGCTGTTCCCGGCGCTGCCGCGCCGTCAACGCTGGCGAGAACGCCTGGGGCGCCGGGGGTTTCGGCGCCGTCCTGCCCGGCGTGCGCCACCGCCGCGGCCCGGGCGGCCCGGTCCGCCTGCACCGCCTCGTTGGACTCGTCCGCCTCGGTCACCGCGATGGTCTTGGGCCGCTCGTCGCGCAGCTTGATGGTGAGGCCCTTGTTCAGGAATGCCATCTCCTGCAGCCGCCGCGCGATCGTCTCGAACTTGTACTCGGTGGTCTCGAAGACGTGGGGGTCGGCCCAGAACGTGAGCGTGGTCCCGGTGCCCTTCGCCGGCCCGACCTCGATCAGCGGCCCGGGCTTCGCGGCGAGATATTCCTGGCGATACAGCTTGTCGTAGCGGCGGATCTCGACATCCAGCCGAGTGGACAGTGCGTTCACCACCGAGACGCCGACGCCGTGCAGACCGCCCGAGACCGCGTAGGTGTCGGAGTTGAACTTGCCGCCCGCGTGCAGCACGGTCAGCGCCACCTCGACGGCCGGCTTGTGCTGGGTCGGGTGCATGGCCACCGGGAATCCGCGGCCCTGATCCGACACCGTCACCCCGCCGTCGGCGCGCAGCGTCACCTCGATGACGTCGCCGTACCCGGCCATGAACTCGTCGACCGCGTTGTCGACGACCTCCCACACCAGGTGGTGCAGCCCGCGTTCGCCGGTCGATCCGATATACATGCCCGGCCGCTTGCGGACGGCCTCCAGGCCCTCCAGCACCGTGATCGACGATGCACCGTATTCGCTCGCGCCCGACTTCTGTCCCGACTTCTGCGCTGCCACGTGTCCCCTGCTCGCCCGGCTCGTTCATGAGCTGATCACGGCGCAGCCGCCCAGCGGCCACGCACCCCGCCACCATCCTGATGCCGGGGCCGCCTCGTTGCGTCTGTGAGCCCGCTGGGGCCCGCCACGAAAGGCGCGGTATTGATTCTATCTCCCCACACCGACACAGATGGCGATCTAGCGCCCCTGATTGCGCCGTGGTGCGCCGTAACGCCCGTCTCATGGGTTCAGGTGCTCGTCGCGCGCGTCTGTGCCGTCCATGACGGCGTCGGCCGCATCGGTCCCCGACCAACCGACTATGACGGATATGACGCCGTTCGCGGCCGCGTCCCGTGTTCTCGTGATGTCGTGATGACGTGTTAACGTGAGGACATGACGGCGGCACACATATCGAGTGAGCAGCGACATCACCGAGGTGCCGGGGCGCGGCGCAACGTGACGCTCGCCCTTCCGATAGATCTGCTGAAGCGTGCGAGAGTTGTTGCGGCCCAGCAGGACACGTCGCTGACCTCACTCGTGGAGGAGTACCTGACGGGCCTGGTCCAGCGCGAGGAGGACTACGACCGCGTGTGGGCGGAGGAGTTCCGGCAGCTGGAGCAGGACTCGGGCATGCGGATCGGTGAGATCACCTGGACACGCGACGATCTCCATGATCGTTCCCTGTAGCACGGCGGGCGTGGCACGGTGACGTCCGGGATCACGGATGGACTCGAGTTCGTCGACAGCAACGTCCTCTTGTATCTGCATGACGTCACCGCCGGCGAGAAGCACCGTGTAGCGAAAGACCTGGTCAAACACGTGACGGTGCATCGGAAGGGCGCCACCAGCATCCAGGTGATGCAGGAGTTCTACACGAACGCCACCCGCAAGCTGGATCGACCATTGCCCGCGGATCGGGCTCGGAGCCAGATCCGCGCACTTGCGCTGTGGCCGACGCATAATCCGAACCCGGCGGACGTGCTCGCCGCTACCGGACTCGCCGAAACCGCACAACTCTCGTTCTGGGACGCCATGATCCTCACCAGTGCGGCCGCCTTGGGCTGCACCATGCTCTGGTCGGAGGATCTGAACAACGGTCAGGCGATCGGCGGGGTGACGGTGCGAAACCCGTTCGCGGCAGGCGGGTTTCAGCCGTAGGTGTCTCGCGGCCCGCGGCCCGGAACGTGCCGGTTGCCGAAGCGCCAGCTCGGCCCGGCAGGCCCGCGGGTGCGGATCCGGGTCACCGTGCCGCGGCCTACGGCCGCGTTGATCTTGGTGATCATGCCGGGGGCGAGCAGTCGCAGCTGGGTGGCCCATGCGGTGGATTCGGCCTGCAACACAAGCTCACCGTCGACGAGCGACACCGGCGAGGCATGGGCGGCGATGTCCGCGCCGACGATATCGGCCCAGCGCGCGAACACCGATGCCTTGACGATCTCTCGGCCGGCGCCGGCGGCCGAGAGCCACGAGCCGACGGTGTCCGCGAGCAGCTGCGGATCTCTGGCGCGGTCGGTGCCGGGCCCGGACCACCGGCGCCGCTGGAGCCGTCGCGACACGCCGGCGGCCGCCGCACCGGACCCGCTGGTGCGCTTCCCGGCCCGGGCCGCCGCGTTCCGGGCTGCCGCATTTCGAGCCTTGGCGGCGTCCAGCGCCTCCCGGGCCAGATCGGCCCCCTTCGCAGAGCCCAAACCCTTTGTAGTGTCAGGGGTCTCGTCGGGTATGCGGCGCGAGCCCGCGCGGGGGCTGCCAAGGGGGTCGCCGCGGGAATCACCGTCGGCGATGTCACGGCCGCCCGTCATGCCTGCGAACTTTCGAGCCGACCATCGGCCACACACATCGTCATACCCGAAAATTCGGCGGGCACATCGGAGGCGACGGCCGCGGTGATCAACGCCTGCTCGGCGCCCTGCGCGATCCCGGCCAACATCGCGCGCCGGGAGGAGTCGAGTTCGGCGAACACGTCGTCGAGCACCAGCACCGGTTCCACACCGTCGCCGCGCAGCAGGTCGAACGACGCGAGCCGCAACGACAACGCCAACGACCACGATTCCCCGTGCGACGCATAGCCTTTCGCCGGCCCGTCGGCGAGTTCGATGTCCAGGTCGTCGCGGTGCGGCCCGACCAGGCACACGCCGCGATCGAGCTCGCTGGGCCGAAGCTGCACCATCGCCGCGCGCAGCGCTGCGGCGAGCGCCGCCGGGTCGCGTTCGGCGGGGTCGACGGCGTCCCCCAGCGAGGACCGGTAGCGGATGGCGGCCGCGTCGTTCCCGGGCGCGATCCGGCGGTAGGCGGAGGCGACATGCGGCGCCAGCTCGTCGGTCAGCGTGAGGCGCGCGGCGAGCAGTTCCGCGCCGGTGGTGGCCAGGTGCTCGTCCCACACGTCGAGGGTGGACAGCTCCGAGCCGGACCTGCGGGCGGCGCCGGCGGACTTCAGCAGGGTGGATCGCTGGCGCAGGATCTTGTCGTAGTCGGACCGGACGGCGGCCAGCCGCGGCGCGCGCATCACCAACAGTTCGTCCAGGAAGCGGCGCCGGTCGGTCGGGTCGCCGCGCACCAGGGCGAGGTCTTCCGGCGCGAAGAGCACCGTGCGGACGATTCCCAGGATGTCCCGGGCACGGCGTTGCGGGGCGCGGTTGATGCGTGCCCGGTTGGCCTTGCCGGCCGTCAACTCGACCTCAACGGTCAGCTCCCGGCCGGCCGACACGACGGCCGCACGCACCAGGGCGCGCTCGGCACCGCGCCGGATGAGCGGGGCGTCGGCAGCCACCCGGTGCGAGGCGAGGGTCGCCAGGTAGCCGACCGCTTCGACGAGATTCGTTTTACCGGCGCCGTTGTGGCCGATCAGGGCGGTGGGTCCGGGGCCGAGTGGAAGCTCTGCGGCGGGCCAGGAGCGGAAGTCGACCAGCGACAGGTGCCGCAGGTACACCTCGCCACCACCCTTCCTTGACGTCCCTGCCCAACCGCACCACACAACCGACTTAGCTGATCGGCACCGGCGCGTCCGAGCCGGCCGCGCCGACCGCATGCCCGCCGAACTGCTGCCGGAGCGCCGCCACCACCTTCGTCGCCACCGAAACCTCTTGCCGGGACGCGAATCTCGCGAACAGTGCCGCGGTGATCACCGGCAGCGGCACCGCGTGCTCAATGGCCGCTTCGATGGTCCATCGGCCCTCACCGGAGTCCTGCGCGTAGTCCCGGATCGCGGTGAGGCCAGGATCAGCGGCCAGCGCCCGCACCAGCAGGTCGAGCAGCCAGGACCGGATCACCGTGCCCTCCTGCCAGGACGCGATCACCTTGTCCGCGTCCGGCACCAGCTCGGAGGCTTTCATCAGCTCGTAGCCCTCGCCGTAGGCCTGCATGATGCCGTATTCGATGCCGTTGTGCACCATCTTCGTGAAGTGGCCGGCGCCAACCGGTCCGGCATGCACGAAGCCGCCGTTGCCCGCGGGCTTCAGCGCGTCGAAGATCGGCTGCACGTGCGCGACGGTGTCCGCCTCGCCGCCGACCATCAGCGCGTAGCCCTCCTCGAGCCCCCACACGCCGCCGGAGACGCCCGCGTCGATGTACCGGATGCCGTGCGTCGCGGCGGCCGCCGCGTGCGCCTGGTCCTCGGTGTAGCGGGAGTTCCCGCCGTCGATGATGATGTCGCCGGCTTCCAGCAGCCCGGTCAGCTCGGTGACGGTCGCGTGCGTGGGCTTCCCGGCCGGGACCATAATCCAGACAACGCGCGGCTTCTCGAGCGCAGCCACCATGTCCTGGATCGAGGCGACGGTGCGCGGCGCGTCCGGATTTCGGTCATAGCCGACCACCTCGTGTCCGGCCTGCCGCAGGCGCTCGGCCATATTCGCGCCCATCTTGCCGAGTCCGATCAATCCGATCCGCATCTCGTCACCTTCCCGTCGTCCGATATGTGCATCATCGACGGTAGCCCCGACCGGTGTCCGCCCGCCCGTCATCGGCGGATCTAGGCGGGTATGACGACGCCGCACCTCCGCGGTGCCTGGGCGCACGTCGCGCATACAAAACTCGCGTGACGTGCGAGGCCAGGACCGAGTCCGGCACCCGCACCGAGTCTTGCCGCGACTCAGCCCGGCAGCCGCGCGGGCATCACCAGGTACCGGTACGCTGGCTCGGCCGAGCCGTTCTTCGAGTCCCCGTCGTCCGATACAGGCAGCAGCAGCGCCGGCCGCGCGGGCGTGGTGAATGCCAGCCGCACGGCATCGGTGCGCAGCACCGACAGCCCGTCCAGCAGGTAGCCCGGGTTGAACGCGATGAGCAGTTCCGCCCCGTCCGCCGACACGGCGAGCTCCTCCTCCGCGCTGCCCTCGTCGTCCCCGCCGGCGGCCAGCCCCAGCGTTCCGTCGGAGACCTGCATCCGCAGGTGATGCCCCCGATCGGTGACCAGCGCCACGCGTTTGATCGCCTCGGACAGCTCCGCCACCGGAACCTCGACCGTGGTCGTGTGCTCCGTCGGCAGCAGCGAGCGGTACTTCACGAACTCCACGTCGAGCAGCCGCACGGTGGTGCGCCGGCCGCCGCCCTGCAGCCCGATCAGCCCGTCGCCCAGGGCGATGGTCACCTCGGTGTCCCCGGCCAAGCTGCGTGCCGTGTCGGCGAGCGTCTTCGCCGGTACCAGCACCGCCGTGGACATGCTCGCGCTGCCCGGGGTCCAGCCGAGCTCCCGCACGGCCAGCCGGAACCGGTCGGTCGCGGCGAGCGTGAGCCGGTCGCCCTCGATCTCCATGCGGATCCCGGTGAGCATCGGCAATGTGTCGTCCCGGCCGGCCGCGACGGCGGTCTGCGCCACGGCCTCGGCGAACTGGGCCGCCGACACGGTGCCGGACGCCTCGGGCATCTCCGGCAGCGCCGGGTAGTCGTCGACCGGCATCGTCGGCAGCGAGAACCGCGCCGATCCACACCGGATCGCGACCTTCGCCCCGTCGACCTCCACGTCCACCGGCTTGGGCGGCAACGCCGAGGTGATCTGCGCGAGCAGCCGACCGGACACCAGCACCTTGCCGCCGGTCTCGGCGTCCACCGCGACTTCTGCGCGGGTCGACACCTCGTAGTCGAATCCGGCGACGGACAGCACGTCCCCGTCGACCTGGAGCAGGATTCCGCCCAACACCGGCACGGGCGGACGGCTGGGCAGTGACCGGGCGACCCACGCCACGGCGTCGGCGAGATCCTCGCGGGCGACGCGGAACTTCATGGGTGCTCCCTTCGCTGGCGTGGCACGTCATCACGCACGACCGCCGCCATGAACACGGTCGTGAAGACACTGCGGCGTCTCACGGTACGACCAAATCGGCGGCGCGTCATCTCCGGGTCATCTCCGGGTCGGATTCTGTGGGCGTCCACGCCTCCGCACGGCCCTCCGGCGTCGCGGTTGTCCCCATGGCTAGTTCCAAAGGAATCACTGAAGAGAGAAATACCGAAGATGTAGTAGGCGGTGTGGATGGTGTGGATATCGAGCGTCGGCGCTGGACGTCAGGCGTGTCGCTGCTCGGGATGGAACGTGCATGACGCTGTGTGTGTCCGCGCCGGGGTGTGGATACCTCGGACCCGGGGGACGGTGTCACCGGTTATCCCCATCGATCCACATGGTTATCCACATACTGTGCATAGGCGTGGTGATGCCGGTCACAACGGATGTAGCTCCCGCAAACGGGCATCCCGCCGGGCGTGGCCGGCGGCGAACAGCGTCATATCCGGTAGCGAAGCCGAGCGAGCCGCGGACCTACGGGCGGATCCGGTCGCGGATGCGGGCGGTGAGTTCCTGGACGTGTTCGTAGGTCTGCCGGCGCTCGGTGATCTCCGCACGGATCTTCTTCGCGGCGTGCATCACCGTGGTGTGGTCGCGGCCGCCGAAGGTCTTGCCGATCGCCGGCAGGGTGAGTTCGGTGAGCTCGCGGCACAGATACATGGCGATCTGCCGGGCGCCGGCGATGTTCTTCGTCTTGCTCGGGCCGCACAGGTCGTCGAGGGACAGCGAGTAGTACTCGGCGGTCACCGCCATGATGGTCGCGGCATCGATATCGCCGACGGTGGCGTCGTGGATCAGGTCGCGGAGCACGACCTGGGCGAGCGACAGGTCCACCAACTGCTGGTTGAGCGAGGCGAACGCCGTCACCCGGATCAGGGCGCCCTCCAGCTCGCGGATGTTGCGCTCGATCCGGCCGGCGATGAACTCCAGCACGTCGTCCGGCACGTTCATCCGGTCCAACGACGCCTTCTTGCGCAGGATCGCGATGCGCGTCTCCAGGTCGGGCTGCTGGATGTCGGTGATGAGCCCCCACGCGAACCGGGTGCGGACCCGGTCCTCCAGCGTCTCCAGGCGTTTGGGCGGGCGGTCGGAGGAGATCACGATCTGCCGGTTGGCGTTGTAGAGCGTGTTGAACGTGTGGAAGAACTCCTCCTGGGTGCCTTCCTTGCCCTCGAGGAACTGCACGTCGTCGAGCAGCAGCACGTCAACCTCGCGGTAGCGACGGCGGAAGGCCTCCTTGCGGTCGTCGCGCAGCGAGTTGATGAACTCGTTCGTGAACTCCTCGCTGGACACGTACCGCACCCGGGCCGCCGGGTAGAGCTTCTGCACGTAGTGGCCGATGCCGTGCAGCAGGTGCGTCTTGCCGAGTCCGGAATCCCCCCAGATGAACAGCGGGTTGTAGCTCTGCGCCGGGGCCTCGGCGACCGCGATCGCCGCGGCGTGCGCGAAGCGGTTGGAACCGCCCATGACGAACGTGTCGAAGGTGTACTTGTCGTTGAGCCGGCTGTGCGCGGGGTTGGGCAGCGCCGAGCCGGCCGGCGGCCGAGTGGTGCTCCACACGCTCGCCGAGCGCCCGACGGGCGGGGTGTAGGAGTAGGAATCCACGTCGTCGAGGTCCGTGTCGGCCGCGTCCGCGACTGCGGCGTAAGGGTTCCCGCCCGACAGTCCGGTCGACAGCCCGTCCGGCGGGCCGGGAAGCGGTGCCGACGCCGGGTGGGTGCTCGTCATTCCGGCGGCACCGTCCTGCTCGGCGAGGTTCTGTTCGGCCAAGCTACCCACCGGGCCGCCGACCGACCCGGCCGCCGAGCCAGCCATCGACGGTGTTGCTCCATCGACCGCTGTTCCATCGACCGCTGCCGTCGGGGCGTCATCGGTGAGCGTCGCATCCGTAGTGACGGCGAGCGATACCGACATCTCGAGGCGGTCTGAGAACGCTGACGTCACGGTGTCGCGGAGCTGACGCTCAATGGCATCGCGCACGAGGTCCGACGGTGCCGCCAGCAGCACGGTGTTGGCGACCATGCCGATCGGTCTCGTGATGGACAACCAGGTCTGCTGCGCGCGGGTCAGCTGTGGCCGGAGCGTGGTTTGAACATCGGCCCAGATGGAACCGGAGAGGTCAACGGCGTCCTCGGACAACCAGATCCTCCCCCTGAAACGTGTCCGTCGTGGCGTACGGCTGACACGTGAAACCGCGCACCGATCCGGCATGCACCGCCGTTGTCTCGGCCGGCCCGGTCCGCCGGTCGGGCCCGATCGAGCGGCCTTGCCGCCGCAGCAAGCCTACGGCTCGCGCTGTAGCAGCGATACCATCCACACGAGTTATCCCCAATCTGGACAACTCGTGAGGTCACGGAACCGCCGGGCAGGCTGCCCGTGGTATCGCCGTACAGACGTAGATCCCGTCACGCTCGGCGCGACGCTAGCAACTTTCGTGTCCTTGCCACAAGTGGCAAGCCGATGGCAAGCATCGTCGTCGGCGTGTCGGAAAAGACTCCGGTAGGCTCGGTTTGCGTCGGCACGTGCGGATCCGTACGCTAGACGTCGTGCCCGCGCCTGGTGGGCCATCTGTGCTGCCCGTTTGGTCAGTTGAGATGGCGACAGGACGGCCGCCGGAACCCACCAACATTCGCTCGATCGGGTGTTGACGGTACAGCGGACGGCGAGCGACGAACCCGCACGGTGACCACGCGATGGTCGCCGGCTTGATACGTGGAACGACTGGAGAGACCAACCGTGAGCAAGCGCACCTTCCAGCCGAACAACCGCAGGCGCGCCAAGGTGCACGGCTTCCGGTTGCGGATGCGAACGCGCGCCGGTCGCGCGATCCTTGCGGCGCGTCGCCGCAAGGGCCGCGAAGCGCTGTCTGCCTGACGACGAGCACGGCGATGCTGCCGACCGAGTTTCGCCTGCGTTCCGCGGCGGATTTCGCGGCGGCGACGAGGCGCGGCGCCCGTGGCGCGTCGAGGACCATCGTCGTACATCTCTATCGGACGGACCGGTCGGCGGGTCCGCGAGCCGGATTCGTGGTGTCGGCGAAGGTGGGCAACTCGGTGGTCCGACATCGCGTGACCAGAAGACTGCGTCCGCTGGTCCGCGAGGCACTGGGCGATCTGCCGGCGGGAACCGACCTGGTCGTCCGGGCGTTACCAGCAGCGGCGGGCGAATCGAGCGGACGCCTGGGCGAGGACCTTCGCTCCGCGGTCGGCACCGCCCTGGACTCGGCGCGGCGGAGGAGGCGGTGATGGCACACGATGCGACACGGCGGCGAGTGAGCCCGGTCGCCTGGCTGCTGATCCTGCCGATCCGCTTCTACCAGAAGTTCATCACGCCCTACACGCCGGCGACCTGCCGGTACTACCCGACCTGCAGCGCCTACGCGGTCGGCGCGCTGCGCACGCACGGCGCGATCAAGGGCCTACTGCTCACAGTCTGGCGGTTGTTGCGCTGCAACCCGTGGAGTTCCGGGGGGGTCGACAAGGTGCCGGAGCGCGGCCGGTGGCGGTATGTGCCGCCCGCCGCCGACGAGAACGCTGTTCACGCCGACGGTGCCCACAGTGCCGACGGTGCCGGCGGCCTTCGGATCGCCGATGACGGTGTTGTTGACGGCGTTCTCGTGCCGGGCCCGGATCGGGATGCGCCCGGTCGGTGGGACGATGGCGACAGTGGTGCGGTCGCGAACAGCGTCATACCCGAAAAGACCAGCGGCGGCACGCATGTCGCCGACGACACTGCGCGGCGTTGCGGCTCCTGCGCACCGAGTGCGGGGAGAACCGCGGCGTGACATTCAGTTTCTGGTCGCTCGACTTCATCTACTACCCGGTCTCCGGGATCATGTGGGTCTGGCACAAGGTGTTCGGCTCGTTCATGGGCTACTCGAACCCGTGGGCCTGGGTGCTGTCCGTGATGTTCCTGGTGTTCACGCTGCGCGCGATCATGTTCAAGCCGTTCATGAAGCAGATGGACGCCAGCCTCAAGATGCAGGCGATCCAACCGGAGATGAAGAAGATCCGGGAGAAGTACAAGGACGACCGGCAGCGGCTCACCGAAGAGATGATGAAGCTGAACAAGGAGGCCGGGGTCAACCCGCTGGCCTCCTGCCTGCCGGCGCTGCTGCAGGCGCCGGCGTTCATCGGGTTGTTCCACGTGCTGCGAAACTTCATCTACGCCTTCAACCCGCACCTGACCAAGCCCGACCTGCCCGCGACCACGATCAACAACTACTTCTTCCCGGCTAGCGACGTCACGTCGTTCCACGACGCGCTGCTGTTCGGCGGGGCGTCGTTGTCGGCGCATCTGACGATGCCGGCGACGTCGAACAACCCGCTGGTGACGTCGCTGGCGGACCTGGGCTCGAACCGCGCGACGATGCTGGCGGTCGGCATCCCGCTGATGATCCTGGCCGCGTTCGCCACACATCTGTCGTCGCGCAAGTCGATCGCGCGGCAGGCGCAGCTCGGCACAGCGGCAGTCGGTGGCCAGGCCGCGATCATGCAGAAGCTGATGCTCTGGGGCTTCCCGCTCGGCGTGCTGTTCATCGGCGCGTTCTACCCGCTAGCGCTGCTGTTCTACTGGCTGGCCAACAACACCTGGACGTTCGGGCAGCTGTTCGTGGCGCACCGCATCCAGGACAGAAAACTGGCCGAAGAGGCGAAAGTCGTTGATGCGGCGAAAGATTCGACGTCGTTCTCGACCCCGAAGCCGGGTGCGCGGCCGTCGCGGGACCCCAAGGCGGGCACGATCAAGCCGAGCCTGCGTGTCGCCGACGGCGTCGATCCGGGGCCGGATGACAAGGGGGCGTCGAAGAGCGGACCGAAGGGCGGACCGGCCTCGAAAGGTCAGGACGCGACGCGCTCCGGCGCTGCCGGCGGGAGCGACGGGAGCGGCGGTGCGCGCGGCGCAGAGTCGTCAAAAGGCAAGCCGCGCAACGGTTCTGACGGGAAATCCGTGGCTAGTACCCCTGCTGACGGGAAGTCGGCCGGTGGGAAGCCCGCGAACAGCAAACCGGCCACCGGGAAATCGCCCGGCGGGAGCGGTTCGACGAACGGCTCGACCCAACTCAACGGTGAGTTCCTGCCCCCGGCCGGCGCGAAGCCGCGACCGGGCAAAAAGCCGAACCGTCGACCGAAGCGCTAGAGCGGCGCTCGTTGGCGAGGCAGGCAGCCGCGCAACGTTCCGCCCGCCGGGGCGGCCCAGATAGAGAAGGAAGACCCATGACGCAGAGCACGGACGAGGCGGCTGCGGTATCCGCGAGCGGCGAAGACGTCGCGGTGGATGCCGAACCGACCGGCGTCGAGGCGCACGACTCTCGCGATGACCTGGTCGCCGAGGGCGACGCTGCCGGCGACTACCTCGAACGCCTGCTCGACATCCTCGACTACGACGGCGATATCGACCTCGACGTGGAGGGCGAGCGGGCCGTCGTGTCCATCGTCGGCGAGGGCGATATCGAGAAGCTCGTGGGCGAACACGGCGAGGTGCTGTCCGCGCTCCAGGAACTGACCCGGCTGGCCGCGGCCATGGAGACCGGCCAGCGCTCCCGGCTGATGCTGGATATCGCCGGCTACCGGGCGCACCGCCGCGAGGAGCTGACGACGCTCGGTCGCGAGACCGCGGAGCAAGTGGTGGCCTCCGGGCGCGCCGTCCGGCTCGGGGCCATGAACCCGTTCGAACGCAAGGTGGTGCACGACGCGGTGGCCACGGTGGCGGGTGCGACCTCGTCGAGCGAGGGCGAGGAGCCTCGGCGTCGCGTCGTCGTCAGCCCCGCCGAGTAGTCGGGTCTGTCGGGTCTCATGGCCGCCGCTTTCGTGGATGACGGCTTCGTGGATGACGGCTCTGCGGATGACAGCCTGGTGATCGGCGATGGCGCAGCGCCGGCCGCCGGCCCCGCGCGCGATCCCGACCCGACAGCCGACCCGGGGCCTGCGGCGGCTCGGGAGCCGACGGCCGCTTCTTGGCCCGGGCCGGACCGGGGACCGTTAGCGGGGCTGGAAGCTAGGTCGGACCCCGGCATGGAAGCCGAGCCCGCAGGCGCGGCGGCGGTCTTCGGTGACCGCATCAAGGCCGCGCGCAGCTATGCCGCATTGCTTGCCGGGGCCGGAGTGGAACGTGGCCTGATCGGCCCGCGCGAGGCGGTTCGACTGTGGACCCGGCACATCCTCAACTGCGCCGCCATGGCGAACCTGGTTCCGGACGGTGCCCGCGTGGTCGACATCGGCAGCGGCGCAGGGCTTCCCGGCATTCCGCTGGCATTGGCTCGGCCGGATCTCCGGATGGAACTGGTCGAGTCCCTGCAGCGGCGCGCCACGTTCTTGCAGGAGGCGGTCGATGGGCTCGGCCTGGCCGATCGGTGCCGGGTGGTGCGCGCTCGTGCCGAGGAGGCCGAGTCTCAGGTCGGCGGCGCCGATGTGGTGACCGCTCGGGCCGTCGCCCCGTTGGCGCGATTGTGTGCCTGGGCGGCTCCGTTGCTGCGCCCCGAGGGCATCCTGTTGGCGCTCAAGGGCGAGACTGCTAGTGACGAGGTGCGCCGCGACCGGGCCGCGGTGCGCCGGTCCGGGATCGCCGACCTGGACGTGGTGTCTGCGGGGGCCACGGTTCCCGGCGGGCCGGTGACGGTGGTGACGGGGCGCCGCGCGGCCGCAGGTCGGGGCGGTTCCGGGTCGAAGATGGTTGGCGCGCGTGGGCCGGACCAAGCCCGCAGAAGGCGCACCCGATGACGTCCCGAGAGATGGATGCGCCGCGCGCAGGTACCACGGCGCCGCCGGCCGGTGGTAGCGGTGACGGGCGGGACGCCGGGCCGATGGCTCACCCGGACAGACCCGATGGCTTGGCGGGCGCGATCCGGCCCTACCGGCCGGGCGACCAGGAAGCCCTCTACCGCGTGTGCCTGCGGACCGGCGATGGCGGGAACGATGCGAGCTCGCTGTACTCCCACCCGGATCTGCTCGGCGACGTGTTCGTCGGCCCGTACCTGGAATTGCAACCGCAATTCGCCTTCGTGGTGGACGACGGTTCGGGCGCCGAAGGATATGTGCTCGGAGCACTTGACAGCGCCGCGTTCGCGACCGTCTGCGAGCGTCTTTGGTGGCCGGCGGTGCGCGCCCGCTACGGCGGTGCATCGATCGACCAAGGCTCGGCGGATGCGTGGCTGCTGCGCTGGATCGAGACCCCGCCGCCCGTGCCGGACTTCGCTCGCGACTACCCCTCACACCTGCACATCGATCTGTTGCCTCGGTGGCAGAGCGGCGGCTGGGGGCGGCGGCTGATCGAGCGGTTGATGGCGGAACTCGCTGCCGCCGGCTCGACCGGTGTGCACCTGGGCGTGGGCCGGAGCAACGAGCGGGCCGTGGGCTTCTACCGGCACCTCGGCTTCACCGACCTGGACGGCGACGACACCACCCTCTGGCTCGGCCGCCCGCTCCCCTGAGCGTTTCACGTGAAACATCGGCGCACGCAGTTGGTTCGGCGGCTTCGCGGGGGCAGGCCGATACTCTGGGCGGTCAGGCTTGATCCCTCGTATCGGCCTGCCCGCCGCTCCGCCGCCGTCGGGTCGCGACAGCCCTCCCTGTGGGTCGTCGCGCTGAGTTTCAGGTGAGTCGCAGGCGAGCGTTACTCCTGGCCTGCCGCCTCACTTCATGACCGCCGTCCCGGCGCCGATGTCGCGGCGTTTCACGTGAAACGTCGCCGCGTGGTGGGCACGACCGTCGCTCCGCCGCCGGGGGTCAGGCACGATGGTTTGCATGGCGGCTTGAGTTACAGAAGGCGGCGTAGTTCGTCGTGGTTGAGATCTGCGTCGCGAAGAATTGCCGCCAGGGTGCCCCTCTTCAACTCTCTATGCAGCGGTACCACGAGCATCCGTCCCCCAGCCGAGCGCTTGAGGCAGACATGGCTGCCACGTTGACGTACAGGTTCCCATCCGATCATGCGCAGCACGACAATGAGCTGCGCTCCTGAGAGAATCGGCAGCCGTTCGTTCACGCCGGCATGGGTAGAGTGCGCCGGATGATTCCATGATCAATGGCACGACCGTCGTCACGTAGGGTTTCAACGTAGAGCGCAAGGGCTTCGCGGGCATTGGCGGTGGCATCGTCGAGGTCGTCGCCCTGGGTGTGCAGGCCGGGAAGATCCGGCGCATAGACGTAATACCCACCTTCGGCTTGAGGCTCGAAGACAAACTCAATCTCCGTCACGTCTTTCATGCCGTCATGATAGCCGCCCGATCCCCGCTCAGCGGCCGACTCGGCGCCGTCTCATACGGTCGGGCTCCGAGGCTCAGTTACTGGGTCGGCCGATGCGCGAGTCCGGTGCGCCAATGTTCCGAGCGGCATGCTTGATCCCGCACATCAGCGCGAAGCCGACTGGGTTGCGTGTGTTTCACGTGAAACGTCGATGGCGTGTGCCCCGTCGCAGCGCGCGGGTTTTGGACGCGGCGGGAGTCGGCGGCCCGATGCGAGGGATCAAGCCTGACCGCCCGGAGCATCGGGCCGCCGCTCCTGCCGCGAACATTTCTCGCATGTCCGTCTCTGCGGCGCCGTCGTGCGATGGAGAGCCAAGCGTGGCGCTCCAACCGTGCAGGCGTTTGCGCCGGGATCGCGATGTTTCACGTGAAACGGTGGGCGGAAGCGGCGGCCTAGTGGCATAGGCTGAGACGGCTGAGCGCGGGTGCGTGCGCGGCAGGCGGAAGGGGACGCTGGTGGCAGAGAGCGCCGAAAGCACGCGGGATGTTTCACGTGAAACGTCGGCGGTTGACGCACTGGACAGGGACGACCTTCTCTCGCACGACACACCGATTGCGCGCGCGGCACGGCGGGCGCTGGACATTCGCAACGGCGCCGTGACGATGCCGGCCCCACGCGAACCGCGCGTCCTCTGTGTCGCGAACCAGAAGGGCGGCGTCGGAAAGACCACGACCACGGTCAATATCGGAGTCGCGCTGGCGCTCGGCGGGCTGAAGGTTCTCGTCATCGACCTGGACCCGCAGGGCAATGCGTCGACCGCGCTCGGTGTCGAGCGGACCGTGGGGACGCCGTCCATCTACGAGGTGTTGATCGGTGAGATCGATGCCCGAGACGCTGTACAGATCTGCCCGGACGCCCCGAATCTGTCCTGCATCCCGGCGACCCTGGACCTCGCCGGTGCAGAGATCGAATTGGTCTCGCTGGTGGCCCGCGAATCGCGGCTGCAGAAGGCCATCGCCGATATTCGTGCGGACTACGACTACGTCTTCATCGACTGCCCGCCGTCGCTGGGGCTGCTCACGGTCAACGCGATGGTGGCGACGAGCGAGGTGCTGATTCCGATCCAGTGCGAGTACTACGCGCTGGAGGGTCTCGGGCAGTTGTTGCGCAACATCGACATGGTGCGAAAGCACCTGAATCCCGCGATCGACCTCTCCACCATCCTGCTGACCATGTACGACGGACGGACCAAGCTCGCCGACCAGGTCGCGGCGGAGGTGCGGTCCCACTTCAAGGAAGCCGTCCTGACAACGGTGATCCCGCGGTCGGTGAAGGTGTCGGAGGCGCCCGGTTTCGGGCAGTCGGTGCTGACATACGATCCGGGATCACGCGGCGCCATGGGTTACCTCGATGCGGCGCGAGAGATCGCCGACTACGGAGCGAAGGAGCGGTAATGGCGAGGTCACGTGGGGGACTTGGTCGCGGCTTGGCGGCGCTGATCCCGACCGGGCCGGACACGACGACGGTCTCGGACGTCGTCATCGGCGGTGCTCTGCCCGCCAGCCGCACCGACCGCGCCGACGGACAGTTGAACCCGGGAGCGCCGCATTACGAGGAAATCCCCCTCGACGCGATTCGGCCCAACCCCAAGAACCCGCGCACCGTCTTCGATGACGATGCCATGGACGAGTTGGCGCACTCCATCAAGGAGTTCGGCCTGCTGCAGCCGGTTGTGGTGCGGCCAGCGGACGGTGGCTACGAGCTCGTGATGGGCGAACGCCGTTGGCGTGCCGCTCAACGGGCGGGGGTACCCACCCTGGCAGCGATCGTCCGGCGGACCGAGGATGCGGACCTGCTTCGCGACGCGTTGTTGGAGAACATCCATCGCAGCAATCTCAACCCGCTCGAGGAGGCCGCCGCCTACCAGCAGCTCCTGGAGGAGTTCGAGGTCACCCAGGAGGAGCTCGCCGCGCGTCTCGGCCGGAGCCGCCCCGTCATCAGCAACACGATCCGGCTGCTCGGTCTGCCGGTTCCCGTGCAGCGCCGGGTCGCCGCGGGCGTGCTGTCGGCGGGCCATGCACGTGCCCTGCTCTCACTCGGTGATGCGGGGATGCAGGAGGAGCTCGCTGCGCGGATCGTCGCGGAAGGCCTATCCGTGCGTGGCACCGAAGAGGCCGTGACGCTGCTGGTTCGCAGCCCGGGCCACAAGCGGCGCGCCGGCCGTAAACCGCTCACCATGCCCGGCGTCGAGGAGCTCGCGACCCGGCTGTCGGACGCGTTCGACACCAAGGTCAAGGTTCAGCTCGGGCAGCGGAAGGGCAAGATCGTCGTCGAGTTCGCGACCGTCGACGACCTCGAACGCCTCGTATCGCTCATGGCCCCGAACCTCGCGCACCGTCGCGCGGAGGCGCCCGTCGGCTGAGGCGGGCTCGCGAAGGAGTGCCGAGGTCGGGGCGCGTCGGCCCGGCGAAGCCGCACGTCGACACGGCCGGCTGAGCCGGGCTCACAGACGGGTGTCAGGATCGGGATGCGTCAGCCTAGCGAAGCCGCAAAATGGGACGCAGCCGGCTGAGCCTTGAACGGCCGGCTGGAGCCGTCCGAACGCGATATCCGACCGGTGACAACGGCGCGAAACACCAGAGCGACCTTCTGGTGACGAAAACCCAAGATACGCGGATACCGGACGCCGTCGTCACCGTGACGAAATAATTCCGAGGCGTCACATAAGGCAACGAGAGTCGTTACCCGGCAACCAAAGTCGCGAAACGGGCTGTGTTGTACGCGCCGGCTCAGCGGCCGCGGCCGATGGCGCGACCGATGAGGCCGTCATAAATCTCACCGAGGGTCCGGTCGGCAGCGGTGACCGACATGGGCAACATCGAGGTCTCTGTCAATCCGGGCGAAACGTTCACTTCCAGGAAGTGCACCTCGCCGGACGGCGTCACGATCATGTCCGTGCGCGACACGTCCCGCAGGCCGAGTTCGCTGTGCGCCGCGAGGGCGAGGTCCGCTGCGGCCCGCATCAGTTCGGGTTCGAGTCGCGCCGGGGTGTGGTACGTCGTCATACCCGCGGTGTACCGGGCCTCGTAGTCGAAGAACTCCCCCGACGGCACGATCTCCACCGGCGGCAGCGCTATCGGCCCGTCATCGGATTCGATCACCGATACCGCGACCTCGGTACCGGCGACGTACCGCTCCACGAGCAGTACATCGCCGTAGGCCAGGGAGCCCACCAGCGCGCCCGGCATCTCGCCGGCCTCGTGCACGATTACGGTCCCCAGTGCGGAGCCGCCCTGATAGGGCTTGACCACGAGCGGGAACGCGAACCGACTGCCGAGCGCGGATATCAGTCCGGCGGCACCGAAGTCGCGAAAAGCATTGTGCGAGAGGGTGACCCAATCAGGCGTCAGGTGGCTGGCGCGGCGCAGCAGGACCTTCGCGGTGGGCTTGTCCCAGGCGAGTCGGCACTGTCGCGACTCTGTGCCGACGAACGGCACCCCCGTCATCTCGAGCACGGCCTGAACGGAGCCGTTCTCCCCCCGCCCGCCGTGCAGCGCGATCACCGCCGCGTCCGGACGGTGTGCCGCGACCCAATCGAGCAGTTGTGAGTCCGCGTCGCGCACCGTCACATCGAAGCCGGTCGCGCGCAGGGCCTGCGCCAGCCGTGAGCCCGACCGCAGCGACACCTCGCGTTCGTGCGAGAGCCCGCCGGCGAGCACCATGATGTGTTGCGTCGTCATCCACCGGTCCTTGCAGTCGGGTACGGGTGCGCCACGTCAGGCGGTATTCGGGGATGGGGCGTCCACGCCAGCGATGACACCGGGCGTGGCGCCGCCGATGCCGCCCGCGGCCCGCGGCCCGCCCATACCGGAGCCGAAGGTCGCGTGGACCTCACGTTCCGCGTCGATCACCGAGCCCAGGCGCCGCACGCCCTCGACGATGCGGTCCGGCGTCGGGAAGCAGAAGGACAGGCGCATCTGGCTGCCGCCCTGGCCGTCCGTGAAGAAGGCCGTTCCGGGTACGTACGCGACCCGGGCCGTGACGGCGCGCGGCAGCATGGCGGAGGTATCCAGTCCGGTCGGCGCGGTGAGCCAGACGTAGAAGCCGCCCTGCGGCACCGTCCAGCGCGTGCCGTCCGGCATATGCGTCGACAGGGCGCCCAGCATCGCGTCGCGCCGCTCGGCGTAGGTCTGCCGATACGCCTTGATCTGCGACTTCCAGTCGAACGAGGCCAGATACCGCGAGATCATCATCTGGTTGAAGACCGGCGGGTTCAACGTCGCGGCCTCGTTCGCCAGCACCAGCTTCTCGCGCGCGGCGTGCGGTGCGAGCACCCAGCCGATGCGCAGTCCCGGGGCGAACGTCTTGGAGAACGAACCGAGATAGATCACGTTGTCGGCGTCGTCGGCGCGTATCGCCCGGTGCGTCGCACCGTCGAAACCCAAGAGCCCGTAAGGATTGTCCTCCAACACGGCGATTCCCGCGGATCGGCAGATCTCCGCGATCCGTGCTCGGCGCTCGGCGGACAGCGTCACACCGGCGGGGTTGTGGAAGTTCGGGATCGTGTACAGCAGCTTCACCCGCTGCCCGCGCGCGGCGCACCCCGCGATGGCCTCCTCGACGGCCTCGGGGATCAGCCCGGAATCGTCCATCGCGACGTGGACGACCTCGGTCTGATACGCCGAGAAGACGCTCAGCGCACCGACATACGACGGGGCCTCGGCCAGGATCACGTCACCGGGGTCGCAGAAGATCTTGGTGACCAGGTCCAGCGCCATCTGCGAACCGACCGTCACGACCACGTCGTCCGGCTCGGCGACAATGCCCTCCAGGGCCATGATCTCGCAGATCTGCTCTCGCAGCGGTTCGATGCCCTGACCCGAACCGTATTGCAGCGCAACGCTTCCCTCGTCCGAGATCAGCCGTTCCACCTGCGCCGCAATCTCTTTCAGCGGCAACGATTGAAGGTACGGCATGCCGCCGGCGAGCGATACCACCTCCGGGCGGCTGGCGACCGCGAAGAGCGCGCGGATCGCCGATGCCCGCATTCCGGTGGTTCGCCTGGCGTAGGCGGCGACGTACGGGTCCAGGGAGTTTCCGGTCATCAGGTGCGCACCGATCGCTCGTATTCCAGCAGATCATGGAACGTGAACGTTCCCGTCGGGCGGTCGTCACGGCCGTCCAGGTAGAGCCGCTTCACGGCGACCAACAGGCCGTCCGCGACGCGGTCCCGGAATCCTTCGTCGACCAACCTCGCCCGATCGACATCGTTGGTGATGTAACCGATCTCGACCTGTACGGCCGGCATCTGCGTGCGGCGCAGGATCTCCCACGGGCGGTGATGCACCCGGCAGTCGATCATGCCGGTGCGGGCGAGCAGCTCTCGGTGCACCAGATGCGCCAGCGTCTCGCCGACCGACGAGTTGTTGCCGGTGTCGGTGCCGAAGTGGAAGGTCGCGATCCCGGAGGCGTGCGGCGAGGTGGAGCCGTCCACGTGCAGGCTTAGGACCAGGTCGGCCGCGACGTCGTTGGCGAATTTCGCCCGCTCCGCCTGGGACGGGTTGCTGTGCGCGCCTCGGGTGAGAAATGCCTGCATGCCGGTGGCGACCATCCGCGCCGCCAGCCGCTGCGCCATGTCGAACGCCAGATCGGCCGCGCTGACGCCGTCGGCGACCCATCCCGGATCGTCGCCTCCGCGCGCCGGGTCGATCGCGATCCGCTTGCCGCCCAGCAGCGGTCCGGCCTGGCGCAACTGCGCGATCTCGCGCAGATACTGTGGCCGTCCACCGGTGGCCATCGGCGAGATCCATTGCAGCTCACGGAGTGTGCGTGGCCCGAACACACCGTCATCGGCGAGACCGCGGTGCCGCTGGAACTCGCGGACGGCGGCGTCCAGGCGGGCGGTGAACACCCCGTCCGTCTGGCCCACGTCGTAGCCGAGCTCACAGAGCCGGGACTGGAGTTCGACGACGTCGTCGCCGGACATCGGCGCGGACAACGTGTAGGAGAGCGTCCGGTCGCCCAACGACCACTTCGCGGCGATGAGCTCACGCTGCGTCACCGGGCCGACCCGTCCGTCGACGATCAGCCCGCGCTGCTGCTGGAAGGCGCGGATGGCGGCGTCGACGTTCTCGTCGAACAGCAGGGGATCGGCCGGGGCGGTGTGCGCCGGCAGCAGACCGAGCGACGCGAGAGACGCGCGAAGGGGCAGCAGGGTCGCGTCCCTGTCTCCGCGTCGCAGCATGGAACTCCCCTGAGGCCGGCCGGTGCTGAAAACGCCGAGTCCACCCTCGGCGGCACCCGGCACCCGTCCATTGTGCCTCCCGCCGGGCCGGCCGGCGCCATGTCGCAGGTCACGGCCCGTGATGGTGAGGCCGATGTGACCGGTTCGATGTGACCAAGTCAACGTGATCGGGCCGGCGCCACCCGAGGACCGCGCGGGCTTCGCACCGGCGTTAAACAGGCATTACGCGAGCACGTCGCCGAACTCGACGAGCAGTTTCGCCTTCGGCTGCGCCCCGACCACCTGCTTGACCGGCTTTCCGCCCTGGAACACGAGCATCGTCGGAATCGACAGGATCTGGTACTGCTGGGCCGTCGCCGGGTTGGCGTCGATGTCGAGTTTCACCACCGACACCTTGTCGGCGTGCTCGGCGGCGATCTCCTCCAGCAGCGGCGAGACCTTGCGGCACGGGCCGCACCACGTTGCCCAGAAGTCGACGATCACCGGCTTGTTCGACTGAAGCACCTCTTCGGTGAACGTCGCGTCCGTGACATCCTTGGTGGCCATATCGTGCCTTCCTGTGTGAAATTTCGGGTGATAGGTACTGATCGGGCTGGCGGCGGAACCGTCGTCAGCCGACCGTTTCATATTCTGCGACGGGTATGACGCTGTTCGCGGCGCCCAGCGCCGCCAAGTAGTGCTGGGCGTCCAGGGCCGCGGAGCAGCCCGTTCCGGCGGCGGTGATCGCCTGCCGATAGGTGTGGTCCACCAGGTCGCCGCAGGCGAAGACGCCGCGCGCAGAGGTAGCCGTCCCGACGCCGCCGGCGCCCACCCGCACATACCCGGCCGGGTCCGTGTCGACCTGCCCGCGGACAATCTCAGAGCGGGGGTCGTGGCCGATCGCCAAGAACAGCCCGGTCGCGTCCAGGGTGCGCCGCTCGCCGGTGACGGTGTCCTCGAGAGTCAGTGATTCGACGGCGTGTTCGCCGTTCACGCCGACCACCGCCTGGTTGGTCGCCCAGCGGATCTTCGGGTCCGCCTTCGCGCGGTCCAGCATGATGGCGCTGGCCCGGAACTCGTCACGGCGGTGCACGATGGTCACGGACTCGGCGAAGCGGGTGAGGAAGGTGGCCTCCTCCATCGCGGAGTCGCCGCCGCCGACCACCGCGATATCGCGTCCCTTGAAGAAGAACCCGTCGCAGGTGGCGCACGCGGACACGCCGTGGCCGATCAGCCGCTGCTCGTCCGGCAGATTCAGGTAGCGCGCCGCGGACCCCATGGCCAGCACGAGAGCCCTGGCGCGGCAAGTCTTTCCGTCCACGGTGACCGTCTTGATGTCACCGGAGAGGTCGACGGCCTCCACGTCCTCGGGACGCAGGTCGGCGCCGAAGCGTTCCGCCTGGGCACGCATCGCGGCCATCAGGTCCGGGCCCAGGATGCCGTCGACGAAACCGGGGAAGTTCTCCACCTCGGTGGTGTTCATCAGCGCGCCGCCGTACTGCGAGCCCTCGAACACCAGCGGGGCGAGGTCTGCCCGCGCCAGGTAGATCGCCGCGGTGTACCCGGCCGGGCCGGAGCCGACCACGATCACATCGCGCACGGTGCTGTCGTCGGGGGCATCGATACGAACGTCGTCATCGGCGGTCGATGTCAGGTCGATCACTGATCTCGCTCCTTCGGATGCAAGCTCGCCGGCGCACGCTGCACCGGCGGCCAGCAATGACAACATCACCCTACCGATCGGCATTCCCGCCCCGACCCGTTCGGTGCGCGCCGCGAGCACGGCCGGATGCCTCCGTGTCGGGTGCCTCACAGCGCGCCGGGACGCACCCCTGGGCACCCGACCCGAGGGCGGGCACGAGTCAAGAGCCGGAGACGCTGATCTCCGCGATGCTGGACTGGAACTGGCCCTGATTCTTGGGGTCCGTGCCCTGGTACTGCGCCAGCTGCGTGATCCACACGATGAGGTACGGCGACTGCGGTGCGCCTTGCAGCGCAATGGTGACCGGCTGGGCGCCGAGCGTCGCCTTGCCCAGCACCGTGGTCGCATTCAGCGCCGGGTTCGCGCTGGTCGCGCTGCGGATCTCGACAGCGGTGCCGGGTGTGGTCGTGGACACCGTGATGCTCGACGGCGTCACCGGCCCGGCGAAGGTCAGCAGCAGCCCGACCCCGGTTTTGATGCCGTTCGGTCCGAACTGCTGCTTGTAGACCCACGTCCGCCAGAACGTGGCGGGGTTGTTGTCGAAGGCGCGGTCGACCTGGGATGAGTAGTCGTGCGGCGGTGTGCCCTGCGGGTCGTACACGGCGGCGTCGGAGATCGGGATCGGGGAGCCAACGTTGGCCGGTTTCGTCGGCGGGGCGGTGCCGGTGGCCGTGCCCGACGACGCCCCGGAGGTCGTGCTGGTCGCGGGGTGCGTGGCGGGGGCCACGGAGACCGTGATCAGCTGCTGTTGGTCGGCGGCCTCGATCGGCTCCACGATGCCGGCCAGGAACTGCTTCGTCACGGCGGCGGCTGCGATGACGATGAGGACGGTGATCGCCGTCAGCATTCCGCCGGCGATGGACAGTTTGATGCGGCGGTCGCGCAGCACGGCGTGCGGGGTGGTGGCCGCGGGGTCGCCGCCGCGGGGCAGCCTGGCGGAGCGCGGCGGACGCGGGGCGCGTTCCGTGCGCGGGTGAGCAGGACCGGTCGGCGACCCGAACGTGGAACGATTCCCCGCGTCGGCGTCGAACTGCCTGGTGACCGCGGCGATGTCGCTGACCTGCGCGATGCCCTTCGCCGCCTCGGGGTGTAGCGCGCGCTCGGCGAGCCGGGACAGCACGGACGGGACGGAGGCGTTGACCTTGCCGGCCGGGAGTTCGGTCTCGCCGCGCCGGGGGGCGGGTGCGCACCCGGCTGGGCCGTCCCCGGGGGCGAGCGGCCAGGTTCCCGTCAGCATCAGGTACAGCAAGGCCCCCATTGCGCGGATGTCCTCGTCGCGCGCCGCGCCGCTGCGCGCGACAACATGGGACAGCCGCACCTGTCCGTCGAAGTTCGCGCGCACGAGGGAGGGGTGCACGGCGCCGAGCGACAGATCGGCCGCGTGCACCTCGGCCAGCGCGTCGGCCACGCCGGCGATCAGGCGGGTCGCGATGCCGGGTTCGAGCGGCCCGTCCTGCAACAGGTCGGTGATCGTGGCGCCGTCCACCCACTGCCCGGCCACGTACGCGGCCGAGCCGACCTGGCCCAGGTCCAGGGTCTGCGGAAGGCTCGGGTGGTGCAGTCGTCCGACGCGCAGCGTCCGGGTGACGGTGGCCGAGGTCGGGTCGGTGGCTGGCAGGATCGTGATGGCCATGTCCCGGGGAAGCACCGTGTCGCGGGCCTGCCAGAACTCGTTGCCGGCCGCGTCGGTGGCGACGAGGCGGGTCAGCCGGTAGCGCTCGCCGACGATGGTGCCGGGGGTGTGCGCCGGGCCTCGACCTCCCTCGGTGGGGAACCGGGCGGCGAACTGCGCCGCGACCTGCGCGGGATCGGCGTGCGGGACGCGGGTCAATGCCTCGTCCTCGTCCCCGACCGGCTGCGGAGCGCCGCCCGCGCTGGTGTGCTCGTCCGTCACCGGTACCTGTCCTTCTGTGTCGGTCGGCGCTGGGTTCACAGGCCCTGGGTTGACAGGCCCTGCGTGCATCGGCGCTGTCTGGATCGGCGCCGGACCCGTCGACACAGTATCCACGGGGGGGCCGTCAGGCGCCCCGACCGACCGTGCGGCGACGGCCGAACCCGCCCCTACGAGGGTGCCACGAGTGCCACCCGGCCTGCCGTGCCGAGGCCCGCGGTGCCGCGCCGCGCGGCCCCCCGGTCCGGGGCGGCCCGACCAGAGGTTGCCCGGCAGGAGGTTGCCTCCCCGGCTGCGCTGCTGCTGAACGCGCCGCACCAGGTCGCCCAGGAGACTGCGCAGCCGACTCCGCAGCACGTCGACCTCCCGCACCCGCAGCAGCACGAGACCGGCGACGGTGACGGCCAGGCCCACCACGCAGCCTGCGACCAACTGACCGATCGCACCGGCGAGGGAGGTGGTCGAACTCGCGGCGAGCACGTGCGTGGCCACCCCCCAGGCGGCCAGGCCGCCCGCCGCGGAGGCCAGCGCGGTGCGCCCGATGGTGTCGAGGGTCGCGCCGAACCCCATCCGGCCGAACCGGACCCGCAGCCACACCTCGCCGACCGCGACGCCCACCACATAGGACACGGACATCGCGCCGGCCAGGCCCGGGACGATCCACTCCTGCGGCAGCGCAAGGCATCCCACCAGCAGCGGGATGCGCACGGCCACCATGATCGCGTTGATCACCGTCGGCGTCCGGCCGTCCTTCATCGCGTAGAACACCCGCATCTGCACCAGCGTGATCGCGAGCGGCAGCAGCCCGATCGCGAAGGCCGCCAGCGTCCACGCCAGGATCCGCACCTCCGCCGCGTCGACCGCGCCGTAGCGTGCGGTGACGACGGCCAGCGGTACGGCCAGCGCGATCATGGCGGCGGTCACCGGGACCAGGGCGACGCTGGACAGTCGGTTGGCCAGCGACACGTCGCGTTTCACGGCCGGCATCTCGCCGTCCGCGGCGTGCCGGCTCATCCGGGGCATGATCGCCGTCAGCAGCGAGACGCCCAGAATCCCGTACGGCAGCTGGAACAGCATCGAGCCGTAGGTGTACAGCGCGTAGAAGCCGATATGCGCGTGCGACGACACCTGCACAGTGACCACGTACCCGGCCTGCGAAATGAGCGCATAGCCGATCGCCCAGCCCAGCAGCCGGCCCGCCTCCCGCATCCGCGAGTCGATGCCCCAGCGCCAGCCGAAGCGGAAGCCGGAGCGCCACAGCGCCGGCAACATCACCGCGGCCTGCACCACGATCCCGGCCGTGGTCCCCGCGCCGAGCAACAGGAACTCACCCCGTGACAGTGTCGTCAGTCCGCCGCGCGACCCCGGACCGGCCATCGCGAGCAGCAGTGCGCCGATCGCGATCACCACCAGGTTGTTCGCGACCGGGGCCCAGGCCGGCGCGGCGAAATGCTCCTTGGTGTTGAGGATCGCGCCGAACAGCGCCGCGACCCCGTAGAAGAAGATCTGCGGGAGCAGCAGATAGGCCAGGTGCGTGGCCAGTGCAGGGTCGGCCGTGCTGCCGCTGGACAGGTACAGCCTGGTCAGCAGCGGCGCGGCGGCCACCGCGACGCCGGTTGCGCCCAGCAGGCCGACCACCATCATCGTCGTCAGCCGCTGGGTGTACGCCGCCCCGCCGTCGGGATCGGACCGCGCGCGGGACAGCAGCGGGATCGCGACTGAGGTAAGCACCCCGCCCAGCAGTAACTCGAAGATGATGTTGGGCAGCGTGTTGGCCAGGCTGTACGCGTCGTTCACCACGGAGAAGCCCAGGAACGCCACTATGACGACCTTCGCCACGAACCCCGTGACCCGGCTGACCAGCGTGGCGACGGCCATCATCCCGCCGACCCGCACCACGCCCGCGGTTCGCTCCGTGCGCATCGGGGCGTCGGGTGCGGCGCTCGAAGGTGGTTCCGTCATGGCAACGCACCTCCCGATCGCAGGCCGGACATGTCGGTATCGCCGGCCGTGTCCGCATCGAGCGGATCGCCTATGACGCTGTTCGCCGCTCGCGGCGCGGGCGAGGTGTCCTCGGTTTCCGGCGCCCGGCAGGCCCCGCCCGTATCGTCCGTGTCGTCGGCACCGTCGGCACCGTCGGCACCGTGCGCACTGTGCGCACCGTCGGCCGTGATCGGGCGGTCCGGCCCGTCCTCCGCCCGGCCGCGCCACCGCTGCACCAGCCGCCAGATCACCATCAGCAGCAGCACACCGCCGGCCACCGCCATGAGTACCACCGTGAGCGCCCCATACGCGCGGGAGTCGATCTTCAACGGCACCGCGCCGCCCCACCTGGATCCGTCGGCACCCTGCAACTGGGCGTAGACGGTGAACGTTCCGGACCGAGACACCGTCGCGTGGATGCGCACCGGCGCGCTGCGCGGCCCCGCGCCGATCACGATCCGGCCCGGGTCCTGCGTCGTGAGCCCGGCCTGCTCCCCGCCGAGCACGCGCACCGTCATAGTCACCTGGTACGGCAGCGTGTTGTGCACGGTCAGCAGGAGTGGCGCGGTGGACGAGGCGAGCGTGTAGCTGCCCGTGTCGCGAGCGATCTTCACGCCCGCATAGAGCCCGTCCACGGTCGCGTCAACGCTCTGCAGGACCACCTCGTCGGGATCGGTAGTCCCGCGCCAGGACGCCGACGCGGCGCCGAGCATGGCGTCCGAGAGCGGCGCCAGGATGTCGGCCGGATCCGGTCCGCCCGACGCGGCGCCCAGCGTCACGCCGAGCACGTCGAGGCGTTGCCGCAGCTCGATCAACCGCTCGAGGTAGGACGCCGGCAGTTCCGCCGCGCGCGCCTTCGCGCCGTAGTCCAGGGTGACCGGGGTCGGCGAGGTGACGTGCAGCGGCGGCCCCGCGGCATCGATGCCGTGCGGCACCACGTCGCGGGCCAGCGCCGTCACCGGCGAGGGCACGACCATGCCGACACCGGACAGATCGTCGAGCAGGGCCGACAGGGTGGCGAAACCGGCGCCGTGCGGCGCGAACCCGCGGGGCGGAGCGACCACCATCGGTCCGGCCGCGGCCGAGCTCTCGACCATCATCACCGCGGCGAGCGTATTGACGGCGTCGGCCCAATCGGCCGGCGCCCCGCCGTCGAGCACTCGGGCGAGTTCCGGCGCGTGACCGCCGCTGGTGAGCACCGCCGGAACCTGGTCGCCGTCGACCGAGACCGTCACGAACCCGGACGACACCTTCGACGAGCTACCGGTCGGGCCGGGGGACCCGGCGGCGTGCACGGCTGTCGGGTCCAGGATCGCGGATCGGTAGCCGAGCGACCGCAACACCTGCCACGCCTGATCGGTGAGCACGCCGCCCGGCGGGTCCGCCACATCCGTCACGAGATTCGAAGGTGCAGTGGGCGTGTCGAGCCCCTGGCCGAGGACGCGACTGGCCACCGCGCGACCGCGGAACACCGCGGTCGCCACGACGTCCGACATGCCGGCCCGCACCAGCGCGACCACGTCCGGGTCGCCGTACGGAAGGACGAGCACGTGGTGGGTTTCGGCGAGGCCGCGCAGTTGGTCGAGGAACGCCGCTGCGGCTTCCTGGCCCGTGCCGGCGACCGTCCCGGCGGGTTGCGGCCCCGCAGGCTGTATCGGTTCGGGCGGTCCGGGGGATTCGTTGCCGGGGGGCTGCTCGCCGGTCGGCTCCGCGGTGTTGCCGTTGGAACTGCCCTGGTTCGGGCCGCCGGAATTGGCGGACTCGGTGGTGCCGTTCGGCGCCGCGGTTGCGTTGGTGTCCGCGGTGGCCCCGGCCGGCGCGCCGGCCGTGACTGCGGTCGATTCCGGAAGGGCCCCGCCCACGGACGGCGTCATATCCGTCATACCCGCGGTTGGTGACGCGATATTCGACGCCGCGTTGGACGGCGGCGAGGACGGCGGCGACGAGGGCTGTGATGACGGCAGGGCGCCGGACGCGGTCGCCTCAGAGGCCGGCTGCGATGTCGGTGCTGAGGTCGGCACTGAGGTCTGCGCAGACGTGCTCGGCTTCGTGGTGGGGGACGGCTTGGTCGAGGTGGGCGGCGGCGTGGGCTGCAGCGCGGGCTGTGGCGTGCCGGGGTGCGCCACCACCCAGTAGCCGTGGCTCATCCGATCCAGCTCGTCGAGCAGCATCGGGTCGACGACGAGCGTCACGAGGTTCGGGTTCGCAGCCGCGTCGATCAGCTCGGTCACCGCGGCCGCGAGCCGCCCGCCGGGTTTGATCTCCGCCGCGAGCGAGTCGTCGCGGAAGACGCCGTTCAGGCCCAGGTGCGGGACGTCGACCAACGGCCACAGGATGCCGACCGGCGCCGGTGTCGGACCGGAGGCGGCGCCGGAATCCCCGGGTGCCGGCTGCGTCGATCCGGGCAGGGTCGACCCGGGCACGGCGGTGACCGTCACCAGCAGGTGCACCTCGCCGACGCGCGCGCGGGCATCGCCGCCCGGGGCGTGCACAGTGCCGTTCACGTTGACCATCACCGGATAGACGCCCGGCGCGGTGATGCCGAGCGAATCGGCATGGGAACCGGTGATCGGCACGGACACGGTGAAGCCGGCGCTCTGTTTGGCGGCGACCCGCCCGGGCAGCGGCCGGAACGTCGGATTGATCACCGTCACCGGCTGGATCGGGTCGGCCACCTCCGCATTGACGGCGGCCACGCTGGTCAGTCGGTCGCCGCGCTGGAAGCGGTAGTTCAGGTCGTCGATCGGATCCGGGCCGGTGTTGCTGAACCGGCCGCTGACGGTGAGCAGGTTGGGGCTGGTGGCCGTCGCCACCACGGGCTGGATTCCGGCGATCGTGAAGGACAGCCGCTGTGCGTATTCGCCGAGCGTCGCCGCCGTGGCGGAGAACCCGCCGGCCGGCGACAGCACACCGGTGAGCCCCGTCATGGCGAGCAGTATCGCCACGAACAGCGTCATACCCGCACGTCGCGCCCCGGTACGCCACCGACGGCGCGGAGACATGCCGGTCACCCGCCCGCCGCCCCGTCGCCACCTGGTCCCGTCGGGCCGGCCAGCATCGACGCCGCGCGCCGCGCGATCCGCCGCTCCGCCGGGTACGCGAGGCGACGCGGCACCTGGGCCAGCGGCACCCAGGCGACCTCGGTGACCTCGATGTCCGCGTCGGAGAGCTCGCCGGACTCGGCGCGCAGCAGGAAATGGTGCACGCGCTTGTCGATGCGGCGGCCGCCGGAGGTGAAGGTGTAGTCGAAGCTGCCGAGCGGCGCGATGACGCGGCCGGTGATGCCGGTCTCCTCGGCGACCTCGCGCACCGCCGTCTGTTCCAGCGACTCGCCGGACTCCACATGGCCTTTCGGCATCGACCAGCGCAGCCGGCCGGAGCGGCCGGACCGTCCGATCAGCGCCGCCGCCGTGCGCCCGTCGACCGTTCGGACGACGAGCCCGCCGGCCGAGACTTCGAGATGTGGTGCGGCGGGCATGCGTCGATGGTAGTGGGGTTAGATGCGGGGATGACGCTGTGCGCGGCCTGCCGGCCGTTGGGCGGGCTCTCCCTGCCGCCAGGGTCAGGGGCCGAGCAGGCCGAGCGGCACCACGTGCACCCCGTCCTCTCGCGTGTAGGCGAGCGATGTGCCGGTGACGATGAGCAGCGCCGTAGGCCTGCGGGGGATGCGTTCGGCCAGCCGGTGCAATGCGACCGCGGCCTTGTCGATCTCGGCTTCACCGAGTTTGACTTCGACTGCCAGCCAGTCGCCGTCGCGTGTTTCCAGGATGTAGTCGACCTCGAGCCGGCCTTCGGCCTCCCGGTAGTGGTAGCAGAACGCGCCGGCAGCTTCTGCGTAGATGCGCAGATCGTGAGCGACAAGGCTTTCGAACAGGAAACCCGCGGTCGCCAGGTCGTCGAGCATCCGCGACGGCGACATCTCGAGGAGCGACGCCGCCAAGGAGGGATCGGCGAGCAATCTCTTGGGGGTTGTCGTCAGTCGCTTGGATGATCGCACCGAAGGATCCCACGCGGGCACGTCGTCGACGATCGACATGCGCGACAATGCGTCGAGGTAGACCTCTGCGGTGTGGCGGGAGGGCACGTCCGCCTCGTCGTCGACTTCATCGCGAGCCCGTTTCATGATCGTGCTGAGGTTCGCGGTCTGGGCGACCATCTGGGCGTACGCATGCAGGAATCGTCGAACGAGACGAGGGTTCCGCAATCCTCCGGACACGTCGTCGATGTCGTGCTCGACAATGACGTCGAGATAGCCGTCCAGATACGTGCGGGCGGCGCGCTGGTCGGCACCGACCAGCAGTGGCCACCCGCCAACCGCGATGTGGTCGAGATAGTCCCGCACAGACACGGGGCTGTTCGCCGGGGCCGGATCGATCCCACTGAGCAAGTCCGCCACCGAAACGCTCGGGGTCGTCGCCTGTTTCTCGGTCAGCGTCATGGTCCGCATGCGTAACGTCCCGAAGCGCCCGGCGCCGGAGTGGCGGACCGCGTCGTCCTTCGGGGTCGCCGAGCCGGTCAGGATGAACTGGCCGGACAGCCCACGATCATCCACCGCGCGCCGAACTGCGTCCCAGATCCGCGGGGCGCGCTGCCACTCATCGAGGAGCCTGGGCGTTGTTCCGTCGAGCAGGAGTCGTGGGTCGATCGCGGCTCGGCGTTCCGCCTCCGGGTCGATGTCGAGGAGAACTTCGCTCCCTGCACGCTGGCGGGCCGTGGCAGTCTTTCCGCAGCCTTTGACGCCCTCGATGAGTACGGCCCCCATGGCGTGAAGCCGGTCATCGAGCAGGCGGTCCGCGAGCCGCGGCAGGTAGCGGCCGGCTGCCGAGGATAGTGTCATGGGCCCTCACCGATGGACGTGATACACAGATTCGGATGGACACATTACACGTTTTTGAGTACACATGATTCACATATTTACGCGCACCATTGCCGCCGCCGGCCGCCGGGCCGGTGCGCCGAACGGTGCGAAATTGCGGACAATTCCGGCGGAAGTGGTGATATATCGCACCGCTCGGCGGCGGGGACGTTCGGCTCTCAGCCGAGGACGCTGAGCCGGATCGTCTCGGGCATCGACGCGAGCTTGTCGACGATCTCCGGGGCCGGGGCGCCGATGATGTCGGTCGCCACGTAGCCGAGATCGCCGGCGGTGGCCAGCTGCTGCGACTCGATGTTGACGCCGTGCTCGGCCAGCAGCCCGTTGATGGTCGCCAGCACGCCGGGCACGTTCCTGTGGATGTGCACGATGCGGGTGTGGTCCTTGGTCTTGCCCAGCCCGAGGCGCGGCATGTTCACCGACAGGGAGGTGCGGCCGAGGCCGACGTAGTCCCGTAGCTTGCCGGCGACGAAGTTGCCGATGTGTTGCTGCGCCTCCTCTGTGGACCCGCCGACGTGCGGGGTGAGGATGACGTTGTCCAGGCCGCGGAGCTCGGACAAGAACGGGTCGCCGTTCTTCTTCGGCTCCTTCGGGAACACATCGATCGCCGCCCCGGCCAGATGCTTCGACTCGATATGCTTCTTCAGCGCGGTGTGGTCGACGACGAACCCGCGGGACAGGTTCAGGAAGATGGCGCCCGGCTTCATCTGCGCGAACTCGCGGTCCCCGAAGAAGCCGTGGTTGCCGGGACGACCGTCGACGTGCAGGGTGACGACGTCGCACTGGCCGAGGAGTTCGTCGAGGGTCTGGCACTTCTTCGCCGTGCCCAGGGCGAGCTTCTCGGCGGTGTCGTAGAAGTGGACGGTCATGCCGAGCGACTCGGCCAGCACCGAGAGCTGCGAGCCGATGTTCCCGTAGCCCACGATGCCGAGAGACCGGCCGCGAACCTCGTGCGCGCCGGACGCCGATTTCGCCCAGCGCCCCTCGTGCATCGCGTGGTTCTGCACGGTGAGCCGCCGGGTGAGCGCGATGATCTCGGCGAGCGCGATCTCCACCACGCTGCGCGTGTTCGAGTAGGGCGCATTGAACACCGCGATGCCGCGTTCGGCGGCGGCGATGAGGTCGATCTGGTTGGTGCCGATGCAGAACGCCCCGATCGCCTTGAGATTCGGTGCGCTGTCCAGGATCTCGGCGGTGACGGTGGTTCCCGAGCGGATGCCGAGCAGCTCTACGTCACTGAGTTCGGATGCCAGGTCGGCCGCCTGCAGCGCGTGGTCCATGGTGCGGACCTCGTGCCCGGCCTCCGTGAGCACGGTGACGGCGTCGGGATGAATGTTTTCCAGGAGCAGAGCGCGCACGCGGGTCTTCTTCCAAGGGTGCTTCGGGGATGGGCTTCTGAGAATGGGCTGCGGAACGAAGTCCGCAGTGACCAGGGTAGACGCCCGTCCCGCCGTGGATACTGAACGGGTCGCGCAGGCGTCAGCGGGCACCGAGGCGAAAAGTTTCAGGGTTGACGACGTTCTCCCGCGTGGTGGTTCTGCACCGTCCGCTTGGTCTGGGGCACCACGGGCTCGTCCTGTCCGGCGTCATCGTTGCAGGAACACCACCGCGCCGGAATCGAGACCGCCCTGGGTGAGCAGTTTGTCGAGCGCGCGAACCAACGCTGCGAGAGAATAGCGGTCTTCGGGAAACGTCTTGGTCGGCACGAGGACAAGCCCCGCGTGGGTCGAGTTGTTGGCCCGGTATTGCGAATCCAGGTTGATGAAGTCCTTGATGTTCCGGGTCACCACGGCGCGGCCCTCGGCGGTCGCGTGCGTCAGTACCGGGGCGTCCGGTTCCGTCGCGCTGCGCGGGTGAATGCGTGTGGTTCGACGATGCGGGCCTACGCTATTCGGCGGCGGGATGGCGTGGTCGCGGGCGTGTGTCGCGCGGGCTTCAGCGGGCACCGGGGCGAGGGAGGTCGGCCTTGTCGGATGGGACGGACGACCGGATCGGCCGACCCGTGCCGGCGGGGCGGATCGCGCTGATCCGGCACGGCGAGACCGAATGGTCGGTGTCCGGGCGGCACACCTCCGTCACCGACGTCGATCTCACGGCGGTCGGGGAGCGCCAGGCGCGCGGCATCCCCGCGATCCTGGCCGGGCTCGGGCTGGGTCCTCGGTCCGTTCTGGTGAGCCCACGCCGACGCGCGCGCCGCACCGCTGAGCTGGCCGGGCTCGGAGCGGCGCCGGCCGTCATCAACGATCTTGTCGAGTGGGACTACGGCCGCTACGAGGGCTTGACCACGGCGCAGATCCGCGGCGAGCGGCCCGCATGGGACCTCTTCACCGACGGCTGCCCGGGCGGGGAATCCCCGGAGCAGGTCGCACGGCGCGCCGACCGCGTGCTGGACATGGCGCGGTCGCTGGCCGGCCGCGGCGACGTGGCGCTGGTGGCGCACGGCCACATCTCGCGCGCGCTGACGGTGCGCTGGGTGAACCTGCCGGTGTCGGCCGGCGCGCTCATCGCCATGGACGCCGCGGCGGTGACGGTGCTCGGCTCCTACCACGGCGACCCGATCATCGAGCACGCCAATGTGATTGCGCGGGTTGAGGTTTCGGGGGTCGAGCCGGTGCGCTGAGCACGGCGACCGTCGACCGCGATGACGGCCGATGGGCATCGCCCGCGGCGGCCTATGGTGCGGGCGGCGTGCTGCCGGGTTGTCCGCCGAGCTGCCCGCCGACCTGGCCGAGCTGCGCGGCCTCGGTGGGATGTGCGAGGTGCAGCAGGCGATGGGTCTCGACGGCGAAGGCGCGCGCCTCCTCGGCGGCACGATGGGCGGCCGTGGCCATCGCGTGGGTGCGGCGCTGCCGTCTCACCAGGGCGACCCCGGTGCCGGCGGCGATGCCCGCACCGACCGACGAGGACACGTTCGTGTAGTTGCCGAGGATCAACTGGACGTTGGACGACACGGCGGAGGGGTGACCCAGCAGCGTCGCGATTCCGGCGAACACGAACAGGTAGAAGAACAGGAAGATCCCGAAGAAGATCACCGCCTTGCTGCTGAGCAGCGCCGGCAACCGACCGAGGAGCTTGTCGACCACCGACTTCGCACTCTCGCCGTGCTGATCGGCGGGAGCTTCGGTGCCGCCGGCGTCACCATCCGGGCGCACCCGGTCGGCCGGCGTCACCGCACCGGCATCTGAATCTGACATCGCACTCTCCTTCGACTTGTCGGCGGAGGGCCTTTCATCGGTGGTGACGACGCGTCACAATGGAGTCTCACCGTCGATGGGGGTCGCCATGGCTATCGAACTGAACCCGTACCTCAACTTTCGCGACACCGCCCGAGCCGCGATGGAGTTCTACCACTCGATCTTCGGCGGGGAGCTGACCGTCAGCACGTTCGGCGACTTCCACGCCACCGACGACCCGGCCGAGGAGGGCAAGGTGATGCACGCCGCGCTGGTCGGCGAGACCGGCGTGCGGATCATGGCCGCGGACGTCCCGAACAGGATGGATTTCGCTCCGGCTCAAGGGTTTTCGGTGTCGTTGACAGGTGCCGCCGCAGACGGGGAGACGCTGCGCCGCTACTGGACGGCGCTGTGCGACGGCGGCCAGGTCACGATGCCACTGGACGTGGCGCAGTGGGGCGACACGTTCGGCATGTGCGTCGACAAGTTCGGCATCAACTGGTTGGTCAACATCGCCGCCGCATGACCGGTGCCCGCCGTACGCGATAGCATCGCGCGCACATCGGCTGCGGCAGCCGGCAGTCCGGCCCGACCGTAAGGAAAACCGCCATGCAATCCATCGTGCCGTGCATCTGGTTCGACCACACCGCACAGCAGGCCGCCGAGTTCTACACCTCGGTCTTCCCCTCCGGGCGGATCATCGACATTCAGCGTTACCCGACCGAAGGCCTGCCCGATTTTCAGGCGGAGATGGCCGGCCAACCGCTGGTCGTGCAGTTCGAGCTGGCCGGCTACGAGTTCACCGGCATCAATGCGGGACCGGAGTTCCAGGTCAATCCGTCGATCTCGTTCCTGCTGAACTTCGACCCGTCCGTCGACCCGGACGCGAAGCAGCACCTGGATCGCCTGTGGGCGGCGCTGTCCGACGGGGGTACCGCGTTGATGCCGCTCGCGTCATATCCGTTCAGCCCGCACTACGGCTGGATCGCCGACCGGTACGGCGTCTCGTGGCAGCTGATGCTCACCGACCCGGCCGGGGATCGGCGGCCCTTCATCACGCCATCGCTGCTGTTCGGCCAGACCAACCAGGGCCGCGCGGCCGAGGCGATCGACAGATACACGTCGCTTTTCAACGGCGCGGTGGGCACCATGGTTCACCAGCCGGACACGGCCGGGCCCGTCGCGGGTGAAGTCATGTTCGCCGACTTCCAGTTGGCCGGGCAGTGGTTTTCCGCGATGGACTCCGCCGGCCACGACTTCACGTTCAACCCCGGCGTGTCCTTCATGGTTCGCTGCGCCGACCAGGGCGAGATCGACCGGCTCTGGGACGCGCTCTCCGCGGTGCCCGCCGCCGAGCAGTGCGGCTGGCTGGTCGACCGATACGGCGTCTCCTGGCAGATCGTGCCCGCCGCGCTGGGAGACCTGATGGCCAAGCCGGGCGCCTACCCGAAGCTCATGCAGATGAAGAAGATCGACATCGCTGCGTTCGGATAGGCCGCGTGCCTCGCCGCGGCCGGCTGTCCCGGCTTCGGCGGCGGGCACACCAACGCAAGACCGTCCCGCCGACCCACCGCCCGGGGTATCGAGATCTCACTGAAGTTGCATGGCCTTGTGCTCGACGTCATGCGCGAACCGCGCCGATCGGCGCCGTGGCGCCACGCTGCGAGGATGGCCTGCTCAGCTGTCGCAGGCTGTGCCGCATGACGTTCCGCTACGGCACACGATCGTCATGGGTGGGCCGGGCCGCGTTGGGCAAGGAAGCGGGTGAGGGCGTTCCAGGCGTTGTCGGCTGCTTCGGGGGGACCTCGATCTGCACGGTTTCGGTCGGACTCCGGCGACGGCCGCTCATGCGGTTTTCCTGGTGGTCACCGGGACGGCGAAGGAGGTCCGTTGTCCTGACCAGGCCGAGCGGGGCATGGCGCGCTCGAGTTCGGCGAGTTCGGCGGCGGTCAGTGTCAGGTCCGCGGCTGCCGCGTTCTCGCTGATCCGATCTGGGTTGCGTGTACCGGGAATGGGCACGACGTCGGATCCTTGTGCGAGTAGCCAGGCCAGCGCCAGCTGTCCGGGCGTGATACTGCGTGCCTCTGCCTGTTGGGTCAGCGCGGCGACCTGACGCTGGTTGGCGGCGAGGTCGACGCCGTGGAAGCGGGCGTCGCTGCGGCGGAAATCGCTGGCGGCGATGTCTGCCTCGGTCAGGGTGGCCGTGAGCAAACCGCGGCCGAGCGGGCTGTAGGCGACGATGCCGACCCCGTGGTGGCGGGCGATGGGCACCAGGTCGGTTTCGGGTTCGCGCCACAACAGCGACCATTCGATCTGCACCGCGGTGATCGGGTGGACGGCTACGGCCTGCTGAAGCTGGTCGACGGTGACTTCGGACAGACCGAGGTGGCGTACTTTTCCGGCTTCGACGAGCTCGGCCATCGCGGCGACGGTTTCGCCGATCGGCACCTGCGGGTCGGCGCGGTGCAGGTAGTACAGGTCGATGACGTCGGTGCCGAGGCGGGCCAGCGAGGCGTCGCAGTCTGAGCGCACCCGCTCGGGTCGGGCGTCGACCTGTACGCCGTCGGCGTGGCGCACGATGCCGAACTTGGTGGCTAGCGTGGCCTGGTCACGGCGACCGGCGATCGCCCGGCCGACGAGGTGTTCGTTGTGGCCACGGCCATAGCTCATCGCCGTGTCCAGCATCGTCATGCCGGCATCGAGAGCTTGATGGATGACCCGAATGGATTGCTTGTCATCGGGCGGGCCGTAGCCCTGGGACAGACCCATGCAACCCAGCCCGAGGGCCGAGGTGGTCAGGGTTCCGAGGTGGCGTTGCTCCATGGGTCCACTGTGCGTGCCCACCAACCGATAAGTCCAAGACCGCTTTGCGCTGACATCTAGAACGTTGCACGATGAATCGATGGAGCTTCGGCAGCTGATCTACTTCGAGGCCGTCGCCCGCTGTGGCGGGTTCACCCCCGCGGCCGACCGACTACGCATCGCCCAACCCGCCGTATCCGCGCAGATTCGCAACCTCGAACGCGAGCTGGGGACCAAGCTGTTCGAGCGCACCACCCGCCGCGTCACACTGACCCACGCCGGGGAACTGCTGCTCACCCGGGTCCGTGCGGTACTCGCCGAACTCGACCGTGCTCGCGCTGACCTCGACCGGCTTGACGCGGTGCTGCGTGGACAGCTGCGGATCGGAGTGACGCCGGTGCTCGGTTCGCTGGACCTGCCGGCAGCCCTCGCCGGGTTCCACCGCCGTTATCCCGAACTCGCCGTCACCGTGCGCACCGGCTTGATCGCCGAACTGCTGCATGTGCTCGACGCCGGCGAGGTCGACATCGTCCTCGGACCCATCCACGACGATCTCGCCGACCGGTACTCGGCGCGCCGCCTCGTCGACGAAACGCTCGTCCTGATCACTCCGCCGGACCAGGTGTCGACCATGGCCAACGCCGATACGCTGGTCGCACACCGTGACGAGCCATTCGTCTGCTTGCCCGCCGGAAGCGGCCTGAACGCGATCCTGACCCGCGCAGCGGCCGCCGAGGGATTCACCCCGCGCATCCAGTTCGAAGCCCCGGACCCGATCGGAATTCGCGGGCTGGTTGCCGCAGGCCTCGGCGTTGCGATCCTGGCGCGATCAGCCGCCACCGCCGATGGCCCACCCATCGGCATCCGCCGTCTCAAGGCCGCACCGAAGCACCCGCCGATCGGAATGATCCGAGTACGCAACCGCACCATCTCCCCGTCCCTACGGGCCTGGCAAGAACACCTCGACCTCGAACTACACGGACGATGATCGCAGCATTCCGGTAGCCGATCCTTGAGCGGACGCTCCACTCCCGGCCCGGGCGAGGCGGCGGGCGGTCGTCATGCACGTGTCCTATCGCGTGAAGGTGACGTGGATCGTGCCGCTCTCGGCCACCTCCGCCGTCACCTCGTGGGTGCGTTCGAGCCCACGCAGGTCGTCCCACAGTCGATGGCCACGGTCGACCACCATCGGAGCGATCGCGATGGCTCGACACTCAGCAAGCGCCCTCGCATCAGGGTTCAGTCCGACTGAGCGGATCTCGACCTCCAGACGCGTAATCTCACTAATGCGACATCGGAGGAGGTCACCTGGAGCAAATTCTGATCCGCAACCTTCCCGCCGGGACCAAGGCCGCGCTTCGCGCGCGAGCCGAGCGGCGTCATCGATCGGTCGAAGCGGAGGCGCGCGCGGTGATCGTCAGCTTTCTCGAACGTGAGCCGGTGACCATCATCGATCTGCTGAGCGTGGACGAGGGCTTCGACATCCAGTTCGAGCCCGCGCGTCTCGGCCTGACCGCGCGAACCGCGGAGCTGTAAAACCTCTTGGGCACCAACGTCGTGTCGTCGCGTGCGGTCCCGCCGGCTTTGTCGTCCGGCTTGTTCGGCCCGCCTGGGCGGTGGATGCTGTTCGCGTGATCGTGCGCCGCGAGTTGCCCGGGGACCGGGCGGCGATCTTCGCCGTGCACGCCGCGGCGTTCGCTCGCCCCGGGGTCGACGTCGCACCGGAGGCGCACCTGGTCGATTGGCTGCGCGGCGACGGTGACCTCCTTCCCGAGCTGTCTCTGGTCGCCGTCGTCAACGGGACGATCGTCGGGCACGTCGCGTGCAGCCGCGCCCACATCGGTGAGCAGGTCTCGCTCGGCCTGGGTCCGCTGGGCGTGCTGGTCGGGCACCAGCGCCGTGGCGTCGGCTCCGCGCTCATGCACGCCGCGCTCGGCGCCGCGGGTGCGCTCGGCGAACCCGCCGTCTGCCTGCTGGGCGACCCCGGCGACTACCGGCGCTTCGGCTTCGAACTGGCGACCTCGGTCGGCGTGGATCCGCCGAATCCCGAGTGGGCGCCCCATTTTCAGATCCGCCGGTTGACCGTCTGGTCGAGTATGACGGCGGGTACCTTCCACTACGCCTCAGCATTCGACCGGATCTGAAGTCGCCGGAAGCGATCCCGTCAGGACGTGAGGCTGATCTGGTCCGCGCGGAGGT
>MKSW01000033.1:521751-525731 GCA_001897425.1 Actinobacteria bacterium 69-20 | reverse complement strand
GGACCGTCTCGCCGGCCACCGTCACCGACGTGTGCAGCCGGATCGCGGTTCCGGCGGTGGACGAGAGCGTCAGGTTCGGCACCCCCAGCACCGACCCGAGATCCGTTGCGGGGACGGTCAACCGCAGTTGGGCGCGCCCGATCGTCAGGCCGTCGACGGTCCCACTGATCGCGCTGCGCAGCGGGTAGCTGACGTCATAGAGATCGGCCTCGGCCGCGACGTGCTGGAGGGGGCCGGAACTCAGGTCGTTGCTGCTGATTGTGACGTGCGAGTAGCGGCCGGGCAGTGCCTGCAGCAGGAACGAGAAACCGTGGATACTCACCGCGGGGTCGGCTGGGCCGGGCAGGTGCTGCGCGAGCGCGGCATCGGCCTGATCCTCGGCATACACCCGGCCGCCGACATCCGCGCCGATCAGGACGACGGCGAGCACCAGCAGCGCCACCAGCAATTTGCGCATCCGTCCATTGTGCCGACCCCCAGCCAGGCGGAGCCGCGCCCGCATTCGGCAGACCCGGCCCCATGCCGACCTGACGACCTGGGCATCATCTCCGGCGAGGTCGATGCCGCCCCGGCGATTCGGCCCCAGCGACCCGGCGCGGGTCTGAGGTAGCTGATCGTCAGCCGGTGTTGGGCTTACTGCCGAGCTCCAAGATCATGGTGAGCGCGTCCTGGACTTGTTCCATCGTGGCTTGATCGACGTGGCCGATCCGGCGCACCAGCCGCGATGCCACGACGGCCCTGACCGCTCGGCAGATGGCGCGACTCGGCCGTTCGAGTCCGGCCTCTGGCCCCATCTCGATGCGCGGTGCCGATGGGGCTCGTGAGCTTGGCACAGGGACGACGATGACCAACTCGTCGGGTGCGCCTGTCGTCAGATGGTCGCTCGACACCACAACCGCGGGGCGGGTCTTTCCCGGTTCGCCCTCGCGGCCTGCGCCCAGCGCGACGAGCCAGACCTCTCCTCGGCGGGGTGAATCAGCCAATGCTGTCGCCGACTGTTGATTCCCAGTCGTCCAGCTCGGCCTGCACGTCGGGATCCTCTAGATCGAGGTTGCTGGCCTCGCGTTCGGACCGCCACATCGCTTCGCGGTGCCGTTCGTCGGCGACCTCGGCGAGCAGTGCCGACAACGAAACGCCGCGCTCGCGGGCTTGGGCCGCTAGCGCGTCACGGGCCGCGCGGCTCACTCGGATAGTGCTGGTTCGAGCGGCCATGCCATCGAACATAGCGCCATGATCAGTCGACGTCCGAGTCGACAACTCACGGTGCACCCGATGACGGAATCCGCAGCGAACTCGTTACGTCGGGTGCTGGTTGATGTGGATCGGTCGGATGTACTGGCGGCAGGTGTAGGTGCGCTGGTAGCGGGCTCTGAGCTGTGTCTCGTGTTCTATAGCGCCGTGGACGAACGCTGTGACCGGCAGGCTCAGGCCCTCGGGGGTGCTGAAGCCAGCCGGGTCGTCGCCGTCGCCGAGGTACGCATGCAGGTAGCTGAAGTTCTCGGTGAAGCCGTTCCGGCGATACCAGTTGTTGGCTGGGACATCCTCTCGTGTCCACGCGTCGAGCGTGACGATGCCGCGGTCCGCCAACGATCGAATAGCCGCGCGTAGGAGGCTGGTTGCGATCCCGGCCCCTTGGTGATCGGGGTGGGTAGCGACCGTGTCGATGGTGGCGGTGCTGCCATCGATCACTACGTCGAGGATGCCGATGACCTCACCTTGCGGTCCAGGTCGGGTGGCCACGAGCGCGATCGCCGGCTCAGCCAAGGTTGGTCGACGCGGTTTGACGTCGTCGTAGTACTGGGTGTACAGGAAGGACAGGGCGCGGCAACGCACCCAGCTCTGTTCGTCGGCGTCGTCGTACGGGCGTACCACGAACCGAGGGTGTGAATCAGCCATGCGGAATCCGATCATCGAGAACGCCGGGGCGGCAACGAGTGTCGGTCGTCGCGGCAGCGGGGCAGGCGGGAGCGCTCATCTCGATGTCATCCGGTCATCGTAACCGAGATCAACTCCCACACGCCGACTTTCCGTCAGCGCCGCAGGATCATTGCGGGATCACCGCGTCGCGCGAGAGGACGGCCACCGGTCGGCGACCGATCTCGGGCATTTCGCACCACCAGACTTCGCCACGGGCCGGCAGCGCCGTCATAATCGCGCGACTGCTTCGCGGAAGGAGGCGAGGTCGCCCCACTCGTCCGGCTTGTCGAGCGGGTGCTCGTCGTACGCGGCATAGCTCGCGTCGACCTCGGCCGAGCGGTGGCGAGCCATCAGCGCCCGCAGCGCTTCGTCGATCATTGCCGCGTCGGTGGACCCCGGCTTCGATTCCCACGCGCCCCGGAGCAGAGCGGCGTCCACCGTGGTGTTGAGCTGTGTTCTGCCCATGCCACAAGCGTGCCATGAGCGGCGGGGCGTTGGCCCGGGCACCGCGAGGGACACTGATGTCGTGGACGATCAGAACGGCGACGCGGGCGTGGCGCGCGCCGCTGAGCCGGAGGACCTAGCCCGACTGCTCATCGATCGCGTCAACGCCGGGGATCTCGACGGCGTGGTCGCCCTCTACGAGCCGGGGGCCGTCCTCGCCCTGCCCGGCAACCGCGTCGCCGTCGGCCACGACGCGATCCGCCGCTTCTACGGCGAGCCGTTGGCGAGCCGCCCGACGTTCCAGCCGGGCGAGCAGCTCCCGGCCCTGCAATATGACGGCCTGGCGCTGACCTGCACGCGACTCGTCGGCGGGGGCGCGACAGCCGAGGTTGCCCGTCGCCAGCCGGACGGGACCTGGCTGTGGGCACTCGACCGACCGAATGTGCGCGAATAACCCGAAGAGCCAACAGCCTGACGACGGCGACGTCACGAGGTCGGGTTACCTGCGGCGAGCCGGTTTGACGCCGTAGCCCGCCAGGCCCTCGTCGAGTTGCCGGAGTGCTTGCCGACCGCGGGTTTTCAGTTGGCGGGCGAGGTCGGCGCCCTCGATCGGCAGACCTGGCTCCACGCCGACCCGACGGCCCGGCCGGCGGAGGATGATTGCTATGCGCGGGGTTGGTCGGTGACTGGCTGGAGGTCGTGGTGGCGTCGGATGCCGGTGTGACGGTGTTTCGGGGCGGACGGGTCTTCGACGGTGAACGGGTGGCTGCGCTGACGGTGGCGGTGGCCAGCGGGGTGATCGCCGCGGTGGGCGAGGCTGTTGAGGTGCCGCAGCGTGCGGTGGTGATCGATACCACCGGCATGACGATCCTGCCCGGGCTGATCGATGCGCACACGCACGTGTTCGCGGGCAGCCTGGGGCAGGCGGCGGTGTTCGGGGTGACCACCGAGTTGGACATGTTCGCCGACCCGGTGCTGGTCGCCACGCTGAAGCGGGAGGCGGCCGCCCGCGATGACCTTGCCGATCTGCGGTCGGCGGGCACCGGCGCGACCGCGCCGGGCGGTCACCCGACCGGACTGGTCGCGCGCGGGATCTACCGCGCGTTTCCCACCATCGAGGATCCGGGCCGGGCCGAGGAGTTCGTCACCGCTCGACTGGCCGATGGCTCGGACTATCTGAAGATCATCATCGATGACGGACGGGTGTTGGGTTATCCCCACCCCAGTCTGTCGCCCGACACGGTGCGCGCGCTGGTCGCGGCCGCGCATTGGCACGGCCTGCTGGCCGTGGTGCACACGCTGGATGCCGCAGCCGCAGATCTGGCCGTCCGATCCGGCGCTGATGGGCTGGCTCATCTGCCGGTGGACGCCGACCCCGGAACTGGCTTCGCGAACGCACTCGCCGGCCGGGGGGTGTTCGTCACGCCCACTCTGACCGCGCTGGAAGCGGTCTGTGGCAGGGGGTGCGGGCCGACGCTGGCCACCGACCCGCGGTTCGCGCCGTGGTTGGACTCGCAGTCCACGATGATGCTGACGATGATGGGTGGCAACTTCCCTCTCGGCGCAGGTGCGCACGTGGACTATGCCGCCACCATCGCGACGCTGGGTGCGCTGCACCG